>NZ_CP142738.1:1665000-2430000 GCF_037014675.1 Turicibacter sp. KK003
TTGCATGTATTAGGCACGCCGCCAGCGTTCATCCTGAGCCAGGATCAAACTCTCCATAATTGTTTGTTTCCTTAGCTTGCGAAATTTCTTTCGCTCATGATTCTTGACGTTCTGTTTAGTTTTCAAAGAACTTCTCTCGCCTTTTGGCGACTTCTTTATCTTACTACATTCGACTTTTTCTGTCAAATGTTTTTTTATCTTTTTTTGTAAGTTTTTCGTCCACCGCTCTTGGCGACTTTTTAAGTTTATCAGGTTTATTTCGTATTGTCAAACACCTTTTATCTTTTTTTATTAAATAAACGATAACGGTACGATAAGAAAGAGAATCCTTTGACAGCTGTCCACTCCTCCCCCTATCTCTCCTCTCCTTTTTTAAAAATTTAATGGGCACCTAAAAGCTACTGCCTTCAGGTGCCCATTTTTATATTTAGAAATAAAGTATGTGCTAATTCAGTGTGAATAAATTAATTATTTAGCGTATTTTTCGTTATGGAATTTAGTCATGATTCCTTCAGCTGAGAATAAAGCACGAACTGTATCAGTTGGTTGTGCTCCGTTACGTAACCATTTCATCGCTAATTCTTCGTTAATTGAAACGATTGCTGGTTGAGCAACTGGATTATAAGTTCCGATTACTTCGATGAAACGTCCGTCACGTGGACTTACTGAGTTAGATGCTACGATACGGTAGAAAGGTTTTTTCTTAGATCCCATACGAGTTAAACGTAATTTTACCATTATATATTCCTCCAATTTTTAAACATTTTTATATTGTTAAGGCATTCCCCTTAACACGACACTTATGATTATAACAACATCTCATTTAAGTGTCAAGCATTTTTACTTAACACATTTTATTTTATTGCTTCTAATACTTCAGGACCTATTTCAATCCGTTGAACACCATGTAAGTTTCTGATCTTACCGATCACGTAATCTTTCTGATTTTCATTGATATACAAACATACATAATTCATCTTTTTCGATATATACACAACATGACCAAATTGAAACATCTTTTGTTGAACATTATTCTTTCGTGTATACACGATCAGTTGCAATCTATTCTGATCCAAGTTCATTCCCCCTTCTGTTTTAACAAGAACAGCTCCCGTTTTTACACCCACAGGCCTGTGCTTTTTTTCCTTCTTTAAACTCAACAACGCCCATTAGATAACTGGCAATTTCGTCTAATATAGACTGAATACTCTTTTCACAGTTCTTAAATTTCTGAACCGTCTCATTCTGAAAAAGTGCCGTCTTGGCCTCAACTAACCGTTTTGAAACGTCCTTGTAATCGGGATGGTATTTCCCACCATAACGCTCTACTTCCGCGTAACTTTGTTTTGCTCTTTCAAAATTCGCTATTAAATTTTTAATTTCAACACTCGTTTCTATTTCATGGCGTAATTCTTTATATTCTTGGCAAAGTGGAAGAGATAGAATATCGTCTCCAATTTCTTCGCATAATTGTATATACTCACTACTGTTTAACAATTTAATCACCCATTTTATTATAACACAGGCTAATTGCCTTGACTAATTAATTGTTTTTCTAACAAATGCCCCGATCCTATTAAACAAAAAAACCACCTGATTAAAGATGGTTTTTTTAGATAACTCCCTTACTTATTACTATTAAGCATTCTTAACATAAATTGTGCCACATTTAACTGTTTTTCAAATTTTTGTAGACGTGTTGGTTGCGATTGTTTTTTTATCGTTTCAATCTCATTAACAAACTCTTGATAACGTTCCGGATTTCGGTTTAATTCTTTATACCAAATGGGATACATTCGAATATAATCCCGCTGTTCAACATTATTCACGATTTGATACATAATCTCCATCTACTCATCTCCTAATCATCAAATTTTGAGAACAAGCCTGGAAATGACTGTCGTTGACTCGCAGCCGCACCTAAAGAAGCCCCTGCTCCGGCGCCACCAGATCCTTGGAAGGATTGGAAAAGTTGAATAAATTTTTGCACAGTCCCCATTGTTTGTTGAACTTTATTCATATCCATTTTTTGAATATATTGAAAGGCCTGTGTCATCATTTCCGCCCCACTCATCGTTGATGTCGACGATTTCGAATCACTACTACTTTTTTCATCCGCCGTTACCGTTTCTTTTGAGGCCACTGTATCTTTTGGAATTTCTTTAAACTTTTCCCATTGACTATCCTCTTCCCCGTATAAATACCATTCCTCAAATATAGATTGCCACGTTGCTTTTCCACTACGGACCTCATATTTTAATCCTGGATATTTACGAGCAAATTGTTTAAATTCTTCTACTTGATTGTCCACTTTCTGTCACCTCACTAACCCGAATCACCTGATTATAAGCAGCACCCTTAATTAGTGACCCGTTATTGTTTATCCTTAAGGAACAATCGTCTGCTCTTACTTTTATCATATGAAAAAGGCCTTAGTCCGTGACTAAGGCTCGTTCAATATTTATTCTTTTATTAAAGGGACAACTTTTGTTTTAATCATTTGCTCCCGCTGTTCCTTTAACCGTTTGGTAGATATAAATTGTTCCATCGAAATATTTAAATAAAGCCCAATTCCAAGAAACATCGACATTAAACTCGATCCCCCATAGCTAATGAGTGGAAGTGTTACCCCCGTTAATGGAATCGCCCCACTAGCGCCCCCTAGGTTAATAAAAGGTTGGGCTAAAAAGATAGCGCCCACTCCCACCGCAACTAGCGCTGAAAAACGGTCTTTACATCGAAGTGCGGTTAAGAAACAACGTGTCGCCATAATAAAATAAACCACCATAATTAAAAAAACAACAAAAACGCCTAACTCTTCGGCCAGTATCGTTGAAATCATATCGTTGTGAGGCTCTAAAACATACCCGTACTTCTGTGTGCTTTTTCCAACGCCTACACCACCTAGCCCCCCTAGGGCAATCGCTGTGTAACCCATCACGTTTTGGAATCCTTTCGGATGATTAAATGGATCCGCCCAAATCGTAAAACGTTCTAATTGATAAGGGAAAAACTTAGCCGCCAAAAGACCGACTACCAACACACCGGCAACCCCTATCCAAAAGACAGGTTTGAAAATCTTCCATTGCACACCCGTCGCTAAAAACATGATTAAACCAATAAGGCCAATGATCAAGGATGACCCAAAGTCAGGCTGAAGTAACACAAGCCCCGAACAAAGTCCAACATAAATGAGGATTCCCAAAAAGCTTTGCCAGATGCGTTGAATAGACCAATGTGTCTTTTTATACCCCCGAATATAATAAACACCCTTTTGCGCATGTTTATCAAATAACCAAGCGATTGCCATAATCATTCCGATTTTAACAAACTCCGCCGGTTGAATCTTTATTGAGCCAATTTCAAACCAACTGCGAACATCAGAACTTGAAGACCCTCTTGCGAACATCAGTGTAAAAAGTAAAAGGAGCGGACAAATGACCACTGCTATCACACTTAAATTTTTTATCCACTTATACGGGATAAGAAGGATAATGATCATCGCAACCAGACCAATCACTCCGAATATTAACGTCTTTATGACAATATTCGAAGGATCTCCGTTCACCCCATTATAAATAGAAATACTTGTAATACTATAGACCATGATAATCCCAATCGCGAATAGTATAATGGCTAAGGTTAGTGTTAATTTATCCAATCCCTCTAATCGTTCTGCTAGCTCGCGGATATAGACTTTGGCTCGATTCATCATACCGGTCATCCTTTTTCTCCTTTTTAAACCGCTCATAATCCTGTCTCTCCTCCTCAACTTCTCCATTAGTCGTTACTTTATTTTAACATGTTTCCCCAAATTACAGAACGCTATATTTCGATAAAAAATAGGTGATTGGCATGAACTAAGTTTGATTAGGAGCGTATAATACAGTGTAATCAGGAATGAGGGAGGGACAAAAGATGTACAACTATGGAACAGGATGTGCCTATAGCTACGGAGGATACGTTGGTGGATATGGTTATGGTGGATATGCACCTGTTACTTATCAAAACACTGTCACAACTGGTCGAAGTAACAGTTTCGCTCTTATCCTCGTTCTATTCATCCTATTAGTCGTTCTCGGATATTGCTTTTTAGCAGACCGATGCTAATAGAGAATAGTTTAGGATTGTAAATCATCCTTTGTAAACTGATACACAAAAAATCGAAGTGATTCATTTACAAACGAACCATTTCGATAAACTGACATATGATATATTGAGGTAATCATCTTAAGGAGGAAATTAAAATGTATAATTATGGATATAACTGCTATACACCTTGCTATTCTGGAGCTGCTTGTGGAGGTACTGGATGTGGATTTGCCTTCATCTTAGTTCTATTCATCTTATTAGCTATTATTTGTAGCTGCGGTGGATTCGGATTCGGTAGCGGTTGTGGTTGCTAGTCCTCACTTCTTGCAAAAGTAACTGACAGATTATAGTGTGGAGGGCCCCCTTATGGGGGCCTTTTTAATCGTCCATTAAAAGAAAAAATATCTTTTTCCTAAATTCATTAACCATTATCCTTCCTTTTGCGTATGATATCTTGAAGTTGTTAAAAACGAAAGGAGAATGTTTTATGTATAATTACGGATATAACTGCTATACACCTTGTGCTCCTGTAGCACCAGTATCAAATTGTGGTGGAGGTTGCGGTGGATTCGCCTTCATCTTAGTCTTATTCATCTTATTAGCTATCATCTGCGGTTGCGGTGGATTCGGTAGAGGTTGCGCTAGCAACTGTGACTGTGGCTGCTAATTCCCCCGAGGAATGATAAATTCCTCAAATTAATGGAATGATTCATTTTCTAATAACCATTTCCTTCTTCTAACGTATGATATAGTGAGCCTAAATTTAAAAGGAGGAATTACTCATGTATTACAATGGAGTAGGTTATAATTGCGCTCAACCTTGCGTACCAGTCATGCCAGTTGCAGGTTGTGGTGGAGGTTGCGGTTTCGGTGGATGTTGCTGCGCTTTCATCTTAGTTCTCTTTATCTTAATTATTCTTTGCGGTTGCGGTTGTGGCTGCGGTGGATTTGGAGGCTGCGGTTTCGGCGGATGTGGTTGCGGTTGCGGCTACTAATTAAAAAATGAATCGTTCAAGTCCATTAGGAATGTGGAACGAAACAAATAAAAAAACGTATGATATAGTGAGCGTTAATCAAGGAGGTATGTACAATGTGTTGTGGTGAAAGTAATTTTGGTGGTGGATGTGCATTTTTCTTAGTATTATTTATTTTACTTGTTATCATCGGTTGCTGCTGCTGTCGTTAATAACAGCTTATGAATAAAAATAGTAAATATGTCTCATCATAAAAAAGAGGTGCTACTTTGCACCTCTTTTCGTTTGTATAAATTTCCTTTTTGACTTATTAGCCAAATGATCGTTTGTTTGTTATAATAGAAACGACATTAGAAGGGAGAGTTCTTAATGATTACAATGCAAGACATTATTCGCGAGGGACATCCAACATTAGCAAAAGTCGCAACTGAAGTTTCAGTTCCACTAAGCAAAGACGATGTAAAATTAATGAATAACATGCTACAATTTATTATTAATAGTCAATCACCCGAAATCGCAAAAAAATATCAACTTCGCGAGAGCGTAGGCTTAGCGGCCCCTCAGTTAAACTTAGATAAACGCATTATCGCCGTGCACACGGAGGATGAAAAAGGAAAACTTTATTCCATTGCTTTAGCCAATCCTAAGATTGTTAGCTATTCTGAAGAAATGACCTATCTTCCAACAGGTGAAGGATGTCTCTCTATTGACCGTGAAGTAGAAGGATTTGTTCCAAGACACCGCCGCGTAACCATCCAAGGTTATAACGTCAAAGGTCAATTAGTTAAGTTTCGTGTTCGCGACTACGTTGCTGTCGTTTTCCAACATGAAATCGATCACTTAAACGGTCACCTCTTCACGGACCGCATTAATAAAGAGCAGCCATTAGCTCCAATCGCTAATGCGCAACCATTAGAATTTTAAAAAGCCAAGGAGATTCTTGGCTTTTTTTTTATTGAATACGTTGTGGAAGTTTTTCGTATAAGCGAATTAATCGTTTCTCGGCGTTTTTATCCTGCCCGTAAGAAACAGCCTTCTCATAAGACTCCACGGCGTGATAATTATCACCTAAATAGTTTTCATAAAGAATTCCTAAATTATAGTATAACTCCCCTGCATATTTAACGGGAGTATTTTTTTGACGAATGAGTTCGTCTGCCTGTAAGTAATAACACTTCGCCTCTTTGTAGTCGGATAAATGGTAGAAGTAAAGATGCCCGATATTCACCAAGGTACTTGGCGTATGGGGATCAACTTCTAGAACCCGTAAATAATATTCAAGAGCTTTTGAATAGTTTTTGAATATCTCCACGTCTAAATAAGCCAGGGCATTAAGTGCTAATAAATTATTTGGATTAATCGTCAACACATATTCATAGTAATGCATCGCCTCTTTATAATCGTTTAACTCAAAATCATAAATATTAGCAATTTCTAACACCAATCCCTCTTCATTTTTAAAATATGTCAGGGCCTCAACCAATACCTCAACCCCTCGTTTAGGATCGTGCAAATCATAAGCGTACAGACCTCGTAACCCTTGATAAGACACCAATGAGAAGGGGTCACATTCGATCGCCTTTTTATAAAAAACAATGGCCTCCTCATACGCGCCAAAATGATGTCGTAAAATATGCGCGTAATTATGATTAACAAGAGAATGATTAGGTTCCAACGCTAATGATTTTTCATAGGCTTCCTTGGCTTCCTCCAGTTGATCATTTCGAACATAAGCATCCGCTAAATTGGCTAAGGCCGTGGCCGGATTAGAAGAGAATTCGACCGCTTTTTCAAAATAAGCAATCGCTTGGTCAACGTCCTGCCGATACTTCAAATATAAGCACCCTAAGTTGTTAAGATTTCTCGCATTCTCGAACTCCAATGTTTCGACCTGATGACTGCACTTTAAAGCTAAATCGACATCTTCATTCCACTCAATACAAAGTTCTGCAAGGTTCAAGTAGGCATCAACATACCCCTCATCAAGAGAGATGGCCTTTTCATAGCTAATGACCGCCTCAGCAGGTCGATTCAAAAACTGCTCATATAAAATAGCTAAATTAAAATATAGGGTTGCTGAATCCGGTTGATGCACAATAGCCTCACGATAATATTTTTCAGCACGCGTATAGTCTTGATATGATTCGATACAAATAATGGCCAAAGCATTATAAACAGCTGCTAAATCAGGATGATTATTAAGCTGCTCAAGCAACAATGATTCTGCTTCATCAAAGCGCTTCTCGTCTAACAACTGTTCAACATACTCTAAAGGTGATAAGTCACTCATGCTGATTCTCCTCTTTTCCTATTAAAATAACCCTAATTGTTCACACGCATAAAATATTCCGTCTTCATCGATACGCTTAGTCACAAAATCAGCGTGTGCTTTCACTTCCTCACTCGCATTCCCCATCGCGACTCCGATATCGGCTAATTGCAACATTTCAATGTCATTATACCCATCACCAAAGGCAATCACACGTCTAGGCTTCTGTTTAAGATGCGACACTAATTGTCTGATTCCTTCCGCTTTTGATCCATTAAGTGGAACAATATCAGCGCCAAAATCAATCCACGGAACAAAGCGTAAGTCTTCCTTAAATTCGTCAGATAACTGTTCAAAATCCTCAGAGAAATACCAGGCCTGTAAAATGGCATCCTGATGATGAAGGTCATCGATCACATCGGGAATTGGAATTGACACGCGATCAAAAGATTTCGCTAGTTCATCCGTATATTTTGTCAAACCAGAACGCGTTGCAGATAGTAGCCCAATCCCTTGATTACGGGCATGCGATTTTTCAATTAATCGTTCAATTACCTCTTTTGAAATGGCATTTTCGTAGATGACTTGCCCTTGATGTAAAATATGTTGCCCATTGGCCGTCACAAACGTCTCAAACGGTAACGAACGAATTTGTTCATCAACTAAAAATAAGGCACGCCCTGTTGCAATAGCCAACTCATGCCCAGCCTCTTTTAACTTTTGAAGGGCTTCGATTGTACTTATTGGAATCGTATTTTTTTCGCTCTGTAAAAGCGTCCCATCGATATCAAATAAAATTAAATCTTTCGTCATATGACCCATCCTTCCTTTTTAAAAACAACTGTGTCTATTTTTCAATAACGTCGTATCTTCTATCTCCTTCTACTATCATTGCCATTTTTCTTCTTTTTCATCATGATAGTAAATTTATTGAAGAAATTCAAGTGCTAATCGATGATATTCCTTTGATGTAATGGTATAATAATAAAGATAACACACTTTAATGAGATTTTAATTTAAAAATTATTTTTTCGACCTTTTTGAAGTCACGTGATATAATCTTTAAAAGATGTCCAAAATAAGGTTAGGACCAAAGACGTTTGAGAAAAACATTTATTTTGCTTTACGTCATATGGATTAATTTTTTGAAAAAATACTCATGATATTGATTGAAAGGGAGTGCTTTATGAGTCAACGTAAAAAAAACTCTCACATTAAACCTAATGATGTCGCAGTTTTTGCGCTCGGTGGTTTAGGTGAAGTTGGAAAGAATATGTACTGTGTCCAGTACAAAGATGAAATCTGTATTATTGATGCGGGAATTAAATTCCCTGAAGATTATTTACTTGGGGTTGACTACGTCATTCCTGATTATCAGTATTTAATTGATAATCAAGAAAAGATTGTTGGTTTATTCATTACGCATGGTCATGAAGACCATATCGGTGGAATCCCATTTTTACTTCGTCAATTGACGATTCCTAAAATCTATGCTGGAAAACTAGCCATTGGACTTATTAAAAATAAACTTGAAGAGCGCAAGTTAATGCGTCAGGCAAATATTGTTGAATTTAATTCCGACACGGTAATCAAATCGAAACATTTTACATTTGAATTCTTCCGTACCAATCACAGTATTCCTGATTCATACGGAATCGCAATCAAAACACCTCATGGAACAATTGTCCATACAGGGGACTTCAAATTTGACTTTACACCTATCGGACCTCCTGCAGACTATGCCAAAATGGCACGCTTAGGTGAAGAGGGTGTTTTATGTCTATTGTCAGATAGTACAAATAGCGAATTGCCGATTTTCACTATTTCTGAACGTCGCGTCGGTGAAAATTTAGGTGACACGTTCAAAAAAATTAAAGGACGCATCATTATTGCAACCTTTGCTTCAAATGTTCACCGTGTTCAACAAATCGTTGAGGCGTGTATTGCCACTAATCGTAAAATTGCTATTTTCGGTCGCAGTATGGAAGCAACGATTAAAATTGGATTAGAGTACGGTTATATCCGCTGTCCTGAAGATACCTTTATTGCTGCGAATGAAATTAAACATTTACCTCAGGAAGAAGTTACAATTTTATGTACAGGATCTCAAGGTGAACCGTTAGCAGCGCTCTCTCGCATCGCTAATGGAACACACCGTCAAATTCAAATTATTCCTGGTGATACCGTTATTTTTTCTTCCTCACCGATTCCAGGGAATGCGCTAAGTGTAGGTCGCACCATCAATGCTTTATATCGTGCAGGGGCTGAAGTAATCACACATAGTCCTCTTACTGACATTCATACTTCAGGACATGCTGGACAAGAAGAGTTAAAACTCATGTTAAGCCTCATGCGTCCTAAATACTTCCTACCTATCCACGGGGAATACCGCATGTTAAGCGTTCACGCCCAATTAGGTATGCAATGTGGCGTTAAGGAAGAAAATTGCTTTGTCATTAACAACGGAGAAGTTCTTGCCTTTAATCAACATGGTGCCCGATTAGCGGGACGTGTGCCATCAGGAACTGTTTATACAGATAATAGTGGTTTAGGTGATGTAGGGACAGAAATCATCCGTGACCGTAAGGTGTTATCTGAAGACGGTCTCGTCATTGTCGCTGTATCAATCAAACGCTCGGAGAAACGTCTCCTCAATGGACCTAATGTTGTGTCACGTGGATTTGTCTACATGAAAGAATCTGAAGATTTAATTAAAAATACTGAAAGTGCTGTACGAGAAGTTGTATTACATAAATTACAATCTTCTAAGCACTTCTCAACTGAAGAATTAAAATCTGCTATCTGTGACGTTGTTTCTCCATTTTTATTTAGCAAAACCCAACGTCGCCCGATGATTTTACCGATTATTATGGAAATTTAAATAAAGAAAAAGACCGTTCAAATAGAACGGCCTTTTTCTTTTTCTAGATGAGAAATTTCTGAACTCGTTTGACTCATAAATCATTGCTCCATTTCTCTTAGTCTTTCCTTCATCCGACACCAAATCTATTCGTTAATCAATCCCCGTTAAAATAGAATGGCTTACTTGAAAGAAACGGCATAGGTCCCTTTCAAGTAGATTCAACTCGAACCGTAAACTGGTCGTGTTGTCCCTAACGAGGCGGCAGCGTATCCGCTGATGCTTGTTGCACATCGAATGTGATTCCCCATCTCAACGTATAAATTTTCATCTCATCGCTGACGCGAAGAGGCCTAACGGGGCCTTAAAAGTAGGCGAATCCATTCAAGTTGCCTCGTTGACTGATTGCTTTAGAAAAACCTTGAAGACGTCAACGTTTTTATCGAAGCGGACACGAAACGGTTAAAAGGCATTCCATTTCAAGATAAAAAGCGTGCCAGGAGATGACACGCTTTTTATCTTATTTTTTTGTGATTGTTACTTTAACAATCGATGCTGTCTCGTAATTAGCAAGCTCATCTTGATACGTCTCTAAATTCATATCTGATGATCCACCTGTTGTATAGGCAGCTAAGACAAACTCTTTTCCAAGTTCACCCCCATATTGATCAAGGGTTACTCGTTTTTCAAAATTAATGGCTGGTGCGTTTGTTTTCTCCATTTTATATTCTGGATTTTTTTTATCGGTTGTTTTTTCATTGTCTACTTCAGCAATTGAAAAAATTGATTTTACATCCTCTTTCCCAATATTGAGAATTAAATGAATCAGAGAATTTTTCTCCATCTCTTCAGTTGTATAAGTTGGAACTTCAATCGTATTCACTAATTGACCAGCTTCATACTGCTCAACTGCCATTTTAATGTCGTACGATGAACCTGTAGGTAATAACATCGAAGTCACCGTACTCTGATTTCCACCATAGTCAGCCGATTGTAATAATAAATCGATGACACCACTCACCTGTTGATTGACAACTTTAACATCACCTTCTGGTAATTTAGCGCCACTACATCCTGTGACTAAAAGAAGACTCATCATGGCACAAGCGGCCCATTTTATTTTTTTTTGCATAATCTAACTCCTCATTTCATTTATCTTTTTTTCAGTATACCATATAACCTGACTGATACTTGTTCTTTTTGTGTCTCTTTTATATTTTTCACCACATTTTTACATTTTATTCATGATTTAATGCATTTCCTAAACAGTTATCATCAAAAAAAGGAGGACAAAAGCCTCCCCTTTTCTTCACTTAAGTATGTAAAAGCCAGTGATCAAATTCACTAATATCTTTATTTGCGCCAATAACAAGCAATACATCGCCTTCTTTAATTTCAGTATTAGCTTGAGGAACGACAATATTGTAGTTACGTTTAATCGCAGCAATATTAATTCCAAATCGTTGAGGAATATTTAAATCAATCAAGGTTTGTCCGATAATCGGCCCCGCTGCTAATACTTCGACGATACTATAGTTATCAGATAACACTAAGTAATCTAAAACGAAATCCGATAACATTTGATGAGCTAATCGCTTTCCAGTATCCTTTTCGGGTTGAATAACCGAGTCGGCTCCAATTTTCAAAATTACTTTCTTATGATAGTCATTTACAACTTTAACGGTCACTTTATTGACACCAATTTCCTTTAATAACAGCGCCGTTAAAATACTCGCCTGAATATTTTGGCCGATTCCAACAATAACATGATCAATGTTACGAATTCCGATACTTCTTAGCGCCTCTTCATCTGTCGAGTCTAAAATAATGGCTTGTGTCGCAATATTTACGTATTTTTTAATCACTTCTTCATTACAATCAATCGCTAAGACGTCCGCTCCTTGGCGAGCTAATTCCTCAACGACACTTCCACCAAATTGCCCACATCCAATGACGGCAAACGTTGTATCTTTCTTTTCCATAAATAATCCCTCTTTATTACCGGTGCGTCTTTTACTAACACATGGCACCTCATATTTAATCTGATCTGATTATTTTATATTCTCACCTATTTTAACACGATTCATCACAAATTTCTATTGCAATCAGGCGAAGTTTTTTTATAAATTCAGTGGTCTCTGCTATAATAAAACATGAGGTGATAAAATGAAGGAACCATTTATTTTAAACGAACACTTACTCTTTTTAAATCCATGGATGAGTCAAAACAAACACTTAGTTGCCGGGTTTAGTACGAACAAGGGGGGCGTATCCGTTGGAGCATTTGAAGGGCTAAATATTGCCTATCATGTGGGCGACAAACCAGAAGCTGTTTTAAAAAATCGTCAACTTGTCGCCAATCACTTAAAATTACCGTTAGAAAAATGGGTATTTGCCGAACAATTACATACGACAAATGTCCATAAAGTCACACACGATGATTTAGGAGCCGGTGTTTATAATTTTGAATCAGGGATTAAAGCGACCGACGGACTCTATACAACAGAAAAGGATATCGTCTTAGCCACGTTTTATGCAGACTGTACCCCACTTTATTTTTACGTTCCAACGCGTGAGCTCATAGGAGTTGCTCATGCCGGATGGCGCGGAACGGTTGACGGAATGATGCATGAAATGTTACGAACATTAAAAGAGGTTGAACAGATTGATCCAAAAGATATTTGGGTAGCCATTGGACCTTGTATTGGTCGTGATGCGTATCGCGTCGATGATTTAGTCATCAATGAAATCGAAAAATCGAACGTTGATGGATGGGAAGAAACCTTTGTTGAACTTGGAAATGGACAATATAAATTTGACCCAAAACTACTCAACTACAAACAAGCCCTTTATGAAGGCGTTCCAGCAGAAAATATTTTAACTACTTCTTATTGCACATATACGGATGATGATTTATTCTTTAGCTTCAGACGAAATAAAGAAACAGGACGCATGATGAACTTTATCTGTTTAAAATCTGAAGAATAAAAAAACTTGCGATTTTTCGCAAGTTTTTTTTATTCCTTTAAGAGTTCAATCCCCTCAACACGTTCAATTCGAACAATTTTAGTCACTTCACCCTTTTTCTTATCCTGATACGAAATTTTGATCCACTGCTCATCGACTTCAAGCACGGTCACTAACGTCGCACCAACTGGTAAAACGGCATCCCCGTACCATTCCTCATCAAATGTCATCTGACATGATTGATTGACTAAGGACTGTAAAATTTTTGACATTTTCATTCCCTCCTCTTCTCCTAATTCCCTTATTTTTATCCGTTTCTCTAGTCTTCCCATTTTAAAATAAAGCAGGAGTAATCCTAAAAGAATGATGACCTCCACGACAAATCACCCACCTTCCAAAGCATAGACACCTTTTCTCCCTCCTCATAGTCAATTATCATTCCACGGGTTTCTTTTCATGATCCGTGAAAAGAAATAACGGTTTCTCTTTTCCAATCCATCGATGAGCGAGGGCTCAATATATTCTATCCCCCTGTCTTTCCCACTATGCCTCCTGATCTTCGATTCCATTAAAGATGTACAGACAAAAAGGATGCCACTCGCTCATCAAAAAGACTCCAGTATCTAAAAGCGATTCCTCGTTCTTCCAACTACACCTCCTCATTTTTCGTCCTTATCCGTACTAGATGGCCTTTTTTTCTCATATATTTCATTATCAATCCATTAAGTGAAAGGAGCCTAAACATGAAGACTATGATTAACGTCGAGCATTTAACGAAACAATATCAGGAGGTTTTAGCTGTAGATGACTTGTCATTTCGTGTCTATGAGGGAGAAATTGTCGGATTACTCGGTCCAAATGGAAGCGGGAAATCAACCACGATTAACTGTCTCCTCTCCCTCCTCAACTTTAACAACGGAACGATTGAACTCTTTGACAAAAAAATGAAACCCGATGCTTATGATTTAAAAGCACAAATTGGCGTCATCTTTCAAGAAGTTGCCGTCTTCGATGAACTCACCGTCTATGAAAATATCGATTATTTTTGCGGACTCTACATCAAAGATCAAGCGACACGGCGACAAGCCATTGAAGAGGCCATTCAACTCGTTGGACTCGAAGATTATAAAAAATTTTATCCCAAAAAATTATCCGGAGGTCTCTTAAGACGACTCAATATTGCCTGTGGGATTGCCCACCGCCCTAAATTAATTTTTTTAGACGAACCAACCGTTGCGGTTGATCCTCAGAGTCGGAACCATATTCTAAACGGCATCAAACAATTAAGAAAGAACGGTGCTACCATCATTTACACCACTCATTATATGGAAGAGGTTGAGCAACTTTGTGACCGTGTCATCATTCTTGATAAGGGGAAAATTATTGCCATGGGGACGGCCGACGAACTAAAAGAGAAAACGCAAATTGAAGAAAAAGTTATAGTTGAAATTCATGATCTACCTTTAGATGAACTAAATAAGCTAAAGACACTTAAAAACGTCGATGATGTTCGTTATCAAGCACCACATCTCATCATCACTTATAAATCAGGAAAAAACAACCTAATTGAGATGATTGAATACCTTAAACAAACCCCACTCCATTACACGACGATTTATTCTCAACGTCCAACTCTTAACGATGTCTTCCTAACCTTAACTGGAAAGGAGTTGCGTGATTAATATGCGTCATTTGAACTATGCGTTTAAAATGCTCATCAAAGATAAAATGCTCATTTTTTGGACCTTCGCCTTTCCTCTGATTCTTGGAACTTTTTTTTACCTTGCCTTTTCCAATATTGAAAATAGTGAAAAATTATCCATCATTCCGATTGCCATTGTAGAGGATGAAGAATTAACCAAAAACAGTATTTTTAAAACCGCCTTCGATACACTGAGCTCACCAAAGAGCGACCACCAGCTATTTCAAACCCGCTATACGACAGCGGAAGAAGCAAAAAAATTATTAGAAGATAACGCCATCGTGGGTTATTTACAACTGAAAGAACAAGAACCCCAATTGACATTTAACACCAATGGAATTGACGAAACCATCTTCCAGTTTGTCACCGAAGAAATGAATCAACGCAGTCAACTCATTTCTCATCTTATTGAAAAGAAAATAAGTGAAGCCCCTGAAATAGCGCCCAATCCGGAAGAAATTTACCAAGACGTCATCAACTTGGTCAATGAAAACAACGTCAGGGTTGTTGATCGCTCTAGTGAGCATTTAAGCTACACTCAAGTTGAATTTTATACGTTGGTGGCAATGACTTGTCTTTATGGAGGAACCTTAAGTATGATTTCTATCAATCGGATTTTAGCTAACATGTCCCCTCAAGGAAAGCGGACATCCATCTCACCGGTGAAAAAATGGCGTCTTATTTTTAGCCATTTACTTGCTAGTTATTTCGTTCAACTTCTCGGACTTGCCCTATTATTTGCCTATACGGTCTTTATTTTAAAGGTCGATTATGGGGAGCACCTTCCTTTAATTGTATTGCTCGCCATCATCGGAAGTTTTTGTGGTCTTACACTGGGGATGGCCGTCGGCGTTTTATTTAAAGTCAATGAAAATATAAAAATCGGCATCTTGATCTCGCTCACCATGCTTGGCTGTTTCCTTTCCGGAATGATGGGAATTACGATGAAGTATGTGATTGATACGCATCTCCCACTCTTAAATCAACTGAACCCTGCCAGTATGATTACAGATGGGCTTTATTCATTATATTATTACGAAACATTTGATCGTTATTGGGCTAACATCTTCCATTTATTAATGGTTTCTGTTGTTCTCATCGGAATCTCAATCTTCAGTTTAAGGGGGCAAACGTATGACCGTATTTAAAACGTATTGGAAACTTTTAAAAAGAAACCTTCCACTGGTGATTCTTTATACCGTCATATTAATCGGATTCGCGGCGGCGAATATGAAAACGAATGAAAAAAACTTGGACTTCGTCGCTAGCAAGCCTAATATCATCGTCATTAATCAGGATGAACAGGGGACCCTCAGTCGTCATCTTATCGACTATTTAAAAACGGCAAGTCATTTAAAGGTGGCAACGTCTTCTGAAGAAGAACAGATCAATGATGCGCTCTTTTATCGAGAGGCCAACTATGTGATTGATATTCCTGATGACTATAGTGAAAACTTTATGGCGGGGAGTGCTCCTGAACTAACGGTGAAGAGTACGGGGGACTACCAGGCTTCTTTAGCAGAGATGATTTTGTCTCGCTATCTAAACACGGCCTCAATCTATCAGAAAATGGGGATGGATGCCCACGAATTAACAACCTTCGTTGACGAAACACTTGCCCAAACAGTGAAAGTCAACATGGTCTCTTTGCTTGATGTCGATCAGTTAACGAAAGCTACTTCTTATTATAACTTTGCAAGTTATAGTATTCTTGCCTGTCTCATTTTTATCGTTAGCTTACTTCTTAATCATTTTAATCAACCGACTGTTAAAAAGCGACGCCTGATTAGCCCAATTGGAGAAAATAAACATAATCGAATTTTGCTTCTTTCGAATGGTTTATATGCCCTGCTCATCTGGCTTATTTATGTCGCTATTAGCTTCCTTTTGGTCGGCGACATCATGTGGAGTCCTCATGGTCTGATTTATATCATCAATGCTTTCATGTTAACTCTATGTGCGACAAGTCTCGCCTTTTTGATTGGAACCCTCGTTCGCAGTCCAAATGCCATTAGCGGGATTGTCAATGTGATTGCACTCGGTTCTAGTTTTTTATGCGGCGCCTTCGTTCCGATGGAGTGGTTACCCGATTCCGTCCTCACGATTGCCCATGCGATTCCTACGTTTTATTACATCAAAACGAATGAATTACTGAAAACTGTAGAAGCCTTTCACCTTGATACCCTCAAACCCATTCTGATTAACATGGTCATCATCTTCGGATTTAGCGTTCTATTTATGATTCTTACCCAACTCGTTTCTCAAAGAAGACGAAAAATTGGATAAAGTTTTTAGTGACCAACAGATTAGTTAACAAGATAAAATATCCGATAAAAAAAACATCTAACGATTCATTCATTTATAAGAAGCTTTCATCCTCTCTCCTTTGTTGAGAGAGATGAGAGCTTTTTTTATCGGATTAAAAAGAAAAAGGTAGCCCGTTGGCTACCTTAGTTAAGTGATCAAAGATTTATCATCCGTTAAAGGGAGGAACGTTTAATGCCAATGAGGCGTTTAAACGTTTGGATTGAGCAGATGCATAATAAGGTAAAAATAACGGTTCTATAATATTTGGTGTGGGTGATGCCCACACCTCTTTTATTGGAATTAAAAAATAAGTACAAAAAAAGAGACATAACGTCCCAAATTCTATACAATGTAATCGACCAAAAAAACACGAAAGGATTGGGTTTATGTCTCACACTAATTGTATCTCAACTTTACTTGATTTAAAAGATAAAAATATTACTTTTTCAAAAAATTGTATCCAAGAAACTCAGATTAAGAATGTTCGTTCTAAACTTATTTTGGGAACTCTTTCTTTTCAACCGACTCATTGCTACCACTGTGGTCATTCTTTTGACTCAAATATCATTAAACACGGCTTCAAAACTTCACGTATTAAGCTAGTCAAAATTTCCGGATTTGATGCTTATCTAGACTTAAAAAAACAACGTTATAAATGCCGTCATTGTGACCGAACATTTACCCTAGAAACATCTCTTGTTAACCCTAATTGTTTTATTTCCACTCCCGTAAAACAAGCCATCTTTTTAGAAGCTAGTCATAAGAAATCCGAAACAGATATTGCACGTGAGCTTAACGTTTCTCATTCAACCGTTAACCGCGTCATTCATTCTTCCTATGAAGAACAGCCGCTTCCCTTTAATTCTCTCCCAAAAGTTCTTTGTTTTGACGAGTTTAAGTCGGTTAAATCGGCCGAGGGAGCAATGTCCTTCATTTTTTGTGATGCGTCCAATGGAAAGCTAATTGATATCGTTGAAGACCGTCGCTTAAGTACACTAAGGACTTATTTTATGCGATTTTCTAAAGCAGCTCGTGAAGGTGTAACCCACGTCGTCATTGACATGTACGCCCCTTATATGACACTCATTAAAGAGGTATTCCCTAAGGCTAAGATTGTTTTAGATAAATTTCATATCGTTCAACTAGTCTCTCGTGCTCTTAATAAAACACGCATTCGTTTCATGAATCAAAATAAAGAGTTTTATAATAAATTCAAACATTATTGGCGACTTCTCTTAAAAGCCCAAGAAGATCTTAATGCCACTCATTACTTCTATTCCAACTGCTTCAAAAAGATGATCTCTCAACAAGAAATTATTGACTTTTTATTAGCCCTAGACCCTGAACTAAAGGAGACTTATGATTTCTACCAAACTGTCCAACAGGCTATTAAACTTCGTAACCTTGAAATATTTCATCATGCCATTCAACACCCCTCTGACCTGCTTTCACACGAAATGAAAACAGCTTTAAAAACACTCACTCATTATCAAGATTATGTCAAAAATACTATCGAAACTCCTTATACAAATGGAGTACTCGAAGGAATTAACAATAACATTAAAGTCATTAAACGTATTGCCTTCGGATACCGTAGTTTCTACCATTTCAAAGCAAGAATTTTGATTATTCATAAATACACTTTTGAACAAAAAAAGAAGAGGAACCAAGCCGTCTAAAGAATGGCCTAATTCCTCTTGATTACATGTATAGATTTTATTCACCCACACGATTTGACAAAGAGCCATTTTATTGATACATCGCCTGATAGCGAGGTAACTTTTTCACCTGCACTAACTCATCGTCTGATTTCATATAATCCAGTAAACTTGGACTAATCTGCGTCGCAATCTGGATGTCATCTAATGACTTTTCAAATTCATTGAGTAACGCATAGCAACACGCTCGATTATAATAAAGCACCGACATTTGCGGATTATATTTAATCCCCTCCGTATACAACTTGATACTTTCTTCATAGTCCTCAAATACTTCTTTATAAATCAGCGCAAGATTCAAATAAGTAAACGCATATTGAGGATTCGCACCCAGTGACTTTCTATAATAACGGATAGCTTCTTTTACTTGTCCAAGTTTACGGCATGCCACACCTAAGTTGAATAATGCCGTATAGTCTGCTGGATTAACTTGATGCGCACGGTAAAAATAATGATACGCCTTCAAGTTTTTATCTTCCGCCTCATAAATGCATCCTAAATTGATATACGCGTAGTAATATGAGGGATCGATTTCAATGGTTTTTTCATAGTGAGCAATCGCCTTTTGATTGTCGCCCAATTCATCATAAATATTAGCTAAGAAAAAGTGGGCTGTTTCGTATTCCGGATCAAGTTCAATGGTTTTTTGATAATAATAAATCGCTCGTTCATAATCTTCATGATCATCATAAATAGTCGCTAGTCCATAATATGACGTTGGAAACGTAGGATCCACCTCAATCATTTGTGAAAAGATGGCGATTGCTTGTTCCGGATTTTCAACCTCATCATACAAAAAGGCTAATTCTAACATGAGATCTAAATCTTCACACCCATAGGTGGTTTGATACGCATTAATAAAATGTTCTAATGCTTTCATCGGATTACCAATTTCTAAATAATGGGCTCCGACTGCTTTTTGATTTAAATAATACTGGTAAGTTTGTTCTGTCACGAGTCCCCCCTACCTTTCTCATTTAACGTTTAAATGTTTGACGAATTAAGGTCTCGCCAGTGCCCCCTTCTAGATAAGCCACTTCAAACGCTCGATCGGACACCGTAATGATAGCATACGTTTTTTCTCGTGTATTCCGGGGAAAAGAAAGACTTCCAGGATTCATAAATAAAATCCCCTCTATCATTTCAGCTCCGACATAGTGCGAATGTCCATAACAAACCAAGTTGGCTCCTACCTCTAAGGCTTGATAGTATAATTTTTGTAAGGAGTATTTCACTCCATACGTATGGCCATGTGTCATAAATAAGGTGACGTCATGCGCCAAAGACTCCACTCGCTTTAACGGGGCCTGTGACCGATAGTCACAGTTTCCACAAACACTCAAATAGCCTTGCATCGCAGCATCGTCATCAAGGAGTTCGCTATCCCCACAGTGAATGAATAAATCGGCCTCCTGTAAATGACGTTCGCGAATCGCTAAAAGGTCCCAATCATTTCCATGACTATCACTCACAGCAACAATTTTCATCTGTGCGCCCTCCTTACAATAGTTTCTCTAAGTAAGGTTGAAGCTTCACAAAAGCATCTGCACGATGACTTAACACATTCTTTTCACTTTTTGGAAGTTGTGCCATTGTTTTTGATAAATGAGGGAGATAAAAAATGGGATCATAACCGAATCCCTCGGTTCCTAGACATTCCGTTAAAATGCGACCTTCGCATGTTCCACGAACAACCACTTCATCACCTTGAGGAGTCACAATAGCTAACGCACAAACAAAACGCGCCCCGCGCTCATCTGTTGGAACACCTTCTAATTCATGAAGGACTTTTAAAATATTATCCTCATCATTTCGCCCCTCACCTGCATAACGTGCGCTATACACGCCAGGACGTCCATCAAGAGCATCGACCTCAAGCCCCGAGTCATCGGCAAGCACCATCTGATTAAATTGACTGGCAATCGCTCGCGCTTTAATTAAAGCATTTTCTTCAAATGTTTTACCATCTTCAACGATGTCATCCATTTCTTCAAAATCAAGAAGAGATTTCACACGGACGTTATACGGTTTAAATATATGTTCAAATTCTTTGGCTTTACCTGCATTTTTCGTTGCAATAATTATTTCTTTCATCTTAACGACTCCTTAATTCACCTGTTTTTGTAAATCAATCAATTCTCGGATTCCTTGACTAGCAACGTCAAGCATCTTAAGTAACTCGGCATGCGAGTATGTCGCTTCCTCTCCCGTTCCTTGAATCTCTACAAATTGTCCGCCCTCAGTCATAATGACATTCATATCAACTTCGGCGACAGAATCCTCATCGTAATCAAGATCAAGAATAACTTCACCATTTAAAATTCCAACTGAAATAGCAGCCACGTATTCTTTTAACGGCGACTTTTCTAACACTTGATCAGCAACTAAGCGGTCAAATGCTAATTTTAAGGCGACCATTGCCCCCGTAATAGAAGCTGTTCGTGTTCCTCCATCTGCTTGGATAACATCGCAGTCAATCCAAATGGTGCGTTCACCTAATGCCTCAAGATCAACAGCTGCGCGAAGTGAACGACCAATTAGACGTTGTATTTCCATCGTTCTCCCACTTTGTTTTCCACGAGCAGACTCGCGAATATTTCGGGTATTCGTCGCTCGCGGTAACATCGAATATTCAGCTGTAATCCAGCCTTTTCCTTGACCACGCATAAATGGTGGTAACTTATTTTCAATCGTCGCCGTACAAATCACCTTGGTGTTTCCAAAAGAAACAAGGACAGCTCCTTCTGGATGTGTTATATAGTGAGGAATGAATTCGACAGTTCTACGTTCATTATTTTTACGTTCGTTTGTTCTCATATTATCACCTTACTTGCCAAATTAAAACGTTCATCCTCTATTATAACATAATCCTTTTTAGTGAGCCTCAATAAATGATTCCACGTTTGTTCGTGCCGTTGGAACCGCAATCGAACGAGACGTATCATCCATGACTTTAATATTACCATCAATCGAAACAGAAACCATCTCAACTTCATCCACTTCCGTTAACGTCATAACTAATTGTTTTAGCATCGTCGACGAAACCTCCGTTTGATCATTATTATAATATAAATCCGAGCTGAAGTTTAAAGAAAGCAGCCCATCTGTTAACACCGGATCCTCTAATAACGTTGTATTTTGATCAAAAACACTCACATAATTTTCACCAGCTGGCCCTTGAATTAAAGCTGAAACAGCATAAGTGATTGGATCGATGGTATCAGAGATTAAACGCGTCACTGGAACAAGTAACCCTTCTTTACTATCATCCGTCATAAAATATAGCGTCACTAATTGCGTATGATCTAAACTCATCGTATCGATCTCTAAGTTAATTCCCATTGAACGATCAAGACCACGCTCAACTGACATTGCCCCATTTAAATTAGACATTGCCTTTCCATCAATTTCAAATTTTACCTTATCAACATCCGGTAATTCCGTATAAGTCCAAACAATTGATGATAATAAATCGGCTTCGTCATCAGAGGTATAATCTAAAAATTCTGATGATAAATCTAACGTTAATGTTCCATTTTTCAATTTATAATCATTTAATTTTGCATCAGGCGAAACAAGGGATGTCGTATTCGTTGGTAACTGATTGGCATTCGTTGTTAAAAGACTAAAAATCTCCTCAATGCGGTCTGTCTGCTCCCCTTTTTTCACATAAGTTTTCACTAAATTATTTGAATCATGGAGCGCATAAACCGCGTAATAGTCTTCTGATGAATACATCGTTTGTTCTTGCTTTTGTTCACTCATCGTATTCACTAAGTTACTCGTTGCAGGATCTGAAGAATGACTCGCATAATAAATAAATAACATGGCAAGGACAGGTAACGTTAATCGTTTGATCCATTTTGTTTGCATTTTTTTCACCTCTTTTTCAATATATACCTACTATATGAGGGAATAAAAAAAAGATAACCTTTTGAACAGGTTATCTCATAAGTCGACAAAACCACACAGGATGAACAAGCAACGTCCTTGCTAGCGGAGTGCCCGATTGGTCATCATCATTAAGTAATTCTCCTTAAATGGATAGTTTTCTTTCGTTAATAAAATAGACTTAAATTTATAAAAAATATTTCGTAAGACAAGAGCGTCCACTAATGCATCATGAATCTGCGCCCCGTTAAACATTTCATAACTTCGCATCGCATTGTAAAGTCCAATATCCTGCCCGATTTGATAATATTGACGATGAATTCGTTGTAAATCAATCAAGCGTTCAGGTTCAAACAAAGGACTCACATGATTAATTTGGTAAGAATTTTCTAAAATAAATCCATCGGAAACGCCCCAGACCAAGAACACAGGATTATATTTTAAAATCACTTCCTTAATGCAGTCATAAAAATTGCGATAGCTCATTCCGTACGCAACGGCTGATGGCGTAATCTTCAAAAATTCTTGTGCTTTCATCGTTAAATGAGGAAATAATGTTGGTCTCACATAGGCTGAAAATTTTTCAACTAAATTTCCATCCGAATCTGCCACAATCAATCCAAACTGGATAATTTCCGGTTGAAATTTCATTCCCCGATATTCTGGACCACTCATTGAAAATTCTAAATCTAAAAAAGCATAATATGGGGATTCGACTAACGTCTTTAACGTCCGTTGCAATTCCCGCTTCACTCCTTGTGTATTTTCACCCTTTTTCTTAGGATCCGTTATAATAGAAGTTAAGGCATAGTAAGAAGCGTTCTTTAACTTAAATTCCATGGGATTATACGTAAAGTGTAAAAAGTCCCCTGGTTTGTATTGATATTTAATTGTATTAAAATGTTTATAAGGAATATAAAAGTGTAAAAGTTTGCCATTGATATGTAAAGAGATTCGCGGAATAGCTAAATTTAGCGACTGTATCTTACCCTTTAATTCCTTCATCGGTTGTACCATTAATTCTAAATGATTCACCCGATTCTTTGCCCCTAAACTATATTGCACGGACTGCCCTATTAAAGAAGGCGATACCGTTAGTTTCGGATCAAACGAAAACCACGTTTCATTTATAAATATTTTATGTTCTTCACCATTTATTTTCAAAACAACACCGGTATGTCCGAGCATTCTTATCACTTCCATCTAGTCGCCCCCTCTCATGCGTGGAGTGGGACCCTCATTTTCTAAAGTTTGAACCTTTCGGCTCCTCGTTTACTACTATTATAGTACATTTTTTGCCTTTAATCTACTAAGAGCCTACTTTTTTCTTATAACTAACCCATTTTTTTCCTATCTATCTTCTGAAAAAATAACACGTCCAAAAAATAAGAAACAGGTGATAGCGCTCATTGGTCTTGATTGTCTCTCGTTCATGCGGCAAAAAAATGCCCACCGATCCTGGGGCCCGTCTGAAGGAAGTCGAACAAAAGAATGACCTCACGTCCACTGTTTACCGCTTCTTTTAGCGCACATAAAAAAATACTTTCATGAGCATCTATCCGCATTCCCTCTTCCTAATAAGACGAAGGACGGTTTTTTTATGACTGATGAAAGTATTTATCTTATTTATGGGACTTATCCTGCTCTTTTTCCCTATTCGCTCGACCTTGGAAAAAGACAGGGTTTAATTCTTTAGGATAAACTAACATTAAGGGATCGCCTTATAGTGTAATAACACCAAGTCTTAAAAGCTCAACAATAGCTTGAGAGCGTCCCTTAACATTTAATTTTAAAATCACATTCGAAATATGATTTCGAACGGTTTTTTCACTGATTGATAGTTGATCGGCAATCTCGCGAGTGGTCAAGTTATGAACCAGTAAATCAAATATTTCTTTTTCACGTTTCGTTAAAATTGACTGACCTTTATTCAAGCTTTCTACCCCCTTATTCTGTTGAGGTAGTCATTTTCCTCATTGACATGGTGACCTGTTCACCACATCTAATATATCCTATGAGAAAAACTTAAATAAGTGCCTATAATTAGCGAGAGATCTCATCCTTTTTTTGTAACTCCTCGCTGATAAATAATTTAATTCGGCTAATTAACTCGTTAGAAAATCCCAGTTGCTGATATTGTTGATCATCCGCCTCTAACATCTTTTCAAGTGAGCCGAAATTTTGAATCAGAACCCGTTTTCTCTTCGGTCCAATCCCCGGAATTTCATCCAAAATAGACGTTAGCTGACGGTTCTTTGAACTTTGATGGTGGAAACTTAATACAAATCGGTGAACTTCATCCTGAATTCGCGTCAATAGGTTAAACACATTGGCTCGCCCTTTTTTCTTTAAATCAATTTCCTCCATATCACGTCCATCAAGTAAAATAGACGTTCGATGCCTCTCATCCTTCACCAAGCCAACAACAGGAATAGCTAAGTTTAACGACGCTAAAACCTCCATAGCCACTCTTACCTGACCTTTTCCCCCATCCATCACAATTAAATCCGGTGCCGGTAGTCCCTCATTTAACACCTTAAAATATCGGCGATAAACAACCTCTTTCATTGCTTGGTAATCATCGCCATCTGATGTAGTTGTAATTTTATATTTACGATATTCCTTTTTATCTGGACGACCATCTGTAAACACTACCATTGCAGAAACTGTGTCCATTCCTTGGTGATGAGAATTATCAAACGCTTCAATGCGATGTGGCGTCGGTAAATTTAATAACTCCCCTAACTTTTCAACCGCTTTTAAGGTCCGCTCCTCCTGCTTTTCAATTAACTGCATTTTTTCACTCAAAGCCATTTGAGCATTTTTCATCGCTAACTCAACAAGTTCTTTTTTTTCACCCTGTTTTGGAACAACCACTTTGACATCCAATAACGCGCTTAAAAGCTCCTGATCAAGCGTTGCCGGAATAAATATCTCCTTTGGCTTTAACGTATTACTTCCTTGATAAAAACGTCCGATAAACGTCATAACCGCCTCATGAACATCAGAAATTCCGTCAAAGATAGAAACCTCTCGTTCAATGACTTTTCCTTGGCGAATAAAAAAGACCTGCACACACACCCGTCCGTCCTCTTCGGCATAGCCGAAAACATCACGATCAATAAAGTCATTGAGTGTCATTTTCTGCTTTTCAATCGTTGCCTCAATATGATACATTAAGTCCCGATACTCTTTAGCACGTTCAAACTCTAAATTTTCAGCTGCCGCTTCCATTCGCTTCACTAAATCCGCTTTTATCTTTGAATAATCCCCCTTTAAAACACGTGATATTTCATCGAGATACGGCTTATAGACAGCGGATGACACCTCATACTCGCAAGGTCCTAAACATTGATGAATATGATAGTACAAACAAACCTTCTTCGGAATCGTATGACATTTTCTCAAAGGGTAAAGTTTATTTAATAAACGTAAGGTTTCATTGGCTGCCGTTGCATTAGGGTATGGCCCAAAATATTTACCACCGTCTTTTTTTATTTTACGCGTAATCACCAGGCGTGGATGCTGCTCATTTGTAATTTTAATATAAGGATAATGTTTATCATCCGTTAACATAATGTTATACTTCGGGTCATATTTCTTGATGAGATTAATTTCTAAGACGAGTGCCTCAAGTTCACTCGTCGTAATAATATATTCAAAATCAACAATTTCACGAACTAAACGCGCCGTCTTTCCATTATGAGAACCCGTAAAATAGGATTTCACTCGGTTTTTTAATCGTTTTGCTTTTCCAACATAGATGACTTGTCCCTTTGCATCCTTCATCAAATAGCATCCTGGATTCATCGGAAGTAAAGATAACTTATCCTTTAATAGTTGATTCATAATCTAATCACCTCTTTACTTATTCAATTGCCTTTAACTTCACACTAAAAAATCCTAGCTTTCTTTCACCATTCATGAAAGGTTCCTAGGATTAGTGTGGATTATTCATTTAAATTATATGATAAAATTGCTCGTTCTTCTTCACCATTTACTAAGAGATACGTAATTTTATCTTTCTTATAAATTTTTTTCATCGATTCGTAAACTTTAACTTTATACTCTTTTCGTCCCTGACCATCATCATTCATATCATAAAAGAGTTTTAACTTCCCATTTGAAAAATGTAATTCATAAATTTCATACTTTCCTGCCTGGGATAAAGCCATGATGATATGATCATCATTTCCACGACGCATCTGTTTATAGAATCGCTCTAGACGAGCTAAATTCAACACTTTTCCGTCTTGTTGAATCACATGACCGTCTAACTCCCCTTGTACAATATCATATGTTTCATGGGCGCTAACAAGTAAATTAGTATTTCCTTTAAAAAAGAAACTCCCTACTAACATTAAAATCATGACAACGCCAACACTGACTCCTGCTTTTTTCACAAATTCCCACCGCCTATTGTGTCACTTATACTATTATTTTATCATTCACTAACTGTCGAAAACAAGAGATTCCTGAGCGTAATTCCCTAATTGTTGATATAATTCCATTATTTTATTCGTTTACGTTAGATTTAAACGATAATTGAAGTTATTTATGGACTCTTTTCTTTTTTTAGAAAAACAATAGAACTTTTTTATTTTCATGAGACATTTTGTAAAAATGCCACCGTGTCTCTACCTTTTTCACCACCTCGGTGAGAAAAGTGGCATGCGTCAGTTCCTACTATAAAAAAGAGGACATCTACCATCTAGATGTCCTCGCACTTTTTACATTTTTCCTTGTCGACGTAAATCTGCCAACATAGTATCAATTTTATTTCCGTACGCAATTGATTCATCAATTTCAAAAATTAAATCAGGAACCTTACGTGTAGACATACGTTTTCCTAATTCGCTACGAATAAATCCTTTCGCACGAGTTAGGGCCTTCGTTGCTGCTTCACGACGGTTTTCTCCACCTAACACAGAATAATAGATTTTACAAAATGATAAATCACTTGTTACCTCTGCCCCTGTGACCGTTACAAATCCTACTTTAGTATCCTTAATTTCATTCATGATGATATCTGTTACATCACGTTCAATTTGTTTTGAAAGTTTTTGTACTCGAATCTGTGACATCTTCAATCACCCTTTTTCATCTAATTCTATCTTAACTATGCGCGCTTAACTTCTTCCATCACGTAAGCTTCAATAATGTCGCCTTCTTTAATATCATTATAACGTTCGATTGTGATTCCACACTCATAACCGTAATTTACTTCTTTAACTTCGTCTTTAAAACGTTTTAATGAACCTAATTGTCCTTCGAAGACAACAATTCCATCTCGAATAACACGAACACTTGCATTACGAGACACAGATCCATCTGTTACATAACATCCGGCGATTGTTCCCACTTTAGACACTTTAAATGTCTGACGAACTTCTAATTGTCCAGTTACTTTTTCTTCGAAGATTGGGTCTAACATCCCTTTCATCGCTGCTTCGATTTCTTCAATTACTTTGTAAATAATTGAGTGTAAACGGATATCTACGCCTTCTGCATCTGCTTGATTACGAGTTGTTGCCGATGGACGAACGTTAAATCCAATAATAATCGCATTTGAAGCCGCTGCTAACGTCACGTCTGTTTCTGTAATCGTTCCGACTGATCCGCGAATAATATTAATTTTAACCCCTTCAACATCAATTTTTTGAAGTGATCCACTTAAAGCTTCGACTGAACCTTGCACGTCCCCTTTGATGATCACATTTAATTCTTTCATTTCTCCCTCTTGAATTTGTGAGAAAAGTTCATCTAATGAAACGGCCTTACCAGGTTTATTTCCTAACTCACGAGCGTTTGCCGCACGTTGGTCTGCAATTTGGCGAGCCTCTTTTTCACTTGGGAAGACCATGAAACGATCTCCAGCTTGAGGCACATCATTTAATCCCGTAATTTCAATTGGTGTTGATGGTCCCGCTGTGTCAATACGTTGATTTAAATCATTAACCATGGCACGCACACGTCCGTGTGTATTCCCAACAACAATTGCATCTCCAATACGTAATGTTCCGTTTTCTACTAATAAAGTGGCAACTGGCCCACGACCTTTATCTAATTTCGCTTCGATAACTGTTCCCGTTGCTAAACGTTTTGGATTTGCTTTATATTCATTCATTTCAGACACAAGGTTAATCATTTCTAATAAATCATCAATTCCTTCTCCTTGTAAAGCAGATAACTTAACATAAATCGTATCTCCTCCCCAATCTTCAGGAACTAATGAGAATTCAAGTAATTCTTGCATAACACGTTCTGGGTTTGCCGTTGGCTTATCCATTTTATTAATGGCAACAATAATTGGAACTCCCGCTGCCTTAGCATGATCGATGGCTTCTTTTGTTTGTGGCATAACCCCATCATCAGATGCAACAACAAGAACACAGATATCTGTCACTTGAGCACCACGAGCACGCATCGATGTGAATGCAGCATGGCCTGGTGTATCTAAGAATGTAATAACATTTCCACCATGATTAACTTGGTACGCCCCGATATGCTGAGTAATTCCTCCTGCTTCACCTGTAACAACGCGTGAATTACGAATAGCATCTAATAATGTTGTTTTTCCATGGTCAACGTGTCCCATAATTGTAACAACCGGTGGACGTTTTTCTAAATCTTCTTCTGAATCTTCAATCACAATTTTCTCAAACTCTGTAACATCGGTAAAAATCTTATCTTTAACTTCAAACCCTGCTTCTTCTGCTAATAATTCTACTGTTTCACGATCTAATGTTTGATTAACTGTCGCCATCATTCCAAGCATTAATAATTGCTTAACAATTTCGCCTGTTGATTTTCCTAAACGTTCTGCTAAATCACCTACTGTTAACTCCTCACTGTAATAAACAATAGCCGCATCTTTATCTTCTTTAACAGGCACGTTTGCAATACGATCGCTTTTTTCATTTTTTGTTTTCTTTTGATTTGATTTTTTCTTTTTCGTAATTTTCGGACGTTTTACTTCTACATATTCATCGTATTTAAATAAATCATCATCATGAGATGAATCTTTTCCGCCCTTTGCTTGTACATGATCTTTATTCTTTAAATTTTTATCTAACATCAATATAACATCGTCTCCTAACATGACATGTTTGATTAAGAATTTAATCTTTAAAATTATCCGTTAACTCGTAACTTCTAATCGTTAATTCACTGATAAATTCTTAGTTTGTCGTCTCATTTAATGTATGCATCTGTGCATGAATCTTATTCTTTAAAGCTTTCGAAAAATTAGGATCCGTGATTCCAATGACTTTACGGAAGTCTTTCCCTAAAGCATGACCAAGCTCATCGCTCTGTCCTTTTTGAACCCACTCTATTCCATAAAACTTGCATTTATCCGTTACTTTTTTAAACGTATTTCCACCGATATCTTCTGCTAATATAACGAAATGAACTTTTTTACTTTGGATAGCTCCAACGACTAACTGTTCACCTGTTATAACTGCTCCGGCGCTAAATGCTAATCCTAAAAAATTTAACCATTGCCGATTATTCATCGTCTTCACCTATTTCACTTGTTTTTGAGCCTGCTTAGCCAATTCCTCATAAATAGATTCAGGAACTTCAACTTCTAAATGACGGCTTAAAACATTTTTTTTACGAGCAAGCGCTACAACTTCCTCCGTTAAGTGAAGGTAAACACCACGACCATTTTTTTTACCTGTCGTATCAACCGATACCTCACCATCTGTTCCACGAACAATACGAATTAATTCCTTCTTTGGCTTTTTCTCACCTGTAATCACACATTTACGCATCGGGATTTTTCTTTGTTTCATTCCATGACCTCCTTGCGTGACCTTTTCCTATAATTCAATATCTAAATTAGCAGCCTCTGATTCCGGTTTAATATCAATTTTCCATCCTGTTAATTGGGCAGCAAGTCGAGCATTTTGCCCGCGTTTTCCAATCGCTAAAGATAATTGATTATCTGGAACTAACACCGTTGTCGCTTTTCTTGATTCATCTACAACAACCTTTGTTACTTGTGCTGGGCTTAACGCATTAGCAACTAATACTTCTGGATCTTTTGAGTAGTGAATAATATCAATTTTCTCTCCGTTTAACTCGTCAACAATGTTTTGAACACGTTGTCCTGATGGTCCAACGCAAGCTCCAACTGGATCCACGTTTGGGTCCTCAGAGAAGACACAAATTTTTGTACGGTCCCCTGCATCACGAGCAACTGACATAATTTCAACCGTTCCATCATAAATTTCAGGAACTTCTAACTCAAATAAACGTTTAATTAAATTAGGATCTTTACGTGAAACGTAAACAACAGGTCCTTTATTTTTTGATTCGATCTTACTAATATAAACTTTAATACGTGAATTAGGTTTGATTTCATCTGGGTTCATAATTTCACGCATCGGAAGTAAGGCTTCAATTTTTCCTAAGTCAACAAACACATGTTTTCCATCATCTTTTACGACAATCCCAGTTACAATTTCACCTTCGCGATCTTTAAACTCTTGAAGCAAGTTATCGCGTTCTGCTTGGCGAATACGTTGTTTCACCACTTGTTTAGCCGTTTGCGTTGCAATACGTCCAAAATCTTTTGGCGTTACCTCAAAGTTGATAATATCTCCTTCTTCGTAATGAGGATTAATTTTCATCGCTTCTGAAAGGCTAATTTGTTCTTGCGGACGTGTGACGTCTTCTGTTACTGTTTTTTGTTGATATAATTTAACAGTTCCTGTGTGTTCATTAATTTCAACTTTAACATTTGTCGCTTGATTAAAATTTTTCTTATATGCACTAATTAAAGCGTGTTCAAAAGCCTCGATAATAATATCTTTTGAAATACCTTTTTCTTTTTCTAATAATTCAAGAGCAGCAAAAAACTCTTTCGTATTCATTCTGATATATCCTCCTTAAAACTTAATTGCAAGTCGAACCTTAGATGCCATGTCATAAGGAATTTCAACTGTTTTTTTACGTGTTTTAACCATGATTTCTAATTGCATGATTTCGTCTTCAAAATTTGTTAAATATCCTTCAAATTCTTTTTGACCATCAATCGCTTTATATGTTCTTACATTAATATAAGATCCTAGGGCACCCTTCACCGCCTCTTGCGTCTTTAACGGACGCTCAGCACCCGGTGATGAAACCTCTAATACATACTCACCTTCTATATAATCCTGTTGATCTAATTGTTGACTTAATGCCTCAGCAACGTCTGCGCACTGATCGATATCAATTCCCTCTGGTGTATCTACATACACGCGAAGAAAAAACGACTGCCCTTCTTTTACATATTCGACATCCACAAGTTCAACACCCGCCGCTTCACAAATCGGTTGAACCAACATTTCTGTTTGAGCTACGATATTTGACATTAGGATTTCACCTCTTTCAAACATTTTAACCATAATACAAAAGAGTGGGAAACCCCACTCTTTCTCGAAATACTATGTGAAATTATTGTAACACACTTTCATCCATGAGTAAAGGCATTGATGAATAATTATCTTTTTCGAGGAAGGAAGACGAAGGTCTTTCCTCCTTATTATTGACGAAAATGATACATTATAATACTTCCCGCAATCGAAACATTTAAAGATTCAATATTTTCACTCATTTCAATAAAAATATTTTGATGCGTTAACTCTAATAATTCCGTTTGCACGCCACTTCCCTCATTTCCTAACATAAAGGCCATTCGTGGAAATTCCTCAATGGTTGAAAGCGGAGATCCGTGATAAAGGCTTGTTCCAAAAACATGGATTCCTTGTTCCATCAGTCTTTTAATATAGTCCGATAACGAATGAGATTCCATGGCCAAGGTAAAAATGGCACCCTGTGTTGATCGAATCACTTTTTCATTATAAACATCGACACAACCCTCACCTAAGATAACCCCATCAAAACCGAAGGCAACCGCACTTCTTAGTAACGTTCCTAAATTTCCTGGATCTTGAACACGGTCTAGGAGTAATAATCGGTTCATTTCTGTTACGGGCTTTTGTTTCATCTCACAAACGGCCATCACCGATTGAGGTGCCTGAGTAGATGCCAATTGGGTAAATAAACTCTCTTTTAATTGGTACACCGTACACTCGTGAGGTTGAATTGAATCAGGCAACTGACTATGTTCCCTTATAATGATCTCCTTTACCACTTTTGCTTTTAAGGCCTCTAAAACTAAATGTTCCCCTTCAACAATAAATTGATTGAATTGGGAACGATATTTCTTCTGTTTTAATTTCATCCATCGTTTTACATTTGAATTATTACTTGATTCGATTAGCATTTAATCACCTATTATTTATAGAATTCCTTTTTCATACACTATTTTACACTATTCGTCCCTATCTTTTTAACCTTTTATCCAGATTATTTTAGACATTTATCCGATTTATCAAGACATTCTTGTGAAGTTAAATGAACTATTTCTTCATCTTTTTCAAGTGAACGAGATAAAAAAATAAAAAAAATTATTTTTTCGTGTATCTTTTTGTCGATAGTGCACAAATTATGATTGTCAGGAGGTGATAAACATGGCAAACCAATCAAGCAAAAATAAATTAGTGGTTCCTGGTGCAAAAGATGCCGTCAACCAAATGAAAGCCGAAATTGCAAACGAATTCGGTGTTCAACTTGGAGCTGATGCAACTGCTCGTCAAAACGGTTCAGTTGGTGGTGAAATCACTAAACGTCTCGTTAAACAAGCACAACAACAATTCAGCCAAGAATAGAATTTAACGTCATTCTTTAAGTAAAAAATGGCTCTGATTAAGTAGTATTTATCCTCTATTTCTTAAGTTTTATACAAAATGTTAGGTTAGGAGGTTATCATCATGGCAACACGTAATAAATTAGTGGTTCCTGGTGCTCAAAATGCAATTGATCAAATGAAAGCCGAAATTGCTAAAGAACTTGGTGTAAACTTTGGCCGTCATGCAACAGCTAAAGAAAATGGTGCAGTTGGTGGCGAAATTACTAAACGTTTAATTGCAAAGGCTAAACAAAGTTTAACTAAATAATTCCATTTTTCCGATTTAGAGTTGTAACAGCGTTTAAAAATTACATTTTCCCTTAATGGTATGTCAGGAGGTTATTTATATGTCAACACGTAATAAATTAGTGGTTCCTGGTGCTCAAAATGCAATTGATCAAATGAAAGCTGAGATTGCTAAAGAATTCGGTGTAAATTTAGGCCCTGATACTTCTTCACGCCAAAATGGTTCTGTCGGTGGAGAAATTACAAAACGCTTAGTTAAACAAGCTCAACAACAATTAAGCGGTAACTCTCAAGAGTAATCTAGTTTAGTTATTCATACGATTTATTTAAATACGGGTAGCAGGGTGCCAGTTCAAAGACATCTGTCATAAAATAATCGGCACTCGCTACTTTATAAGGAGGTCATTCAAATGGCTAGTCAATCAAAAAATAAATTAGTAGTGCCTGGAGCAAAAAATGCAATCGATCAAATGAAATATGAGATTGCGAGTGAACAAGGTGTTCAATTAGGTGCCGATGCAACAGCTCGCCAAAACGGTTCTGTTGGTGGAGAAATTACTAAACGTTTAGTTAAACAAGCCCAACAACAATTAGGGGCTCAAAGCCAAGAATAATAAAAGAACCTTATCCTTATACATGTATCAGTAGATGAAGTTAATGAGGGTCTTCTCACTCATAAAGAATCCCCTCCCCCGACTAGAAGAAAGGACTTCTCCTTCTTCTAGTCTATAAAAAATGATGACTTTCATCCTAATAAAAATGTGAGGGATAACTATGACAACTAATCCGCCTACTATGTAGATTCTTTCCAAACAACTACACTTTATATTTATAAATGAGGTGTTCCCATTGGAGTCTTTGAGCTTTAAGTTAACCGATTTCTATTAACTTCCGTTAGTAAATGAGGTGTTTCCGTTGGAGTGATTTAGTTTTAAATCTACCTAATTTTATTAACTTCTGTTAGTAAATGAGGTGTTCCCGTTGGAGTCTTTAAGCTTTAAGTGAACCGATTTCTATTAACTTCTGTTAGTAAATGAGGTGTTCCCGTTTGAGTCTTTAAGCTTTAAGTTAACCGATATTTCTATTAACTTCCGTTAGTAAATGAGGTGTTCCCGTTGGAGTCTTTAAGCTTTAAGTTGACCGATTTCTATTAACTTCTGTTAGTAAATGAGGTGTTTCCGTTGGAGTCTTTAAGCTTTAAGTTAACCGATTTCTATTAACTTCTGTTAGTAAATGAGGTGTTCCCATTGGAGTCTTTAAGCTTTAAGTTAACCGATTTCTATTAACTTCTGTTAGTAAATGAGGTGTTCCCATTGGAGTCTTTAAGCTTTAAGTTAACCGATTTCTATTAACTTCTGTTAGTAAATGAGGTGTTCCCATTGGAGTCTTTAAGCTTTAAGTTAACCGATTTCTATTAACTTCTGTTAGTAAATGAGGTGTTCCCGTTGGACTGGTTTAACTTTAAATCTATCCGAATCTACCATAGTAAAAGTAGCACAGCATGCTGTGCTACTTTTTTTGTTTCTTAGGAGAGGGCTCCTTATCAGAAAAAGACGATCTATCATGAAGATAAATCGCCTTTTTTTATATTTAAAAAAGGAGGTTTATCCTATTATTAGGACGCCCCTTACTTTTTTAAATATTTAGTAAGAATCTGATTTTTTAAGCTAATATAGTGGTTAAGTATTTGCTTATCGTTTATTAAAAGTTCGTAATCCCGGGTTTGCCCCCACGTCTCTAACAATTGACCCTCATCCATTAACTGAGATTCGACCTCTGTATTTATAGTTAACGGATATTTAGCGTATAATTGCGAAGTTGGTAAGAATGATCGTTTCTCTTCCTCTGACCACTTATAACCCTGTGGAGCTTGTAAATGGCTCAAAAACAAGATGTATTTATTCCCATCTTGAATCAATTGATAACCCGATGAGTCAAAGTAGCCATTTTGATGATCATCCATCCATTTGATGAAATACGCCGGTTCGTAAAGGATAATTTCATCCCCTGAATTAACCTCCCCCTTTAATACTTTATCGATAACTAGAGTCGTTTTCGTTGCCTGTTTGACTAATTCCCTTTCTCGAACCTCAGAAACTGTCACGATTAAATCCGATGCTTTCTCCAACTCCTCTACTGTTTGAATATCATCATTAAAATAATTCATCGGCCGATAAGAAAAGGATTCTGCTTGAAAGTGTTGAAATTCCTCAAAATTTGCAATTTTATTATTCAAATCGAAAGATTTTCTTGTCACTTGCCCAAAAATAAAAGCTCCACCAATGAGTAAGATGATGGTAAAAATGAATAATTTTGTTCCTTTACTCATACGTCGTCACCTCTGAAAGTCTTCCGCTCTCCATTTTCATAAAAACATCGGCCAATAATCGGATGTCATCTTTATTATGACTTGCAATTAAGACAATTGCCCCTCGCTCTTTTTCCTCAATTAGAATTTGTCTTAACAATTGGACCGCCTCTTCATCTAAGGCATTTGTAGGCTCGTCAAAAACAATCAAATCCGGGTTTTCCATAATCCCCTGGGCAATCGCTAATCTTTGTTTCATTCCCAAAGAGTATTTTTTTACTGGTCGTTTATCCTGCGGGTCAAGCCCAACTCTTCGTAAAGATTCTATGATTTCCACATCAGTTATTTTTCCCTGAATAGATGCTAACATCTTTAAATTTTCAAATCCACTAAACTCTTTCCAAAATGACGGAGTTTCAATAATGACTCCTACATTAGGAGCATACGAAACATCCCGATGAAGTTTGAGATCGTTGAAATGGATCTCCCCTGTTGTTATTTTAATTAATCCACAAATCGCACGAAAAAGCATCGTTTTACCCGACCCATTTCTTCCAAAAATACCATAAATCTTTCCTGATTCAAATGTTGCAGAAATATTTTTTAAAACATCGTCATGACCTATTGTTTTAGAAACATTCATTAAAACTACATTATGCATTTTTTTCACCCCAATTAAAAATTTAAATGTTCACTTCATTTTTTTACTATTTAATAATTTTCTGTCTTTTTAAACACGTGATATAATACTCCACTACAAACAAGAAGACCCACTAACAGATAAACAAAAGAAAAACTAAATGTAAAACTTGTATGGGTTAACGCCATTAATTCAGTATGCCACGACATCACAATTTGCGAGACAGGAAGCCATTTTATCATAAATAAAAATGATGGATGCCATTCATACAAATAAGCCACCATAAGAAAAGACGCATAAAACACCGTAATGGTAACGATTCCTCCTAAACTACTTTTCGTTAAAAAACATACAAGATTAGAAAGAAGAGTCATCAAACTAAAAAATAGTACGAGTAATCCGAAAAGAATTGCAACTTCTTCAAATAAATACAACTCGAAATGATAACCCAAAAAGACAGAGAGCCCCAAGGTCATCATGATAAGCCCCGAACAAAAAAGAGTACTTTCTTTTAGCAATTCACTCATCATTTTGACGAACCAAATCCTTTTACGTTGAATTCTTGTGAGAACAAGCTCTCCCCTCTCAAAATAATCACGATATATCTTGTCTCCATTTAAGGAGATAAAAGAAATAAACGGCAGGGAAAAGATAAATATCGGAATAATGGTTTGTAAAAAATCAAATTCTACGACATTAAACATCGACAAGGTTGCTTCAAACATACTTCCTTCTTGTTGAAGATTCCCAATTAAATAGGAATATACCGTTAAAACAATAGCACAAGTTAGGGCATGAATAAGTAATCTTTTATGATTAAATAAGCCCACCCTTTTTAGAAAATAACGTTGTCTCTGAAGACGTCCTCGCTCCCGATGCATACGCTGTAATAAAATAAAAGTACCCAGCCAAAGGAAACTCATCACAACCAATGCGACTAAATTATCTTGTATATCTCCACCTGGAAGAAACCAATTGTTTAAATAGATGATCCGACTGATTGAAAGATTAGGTTGGCGAAGAAGATCCCCTAGCAATTCTGGAATTTGGAGTAGGACGACCCCTATTAAAAATGAAACAATGGATTGGTTTGTTTTTAATTGGATTAATAGCTGTAAATTTCCTAATAGATTAAAACCAATAAATTGTAGGCAACTCGAGAATAAAATTAAAATGAGGGCTACTGGCGATTGGTCGGCTACTAAAATCCACACTCCTAAAAGAAAAAACGGCAAGTTAAACAACGTAACAAACAGACAAGCGTTTATCATGATTAACTTTAATTGCCCCATCAATTTTTTTCGACTACCTTTAAATCTTAGAAGAACCTGAATATTTGTATATTGATTCCAAAACCACATTAAAATAACTAAAAATAAAGGACAGATAAAAAAATTTATAATAACTGTGTTAGATTGAATAGAGTATAATCTTTCAAATTGATAAAATAGCCCCGAATAACTCCTAAATGCAAGGAAGGAATAAAGAACCGAGAGCGTGAAACTTACCATTAATAAGGTCCTTCCAAATCCCCCTAACCAAATGCGTTTCAACAAATTTTTCTCAAAGATCATGACTCAATCAACTCCACTCGCCGAGTATAAATAATAAGAAGGCCAATAGCAATCACAACTAAACCAATGAGCCATAGAAAAGGGGTAATTGCACTGCCAAGAGCATAGGGTCTAAACGCAATATGCCAACTCCAACGTTCCATTCCAGTTAGCGCTAATGCTAATCCCCCCATAATAAATCCGATAAAAATACCAATGATGGTTAAATAACTATTTTTCCCTACCCAGTTAACCACGGAAAAAATGAATACGGCGAGGACGCTCGCAAAAAGGCTAATTAATAAAACATAAAAATACGTATATCCCCATTCTGAATTTAACCTTAGCAAATCAAAAGCGTAAAGGGAAGAGTATTGATTCAATCCAATATCGTATGCTGGAAAACTAAGGTCACTATCCCCAGCAATACTTGGAAAAGTAAAATAAGTTAATAGGATATTAACGCTTAAACTAAAAAAAGAAATGACAAATGGGAGCGTCATGACAGCAAAAACTTTAGATACCATAATTCGCTTTAATGACGTCCTCGTTAAAAGAAGCGATAATGTCCCATTGTTTTTTTCTAAAATAAAATTATCTGAATATAAAAAACCTGCCAATAATGGCAACAACATTGTAATAAGACTAAGAAAATAACTACTATAACAACTAATCATAATCGTCATTTGACTTGCCCTTCGAATAAACGAAAAGGATGTCCCATAAAACTCCAAGCAATTAACTAAAAATGCTAAAATACAAATCAAAAGAAATAGCATCGAAATAAATCTAACCTCAATCCGACGAAACCCTTTCCTCAATTCGTTAAGATACAACTCCCACACAATTAATCCTCCTTTGCCTACTCCTCTATCATATCAACCATTGGTGTTGTCATTAGAACCGTGAAGTTATCCTAAAAACTCTCCTAGATATTAATAAAAAACTACACTTTAAGAAACTAATTTCAAAGGATAGTTTTAAATCGACAATTGTATATTATCTAATGATTTTATAACTTTCATTTTCTTAAGACATTCTTACCGGTTTTGATACATGACTTACATGGTCCAATGACAAGTTATTCATGCTGACTCTCTTCTCATCTTGCCTATCAACTTGTTACCTCCATTATACTACCTTTATTTCCCTAATTGTGTTTTTTTGTGATTTATGTTTTTTTTAATAAAAAAATGTATAAAAAGGGATATCTATGTCTCTTAAAATTAAAATCATTTTATACCGCCAAGCCATGAAATGAACTGAAGGCGCGTTGTCCCTCTTAAAAATAAATAGTGAAGTCTGACTCGCAAACAACATTTATCGTTTACCATTGATTGAAATTATAAATCAAACACACCTTGCGTCTTCTTTCATTGATTAATTCCCTCTGTAATGACTCATTCTCCCACATAAAAAGGCGATCCACCCTAAGGTAGACCGCCTTTTTTGTCAGAGTAAGTATGCGAAATTTAAAATAAAAAACTTATTTTGCTTCTCCATAGAAAGCATTTAAATATAATTGTTTGATATCTTGAATTAATGGATAGCGAGGATTTGCTGCTGTACATTGATCATCAAATGCTTCTACAGCTAAGCTATCAAGTGATGCTAAGAACTCCTCTTCTGATACATTACATTCTGAAATGCTTGCCGGAATATTAATTTCTTGTTTTAATTCGTTAATTTTACGAATTAAAGCTTCTACTTTTTCTTCATCCGTATTTCCTGTTAATCCTAGATAATCTGCTGCTTTTGCATAACGCTCAATTGCTTGAGGTGTTTCATATTGTGGGAATGTTCCTTGTTTAAATGGTGCATCTGTCGCGTTATATTTAATGACTTCATTAATAAGTAAGGCATTCGCAATTCCATGAGGAATATGGAATCTTGCTCCTAATTTATGTGCCATTGAGTGACATAATCCTAACATTGCATTAGAAAATGCCATTCCTGCCATACATGAAGCATTGGCCATTCTTTCTTTTGCCACCTTCGCCTCAGCTCCTCCATGGTAAGACTCTGGAAGATATTCAAAAACTAATTTTGCAGACTCGAGTGATAATGGAATTGTGTATTCCGTTGCAACAGTCGCTACTAAAGATTCAAGAGCATGTGTTAAAACATCAATCCCTGAAGCTGCACATAACCCTTTTGGCATTGATAACATTAAAGCTGGGTCAACAATGGCCATCGTTGGCGTTAATTCATAATCCGCTAATGGATACTTAATTCCTGTTTCATCATCCGTAATAACGGCAAATGGCGTAACCTCTGATCCAGTCCCTGCTGATGTTGCAATACATACAAGGCTAGATTTTTGTCCCATTTTAGGGAAACGATAAATACGTTTGCGAACATCCATGAAACGCATCGCTAAATCAGCAAAATCTGTTTGTGGGTGTTCATATAAAACCCACATAATTTTAGCGGCATCCATCGCAGATCCTCCACCTAGGGCAATGATTACATCTGGTTGGAAATTAGCCATTGCTTCGGCACCTTTTTTAGCATCTGATAATAATGGATCTGGGTGAACATCAGTAAACATCGTGTATTGAATATTATAGCGATCTAACTCATCTGTCACATGTTTCGTATATCCTAAATCAAATAATACTTTATCCGTTACGATGAATGCTCGTTTTTTCCCATCAAATTTTAAATCTTCTAATGCTACTGGTAAGCATCCAAATTTATAGTAAACTTTTGCTGGCACTTTAAACCAAAGCATATTTTCTCTCCTTTTAGCCACTGTCTTAATATTAATTAAATGTTGCGGACCAACGTTTTCTGATACTGAGTTATTTCCCCAAGATCCACAACCTAATGTTAATGATGGGGCTAAAGCAAAGTTGAAGATATCTCCAATTCCTCCGTGTGCCGTCGGTTGATTAATTAAAACAGTTGTTGTACGCATACGTAACATCATTGCTTCAATATCTGCTTTCGCACGTAATTCATCCGCATAAATAGCCGACGTATGTCCTAATCCACTATGGTTCACTAATGTTTCGGCCATTTCTACTGCTTCTTCATGATTTGAAGATTTGTACATTGCTAAAACAACAGACAATTTTTCATGAGCAAAAGGTTCTTCTAAAGAGGTATCCGTTACTTCACCAACTAAGATTTTAGTATCCTTTGGAACTTCAAATCCAGCTAATTCAGCAATTTTATAAGCAGGTTGTCCTACAATTTTAGCATTTAATGCCCCATTGATAATAATCGTACGACGAACTGCCTCTAATTGTTCATCATTTAAAATTAATGCCCCACGTTTTTTAAGTTCCGATTTAACACCTTCATAAATTGCCTCATCAACAATAATTGATTGCTCAGATGCACAAATCACACCGTAATCAAACGTTTTTGAAAGTAGTAAAGAGTTTACTGCCATTGGAACATTACATGTTTTATGGAAAATAACTGGTGTATTTCCTGCACCTACTCCAATAGCTGGCGTTCCTGAAGAGTAAGCTGATTTTACCATTCCTGGACCACCTGTTGCTAAAATCAGATCCACTTCGCGCATTACTGTATTTGTTAATTCAATACTTGGCGCATCAATCCATGCGATTAATCCTTTTGGAGCCCCCGCTGCCTCAATTGTTTCACGAATCACTTGAGCCGTATAATTCGTACAATTTTTTGCACGAGGATGGGCTGAAATAACAATCGCGTTACGCGTTTTAATCGCCATTAAACATTTAAAACATGCTGTTGACGTTGGATTTGTTGTCGGGATGACTGCACCAATTACCCCCACTGGTTCAGCAATTTTTTGAATTCCAAATGATAAGTCCTCTGATAACACTCCACACGTTTTTACATCACGATATTTATTATAGATGTACTCAGATGCATAGTGATTCTTAATGATCTTATCCTCAACTAACCCCATTCCTGTTTCTTCAACTGCCATTTGTGCTAACGGAATGCGCAAATTATTGATTGCCATTGCCGCCTTGTAAAATAATTCGTCTACTTGTTCTTGTGTAAATGTTGCAAACTCACGTTGAGCAGCTCTCATCGTTTCAAGAGTTGACATTAATTCCTCAACATTTGTAATTCTATTTGTCATTCCGACTCCTCCTCAAAATTGTGAATAGATTCACTTTGATTCCTCTTAAGTATACTACATTGTGAATTATTTGTCTAACAAAAACGCGGTTTAATTATATTTTTTTCACAAATTAGTAATAATTAGACACTTAGCTTATTACTACGCTCCTTCCATTTTACACTAGAAGAACCTAGCTCAACTTGTTTTTCGTCCGACACTTCATGACTCATTTCCCCCCTTTATTCGCTCCCTCTGTTTAGGTCCTTATTATCCTCTCTTAATGGATGGCTAACCTTATCGCTTTTAAGTAGGTCTCACCATCCTGTAAGAGGCGAGTCATTCTTAAGACGATACTCCCTTTCCATAAACGTTCAACTCGTTATGACCGTCTAGCGGCAAATAAAAAAGGCAAGTCGGAATCCACTCACCTCGTGGATTCTGACTTGCCCGTCTACTCACTCGTATTAAATGAATTTGTCTGCCCTTTTAAAATAAATCATTCAGTGCACATGCTGTATTATCTTCAAGTTCAATCATTTCTCCTGCACTCACTGTAATGATTTCTGTTTGATCAATACATTGTTGTACAAGAGAGTCAAAATCAAAGTTTTGTTCAAATTCCACACACTTTTCAAGCGATGGATTTGTCGCCGGATGTTCAGGAACAAAGACCGTACAACAATCTTCATATGGACGAATTGAGATATCATAAGTATCGATTTTTTTCGCAATTTCAATAATTTCATTTTTATCAAGGGTGGCCACTGGACGAATAATCGGCATATTAGTAACGGCATTAATTGCATACATGCTTGCCAACGTTTGAGACGCTACCTGTCCTAAACTTTCCCCATTTGCTAAAACTAAAATTTCACGTTTTTTGGCAATTCCTTCAGCAATACGATACATCATACGGCGCATAACCGTCATCGTATAACTGCTCGGAATGTTCTCGTAAATCGCGGTTTGTAATTGCGTAAATGGAACGATATGTACATCAATACGACCTTCAGGCGCATAATGTGCATTTTTTTCCATTAAATCAAGAACTTTTTGCTTTGAACGAATAGATGTATAAGGTGGAGAAGCAAAGTGAATGGCCTCTACTTCAACCCCGCGTTTTTGCATTAAATAACCGGCAACAGGACTATCAATTCCTCCTGAAATCATGAGAAGACCTTTCCCGCTAATTCCTACTGGGAAACCACCTAATCCTTTAATATGTTCAGCCATAATAAATGTTCCTTCGCGACGAACCTCTACAAAAACAGTCATATCAGGATGATGCACATCAACACTTAGATGAGACGTATTAATAAGAAGATGAGCACCAACTGCACGTGAAATTTCACCCGATTGCATCGGAAATTGCTTATCTGAACGTTTAGTTTCAACCTTGAATGTTGTTTTAACAGCTGGTTGCTCATTAATGATCTCTAAAGCTAATGCTTTAATCGCATCAATATCATTTTCACAACGTGCCGTCAAACTGTATGATTGTAATCCGAATACTTTATCTAGTTGCTCCGTCACAAGGTCAGGATTTGTCCCATTTAAAATAATATAAAAACGATCACGAGTCACTTCATACTTTAATTGCTTCAAATCACTTAATTTACGTCTAATTATTTTATGTAAGGCATTTTTAAAATACTTACGATTTTTCCCTTTAATCGATAATTCACCATAACGGACTAAAATACGATCATAAATCATTTCATCATTTCCTTCCTCGTCTAAAACTATGATTTTGCTAAGATGATTAATATTTTAATTGAGCGATGACTACTTTTAAAGCTTTAATTAACTGATCGACATCTTCTTTAGTAGAACGATCAGAGAAACTAACTCGCACACTTTCTAAGGCGATGTCTTCACCAATTCCTAGTGCCATCAAAATTCTTGAGGCAGCCGCCGATTTTGAAGAACAAGCGGACTTCGCAGAGATATACACGTCGTATTCTTCAAGCGCATGGACTAACGTTTCCCCTTTAATTGGAACTGCGGCAAAATTAATGATATATGGGGTCTGTTCTTCACGGTTACTATTGATGACAACACCGTCTATTTTTTCTAATTCTTGTATCGCGTAGTCAAAAAGACTTTTAACATGACGATAATTACTATCTAGTGGCTCAATCACTAATCGTAATGCTTTGGCTAAAGAAACAGCTCCAGCAACGTTGATCGTTCCTGAACGAAGGCCATACATTTGATGCCCACCTGTAATTTCTGGAGCTAGAGTTAAATATTGATTCATAATCAAAGCCCCACACCCTTTAACACCGTGAAACTTATGAGCAGACAATGATAATAAGTCAATATTCATTTTATCTATATCCACAGGAATTTTCCCAATACTTTGAACAGCATCCACATGAAACTTAACTTTTGGATACTTTTTAAGTAATTGTCCAATTTCATAAATAGGGAGGATCATTCCCATTTCATTATTGACATGCATACATGAAATTAAAATCGTATCTTCACAAATCGCCTCTTGAATTTGTTGAAGGATCCCCTCTTTCGTTGCCGTAACGTCAATATAAGTGACTCGGAAACCTTCTTGCTCTAATTCCTCAATCGTTTCATGAACTGATGCGTGCTCAATAGGAGTGGTAATAATATGGTTCCCACGTTTTTTGTAAGCATGACAAAACCCACGAATCGCTAAGTTGTTACTTTCTGTTGCTCCAGAATTGAAAATAACCTTATGGTTTTTGGCGTTTAAAAGCGTTAGAACTTGTTTTTCTGCTTGAATAAGAAGTTGTTCGGCTCTCGCCCCAAACGCATGTAATGAACTCGGATTTCCCCAAAAATTTTCATTAACTTTTACAAAGGCTTTTAATACTTCTGGATCGACAGGAGTTGTTGCACTATTATCTAAATAAATCATTTTGATTCTCCTTCCGACATAAACATCTCAGAACCATTTTAAACTTTTTAACTCGGATGAATTCTTTTTTAAATGAGACGAATTCAATAACCTCTTCACGTGCTACCTTATTGTTTCGACATTATACCACATAACGCATATAATCTCAAATCGCAATATTTTCTGAGTTTATGACATACAAAATGGTTGTTTTATGATCTGCTTACACTATAAAATATGAAATTCGACGTAAAAATGTCAAAAAAATTACGATTCACCTGATATAAAAAGGCATGGTTGGTCTCTTACTATTATAATATGCATCTGTAAAAAATTCACTTCACTTATTGCATTGAAATCATTATTTTTTTCCTTTTAAATTCAAGTGAATGCTTAGAGAAGGACCTTTTACTAATAAAAACTACCCGTCAAACGGGTAGTTTTCTCCAGGGCTATAAGCCCTGATTACCGGCTAGCGTCTCAAGGCGCTAGCTTTCACTTTGTTCAAGCTACTTGCCATTGCCACCTTTGCTCACCCCTAAAGGAGTGCTCGTTCTACTGGCTACCCCTTAAAGGGGTCTTCATATTCTTTTACACTTAATTTATCCATCGCAATATCATGCTTTTCCTGATCCTGAATATATTTCCTTATCGTTGCCTCATTTAGGCCAACCGTACTGACATAATATCCTTCTGCCCAAAAATGCCGATTTCCAAATTTGTATTTCAAATTTGCATGTTTATCAAACATCATCAATGCACTCTTTCCTTTCAAATATCCCATAAAACTAGATACACTCATTTTAGGTGGAATACTTACTAACATATGGACATGATCTGGCATTAAATGCCCTTCAATAATTTCAACTCCTTTATAGGCACAAAGTTGTTTTAAAATATCTCTTATACTTGTTTTATATTGATTATATATTATTTTTCGTCTATACTTAGGAGTAAACACAATATGGTATTTGCACATCCATTTTGTGTGCGATAAACTATTTGTTTGATTCGCCATAAAAATCACCTTCTCTTCTAAAATAGTAGCTTAAACAACTCTATTATAGGAAAAAAGGTGATTTTTTAATGGGGTTATAAACTTTTATTCGCCACCCGCATAGCGGGTGGTTTTATGCTTCACACGCTTTGCGTGTTCAACAGACTAAAGTCTCTAATAAAAAGAAAAACTATCTACTCGTTAACGAACGACATAGATAGTTTTCCCCCTAAACCAATCCCATTTTTACTTGTTGTTTAAATTGTTTAAATGTTATTTCAAAGGATGCTCCCTCAACCTCTTTTAATAACTCATACATTTTTTTTATAACTGTGGCATAATTTCCTTGACGAAATTGATCCTCTGCAATGGTCAAATCCACGACGTACATTCCCTCACGCTCGATATATCGATGACCATAAATCATTAATCGTTCCGCAAGTTGTGCCTCTAAAACCTCTGTCTCTACACGCGTTGAAAGCTCATCAATCGATGCCTGAACAAGCGTCAATTGTTTATCAATTTCCGCAATATTAATCGGAAGACGACCGATCGTATCAAAAAGCAATTGAACAGAAAAATTCGCTCGTTTAATTAGCTCTACTGTTTCTTCATTCTCAATTGGAAAACGAACTTGATGATACATCCCTTTTAACTGATTAAACGTCTTTAACAACATTAACGCTTTTTGACGACATTCCTTTTCCCCTGCATAAAGTCCTTCAATCTCACCATCAAATAATCGTAATTGCTCTTTTAATTCAATGCCTTGTTGCCCCATTGATGTGAGTTCTCGAACAAGTGTTGAATTAGCCGTTTGATTTTCCTCTATTCGACCCAGTAAATAAGTAAACTCATTATTTACAATTTTCAGCTCATTTAAAAGTAAATTAAATTGTTGCTCTTCCTCCTCTGGAAGACGATAATTATCCTTTATATTTTCGTAACGAGCGTTTAATGTTTCTCCTTGCTCCTTAATCTGTTGCATGGTCACCTTCATCTTCATGACCATTTCTTTGATCGTCGTTTGAAGATCGTACTCTTTTTTCATAAATTCAATCATTTGCTTTGCATTATCATGAATCTCTAATAACGTCGCTTCAATTCTTTCAAAATCAAAACGTTTAATCCACTGAGGAATCTCTTCTAACTGACCATGATAATAAGAGATCGTTTCTTTTATCTGTAAATGCTTGAGGTAAACTCCAGATGAAATAATCGTTTCATAACTTTTTAATACTTCTCTTAATAAAGGTTTTAACTCATTTGTCAATGTTTCCTTGTAAAGAGGCGCCCGTTCAAACATATAAGTAATTGTTTCGATATGTGATTTAATTAATTCTAATGTTTCATCTGCCAAATCATAGTTGCAATCATCCATACATTCATTAAATTTCAAAAAGAAAACTTCAACATCTTTAAATAAGGTCTTCATTTCTTCTTTAAAATCAGAGTATTTTTCCTCTTCCGTTTCATAGCGAAATTTAAGTTGTTCAAAAGAGTCTTTTAAAGCGATGACATTTGAACGATTACGCTCCTCTGATTTCTTTAACGCTTTAATTTCTTCAATTAATTGTTCAACTTCTTCTTTTAATCCATCAAGCGTTTGTTGTAACTCCATTAATTGCTCATCGGCTTCTGAGAAGCTTTTATCTGCAACGAGTTCCTCCGTATAAATAATTTGTTCGGTTACCATAATAAAATCTGACTCTAATTTTCCCCAACGACGTTCCCATTGTTGAACCAATTTGACAATTCGCTCACTCTTTTTAGTACTGCGAAGCTTGGCTAATTCAAATGGAACGGTCTGATTAGAAATCTCATGTTTCATATAATCTAAATCATCAATTTTCGCATAATATTGCTTCTTCTTTGAGACAATAATGACTGAATAAATTAATACAATGGCCAATATAACAATCATTAGGATCAAAATAAGTAATTTAAAATCTATCATAGTATCCTCCCACCATGTTTTATAAATGAGTTATTGTTAAATAATCATATCATAATTTGATAAAAAATCCTATGCTTTCTACGGTTTTCTACTGACTTTTTAAGAAACGACACTGATCATTAACCTCTCATTTTTTTCTTTTCTAAATGAAGAAAATGATTGCTTTTCTTATCCTATCCAACCCCTATAGGTCGACTCATCCTCGGTATCTTCACTTCTTATATTAGACCCGAAGATAGAAAACTTTCACGAAATACCCCAAACAAGAGGGATTTGGAAAACACAATCTCCATCTTGAAGACATTAAAACACATTTATAGCAACACTTTCTGCAACTAATTGTCGAAACCATTCAAATTGATAGAATTTATGATGAAATTTTTAGAAATTGTTTAGAACTTTGATTTTTTGTTGACAATAATATTGAATCTTGATATTATACTGGAGTGCGTTGATGAAAGGCAGCTTTTTATCTAACTGTGATGATTAGATTAAACCTCAATATTCCCTTTAAAGGGATTGATGGCATATCGTATAACCTTTTGGCTGCAAAGGCGAGGATATGGGATTTTAATCTAACTTATAGTATCGGATAAATTTTCTCCTTTTTTGATATGCAAAATCAAAATTCTGACAAATTAAAAGGAGGTCATAGCATGGCTCGTTATACTGGACCAAGCTGGAAAATTTCTCGTCGTTTAGGATACTCAATCTTAGAAAACGGTAAAGAATTACAAAAACGCCCTTATGCACCTGGGCAACACGGACAAGCACGTAAAAAAATCTCTGAATACGGATTACAATTACAAGAAAAACAAAAATTACGTCATGCATATGGAATGACTGAGCGTCAATTCCGTCGTACATACGACCGCGCTGGTAAATTACAAGGTAAACATGGTGAGAACTTCTTATACTTATTAGAATCTCGTCTTGATAACTTAGTATACCGTTTAGGATTAGCTAACACTCGTCGTCAAGCACGTCAGTTAGTTAACCATGGTCACATCTTAGTAGATGGACAACGCGTTGATATCCCATCTTACTCAGTAAAACCAGGACAAACAATCAGCGTTCGTGAAAAGTCAGCTAACTTAGCTATTATCAAAGCTGCTTTAGAAGGAACTGTTCACCGTCCAGACTTCGTATCATTCGATGAAGCTACAATGACTGGAACATTCGTACGTTTACCAGAACGTTCTGAAGTATTCGCTGATATCCACGAAAACTTAATCGTAGAGTTCTACAGCCGTTAATCTTTAATCTAACGGTAAAAAAGACTTCGAGCAATCGAAGTCTTTTTTTTATTCAATTCAATAAAAAAAGGAAAGAATTTATCTTTCCTTTTAAACATGTTTAATTAAGAAATATTTTTTCTTTCCACGACGAATAACTGTAAATTTACCACCAATGGCTTGTTCTTTAGAAACTACATAGTCTAAGTCCTTCACCTTTTCACCGTTAATAGAAATTGAGTTATTATTAATGAACTCACGTGATTCACGTTTTGAGCTTGCTGCTTTCGCAAAAACAAGGGCATCAACTAAGTTTAAATCTTCTGCTAATTCAACTGAAGGCACATCTTTAAACCCAACTTCAATCTCTTCAGCTGATAGATCTGATAAATTCCCGCTAAATAATGCTTGAGTAATTTTTAAAGCTTGCTCATAAGCCTCGTACCCGTGAACAAGTGTCACCACTTCTTTCGCTAATGCCTTTTGTGCTAAACGTTCATGTGGTGCCGCTGTAAATGCTTCTTCAATCGCATTAATTTCTTCCTGTGATAAGAAAGTAAAATATTTTAAGAATTTAATCGCATCTTCATCCGCCGTATTAATTAAAAACTGATACATTTCATAAGGAGTTGTTTTCGTACGATCTAGCCAAATCGCTCCACCAGCAGTTTTTCCGAATTTTGTTCCATCAGACTTTGTCACTAATGGCATCGTTAACCCAACTGCTTTCGCCTCATGGCCCATCGTTTTACGGATTAATTCTAACCCTGATGTAATATTCCCCCATTGATCTGATCCACCAATTTGAAGAACACATTTTTTAGTCTCGTATAAGTGTTTAAAATCCATCCCTTGTAAAATTGTGTATGAAAACTCGGTAAATGTCATTCCGTGATCTAAACGAGAGCATACCGTATCTTTCGCCAAAATATAATTAATATTAAAGTATTTTCCGAAGTCACGTAAAAATTCAATCATACTTAAATTTGATGTCCAATCATAGTTATTTACTAACTCAGCCGCGTTTGATTGATCACCAAACTCAAGAAACTGCGACAACTGACGTTTAATACTTTCTGACCATTTAATAACCGTCTCATGGCTATTTTCTTGGCGTTCTGCTGAACGTCCTGTTGGGTCTCCAATTAATCCTGTAGCCCCTCCTACAAGTGGAAGTGGCTTATGCCCTGCTCGTTGAAATCTCTTTAACGTTAAAATAGGAAGTAATGATCCAATATGTAAACTATCTGCCGTTGGGTCAAATCCACAATAAAGTTTAATATTTCCTTCTTCCATTAATGCATCTAATGCTTCTAAATCTGTACAGTCGTTAATTAAACCACGCCACTGTAATTCTTTTAAAAATTCATTCTTCATAGGTTCACCTCATTTAATCATTTTTAGATCATTCACTTCCTTAAAGCATGCTAGATTCGAACCTCTTCTTCGCGCCATAAAAAAAACCCTTCAGATGTTTAAAAACATCATGAAGGGACGAAATGTCGCGGTACCACCCTACTTGTTAAATATCGTCTATTTAACCACTCAAGTTGATAACGGTAAAAACCGGTTCTAACGAACATGCTCCAAGAATGTAATTCGTGATTATCACGGCCTTAGTTCTCACCAATCACTAAGTCTCTGTCACTGCCCTTTAATAATCATTACTTGTGTCTTATCATTGCATTATTATTAACGTTTGGATTATAACAAATTATATCTTATACTGTCAAGATTATCGAGTCGTTTGACGCCAAACAAATGAGTGAGGTAACGTAATTTGAGTTTCCGTAATTTCTTCCTCTTTCATCAATTTAGTTAATAAGCGCATGGCAACAGCCCCAATATCATAAGTCGGAATGTTAATTGTACTTAATTGTGGGCGTGACATAATCGCATATTTTGTATTTTGGAATCCGATAATTTCTAAATCTTGAGGAACATTAATTCCATGATCAATGGCCGCATTCATAAACATGACAGCTACCGAATCACGAACCGCTAAAGCTGCTTCTGGCGCTTTATTATTATCAAAAAACTCTTTAAACGCATTTAATGAACTTTCAAATTTAGTATATAAACCTAAGACACGAGGTTCTAATCCCGCTTCCTCTAATGCTCGACGATACCCTTGTTCTTTTAAATCGTTCATCGCATGGTGTGAACTTGAAGTAATAAACGCGATATCTTTATTTCCGTTTTCAATTAACTTTTTAGTTGCTTCATAAGCAGCTAATTCATAATCAATTAAAACAGCGGGTAAACGACCTTCTAAATCTTTAACTGATAATAATACAGTTGGAACCGTGTCCGTAGCTAATCGCTCAACCTCATCATCTGTTAATTTATCGGCCATCATTAAAACACCATCAACCTGAGAAGCAATCATATTTTGCCACGCATTATTCGCAATATCATTTTCATTATGTGTGACATTTAAGAACACAGAATAGCGATATTTATCCGCAATATCAGCTACCCCATCGATCATTTCCGATGCTGATGCACGTGAACATGTTGGGACAATCAGTCCAACATTAGTTGAACGGCGACTCGCTAATCCTCGTGCAATCGCATTAGGACGATATCCCAACTCCTTAATTGCTGTTAAAACACGCTCACGTGTTTTTGGTTTTACCTTTTCAGGGTTATTTAACACGCGTGAAACGGTCGCTAATGAAACATCTGCAACACGTGCCACGTCATAAATGGTTACTTTAGACATATCATACACTCCTACTGCTTTAAAATTTCCTGCACTTTTTTATTTTGATTACTCACAATTATCGACATTGTAAGCACTAATATTGTCTGTTTATTCAACTCTCTCTACCATTTTATAAGAATTGTACTTATTTATCAACATTTTAATGAAAATTTTCATTTTTAAATCGCTTGCTTTTTCTACTTATTTTTAGTATGGACAGGAAATGTTTAACTTATTCTAGTTGCGTAGTTTTTTGTAAAATAAATCAAATTCTTCTAAACTCATTTGCTGATTAGCATCCGATAACGCCAACATTGGGTTTGGATGTACCTCAGCCATAATTCCATCAGCTCCAACCGCTAAAGCCGCCTTTGCAATCGGTAATAAAATATCCTTACGTCCTGTTGAGTGGGTAATATCAACAAAAACAGGTAAATGCGTTTCACGTTTTAAAATAGGCACTGCTGAAATATCTAATGTATTACGTGTTGCCTTTTCATATGTACGAATTCCACGTTCGCATAACATCACATTTGGATTTCCATGCATCGCAATATATTCCGCAGCATTGACAAACTCTTCAATGGTTGCACTTAATCCGCGCTTTAATAAAACCGGTTTGTTAATATGCCCTAATGCTTTTAGCAGGGAAAAGTTCTGCATATTACGTGCCCCAATTTGGATGACATCAACGTATGGTAAGGCGGCCTCTAAATCACCTGCATCCATGATTTCACTCACCACACGTAAACCATATTTTTTAGCTGCTTCCGACATCATCTTTAACCCTTCAATACCAAGCCCTTGGAAATCATAAGGAGATGTACGTGGCTTAAATGCCCCACCTCTAATATACTTTAATCCTTTTTCAGATAGATTTTTTGCAACACGCTCCATTTGTTCCTTTGATTCTACGCTACATGGACCGAAAACAAAGGTCGGTTCACCATCACCAATCATATCCCCTTGAACATCGATGACAGTATCTTCTAATTTATTTTTACGCGAAACGAGTAATCCCTTTTTATGACTTTTCTCTTCTTGAAGTTTGACACTTACTTTAAAAATTTCTTTGAATACGTGAATCAGCATCTCATCTGTTAAGGGTCCCTGATTTTTTTCTCTTAACTTTTCTATAATTTGCTGTTCACGAATCGGATCATATTTTTTTAATCCTTGCTTGTCCTTTTCACGACCAATTGCCTCTACTAAAGCTGTTCGCTCATTTAATAAATCTAACAATTGATCGTTAATTTCATCAATTCGATTTCTTAATTGTGTTAAATTTTCACTTGTCATGTTATCACCTCATGATTATAGTTTATATGTTATTATAGGGATTAATTACTTTTTTTAACTTATTAGCACAAATAAGGTAAAAAAAGGAACAAGATTTACTTGCTCCCCTTTTTTACTAACCGCGTAAAACAGCTGAATGTTCATCTGTTAAAGCATTTAATACTTTTTGATGAACAGGTTGTAAGTCCTCATCAGTTAAAGTCTTCTCATTATCTAAATAATACAATGAAATAGCAACTGATTTCTTACCATCTTCAACACCTTTACCTTCGTAAACATCGAAGACTTCTACATTTTGTAAAAGCTTATTAGCCGCTCTTTTTATCGTTTGCACTAAATCTCCCGCTAAAACATCTCGGTTCACAACTAAAGCAATATCGCGTGTCATTCCCGGATGCTTAGGCACTGGTTTATACGATTGTCTTGATGAATCTAATGTAAATAAAAGATCTAATGATAATTCAAAGACATACGTCTCATTTAAATCAAGCGTACGTTGTAATTCTGGATGAATTTGTCCAACAACTCCGACTAATACCTCATTAACGTATACCATTGCCGAACGTCCTGGATGAAAATCTTTATACTCTTCAGGTACAACAGGCACATAAGTCACATTTAAATGACCCATCTCTTCTAAAAGTGTATCCACATACCCTTTCACCATATAAAAATCAACTTTTTCAACTTTTGATTGCCACTTATTTGTTTCTAAATGACCCGTCATTGCTCCCGAAATCTTTGTTTCCTCTAAATAGCGATCATTTTCTTTAGCATAGACCTTCCCAATTTCATAAATTGCAACGTTCTCAATCGTACGTGCATTATTATAGGCAACAACTTCTAACAATTGAGGAATTGTCGATTGACGTAAATAAGCGCGTTCTTCGCTCATTGGCATCGCCAATTTCACAAGCTCCTTCTTAGTTTTTGGCAATGATAAACATTGTTCCGCCTTCTTAGCTCCTGTTAAAGAGTAAGTAATCACTTGAGTAAGACCACATGCCATTAACGTTTGATGCGCTTGATGACGAAGTAATTGAAGTGGACTATATCCGCCCTTCATATCCGTCGCCGGAAGCGTCATTGGAATATTATCATATCCGTAAATACGTCCTGCCTCCTCAATTAAATCCTCAACAATAGTAATATCTAATCGACGAGAAGGAACATTAACTTTAAACACCTCTTGATCTACCGTATAAGCAAAACCTAATCTTTCCCAAATAGTGGCCACTTCATCTGTTGTCATCGTTGTTCCTAAAACAGAGTTAATTTTATCAGCTGTAATTTCAATGACAACTGGCGTCATTACCCACTCATCACATGCTACAATTCCTTGACAAACTTCCCCGTTCGCCAATTGTGCCAACAATTCAGCAGCACGATTAAGCGCTAATTCTGTACGATTTGGATCAATTCCTTTTTCAAAGCGTGCTGATGATTCTGAACGTAATCCTAGGCGTGTTGATGTTTGGCGAACAGATAAACGATCAAATAAAGCAGACTCTAATAAGACATTAGTTGTCTGATCCGTTACTTCTGTCTCAAGTCCTCCCATCACTCCTGCAATCGCAATCGGTTTAACTCCATCCGTAATCACGAGGTCGCCCGCAACTAACTCACGATCTGTCCCATCTAAAGTAGTCATTGTTTCCCCTGATACGGCCTCTCTTACCACAATCTCTTTTGAAGAAATTGTATCATAGTCAAAAGCGTGTAAAGGCTGCCCCATCTCTAACATCACATAGTTTGTGACATCGACAACATTATTTTTAGGACGCATTCCTGCTGCAATTAAGCGGGCCTGTAACCATTGTGGAGATTCCTTGATCTCAACATTTTTTACGACGCGAGCTAGATAGCGAGGCGCTTTGTTTGTCATCGAGCTCACTTTAATTAATTCAGCTGCCGATTCTTTTACCTCCTGCACATTCACCGCATCAAAATGAACGTCACGTGATAAGATAGCTGCAACTTCGTAAGCCACCCCATACATCGATAAGCAATCCATACGGTTAGGTGTTAGTCCTAGTTCAATAATCGTATCATGGAATTTTAAGTACTCTAAGGCGTCCATTCCGATTGGAGCATCATCTGCGCAAACGAAAATTCCATCCGCATAAGCATGTGGAACTAACTTTTGTTCAATTCCTAACTCCTTTAATGAACAACACATTCCGTTTGAAGCCTCACCGCGTAATTTTGATTTTTTAATTTTGAAATTTCCAGGTAAAACTGCACCCGGTTTAGCGACAATAATTTTTTGTCCAGCTGCGATATTTTTCGCACCACACACGATTTGTACAACTCCGTCTTCTCCACCAACATTGACTTGACAAACCGATAATTTATCCGCATTTGGATGTTGCACACGTTCCTCCACATAACCAATCACCACATTTGTAGCGGTTGATAGAACGTTCACCGATTCAACCTCTATTCCTGTACGCGTAATCTTCTCTGCTAACTCTTTTGGATTTATATCGCTTAAATCAACGTACTGGCTTAACCAATTCACTGAAACTAACATGTAAATAGCCTCCCACTTTTATCTTATTTAAATTGATTGATAAATCTTAAATCATTAATATAGAAATTTCGAATATCTTCAATGCCATACTTTAACATCGCAATACGTTCTGCCCCAATTCCGAAGGCAAATCCTTGATATTTCTTAGAATCAAATCCTGACATTTCTAACACATTTGGATGCACCATTCCAGCACCTAAGATTTCAATCCATCCTGTTCCCTTACAAATATTACATCCATGACCCGAACACTTAGAACATGTAACATCCACCTCAACCGATGGTTCCGTGAATGGGAAGAATGATGGGCGTAAACGAATTTCGCGATCCTCACCAAACATCTTGCGCGCTAATTCTAATAAAGTCCCCTTTAAGTCCGCCATTGTAATATCTGTATCAATCACTAATCCCTCGATTTGTGTAAATTGGTGTGAATGCGTCGCATCATCATCATCACGTCGATAGACTTTCCCAGGACAGATAATTTTAACAGGTCCTTTTCCTTTTGCCGCTTCTAATACACGTGCTTGAACAGGAGAAGTATGCGTACGTAATAACGACTCCTCTGTAATATAAAATGAATCTTGCATGTCACGTGCTGGATGCCCTTTAGGTAAGTTAAGTAATTCAAAGTTGTAATGATCCCACTCAACTTCTGGACCTTCTTCAACAGTATACCCCATTGAAATAAATAAAGATTCAACCTCATTTGTCACAGCTTGTAATGGATGAACAACTCCGATACGTGTTCGACGACCTGGAAGTGTCACATCAATTGTTTCACTCGCCAATTGCATCGCAATTGCTACCTCTTCAAGTTCTACTTTTTTACTTTCAATCGCTTGCGAAATAGCCGTTTTAACTTCATTTGAAACCTGACCAGCACTTTTGCGCTCTTCTGGGGCCATGTCTTTCATATTTTTCATGACTTCTTGAATGGGTCCCTTTTTCCCTAAATACTTGACGCGAAGATTATTTAATTCTTTTAAATCAGTTGTTTGTCCAACTTCCGCTAAAGCTTGAACTTGCAATTCTTTTAATCGATCTAGCATTTTTATTCCTCCATCTATATTCTTTTCAAATAAAAAAACGTCCTAAAAAGGACGTTTCACACGCGGTACCACCTTTATTGCTAAGATCAAAATCCTTAGCCACTTCAGTAACAATAACGGTTTAAACCGGATGGGATTAGCATCACTCCAAAGGTGAATTCAAGAGTTTACCTATAAAAGTGTTTGCAGTCTAGGACACTTTCTCCCTCAATAGTCAATTCCTCTTTACTATGCCTTTTTCAACGTTTTTTTATTTTTCTTAATCTCTATTATATCTTTTTCATCAAAAATGTACAAGAACTTATATCAATTAGGCCCTATTTCATTAGACAAACTGAAAGGGCTCCGTACTAATTTTTGAATCGATCGCTATCCCTGCTACCCATTCATTTAACAGATTGGCTACATGTTGCTTCATCATACATTCCGCATGGTGTCCGACGTCTAAGACATTTAACCCCATATCTTGTGCATCCTGAGCATCATGAAACCCAACATCTCCTGTAATAAATAAATCCACCTTACGTGCCTTAACAGGACCAAAATAGCTACTTCCGCTCCCACCGATGACAGCTACCGTTTTAATTTTTTTATTTAAATTTCCAACAAATCGAGCATTCGAAATATTTAATGCTTGTTTAACCTGTTTGATGTACGCTGCTGCTTCAAGTGGTTCTGAAATATTTCCAACACGTCCGAGTCCATATTGAGCTCCTGGCATCGTCACTTGCAGTGGGTAAACGTCGTATGCCATTTCCTCATAAGGATGGACCTCTTTTATTTTACTAATCACAGACTGAACTTCACTAGCTTGAACAACGCCTTCAATCTTAGACTCGTTCACATGCTCTAGTTGATTCACCTCACCTATAAAAGGATTGCTATTTGTTAATGGTTTAAAAGAACCTATTCCCTCAGAAACAAATGTACAATGTGAGTAGTTTCAAATTTGCCCGACTCCTAGGTCCCCCATCGCCTGACGGACCTTCTCTACATGAGTCTGAGGCACATAAACGATAAGTTTTACATACTCCTCACGTTTCGTTGGAATAAGGGGTTTAATATTTTTTAAACCTAAAGCATGAGCTAAACAATCATTCATTCCATTAGTAGCAATATCAAAATTTGTATGCATACAATAAACACAAATATCATGTTTAATACAAAGTTCAACAATTTTTCCTTTTGGCGTATTCGTGTTAACGGTTGCTAAAGGACGATAAATGAATGGGTGATGGGCAATGATTAAATTAGAACCCTTTTCAATTGCCTCTTCAACAACCGCCAATGTCACATCAAGTGTGACTAAGGCCGTTGTCAGTGGGCGATTAACATTTCCAATATGAAGTCCGATTGGATCTTTATCATAAGCTAATTTTTTTGGAAACCATTCTTCAAGTTTTTTTATAACCGCACTAATAGTCAAACTCATTTTTTTAATACCTCTTTTAAAAGCGATTGACGATGATTTAAAGCATCGATTCTTGGATGATGAGCCGGTAATTGATTAATAATTTGATTGTTTTTATCATATTCCTTTTGCCATCTTTCTTCGAAGACCTTACAAGATGACTGACGTCTTAAAACAGGACCAAATTCGAGATCTAATTCGTTATACACCACCGGAGTTTGACTCGGTTGCACAACAATAATCTCATAAAATTTTTTTTCATCAAGAACAATTTTCTCATCTACAATCTCAAATTGATTTTTCATTAAAAAGGTGCGTAATACATTAGCATCCAAATTAGGTTGTAGAATGAGTCGATTAAAAGATTTAGCCAGCGGGATATCCGCCTCTAAAATCGATGTAATCAACTTTCCTCCCATTCCAGCAATAACCACGCCCTCAACTTCACCTGGCTTTATAACACTCAGTCCTGATCCTAAACGCGTCTCAATGAGATCGTCTAAGTTATATTTTGAAATAGTTGCCTTAGCAGCCTCTAGTGGACCTACCCCAACATCGGCTGCAATGGCTCTTTTCAATTGTCCTCTTAATAGTCCGGCACAAGGTAAATAAGCGTGGTCCGTTCCAATATCGGCAATTGATTGTAAAGGATGAAGAGCATCCAGACATGTTTGTAATCGTAACGATAATTCGCAATTCATAGTCTCTAATCCTATTCTTCCATAAAGTCTTTTAATCGACGACTACGAGAAGGATGACGTAGTTTACGTAAAGCCTTAGCCTCGATTTGGCGAATACGTTCGCGTGTCACTCCGAACTCTTTTCCTACCTCTTCAAGTGTTCGAGTACGTCCGTCCTCAAGTCCAAAACGTAAACGTAAGACGCGTTCCTCGCGATCCGTTAACGTCTCTAATACATCGTCTAATTCTTTTTTTAACATCTCATTAGAAGCGAATTCAGATGGTGATAAAGCATCCGCATCTGGAATAAAGTCACCTAAGTGAGAATCGTCCTCTTCACCGACTGGAGATTCTAATGAAACAGGTTCTTGAGAAATTTTTAAAATTTCTCGCACTTTTTCCGGGGAAATTCCCATCTTATCAGAAATTTCTTCTGGTAATGGTTCACGCCCTAATTCTTGAACAAGTTGACGTTGAATGCGAACAAGTTTATTAATCGTTTCGACCATATGCACTGGGATACGAATGGTACGAGCTTGGTCAGCAATCGCACGTGTAATCGCCTGACGAATCCACCATGTGGCATATGTTGAAAATTTAAATCCTTTTCGGTAGTCAAACTTTTCAACTGCTTTAATAAGCCCCATATTTCCTTCTTGAATTAAATCTAAAAATAACATTCCACGCCCAACATGACGTTTCGCAATACTAACAACTAAACGTAAATTGGCCTCTACCAGACGTTTTTTAGCGTATTCACCTTCTAGAATGACACGGCGCGCTTGCTCGTCCGTTAATTCAGTAATTCCAATTAAATATTCATTTCCGTCATTAGCTTCACCCGCATTTTTAATTAATGAATCGATACGTTCAAGCAATTCAGATGGAATTTCTTCATTTTGTCGGCGAATTTCCATGATTTCTGCCGAGATATCCCCACACTCAATCTTTTTAGCAAATCCGATTTCTTCTTGACTCGATAGTAATTCTACACGACCAATTTCTTTTAAATACATTCGGACAGGATCATTAATTTTGAATTGTGATGTAAATTCAAAGTCATCAAATTTTTCTTCTAAATCAACTTCTTCTTCGGCACTAAAATCGGCAGGAATATTTTCCTCTTCATCCTCATCCGTATTAAATTCTGGTAAAATCAACGCTGGTGTTTCTTCAACCTCTTCAGGCTTCGCTTTAACTACCTTCGGTTCCGTTACCTTTTCGGCTTTCACGATATTAATTCCTTCCGAATCATATAAGTCTAAAAAAGAGCTAATCATTTCTGGGTCTAATTGAACTTGTGCAAAATCATTATTGATTTCATCATATGTTAAATAGCCGCGCTTTTTACCTAATTTAATAAGCCGGTTATTAATTTCTAGTATTTTTCTTTCGTCAAGTACCGGATTTGACATAAAACCACTCCTTCTACTTCTCAAACTGTTGTTTGAGTTGATTCACTTTACCTAGTAATTCTAATTTTTGGTGATCTAATGTTGCTTCGCTAATTTGTTTTTTCAACTGTTCCATTTGTACTCTATAAACATATTCTTTAATAACAGAAATTAAATCGTTAATTACTTCATCATCACCCAGTGGAGGCAATGATTCGCATTCAAAAATAATATCTGTAATAGGCTTGACTAAATCCTCATCAATCCAATTTAAAAAATATTGTAAATTCATCGTTTCATGCGTCGTGTAATAATCGAGAATATACAACACAATATTTCGACGCGTAGAATCGTTTAAATATCCATTTAACTCTTTTTCCACCTTCAAAGCGACACGTCGCTCTTTTAACATGTAGTGAATTAACATTTTTTCAGATCGTTCATATTTAGTATCTCGTACTTGTCTTGAATGTATTTGTACGTTTTCGTTTTTATTGTTGTTAATATTTACATTTTTATACACTTGACTTTTACTGCTATAATTAAACTCCTGAAGAATACTCTGTTCACCGATTGAAATATCATGAGCTAATTTTTTTAAAATCAACTCTTTTAGTGTTGCGCTTTGTAAGGTATAGGCAAAGTGATAGATTTGTCGTTTAAATTGTTCACGATGACTAACAAAATCTAAATTAAATTGACGCCTGATTGAGAGATACTGATAATCAATAGCTGGAATCGCTTGATCAATAAGTTTAGAAAAGGCCTCGCTCCCGTAAGTTTTAATGAACTCGTCCGGGTCCATATTATTTGGAAATTCAGCGACACTTATTGAAAAATTTTGCGCCATTAAAATAGGAATGGCCTTACTTGCTGCGGATAGCCCCGCCTTATCTCCATCAAAACAAAGAATGATTTTATCCGTTAAACGACGTAATTCACGGCTATGTTCTTCAGTTAACGCCGTTCCCATCGTCGCTACAGATTCATCAAACCCGGCTTTAACGGCGGCGATTACATCCAAAAAGCCTTCAAATAATAAAACGCGATTATGTCTTCGAATTGAACGTTTCGCTTCATTTAAGTGATAAATAAGCTTCCCTTTCTGAAAAACATTGGATTCTGGTGAATTAACATATTTTCCTAAATGGGTATCCCCATCTAAGAAGACTCGTCCACTAAATCCAACCACGTGTCCGAGCTTATCTGAAATCGGAAACATGATACGGGATTTGAAGCGATCGTAGTAATGACCGTTGTGTTCATTAAGTAGGCCGACTTGGGCCGCCAATTCTAACGGGTACTGATTGTTCGTTAATGTTTTCACCAGAGCATCCGAATAGGAGGGAGCTAATCCAATCCCAAACGCATCAATCGTTTCGCTATCAATCCCTCGTTCTTTCAAATAGGATAATGCTTCTTTTCCGTCTTTTGTATGGTTTAAATAGTAATGATAAAATCCCTTTGCAAACTCTAAAATCGCAAACTCATTTTTAAACTGTGCCTCTTTTTGGCTCGAATCCGATGACACGCTAATGTCTGTTTGAATGCCCGCCCGCTGAGCTAATTTTAAAATTGCTTGAGGGTATGAAACAGCTTCAATTGAGGAAACAAAGGAAACAACATTACCCCCTTCACCGCAACCAAAGCACTTATAAATTCCTTTATCAGGAGATACGACAAAGGAAGGGGTATTTTCACCATGGAAAGGACATAACCCCTTATAATTTTTACCTGCTTTACTTAACTGCACATAATCGCCAATGACATCAACAATATCACTTTTTGCGATGACTTCATCAAATAACTCCTGAGGAATTTTATTCCTTCCCATTGCATTCACCCTCTTCCATCTCGTATTTTGCTTCACCTAGCAAAGTGTAATCAATTAAAATTGAATTTTTGCTGTTAAATAATCAACTAATTCATCAATAGCAACACGTTCTTGCTCCATTGTATCGCGATGACGAACAGTTACCTTTTTATCGTCTAATGAATCATAATCAAATGTCACACAGTATGGCGTTCCGATGGCATCTTGACGTCTATAACGTTTACCAATTGTTCCTGCCTCATCGTAATCAACCATCATATGTTGTGCTAATGTTGAGAAAACTTCTAAAGCTTGTTCATTTAATTTTTTAACAAGTGGTAACACTGCTACCTTATATGGTGCTAAAGCTGGGTGGAATTTTAAGACTTCACGCGTTTCACCGTTTTCTAATGTTTCTTCTTGATAGGCATCAATTAAGAAAGCAAGTGTCACACGGTCTGCCCCAACTGAAGGCTCGATACAATATGGAACATATTTTTCATTTGTTGTTGGGTCTTGGTATTCGAAGTTAACTCCTGATTCTTTCATATGGGCTTTTAAATCAAAATCTGTACGATTAGCAACACCCCATAATTCTCCCCAACCAAATGGGAAACGATACTCGATATCTGACGTTCCATTACTATAGTGACTTAACTCTTCTTGTGAATGTTCACGTTGACGGATATGATCAGGATTCATTCCTAAATTCACTAACCAATTCCAGCAGTATTGTTTCCAAAATTCATACCATTGTCCATCCTCACCAGGTTTACAGAAGAATTCTAACTCCATTTGTTCAAACTCGCGTGTACGGAAGGTAAAGTTTCCTGGTGTAATTTCGTTACGGAAAGATTTTCCGATTTGTCCAATTCCAAATGGAACTTTTTTACGACTTGTACGTTGAACATTTTTAAAGTTGACGAAAATTCCTTGTGCTGTTTCAGGGCGTAAATAAACCACTGATTTATCGTCTGATACAACCCCCATATGTGTCTTAAACATTAATTCAAATTGGCGAATATCCGTAAAATCATGAGCGCCACAATTTGGACAAGCAATCTGATGTTCGCGAATGTAGTTCATCATTTGTTCTTCTGACCATCCATCGGCAATGATATCATCCCCATGGTCTTCAATTAATTTATCTGCACGGTGACGACTTTTACATGCTTTACAATCCATTAACGGATCACTGAATCCTCCGACGTGTCCTGAAGCAACCCATGTTTGTGGATTCATTAAAATCGCACTGTCTAATCCTACATTATATGGTGATTCTTGAATGAATTTTTTCCACCATGCTTTTTTTACGTTATTTTTTAATTCAACCCCTAATGGTCCGTAATCCCATGTATTAGCTAAACCACCGTAAATCTCACTTCCTTGGTAGACAAATCCCTGTGTTTTACACATACTAACGATTTTTTCCATTGTTACTTGACTCATTTTATCGCTCCTTTTTCACTGACACTTCAGGCGCCATAGGCATAGAGAAAATAAAAACTCCCATACCTATGCCCTGAGCATAGGGACGAGAGTTTTTCCCGCGGTTCCACCCTACTTGTAAAATCAACTGACTTTACCACTTTATTAATCGTGCTCGGAAGTCCCTTCCTAAAGTCGTTGAAATCTGGCTTTCACCATCCCAGACTCGCTATCCTCCAACCTGATCTAAAGTACTCCTCTTCGTCTTCACACAAATATTGCATTATACTACTACCATTATATTATATCAAACCTTGCTTGACAATATACAAAAATACTAAAAACGACAGCAAAAAGATAATATTTTCAACGAATGCCTACACATTTATAAAAAACATTACGCAATAGGCCCCACTTCCCCTATTCTCTCCCTAAGACCCGATGAATGGCCTATCTCACAAAATATAAACTCACGAATCATTTTCTAAATAAAAACTTACAAAACAATAGCGGCGTCCTTTCGATAAAAAAAGAGCCTAAGGCTCCTTATAAATCATTTATAAACTTTTTAGTCTGTAATTTAAATCCAGCGTATGAATCATAGTAAGCATCTAGGAATTGCTCAATTGGTTTTAAAATATCTTCATCAAGATCGATGTCTGGCAAGACATCCACCTCTAATTTATACAGGGCACGCACCATTGGAATTAAAGGTGCATCAATTAAAATAGGCTCCACGGGTTGATAACATCTCTTACACACAAGTCCTCCTTGACGGATACTTAATGTCACAATATCTTCAGTGCTTCGACAAACCGCACAGCAATCCATTACAGGGGCAATTCCAAGAGCGGGTAACATTTTTAATTGAAAAATAAGATTCAATAGATACGGAGAGTATCCTTCCTCAGCCGCTGTCAGAAACTGTTTAAACATGTGATATGTATATCTGCTAAAGCGTTCATCAATCATCCCTTTTAGAATGATTTCAACCATGCAATAAAAATAAGCCATGTGTTCATAATTCAATTTTAAATTTAAATAATATTCGATAACATCCCCACTATAAGCAAAGTAAAGATCACTGTTTGCTTGGTGTGAGGAGTTCAAATTAAAACGTGCACACGTTAATGGTTGAACGAGTGCACTTTTCTTCGTATTAACTTTATTGGCGTTTTGAACGAAAACGCCAATAACTCCTTTTTCTTCTGTTAAAACCTTTACAATTTTGTGATGTTCGCCGTAATTAAAGCTCTTTAATACAATTCCTTCTACATCAAGTGCCACGTTACTCCTCCTCTGTAACTTTAGCAGGTTTCACATCAGCAATCTCGTCTGAGAATTCGGTCGTTAAATTATCTACTGTTAATTCTTCTGATTCTTTCATTAACAAATAGTGATCAATTTTTCCCGTACGTTTGAAGATTTCCCATTCTAGACTATTCATGTATAATCCCTTCTTACTAGCTACGCTATTATTTTTAGTCCCTATTTTTTAGTATATCCTAGAATCTAAAAATTATGAAAAATTAACCTAAACTTTTGTCTTAATCAGTCGAATTAATATTCTTTTTCGCTATAACCAAAATCATTTAAATATAACTTTTTATTACGCCAATCTTTTTGTACCTTTACCCATAATTCAAGGTAAATTTTTGTTCCTAATAGCTTAACGATATCTTTTCGTGCCAATGTCCCAATATCTTTAAGCATTTTTCCACCTTTACCGATTAAGATTCCTTTTTGAGACGGACGTTCTACGACAATCGTTGCCATCACATCAATCACATTTTTACCTTCTACCTTCTCAATTTTATCAATCACAACCGCTACAGAATGAGGAACTTCCTCATGAGTTAAATGCAACACCTTCTCACGAATTAATTCTGAAATAATAAAACGTTCGGGATGATCGGTAATATGATCGGACGGATAAAATTGTGGTCCCTCTGGTAATTCTTCCTTAATAACAGAGAGTAGCGTGTCAATATTTTCCCCTGTCATTGCCGAAATCGGAATAATACCAGCGAATTCATGATATTCACGGTAAGTAGCAATAACGGCGAGTAATTCTTCCTTCGTAATTAAATCGATTTTATTAATTACAAGGAATACCGGCTGTTTCACCGACTTTAAATGCTCTAAAATAAATTGGTCACCACGACCTAATTTTTCAGTTGCATTGACCATAAACATAACTGCGTCTACTTCATTTAAGGTCCCAATTGCTAAATCGGTCATAAATTTCCCTAATTCATGTTTCGGTTTGTGAATTCCCGGTGTATCGATAAAAATCGTTTGGGAATCACTATCTGTAATAACCCCCTGAATTTTATTTCGAGTTGTCTGAGGCTTATCGCTCATAATCGCGATTTTTTTCCCTAGTACGCGATTTAAAAATGTTGATTTCCCGACATTTGGGCGTCCAATAATTGAAACAAATCCTGATTTAAATGCTGCATTAGTCATTATAGATCCTCCGATGTAAATGAATAAGGTAGTAATTCAAAGACACGATAGCTTTTGATCTCGTCTTTATTGCTTAATAGGATAACCGTTGCATCAGCCGGCATAAGTTCACTCATCACTTGACGGCATGCCCCACAAGGTGAGATAGGACGATCCGTATTCGCTACAACAGCAATCGCCTCAATATCTTCTCGACGATAACCTTTTGTAAAGGCTGTAAATAAAGCTGAGCGCTCAGCACAGTTCGTTAATCCAAATGAAGCATTTTCAATATTAGCTCCATTAATAATAGTTCCATCTGTTAATTTTAAGGCAGCCCCTACTGGAAATTTCGAATAAGGGACATAAGCATTTTGGTAAGCTTCTTTCGCTGCTTCGATTAAATCTGCATACATTTCTTTTATCATACTTTCACCTACATTTTTAATAAATATGGAAGAAAAATAATTCCTCCAATAATCACTGAAAAAATGGCCGCGATTAATACGGCTCCTGCGGCAACATCTTTCGCAATTTTAGCATAAGGATGATACTCACTTGTTACCAAATCAACCGTCTTTTCAATGGCAGTATTCACCATCTCGAGGCAAATAACTTGCATAATCACCACTAAAATAATTAAAAACTCTATCTTAGTAATATCAAAATAAAGGCCACCCATCATAGCAGCTATTACTGCTAGATAGTGAACCTTTATATTACGCCCTATTGCAGATGCTGTCAAGATACCACGAATGGCAGGTCGAAAAGATTTTAACACGGCATAAACGGAATGCTCCTCTTTAGCGTTGTATTCCGAGCGCATTTAAAACCTCCTCCTGTTTACCAAACATGATTTTTTCCTCCTCGGGTTCTAAGTGATCATACCCGAGAAGATGAAGGCATCCATGCACAGCAAGAAAACTTAATTCCCGCTCAAAGGAATGCCCATAACGCTCAGCCTGTTCGCGTGTTCTCGGTAATGAGATAAAGACATCACCTAACATTCTTGGCATTGGCACTCCTTGAATTTTAATTTCTCCGGGAATTTCATCTTCAATGGCAAATGTAATGACATCCGTCACGGCATCTTTATTTCGATAATTAGCATTAATCTCTCGGATTTGTTCATTATCAACAAAAATAAAGCTGCATTCTAACGTTTCCTGATCTAATTTTTCCTGCTTAATGGTTTCATTTACAACGATTTCAACCATTTTTTCATATACATCCACTGCTTCGTCTGTTTGATTATAAAACTGGATATCAACTGCCATTTTTTTACTCCTTTTATTCACCTGAAGACTCATAACTTTCAATAATTTTTTGAACTAATGTATGACGCACTACATCGACTGTTTCAAATTGAACAAATTCAATTCCCTTAACGTCTGATAAAATTTCTTTTGCATGTTTTAATCCTGATTTAACGGGTTTCGGTAAATCGATTTGCGTTTCATCCCCCGTTACGACCATCTTAGAATTAAAACCTAAACGCGTTAAGAACATTTTCATCTGTTGCTTTGTCGTATTTTGAGCCTCATCTAAAATGATATACGCGTCTTCTAACGTACGACCACGCATATAGGCTAACGGGGCAATCTCAATAATGCCGCGTTCAATCATTTTTTCGGTTTGTTCTAATCCTAATACGTCATATAACGCATCATATAACGGTCTTAAATAAGGATCCACTTTTTCTTTTAAATCCCCTGGCAAGAACCCAAGGTTTTCCCCCGCTTCAACGACTGGACGCGTTAAAATAATTTTGCGGACGATATTCTTTTTAAGCAGTGCAACCCCGATTACAACTGCTAAATAAGTTTTCCCTGTTCCCGCTGGTCCAATTCCAAATACTAAGTCATTGTCCTGAATTTTACGATAATAGTCCTTTTGATTAAATGTTTTTGCATAAATCATTTTTCCTTGAACGGTTTTAATAATTTTATACCGCTCATCGAATAATGATTCTAAATCACCTAGACGATGTTGTTCGTTCATTTTAATCGCATATAAGACATCGCGTTCTGTAATTTCTTTTCCTTTGCGGTGTAATTCAACAAGCGCCATTAACACTTCTCGAATGATAGCCGCCTTCTTCTCATCTCCAAATAAATATATCTGATCCCCACGTAGGGAAATCTCAACATTGTAATAATCTTCAAAGATTTTTAAATGTTTATCATGATGTCCCACCACTGAGATCGTCTCATCAATAGTTTCAAACACTGCAGGTATTTTAATAGGGTCTTTACTCATAATCCAGCTCCTCTAATATGCAATATTTTCGTATACTGTCAGATGACACTTAAAAATAAACTGTGTCTCTGTCTCTTCCTCTGATATTATCTCCAAATTTTTAATGATAAACTCATCATCTGTCTCTTGTTTGTATTTATTTTTAATAATAGTCAGAAGATTTTCTTTTAACTCCTCAGAAGTATTTACTCTCATTATATCACTTTTTTCATAATATTGTATTTTTTCTAAATAAAGGGGTGATTTTTTTAGAAAAAAGAAGGGATTATATGATTTCTTTACTTCTTCATACTTTTCATAACTTACCTTTTTGCTTGGAAGTTTTAAGTCTATCCCCCCGACATGAAGTACATACTTCGTTTCCTTATTAGCCGTAAATCCTTCTTGGACATCTACTTTCTCCGCTGTCACGATGGCTTCGTACCAAGTATCAGCAAATACCTCCCCCTTCGCCGTATCCTCAATCGGGATAATTTCTGTGGTATAAGGTTGTTCAACATAACAAGTTACTAGCGGGTCTCCTTCCTTCACTAGCTGATTTTGTTCAACTAACACCCGGCAGCTTGAAACCTTATAATCCCGAATGACACCCGATCGTTTAGCATAAAGCGTATCCGAATACGTATCCAAGTCTTCTCGCTCCTCTACCGGAGTATTATAGACTTCAAATACAATATCTGTTCCCTTACGGTAAATATTAATCCAGGCATACTCATTGTAATGTTCCTTCAATTCTGCCTCAATGGCCTCAAGATCGCCCTGCAAAAAGGCTAATGGCCCAAACTGTTTAAAATGAGGCGCTAGCAACGTTTCTAATTCTTCCGTCTCTTGCTTATTTAAGTTACCATGGATTTGATAACCAATCGTGTACTTATCCATCAGTGACATCAAGATAAAAGTCAACACGACAAGTGGAACAATAATTTTTAGGACCGAAGGATAGATAGAGATTTCTCGAACAATCGGATAATCCCTGTCTAATTGCTTCGCAACATCCTTTCGAATCGTTACTAAATAACCCTCCTTTTTTCGTTTCACTCCATACAACATCACGTTCTGTCGCCTGAGTTGATTGATTTCCGTCATATCAGGAACTAAAATTTGCACCTTTGCTATAAATATTCCTAACCATTTGTTATTCATTCCTATCACCGACTATTTCTATTTTTTTTATCCGATCACTTTCAATACGAATAACTAAGTCACCATACTCTTTAATTCTTAAGTTTTCTCCCGAAATAATATACTTATTTTCTGGGGTCTTTAAAATACAAGACGTTTCCGTAAAATTCTCCACCGTACAATGATCATTTACAATGACGGTTTTATTCTTAATGAGTTGAATGAGAGGATAGTTTAACGCCTGCTTAAAGATTAATGATTCAACCTTATTCACCATTTCCATTTTATCACCATCATTTTTCTTATTAACTGTTCGTATGCTCATAAGATTTTATGAAACATAGCCACCAAATATGAGTAAATTACTAAAACTTTTAGGCTCCTGTCCTTTCATTTATCTCACTAACATCCTATGTTTAGAATAAAAAAACGATTCCTAAAAGGAATCGTTTTTTTACTCTACTTCGCTAACGACAAACTTTAAAGCCAGGGAATCTACCATATTTGTTCCTACTGAATTTAAATCTACCGCTTTAAATGCTGTATTTAATTTTGTCAGACCGTCTACTGTTAAAATAGACACTTCCTGGTTAGGAATCACTTTAATAACATCCACAAAATAATGCGGATTTGATTTTAATGTCTTAATTCCTAAACATCCTTTTTTATTTCTTGAAGATAAGGCAATATCTTTAACTTTTAACTTTTTAATATTTCCTCTTTGAGTTAATAATAGGAGTTCATCATTAACTGCAGCCAATAAAACCTTAACGAGCTGGTCATCATTTCCTAATTGAATTCCTTTTACCCCCATCGCTTTAAGCCCCGTCGGTGTAATCTCTGTATCACTAAACTTCAATAAATATCCCTTCTTAGTGACCATAATCACATCATTCATAAATGAAGCACGAATAACAGAAACAAGTTCGTCCTCTTCTTTAACTGACATGGCAACCATCGCACGGTGATAACGTGAGACCTCAAAATCACTTAAACGTGTTTTCTTAATCATCCCACTCGCCGTTGTAAAGAAGAAATATTCCTCTGTTTTAAAATTCGTCACTGGGTAAACAGCAATAATCTTCTCTTCTGAATCCATCGTCACAAGGTTAGAAACATGTTGCCCAAGATCCTTCCATTTAAATTCAGGTAACTTAAAGACTGGTAAATAGATAAAGCTTCCCCTGTTAGTAAACATCAAAATAGTCTGCAAGGTATCCAGTTGCAATTTAGCCACCAGTGCGTCTCCCTCTTTCATGGCTTGCACATCTGATTTCGTTGCATTATAAGAACGCAATGTTGTTCGCTTCACGTATCCATCTTTTGTAATGGCAACCATCACGTCTTCTTTAACGACCATATCTGTTTCATCAATTTTAATTTCTTGGATATGCTTTTCAATGACACTTCGACGTGGCGTCTCGAATTGTTTCTTCACTTGTGCCAATTCTTCTTGAATGACGTGTAATAACCTCGTTTCACTACTTAAAATAGCTGTTAACTCTTCAATTCGCTGAGTCAATTCGCTATTTTCTTGTTGAAGAGCCGTCACATCCGTATTGGTTAAACGGTATAACTGTAACATCACAATGGCCTCTGCCTGGCGCTCACTAAATTCAAAAGCTTTAATTAAATTTTGTTTTGCATCTGCCTTATCCTTTGATTGACGAATAAGATGAACGACCTCATCTAAAACCGAAACCATTTTAATTAACCCTTCGACAATATGCTGACGTTCTCGTGCACGCTTAAGATCAAAATTCGAGCGATTCGTCACAACTTCTTTTTGGTGTTGAATATAAGCGTCAATTAACTCCATTAAGCCCATCAACACCGGACGTTTATTATGAATAGCTACCATGTTAATATTATAAGAAATCTGCAAATCCGTATTTTTAAAGAGATAGTTCAACACTAAATCAGATTTCACATCTTTTTTAAGTTCGATAACCACACGTAACCCATTGCGGTCCGTTTCATCTCGAACCTCCATGATCCCTTCAACTTTTTTATCGATTCGTAAATCATCTATTTTTTTAACTAAATTAGCTTTGTTCACTTCATAAGGAATTTCAGTCACAACAATTTGTTCCCGTCCCCCACGAATCGGTTCAATTTCGGTTTTTGAACGAATAACAATTCTACCTTTTCCAGTAGTATACGCCTTTTTAATCTCCTGTTCTCCTTGAATAATAGCCCCTGTTGGAAAATCTGGGCCTTGAACAAACGTTAAAATATCATCAAGCGTACATTGCTTATGATTCATTCGGTAAATAACTGCATTAATAATTTCACCTAAGTTGTGGGGAGGAATATCCGTCGCATACCCCGCTGAAATTCCCGTCGCACCATTCACTAATAAATTAGGAAAAAAGGCAGGTAATACCGTAGGCTCTGTCATCGAGTCATCAAAGTTAGGGATAAAATCGACTAAGTTTTTATCAATATCTCTTAATAATAAACCAGAAATAGACGATAAACGTGCTTCTGTATAACGCATCGCCGCAGCCGGATCGCCATCAATACTCCCGTTGTTTCCGTGCATTTGCACAAGTGGTTCACGTAACTTCCAATCTTGTGAAAGACGAACCATCGCATCATACACAGATGAATCCCCGTGAGGATGATAGTTACCGATAACATTACCTACCGTTTTCGCTGATTTACGAAACGGCTTTTCAAAAGTATTTCCATCTTTATACATTGCATATAAAATTCGTCGCTGAACGGGCTTCAACCCATCCCTTACATCAGGTAATGCCCGATCTTGAATAATATATTTCGAGTAGCGGCCAAAACGGTCGCCCATAATATCCTCTAAGCGCATCGGTTGGACACGCTCTTGAGTCGATTTATTCATAAATTACACCCTCTCTATGTCATAATCATCTTCCATGGTAAAGTCCACATTTTGTTCAATCCATTCACGTCGTGGTTCAACTTTATCACCCATGAGCGTTGTGACGCGGTGATCGGCATCGGCGGCATCATCAATTGTTACTTGAATCAACGTTCTTGTTTCTGGATTCATCGTTGTATCCCATAACTGATCCGCATTCATTTCACCGAGACCTTTATAGCGTTGAAGGGTATAACCTTTTCCAACTTTAGCAATCACTTCACTTAATTCTTCATCCGTCCAAGCATATTCAATCACCTGTTTTTTCCCTTGACCTTTTGATACCTTGTAAAGAGGTGGTAAGGCAATATAAACCTTTCCAGCTTCTACTAACTCTTTCATATAGCGGAAGAAAAACGTTAATAATAAAACTTGAATATGAGCCCCATCCGTATCGGCATCGGTCATAATGATAATTTTATCATAATTAACATCACTCAACTCAAAATTAGCCCCAACACCGGCACCAATCGTATAAATCATCGTATTTATCTCTTCGTTTTTAAAAATATCTTCCATTTTCGCCTTTTCTGTATTAATCACCTTTCCACGAAGCGGAAGAATAGCTTGAAAAGCACGATTACGACCGAGTTTTGCAGACCCACCTGCTGAGTCCCCCTCCACTAAAAATAATTCATTCTTTTGCGGATTTTTTGTCTGAGCCGGTGTTAACTTTCCAGATAAATTTGTTTCCTTTTTCTTCTTCGTTTTTCCACTACGCGCATCCTCACGTGCCTTACGTGCCGCTTCACGAACCTGCGCCGCTTTCACGGCTTTCTTAATAAGCTGCGTGGCTACTGCCCCATTTTCATTAAAGAAAAAGGTTAACTTTTCCGAAATAACGTTATCTACCGCTGATCGAGCTTCAGGCGTTCCAAGTTTCGCCTTTGTTTGCCCCTCAAATTGTAAGAGACGTTCAGGAATTCTTACAGAAATGATAGCGGCTAAGCCTTCTCGAATATCGGCACCCTCTAAATTTTTGTCCTTCTCTTTTAAAAGGCCATTTCTTCGAGCATAGTCATTAAAAATACGTGTAAGAACGGCCTTTGCACCTGTTTCATGGGTTCCCCCATCTTTTGTACGAACGTTATTAACAAACGATAAAATATTTTCAGAGTAGCTACCAGAGTACTGAAATGCAAAATCCACTTCAATATCCTGACTCTCCCCTTCAAAGTAAACTACTTCATGTAACGTATCTTTTCCTTCATTTAAGAAGCTAACAAAAGACTTAATTCCATCCTCATAATGAAAAATCTCTTCTTTATCGTTTCGTAAATCTACTAATTCAATCTTTAATCCCTTTAGCAAAAAGGCTGATTCACGTAATCGCTCCGCTAGCACATCATAAGAATAAACCGTCGTTGAAAAAATTTCTGGGTCGGGTTTAAACGTTACAAGTGTTCCCGTCTCTTTTGTTTTACCAATAACCTCTAATCCTGTAACTGGATGTCCACCATTTTCAAAACGTTGACGGAAAATTGATCCGTCCCTTTTAATAACAACTTCTAACCATTCTGACAATGCATTGACAACACTGGCACCAACACCATGTAATCCACCAGATGTCTTATAGCCACCTGCACCAAACTTTCCACCAGCATGCAAGACAGTATAAATAACCTCCGGTGTTGGTTTCCCCGATTTATGCATTCCTGTTGGAACCCCACGGCCACAATCTTGAACGCTAATACTGTTATTTTCATGAATCGTTACTTTTATATAATTTCCATACCCGGCTAAAACCTCATCAATGGCGTTATCAACAATTTCATAAACGAGATGATGTAATCCACGGCCATCTGTAGACCCGATGTACATCCCTGGTCTTTTTCGTACAGCCTCAAGTCCCTCGAGTACCTGTATCGAATCTTCGTTATAATTTAAGTGCGTCGACATGATGACACTCCTTTCTCTTTCCATTATCTCATTTTAAAAGATTTTGTCTTTAAATAAAAGGGCTTATTTGCACAACTTTATTTAACCCCCATTTTTATTTCTATACAAAATAAAAGTATTATACATTAATTAGAATACGAATAACAGTGTGAAATATGTCGAAAAAGAGGTTTTTTATATTTTTTTTGCAAAACCGCCTACTATTATCGGTCTATATGTTATAATATTCCTACAAAAAGGAGGATTTAAATGAGAAATTTAATATTAATGATCATCGCTTATTTATTAGGTTCTTTCCCCTCAGCGCTTGTGATTGGGAAAACCTTTTACAACAAAGATATCCGTAATTACGGGTCTGGAAACTTAGGAAGTACAAATGCGTTCCGAGTCTTAGGAAAAAAAGGCGGGGCTATTGTTTTTATCTTAGATATTCTAAAAGGGGGACTTGCCTTCTTAATTGCCAAATATGCGGGTGCAACGATTTCTCCTTTAATCATCGCCGTTTTTGCCCTAATTGGTCACATTTATCCCATCTTCGCTAACTTCAAGGGTGGAAAAGCGGTCGCAACAAGTGCAGGGATTATTTTATTTTACTCGCCCCTTCTCTTTATCACCTTATTTATCATCTTTGTTATTACGCTGAAAATATGGAAAATGGTTTCCCTTTCGTCAACAATTATTTCAATCGCAGCTGTGTTTATTGTTTGGCTTGGTAATTATGATTTAACCGCACGAATCATGTTAACTATCTTTGCTGTCTTTATCATTATTAAACACATTCCTAATTATAAAAGAATCTTAAATGGAACTGAGAATAAAGTTTCCTTCTTATAGAAAACAGTCTACCTTATCCTAGATTGTACTTGAATATATGACGTCACTCTCTAAATTATAAGAAGTAACCCAAACTTTCTTTTCAACTGACATCCTTTCAATAAAAAAAAGCATTAAATGAGTCATTCATTTAATGCTTTTTATTTATTTCATGTTTTGATTAATTTGTTTCATCACTTGATTAATTTGCTTTTGAGAAGGCGTGCGACCCATTTGCATCATCATTGTACGAACAACTTCTTCGTTAATCGGTGGATTTTTTTGTAAATATTTTTTTAATTGACGTTGTGCAACAACAAAACCAACAGCGGCTCCTACTAATAACGCAATTACAATCCATAACCAGAATACCCAACTCGTAAACATATCTATTTCCTCCAAACATTTTACAATTCAATAGACCACTATCATATTCAATTTATACTAAATTATAGCTAAGATGTCAAGTAAATCTCGGCCAAATCACTGTCTACCGCTAATATTAGACAGCGTTTTCAAAAATATTCACCTCTCAATTAGCTAGACACAAAAAAAAGATTGTTTTCTTCAAAGAAAACAATCTTAAAAAACTCTTATAGTGCTTTATATAAAGAAACAACATTCTCAACAGTAAATCCATAAGCCTCAATGACTTTGTTTGCCGGTGCAGATGCCCCAAAACGATCAATTCCAAGGACGTCACCTTCAAATCCAACATACTTATGCCATCCATATGTCGCTCCCATTTCAATCGCTAAACGTTTAGTCACTGATTTTGGAAGAATTAATTCGCGATATTCTTTTGGTTGCTTTTCAAATAAATCCATTGATGGCATACTTACGACACGAACATGAATCCCCTCGGCTGCTAAAGCAGTCTGTGCGGCAACAGCTAAGTTAACTTCTGATCCTGTAGCAATTAAGATTCCATCCATTTCTTTTTGGGCTTCACTTACAACATATGCCCCTTTGCTCACACCTTCGTATGTTGTATTAGCCATAGTTGTTAAGTTTTGACGCGTTAAAATTAATGCTGTCGGTGTAGATTTAGACTCCATCGCTAAGCGCCATGCTGCAGCTGTTTCATTTGCGTCCGCTGGACGAATAACAGAAAAATTAGGAATTGTACGTAACATAGCTAATTGTTCAATTGGTTCATGTGTTGGTCCATCTTCCCCTACAGCAATCGAATCATGCGTTAAAACATAAGTGACAGGTAGTCCCATTAAGGCTGCCATACGCATAGCAGGTTTTAAATAGTCACAGAAGACAAAGAAAGTTCCTCCAAATACACGAACACCACCGTGTAACATCATCCCATTTAAAATAGATGCCATTGCAAATTCACGAACACCGAAATAAATATTTCGACCAGATGGTGTAACTTTTGAGAAATCTCCACCATTTTTAATATTCGTTTTATTTGAATGAGATAGGTCAGCTGACCCACCTAAGAAATAAGGAATTACTTCTGAAATAGCATTAATTGCCTCATGGTTCGTATCACGAGTCGCTTGAGAATGTCCTACCTCATAAGTTGGCATCACCGTTTCTAAATCAACAACTAATTCATTATTGATTGCTTTTTCCAATTCTTTTGCTAATTCTGGATATTGTTTTGAGTAATCAGAAAATAACTTATCCCATGCCTGATTTGATTCTTGACCACGTACTTTTACGCTCTGTTCAAAATGATCGTACACCTCTTGTGGGATGGCGAAAGGTTCATGATTCCAACCGTACTGTTCCTTCGCATACGCTCCATCCTCTTCACCAAGTGGAGCCCCGTGAACTGCATTTGTTCCTTGTAACTTTGAACCATACCCAATCACTGTTTTAATTTCAATAATCGATGGTTTATTTACTTCTTTTTTTGCACATTCGATGGCTTGATCAATCGCCTGAATATCCGTTCCATCTTCCACGCGTTGAACATGCCATCCATATGACTCATAACGTTTTAAAACGTCCTCAGTAAAACTTTGTGTTAAGTCACCATCTAAACAAATGTCATTTGAATCATATAAAACAACAACTTTTCCTAATCCTAAATGTCCTGCTAATGAAGAGGCCTCGCTTGTTACCCCCTCCATTAAATCACCATCACCACAAATAACAAAGTTATAATGGTCAATCAGTGGGTATCCCTCTTTATTGTAGCGCGCCGCTAAATATTTTTCAGCTAAAGCCATCCCGATTGCCATCGGAATCCCTTGACCTAAAGGTCCGCTTGTTGCATCGACTCCATCCGTATGTCCAAACTCTGGATGACCCGGTGTTTTAGAGTCCCACTGACGAAATTGTTTAATATCCTCCATACTTACTTGATAACCTGATAAATGTAAAAGCGAGTAAAGTAACATAGACCCGTGTCCCGCTGCTAAAACGAAGCGGTCACGATTAAACCAATGACTATTCGTTGGGTTAATATTCATATGCTTTGTAAATAAAGTATAAGCCATTGGTGCTGCCCCTAACACAACACCCGGGTGACCCGATTTTGCCTTATTAATAGCGTCGATTCCTAACGTACGAATCGCATTAATTGATTGTAATGAGATGTTATTTTCCATATCAGTGACCTCCTTTTATACCATCTATATCTTACCCTATTGTCAAATATTTTACAATATATTAGAAAAAAAGATATTTTTTCCTTACATCCTACAAAAAAGAACAAACTCAAAAACGATACTACTCTCATTTTTAATATCTTGCTTCATTTCCGTTATTTTATTCCAAGGAAAGAAAAAAATGAAATATTAGGTTAATCTGACTCATTATTAAAAGAAAAAAGACCCTCTTCTATTAAAGGGTCTTTCTCGTTTAATGGATCTCCTCATTCTGACGTTTTGCCTGAATTTGTTTTAACTTCTCTGGGGTGACATCCTCACCATTTGGATCAATGACGCGTACATTTTCAATCGTATTTTTCATACTTTCTCTAAAGGTTGTTAAATATTCTTCACGAAGAGCCTGTTGCTCCTTCACCTCTTCTTCAGTAAGTGCTCCAGCCTTTTTCTTTTTAGCTAACTCGTTTAAACGGTTCATTTTTTCTGTTGTTAACATAATATATCACCTCGATTAGTCTTCCCATCATTAATATACCAAATTTATTATCAATTGATAACTCATAATGTCTAAAAACCTCATTAATCTTTTAGGTTCTCTCCTCCTTCCTCTTTGAACATTTTCCATATTTTACACTAACAATTCACTGCAAAAAAAAGAACGAACGTTTGATAAGTTATCAAAATACTGATATAATAAGGCTATGATTTGGAAGGAGGAGAGCTATTATGAAACCTATTACGAAAAGGCAACAAGCCATTTTAGACTTTATCAAACAAGAGGTCGATAAACGGGGATATCCGCCTAGTGTCCGTGAAATTGGTTTAGCCGTTGGCCTATCTTCAACAGCATCGGTTCACAATCAACTTAATCAGTTAGAAAAGAAGGGGTTCATACGGAAAGATAAATCTACCACACGTGGAATTATGATTTTATCGCCTGAAACAACAAACGAATCATCTAAGGTTTCCCCTCCTCAACAGGAACTAAAATCGGTCATCAATATTCCGCTGATTGGAAAAGTGACGGCAGGCTCTCCGATTGAAGCCATCGAAAATCCAGATGATTTCTTTCCCCTTCCCACCCATTTAGTCCCCCCCCATCAAAAAGTGTTTATGTTAAACGTATCCGGGGATTCCATGATTAACGCGGGAATTTATGATGGTGACCAAATTATCGTTAAACAACAAAGCGATGCTCATAATGGTGACATTATTGTGGCGATGCTAGATGAGGGGCATGAAGTCACTGTTAAACGTTTCTTTAGAGAAGCTGAATATGTACGACTCCAACCTGAAAATGACTTACTAGAACCTATTTTTTCAACCCATGTTACGATTCTCGGTAAAGTCATTGGCCTATTTAGAACAATGTAAAAAAAACTGTTCACACGACGTGAACAGTTTTTTTTATCTCGTTTTCAAATAATCTAAAACCTCATCGACCGTTTTTTCGAATGCTGCTACATTAACTTGAAACCAAACAACTTCCATTTGATTATTAAACCATGTATATTGACGTTTCGCATAGCGACGAGAATTCCTTTTAATTAGTTCCTTGCTCTCATCAAGGGACAGGTTCCCTTTAAAATAGTCATATAGCTCCTTGTAACCAATCGCTCGAATCGATTGAGTGGTTTCAGGAATTCCTCGATCAAAGAGCGAACGCACTTCTTCAACTAATCCTTCTTCATACATCTGATCCACCCGTTTATTAATTCTCTCATATAAAACTTGCCGATCATCCGTTAATCCAATCACACAAGCATCATAAATGAGTCGGTGTTCTTGTTGTTCAATCATTTCTGACTTTTTCATTCCTGATGTCGTATAAATTTCAAGCGCTCGAATCACTCGCTTACGATTATTCGGATGAATGGCCTTGGCCCCTTCTTCATCTACCTTTTTTAACATCGCATGTAACTCATCATTCGTTAAGTGCGCATATTTTGACGGGTCTGAATCCTTAGAATCAGCATCCTGCACAAATTCATAATCGTACAATACACTTTTTATATAAAGTCCCGTACCACCTACAATAATAGGTAACTTTCCTCGTGATTTAATCTCTGCAATTTTAGCCCGAACCGTCCGTTGAAAATCAGCGACTGAATAAGACTCCTCCGGTTCCTTTTCATCAATCAAATGATGAACGATTCCTTCTCGTTCTTTTACTGAAATCTTTGCCGTTCCAATGTCCATTGTTCGATAAATTTGCATCGAATCGCCACTAATTATTTCACCATTTAGGCGTTTAGCAAGCTCAATACTCATCTTCGTTTTACCAACCGCCGTTGGACCTACAATACATAATACATCCATTTTTTCACCTACATTACCCGTTTAAACATTTTTTCAATTTCATATTTTGTCATTTTTACTATAATCGGACGACCATGCGGACACGTATAAGGCTGTTCGCAGTAACAAAGACTTTGAAGCAGCTCCTTAATCTCATGCTCATTAATATATTGATTGGCTTTAATCGATCCCTTACAACTCATCATCACCGCCACCGATTCGCGTAATTTTCCAATATCAACTCGACGATCTAACATCACCTGATGAAGAATCGTTTCAGCAATTAATTTAACATCTAGTTGTTGTGCCCAAACTGGAACCGTCCGGACAACTAACGATTGGCCGCCAAACTCTTCAATTTCAAATCCAAACTTTAAAAGAGAAGATAGATGATCCTTTAGCAACAGTAACTCATCTGATGAATATTTTAAAACGATTGGAATAAGAAGTTCTATACAATCCCCATTAACATCTTGGAGAAGTTGATAGTTTTTTTCATACTGAACACGCTCCATTGCGGCATGTTGGTCCACAATAAACAATCCCTCTTCATTTTGAGCTAATAAATAGGTTCCATGCAATTGCCCAATATAATAAAGCTCAAGTTTTCGGTCACGTGTTTTCGTTGGAACAGAAACTTGAAGCGCCTCCTTCGACCTTGATTCTTCCTCTATCCTTCCCTGATGTGAAGGTAGCGCGCCTTTGGCCTCAACCATCTTCGGAGTATATGAGTGTCCGGATTTTGGTAAGGGTTCTCCACTGCTTTCATTCTCCTCATCCCGAATCACACTCTTATTAACATACGATACAGATGGCGTCGATGTTTGATAAGAAGACGTCTTTGATTTTGGGACGGTGATAGGCGAAGAAGGCTCTCCTTCTCGAACAGACTCCTCTAGTTTCGGTTGAATCAATCGTGGTTCTGGTTCAACTGTCATCGCTTTAACAAATGGATTCGGAATGTATTCTACTTGTTGCAACACATTTTTAATCTCTGTATAAATAAATGACTTTAACGACTCCTCCTGTGAAAATCGCACCTCTAGTTTTGCTGGATGGACATTCACATCCACGAGCATTGGATCAAAAGTTAAATGGAGGACAACAATCGGATACTTATCTTTAGGTAATAACGTATGGTACGCCTCCAAAATGGAACGCGTGATAGGATAATGACGGATGGCACGCCCATTCACAATAAGCGTGATGTAATTTCTTGAGGCCCGATTAATAATAGGGTCACTAATAAAGCCTTCAATCTCATACGTATCATTTTTAGCTTTAATCGGTATCATTTTCTTTGCAATATCAAATCCATAAACACTAGCAATCACGCTTTGCAGATTGTTTTGTCCATTTGTTTGAAATAACAATCGTTGATTATTAAATAACTTAAATGCAATATTCGGATGAGATAACGCAATTTTATTCATATAATCGGTGATATGGCTCAGCTCCGTATTTAAAGATTTAATATGCTTCAGCCGGGCTGGCGTATTAAAAAATAAATGGTTAACCTCCATCTCTGTTCCCTTACGCATCACCCCCGGTTTAGAGGTGATCACGTTCCCGCCTTTAATATTTAAATGTAAGCCACTTTGCACCCCATCGGACGTCTTGACATGAACATCGGAAACTGAGGCAATCGACGGTAAGGCTTCCCCTCGAAAGCCGAGAGTTTGAATCCTAAAAATATCATATTGCGTTTTAATTTTACTTGTCGCATGGCGTTCAAACGCAAGGTGGGCATCTTCCTCATTCATTCCCTCACCATTATCAATAACCTTAATTTGTCGTATTCCTGAATCTTGTAAATGAACCTCAATACTTGTACTCTGAGCATCAATCGCATTTTCGAGTAACTCTTTAACAACTGAAGCGGGACGTTCAATAACTTCTCCCGCTGCAATCATATTAGCTAATTGATCGCTCATTCGTTGTATTTTCCCCATAACCTACCTACTTTCGTTGATTCATTTTCACTTTTAATTCATACATGACATTCATTGCCTGCATCGGTGTTAATTGATATAAATCGATGGCCTCTAACTCCTTAATAATCTCTTCATAAGGATGCGGTTGTGGGATTGAAATTTCTTGAGGAACCTCTTTTTTCGGTCTCTGTACCTTTTCAAATAAAGAAAGTTGTCCCGGTTCAATATTTGGGACCACAACCTTCGGCATCACGTCATTCACGACGGACTCTTCTTCTTTCACCTCGTCATCTCCATTGACAGTTTGATCCTGAATCTTCCATTTTTCTTCCTCAACATCTTGCATGTTAGACGAAGAATGAATCGATAGTTTATCTTGTTCTAAGGCGTGTAATAACTCTTTCGCTCTCGTAATGAGTGGTTTAGGTAACTTCGCGATTTCCGCCACATGAATCCCGTAACTTTTATCTGAAGGTCCTTCCATCACCTTATGCATAAAAATTAATTGGCCCTCATGCTCCTTAGCACGTACATGACGATTTTCTAGATGCGCACACTTCTTTTCAAGCTGTGTTAATTCATGATAATGCGTCGAAAATAATGTCTTCGCACCAATTTCATCGTGGACATATTCAATAATTGACTGTGCTAACGCCATCCCATCAAAGGTTGCCGTCCCACGTCCAATTTCATCTAATAAAATCAAACTATTCTTTGTCGCGTGTTCAATCGCATAATTCGTTTCCATCATCTCTACCATAAACGTACTATGTCCCGAAACTAGGTCATCGGCTGCCCCAATGCGAGTGAAAATCTGATCAAAAATAGGAAGGTTCGCATAGCTGGCCGGAACAAAGCACCCCATTTGTGCCATAACAGAAATCAAAGCCATCTGACGCATATACGTCGATTTCCCCGACATATTCGGTCCCGTGATTAATAACACAGATAAATCATCGGGCATGATGCAATCATTTTCAACGTATTGCGCATCCTTTAGTACACGTTCAACCACAGGATGGCGCCCGTCTCTAACCTCAATAGTATGGTTTTCATTCAACTGAGGGCGAACATATCGACTTTCTTCACTAATCGTTGCAAAAGCTTGTAAAACATCAAAATATGCCATGATTTTTGCAATCTGTTGAATCTTAGGAATATCATTTTTAATGAGTTGACGTAATTCTAAAAACAGTTCATATTCTAACTGGATTGATTTTTCTTCGGCATTTAAAATTAAATTTTCTTTTTCTTTTAACTCCTTTGTAATAAAACGTTCAGCATTCACAAGCGTCTGCTTACGCTCATATCCAGCATCGTCTGGAATTAAATGAAGATTGGCTTTGCTAATTTCAATATAATAACCAAATACTTTATTATACTTGATTTTTAACGAACGAATTCCGGTTTTCTCACGTTCAGCTGCCTCTAACGCTAAGATCCATTCTTTTCCGTGAGAGACGATATATCGATATTCATCCAACGTTTCATTATAACCTTCCTTAATAATCCCACCTTCTTTAATACTAAGCGGCGGATTATCGACCAACGCCTTCGATAGTACAGACGTTATATCTGTACAATCTTCTAGCTTATCCAATTGTTGTTGAATCGTTGGCATCGGCAATGTGGATAATAACGTTTTAATCATTGGAATTTGTAAAAGCGATGAATTTAACTGAAGTAGGTCTCGTGCATTCGCATTTCCAAAACCAATACGTCCTGACACACGCTCTAAATCGTAGACTTCATCCAGGTGTTGTTTTAGCTCCTCCTTTAACATAAAATCATTCATAAAAGCTTCAACCACATCGAGTCGTTCTTCGATCACGCCCTTATCGATAGACGGACGTTCAATCCATTGTTTCAATAGTCGGCTCCCCATTGCCGTTTTCGTTTTATCCAATAACCAAAGTAATGAACCTTGTCGTGCTTTCGAACGAATCGTTTCAGTCAACTCTAAATTTCGTCGCGAATTATAATCAATGCTTAAATAGCTATCATTTTTTGTTAAACTAATCGGCTGCAAGTGTCCAAGTGCGCCTTTTTGCGTCCGTGTTAAATAATTAATTAAACGCCCAAAGGCATTTCTTAATCCTTCGTCTTTAATTTCCTGTGCCAAAAGTTGATATTCAATAGGAATTTCACACGATTCTTCCATAGATAGAACAAGGTGTTTAAGGGCCCTTAAATTATCAAACATTTGAATATTAACATCGGCTCCTACAACAATTTCTTTACACCCTAAACTAATCAATTCTCCTACTAATAACTGGTCTTCCTTTGGCAGACGCATGGCATAATTTTCTCCCGTTGATAAATCACAATATGCCACCGTATAGGCATCTGGACATGAAAAAACTGAGAGGATAAAGTTATTCTCTTTCTCATTTAAAGCTGTTTGATTCATCACCGTTCCAGGGGTTAATAATCGAACGACCTCTCGACGAACAACACCCTTCGCACTCGTAGGATCCTCCACCTGTTCACAAACGGCAACCTTATACCCTCGTTCAATGAGGCGGTTCATATAAGTATCGGCGGAATGATGAGGTACTCCACACATAGGGACGCGCTCCGCCGTTCCCGCTTCTCGCCCAGTTAACGCAATTTCTAGTTCTTTAGAAGCAAGTTGGGCATCCTCAAAAAATAATTCATAAAAATCTCCTAATCTAAAAAAAACAAAGGCGTCTTGATAGTTTTCCTTTATCGTTAAATATTGTTGCATCATCGGTGTATATTCATTCTTATTGCGCATGCTAAAAACTCCTTCTTCTTTTACACATTCTTATATTATAGCATAAATTGTCGAAACGATAGCTTTAAGAATTATTCATTTTGCTTATCGCCATCCATTACGGGTTAAAAGGCAGAGAAAACTCATCAACACGATTTATACTAAAAAAAACTTACGATTCCCCCTATCAAACGAGCCCTAAAACGGTATACCTATTTATCTACCTCTATAAATATCACTGTCATTCCGTTCCCCTTTTAGGAAACTTACCTGATATCTAATCGACAAGCTATACAGGACCTTACTCATTGAGCTCAAGTTTTTTCTATAAAAAACCTATCTAGACTTATATATGGACATTTTTACGTTTTTTTAATCATCATTGTCCTAAACTCCTCAAAATAAAAAAAAAAGAATAAGGCATTCCTGCCTTATTCTCCTCTAAAAGGTGAACTTTTCAAAAAGTTCGGGTTAATTTGTTGATCGATTTCATCATCTTCATCATCTGTATCAACATCGTTTTCAACAGGTCCTAAGATTGAAACGCGCATTTTTGTTTCCCCGATGACTTCAACCACAATTTCGAACTCAACTTCAACCACAATTTCACCATCTTCAATTCTTGCATCCACACAAGTTGGTTGTTGAATCGTTCTAGCAATGACTTCATCACCTTCATATAAACAATCACGAATTGTACGATGAACATTAACTTGGTCATCATATTCAATAGTTTGACGCGCCACTTCTGTTTGCGTATTATCCGCAAATGAGTACCATACGTTAATATCATACATACCTTTTACATCAACAGCATTATCACATTTTCTAGCTCCAAATTTATGATTAATGATCCAGCACCCTAAAATACTATCTGCAGGACTTCTTAAATCATTAAGAGGTGATGTGATTTTAAATCTTTTTTTCCCTTTACCAATCACGGCTTTTGTTACAATTTCACGAATATCATTCATCCTGAATACCTCCTCACTGATACTATATTCAGCTCTTCACCTATTTGATACTTAATTAAATCATTTTATAAGGTTTTCTTTTTCGTAGGAAAAGTGTATTTGTCTTACTTCCTATCCTCATTCATCCTAAAATTAAAAACATCTTAGCTATTCACTAAGATGTTTATTAACCTTATACTGTATTATATGAGCCATCGTCGAAAAGAGTTCATTTAACTCAATTTGGATTTGAATATATTCATTAAAGAGAGGATGGTTATAAAGTTCCTCCTCTAACGCTTTTAACTCATTCTCTTTTTGAGATTTGGCATTAGATTTTCCATAATGGTCAAACTTTATAACTTCCTTTTGTTTCTTTATATACTCGTCATACATGGCGAGTAGTTTTTTATTTTGATGAACTTTTTTAGTTAGCATAACATATCGCTCAATCACAGGATCATTCGCTAATTTTTCACTCAAGCGCTCAAAAGACGGTAAATTAGTTAATACTATCATCCGATACCATTTCCCCAGTTAAGTGCCATGTTTTAGCCTCTGTAATTTTAACCTTAACAACTTGACCAATCTTTTTCTCATCACCTTTGAAGTTAACGAGTTTATTATGACGAGTGTAACCTGCTAACATTGTATCATCGTTTTTGCTTGTTCCCTCAACTAAAACTTCTACAATTTGACCTTCGAATCGTTTATTTCCTGCACGGAATCCTCGGTTAATAGCCTCATTTAAACGGTTTAAACGATCCTTTTTCTCAGCTTCAGAAACATTATCCTCCATTTTCGCAGCAGGTGTTCCTTCACGTGGTGAGAAAATAAATGTAAAGGCCCCTTCATAACCTACTTCTTCAACTAATGATAAAGTCTCTTGGAATTGTTCTTCTGTTTCCCCAGGGAACCCAACAATAATATCCGTTGTAATTGATACCCCTGGAATAGCTGCTTTTAAGTCGCGTACTAATTGTAAGTACATCTCACGTGTATATTTACGGTTCATACGTTTTAACACTTCATTATTTCCTGACTGAACAGGTAAATGAATGTGTTCCATTAAGTTTCCACGTTTTGCTAATGCATTAATCGTCTTTTCATCAAAATCACGTGGATGAGATGTCGTAAAACGAATACGTGGAATGTCAATTTCATGTAAGTCATTTAATAAATCACCAAATGTGTATTCACGGTCTTTAAAGTCTTTCCCATAGGCATTAACATTTTGTCCAAGTAAGGTTACTTCTTGATATCCTTCTTCCGCTAAGTGCTTAATCTCAGCAATGATATCCTCTGGTAAGCGGCTTCGTTCTTTACCGCGTGTGTAAGGAACGATACAGTATGTACAGAACTCATCGCAACCATACATAATATTTACCCATGCCTTAGTATGCCCTTGACGAGTACGTGGCATATTCTCAATGATTTCCCCTTCTTGAGACCACACTTCAATGACACGCTCTTTCCCCATTAAGGCATTATGGATATATTCTGGTAAGCGGTAGATATTGTGTGTTCCAAAAACAAGATCGACATGTTGATGTTTCTCCATGATTTGGTTCACGACTTTTTCTTCTTGCGACATACATCCGCAAACTCCTAATATTAAATCCGGATTTGTTCGTTTTAATGGTTTTAAACGCCCTAACTCACCAAAAACACGGTTCTCAGCATTTTCACGGATGGCACACGTATTTAAAATAATTAAATCCGCCTCTTCATGAGAGTTAGCCTTTGTATATCCTAACTCCTCTGCAATTCCAATAATAGCCTCAGAATCATGTTCGTTCATCTGACATCCATAAGTTTGAATTAAATACTTTTTCCCTTGTCCAATGTTTTTAATTGATTCTTCAATGGCAAAATCACGGTGGACATGTGCCTGTTCACGACTACGCTTACGAGCATCTTTAATGCTTGGACGTTGAAAATAACGGCTATAGTCCTTTTCCCCTTTTTGCGTATTTGCTTGTAACGATAATTCCTTTTGTTGTTCGTTCATTTTTATCACCTATATTTAAAGATTTATTCATCAACTTCATTCGCTATGTGACAAAACCTGAGTCACTTTGTCTATTATACATTACATCCTATCAAATAATCAACTAATGTAAACCACCCGTTTTGACACATAAAAAAAAGCTAGCACCTCATAAGGTACTAGCTTTTTCGCTACTGGCGTGATTCCACAATTAATTTAATCGCCGTGCGCTCTTCTCCATCAATTAAGATATCCGTAAACGCTGGAATACAAATTAAATCTTTACCTGTTGGAGCTACATATCCTCGAGCGATAGCAATAGCCTTCACTGCTTGATTTAATGCTCCTGCCCCAATTGCTTGAATTTCAACAAGCCCTCTCTCACGAAATGCATTAGCTAATGCTCCCGCAACTGAATTTGGATTTGATTTTGATGATACTTTTAATACTTCCATAGTAGTCCCCCTCTGTTTTTGTTTTACACAGACATTCTATGCACGCAAAAACAATTAAATGACTACTTTAAAGTAATTAAATGACTACTTTTTAAAAAGCAGATTCTTTTTTCAAATTGATACGCTCAATTGCAGTAGCTTTCCCAGTCTTTTCGTTAATATCTACTAAGACAGCATTTAGTTGTGCCGCTCCTTGTTCAAGAGCATTGAAACGAATAGGAAGCCCTGTTATAAACTTATTAATAACATTTTCACGTTCAACCCCAATTACTCCGTCTAAAGGTCCAGTCATTCCAACGTCCGTAATATAGGCCGTTCCTTTAGCTAAAACTCGCTCATCTGCCGTTGGCACATGGGTATGCGTCCCGACAACGGCACTAGCACGTCCATCTAAAAAATACCCCATCGCTACCTTTTCACTTGTTGCCTCTGCATGAAAATCAACAAATATAATATTCGTGCGCTTTTTAGCCTCTTCAATCAACTTATCTACCTTTTCAAATGGACAATTACTCATCGGCATAAAAGTACGCCCCTGAATAGAAATTACCGCTACCTCGTAGGCATTAAACTTAACAAAAGTTAACCCCTTACCCGGGTTAGAATCTGGAAAATTAGCCGGACGAATCAATTTATCTGTATCGTCAATAAAATCAAAGACCGAACGATTATCCCATGTATGATTTCCAAGCGTAATAACATTAACCCCTTGTTCAAGTAAGAATTTATAGTACTTTTCATTAATCCCTTTTCCATGACAAATATTCTCACCATTAGCAATAATAAAATGAGGTTTGTATTTCTCCTTAATTTTAGGTAGTTTCTCCTTAATCATTTCTCGTCCCAACGATCCATAAATATCTCCAATAAATAAAATTTTCATGTTATCCGCCTTTCTAGTCGTCAATTCACTCGTTGTTAATGATCTATCACTCGTTAAACTCTTTTATTTCTCTAAATAGCCCGTGCTACTTTCCACATTTTAAAGCCCTATCTTAACCCATCGTCATGAGGTCGTAAAAGACACCACATCATCTAAAGTTCACCGCGTCCCCTGTTCATCTAGTAAAAATCCCAATATCGGTACATCTCTTTAACTAGGGTGTGCCTAACGAGGATTAAGACACACACCGTAAATGATTCTTTCCTTACACATAGTAAAGAGCTATTAATGAATCCCCATTAATAGCTCTTACACCATTTAATACCTATTCGTTATCTTGCGGTTTCAACAGCACGTGTTTCACGAATTACTGTTATTTTAATATTTCCAGGGTATTCTAATTCATTTTCAATCGTTTGACGAATATCACGAGCTACTTGGTGAGCTTGAACATCATCTAATTGTTCTGGAATAACAGCGACACGAACTTCACGTCCTGCTTGAATAGCAAACGCCTTCTCAACACCTTCGAAACGGCATGCAATGTTTTCAAGTTGTTCCAAACGTTTCACATAATTTTCTAATGATTCACTTCTTGCTCCAGGTCTAGCAGCAGATAATGTATCGGCTGCTGCCACAATGACAGCAATTAAACTTTGAGGTTCACGATCCCCATGATGCGATGCAATTCCATCGATGACAACTGGATGTTCGCGATAACGCGTCGCTAACTCTATTCCAATCTCAACGTGACTACCTTCAACTTCATGGTCAACAGCTTTTCCAATATCGTGCAATAATCCTGCTCGTTTAGCTAACTTAACATCTTCCCCTAACTCCGCAGCAATTATTCCAGCTAAAAATGCAACCTCCATTGAGTGCTTTAATACATTTTGCCCATAACTTGTACGGTAATTAAGTCGACCTAAAATTTTCATCAAGTCTGGATGAACTTTACCAATTCCAACTTCAAATACAGCATTTTCTCCATATTCGCGAATGCGCAAGTCAACTTCACGACGAGTCTTTTCAACGATTTCCTCAATTCGAGCTGGATGAATTCGCCCATCTTGAACTAAGGTCTCAAGTGTAATACGAGCAATTTCACGTCGGATTGGATCAAAGCATGATAAAACGACCGCTTCTGGCGTATCGTCTATAATTAAATCCACACCTGTTAACGATTCAATCGTACGAATATTGCGTCCCTCACGTCCAATAATACGTCCCTTCATTTCATCACTAGGTAAATTAACAACATTTACACTATAATCACTTGTCTGTTCCGAAGCATATTTCTGAATGGCTAATACAATTAATTCCTTCGCCTTTTTATCGGCTTCTAATCGCGCCTTCTCTTCCTCTTCTTTAATATACTTCGCAACCTCGTGAGACATCTCATCCTCAACTTGTTTAAAAATAATGTCGCGGGCTTCATCCACGGTTAATCCCGAGATTTCAATTAACTTTTGTCGTTGCCCTTCTAAAGTTTCTTCCACTTTGCTTTCTAGTTCTTTTAGTTCGAGTTGTTTTTCAGCGATGGCTTCATCTTTCTTTTCAAGTGCCATTTCACGCTTCTCTAAATTCAAAATACGGCGATCAATAGTTTCCTCTCTCTGGACTAAACGTTCCTCTAAGCGTACAAGTTCCGTCTTCTTCTCCTTAATGTCACGTTCTGCACCAACTTTAAGTCGTTGGACCTCTTCTTTTGTTTCTAAAAGTGCCTCTTTTTTCTTTGATTCCGCTTCTTTTTCAGATTTTGAGATAATATGTGCAGCTGTTTGTTGTGCTCTCTCTAACTCAGCCTCATACACCTTTTTTCTCATAAAATACCCAATAACTAACCCTATCCCTACTAGCAAAATGGAGATGATAATTTGTGACATAAGTCCACCTCCAATTATTTGATATACGATTATCCGCCATAGATCTATTTAACGGCTCTATAGTTTTAAGATAATTAGCATTATGATATAATACTACATTCTTTATTTTAATATTATTGTAATAACATGTCAAGAATTCCACCCCAATCTAACCAAAACTAACACCAAAAATTGGTGAAGGAGTTGTTCAAGAAAAAATAAAGGTTCTATAATATTTGGTGTGGGTGGGATTACTCACACCTTTTTGATTGCCATAAATATTAAGACAAAAAAAGAGACATAGTCCCCAAAATCCTATACAATGTAATCGGCTAAAACAACACGAAAGGATTGGGTTTATGTCTCACACTAATTGTATCTCAACTTTACTTGATTTAAAAGATAAAAATATTACTTTTTCAAAAAATTGTATCCAAGAAACTCAGATTAAGAATGTTCGTTCTAAACTTATTTTGGGAACTCTTTCTTTTCAACCGACTCATTGCTACCACTGTGGTCATTCTTTTGACTCAAATATCATTAAACACGGCTTCAAAACTTCACGTATTAAGCTAGTCAAAATTTCCGGATTTGATGCTTATCTAGACTTAAAAAAACAACGTTATAAATGCCGTCATTGTGACCGAACATTTACCCTAGAAACATCTCTTGTTAACCCTAATTGTTTTATTTCCACTCCCGTAAAACAAGCCATCTTTTTAGAAGCTAGTCATAAGAAATCCGAAACAGATATTGCACGTGAGCTTAACGTTTCTCATTCAACCGTTAACCGCGTCATTCATTCTTCCTATGAAGAACAGCCGCTTCCCTTTAATTCTCTCCCAAAAGTTCTTTGTTTTGACGAGTTTAAGTCGGTTAAATCGGCCGAGGGTCACCTGCCATGCGAAGCATGTATCCTCCATTGGTAGGGAACGGAGCAATGTCCTTCATTTTTTGTGATGCGTCCAATGGAAAGCTAATTGATATCGTTGAAGACCGTCGCTTAAGTACACTAAGGACTTATTTTATGCGATTTTCTAAAGCAGCTCGTGAAGGTGTAACCCACGTCGTCATTGACATGTACGCCCCTTATATGACACTCATTAAAGAGGTATTCCCTAAGGCTAAGATTGTTTTAGATAAATTTCATATCGTTCAACTAGTCTCTCGTGCTCTTAATAAAACACGCATTCGTTTCATGAATCAAAATAAAGAGTTTTATAATAAATTCAAACATTATTGGCGACTTCTCTTAAAAGCCCAAGAAGATCTTAATGCCACTCATTACTTCTATTCCAACTGCTTCAAAAAGATGATCTCTCAACAAGAAATTATTGACTTTTTATTAGCCCTAGACCCTGAACTAAAGGAGACTTATGATTTCTACCAAACTGTCCAACAGGCTATTAAACTTCGTAACCTTGAAATATTTCATCATGCCATTCAACACCCCTCTGACCTGCTTTCACACGAAATGAAAACAGCTTTAAAAACACTCACTCATTATCAAGATTATGTCAAAAATACTATCGAAACTCCTTATACAAATGGAGTACTCGAAGGAATTAACAATAACATTAAAGTCATTAAACGTATTGCCTTCGGATACCGTAGTTTCTACCATTTCAAAGCAAGAATTTTGATTATTCATAAATACACTTTTGAACAAAAAAAGAAGAGGAACCAAGCCGTCTAAAGAATGGCCTAATTCCTCTTGATTACATGTATAGATTTTATTCACCCACACGATTTGACAAAGAGCCAATAAATCCCTGTAAATTTCAATAGAAAAAGAGATAAACGAGTCTACCCAACTCATTTATCTCTTTTTTATTATTCCTCAATCATGATTTCCTCATGTCCTGATGTAGGAATATTCAATTCTGCTCGAATAAGGTCTGCAATTTCTTCCATAATGAATGGATTTTCTTTAAGGAATAATTTAGCATTTTCACGTCCTTGTCCCATCTTTTCTCCTCGATAAGAATACCAAGAACCGCTTTTTTCAATGATATTATAATCAACCGCTAAATCGAGAATCTCACCTTGTTTAGATACCCCTTCACCGTACATCACATCAACCTCAACTGTTTTAAATGGAGGAGCTACCTTATTTTTTACAACTTTAATCTTAGCAACATTTCCGACGATATCTGTTCCAAGCTTAATCGCCTCACCGCGTCGCACCTCAAGTCTAATTGTTGAATAGAACTTTAACGCTCTTCCACCTGGTGTAACTTCTGGGTTACCAAACATAATTCCAACTTTCTCACGAATTTGGTTAATAAAGATTGCAATTGTCTTTGTCGTATTAATTGCTCCAGATAATTTACGTAAAGCCTGTGACATAAGGCGAGCCTGTAATCCAACATGCGAATCACCCATCTCCCCTTCAATTTCCGCACGTGGAACTAATGCCGCTACTGAATCGACAACTAAAATATCAATAGCTCCACTTCGAACTAAAGCCTCGGCAATTTCTAACGCCTGTTCCCCAGTATCTGGTTGGGAAACAAGTAACTCGTCTGTATCTACACCTAATTTTGCCGCATAAGCTGGATCAAGGGCATGCTCTGCATCAATAAAAGCTGCCGTTCCACCTGATTTTTGTACTTCTGCAATCGCATGTAATGCAAAAGTTGTTTTACCAGAACTCTCTGGACCATAAATTTCAATGACACGTCCACGAGGATAACCACCAACACCTAAGGCCGAGTCTAACGCTAAAGATCCCGACGAAATAACCTCTATTCGAGTATCCGTTTTTTCTCCTAACTTCATGACAGATCCTTTACCGTATTGCTTTTCAATACTTTTCAACGCTTGCATAAGCGCAGCTTCACGATTATTACTCATCAACTATATCCTCCTAGATCCTGTTTTATTTTTTCTATCTACTTTTAACATACCCATTTTAGGTCTAAATTCCTTTAATTTATTTTAATAATAAACTAATTTTTCTCTAAAAGCAACAAAAAAGCGAAAACTTGTTCGCTTTTTTGTTCTATCTTACTTCGCTTCATCGAAAATATGTAAATTTTTGTAGATATATTCAACACCTGAGGCAACTGTTAAGACAACAGCTAATGCAATGAAAATTCGATCCACCGGCCAGTTGAAAATCTCAAATGGATAATTTAATAACAATAAAGTGGAAATCATCATAAATTGAACAACCGTTTTAATCTTCCCTAGCCATCCCGCTGCAATAACAACACCTTTTGAAGCTGCAATGGTTCTAAATCCTGTTACAATAAACTCACGAGCTAAAATAACAAAGACAACCCATCCTGAAATCAAACCATTTTCTAGTAAAACTAAAAGAGCTGCTGTTACTAATAGTTTATCCGCTAACGGGTCCATAAATTTTCCAAAATCAGTAATCATATTATATTTTCGCGCCACATAACCGTCAATAAAATCAGTAATTGCAGCTAATAAAAAGATAATTAACCCTAAAAGGTTCGCATAGGGAATTAAATAATTATTAACAGCTACTGTGTTGACAATTAAACTTGGAATATAGAAACACACAATAAAAAATGGAATTAAAATAATACGTAACAATGTTAACTTATTTGCTAAGTTCATACTCACACCTACTCAGTTTTCAGATTAATTTTTATATATTGATGCGGACTTGATGGTTGAAATTCAAGCGGTTGATTATCAACTAAAACACGAACTGCTGTTGCATCCCCGACATTCAGTTCTAACGTTCCAAACTGATCATTCGTTACTTTATGCTCAAATACTCCGCCCGCTTGATACGTTTCCCCTGGAATTAGATTCTGCGTTCCTAGCGTCATACTCAACCAACAAGATGCGGTAAATTCTAACTTTAAATCTACCTCAGTTTTTTTGGTTGTCACATCAAAAACAAGTTCTTTATTTTGTTGAGAAATTAATTTTATATCCACCGTTTCATTCACAACAGGTTCCTCAGCCTTAGGAGCTTCATCCTGTTTTGATGGTTTCTCTTCACTGAGATCTTTATCTTCCTTCTTCTCAGCCTCAAGTAACGTTGAAGAATTTGGATTATTAATTACAATATTTTTATCCTCTTTCGGCTCTGCACTTTTAACCATATCAACGACATAAAAAATGCCTAGCCCGATGACTAAAATACCGCAAATAACCCCCGCAATCCGTCCTAGGTTTTGATTTCTTCTTTCAACCTGTTGCTTATGAATTTTTACCTCAACCTCTTTTTGAATTTGATTTCCGTAAAATTGTTGATACAACTCCCCAACATTCAACGATAAATATGTTGCATACTTTTTAATATACATTTTCAAATAAAACGAATCAAATCGTTCAAAATCACCTTGCTCAATACTTTTTAAATGCTGAATTGGAACACCAATTTTAGCAGATACTTCTTCTAGGTCAAGGTTTTGATTTTGTCGTTGTTCTCGCAAATAATCAGCTAATTGTTGATTGCTTTCTTTATTTGAAAAATCCATCTTGGCACCTCCCACAAACATCCTTTTATAAGCAAACTAAACTAATAATAGCATACCTATATTTAATAAAAAAGTAAATATAGGTATTTTTTTGTAAAGAATGGTTTATTTTCTCTATCCAACAGTTCATCAGATGACCCTGTTTAAACTTTAATCCTTTTCATAGGTTTAGTTAAATTCATCGATTCATACATAAACCCTCTATTTTATTAATAAAAAAAACACAACTAATTGTTGTGCTTTTTACATGAATAGCAATCTATAAGCCATGTTCTGTACCGTTGTACTCAAGCGGATGCCTCCTCGTACTCAGGCGGTAATTATCTGTCTGTAAAGTTTTCACTTTACCTCCCATATGCATTCATTTCTGCTTTAGGAGTGCCCCTACCAAATTTGGGTTTCTCGCTCGTGGGGTTTACCCGTTCCACTTCGTTTGTTTCCAAACGACATCGTCACTGTGGCACTTTTAAAGGTAATAATACCCTATCTAAAGACTTAGGTACGTTCCCAGCCGTCAGTTAATGATTAACTGCCCTAACTTATTGTTTCGTTAGGCACGAACACTACAATCATCTCAGATTGTGCGAGCATGGACTTTCCTCACCATCCAAAAGGACAGCGCAATTACCCAATTGCTATGTAACATTCATTATGTCAAAAACAGACGAAATTGTCAAATGTAAAAATAATACAATACGTCTATAAATTGTATGAATTAAACATGAAATCTGATTAAAGATTAGCTTTTTTACCTATTATTTGATAAGATATAGAGTTAGGAGGTGTATAATTCTGTGGTAAATTATCCTCATAAAAAGAAACCAACACTTAAGAGTACGAGCGAAAAAACAATTTCATTTGGAAAGCGCGGAATGTCTTTTGAAGATGATTTAACAAAATCAAATGAACATTATTTGGCAGCCAATAAGGCGGTTATTCATAAAAAGCCGACTCCTGTTCAAATTGTTAAAGTTCATTACCCTAAACGTGCAGCAGCTGTCATTACAGAGGCATACTTTAGAACGCCCTCTACAACAGACTTCAATGGAGTCTTTAAAGGGAAATACATTGATTTTGAAGCCAAGGAAACTTTAAACGCTACTCTCTTTCCTTTACAGAATTTACACGAGCATCAAGTAAATCATATGATGGCCGTCAATAAAAATGGGGGGATAACTTTTTTACTCGTAAAATTTGCAAAATTTAATGAAATTTATCTACTACCGTGTGAAAACCTTGCAACGTTTTGGCAAGAATATAAATTAGGTAGTAGACGTTCTATTTCTCGGAAAGAATTTGCGCAATATGGAACGATGATTCCTGAAGGAGCTTTTCCACGAATTGATTACTTAAAAGTAGTTGAAGAACTTTTCTTATAATACTATAAGGTGGTGACTTAGATGAAGAAAAACAAAGGTAAATTTTCCTTCACCCTGCTCCAAGCAATTGGGACTGTATTTAAATCCTTTATATTAGTGGGGCTGCTAGGGGGAATTGCTGCCATGATGATCGGGAGTTTTATTCTCATAAAAACAATTGAGACAGCTCCTGAACTCGATGTATCAAAAATTTATGCAACAGAATCAACAATCATTTATGATAAGGATGGAAATATTATCGATGAGCTCGGAATCCAAAAGCGTGAATGGGTTTCCTACCAAGATATCTCTCCTGTGTTAATTGATGCAATTATTGCAACAGAGGATTCAAAATTCTATGAGCATTCAGGTGCCGATTGGCAACGTTTCCTAGTCGCCCTCATCGGAAACCTTCAATCGGGTGATTTTGATCAAGGTGCAAGTACATTAACACAACAGCTAATTAAGCAAACACACTTAACAAGTGAAAAAAGTATTGATCGTAAAATCAAAGAATTATACCTAGCTATTAAAATTGAAAAACAACTAACAAAAGAACAAATCATTGAAGCCTATTTAAATTATTCACCTTTCGGGGGTGGAATCAATGGGATTCAAAAAGCGGCAGAATACTATTTTGGGACAACAGCAAATGATTTAACCCTTTCTCAAGCCGCAACATTGGCAGGGCTTGTACAGGCACCTGAAAATTACCGTCCTGACCGCTATGCCGATTCGGCAGAAAAACGTCGCGATATCGTTTTAAAATTAATGGTTAAGCACGGTTATATCACAAAAGACTTAGCAAATCTCGCTGCTGCTGAACCGATTACTGATATGCTCGTTTATCATAAATCAGATGAATTCGATAATACGAAGTATCAGTCATTCATTGATGCCGTCTTAAATGAAATCGAAAACAAATATGATTTAGACCCTTACTCTGGTCTTCAAATCTACACGACTTTAGACCCTGAGGCGCAATCACTTGTTTACGATATCCAAAACTCTAACAAGTATGTTGATTGGTCGGCAACTGGATTAGCTAAGTCAACAGATGTTCAATCAGGAATTGTTTTTATGGATACCCAAACCGGACAAGTTCGTGCGATTGGTGGTGGCGTTAATGAAGAAGGCGTAGAGCGTGGAGTTAACTTTGCGACACAATTAAAACGTCAACCGGGTTCAACCGCTAAACCCATCTTCGCATATGGACCGGCGATCGAATATTTAAAATGGGGATCTGGGACAACACTTGATGATGAATTATATACCTATCAAGATGGAAGTGGACGTATTGTCCATAACTATAACCATGAATATCAAGGGCGTATGACAATCCGTTATGCCCTTAACAAATCATTAAACGTTCCTGCCGTAAAAGCCTTTAATGCTGTAGGAGCAAAAGATGTTCAAGCCTTTGCTGAAAACTTAGGATTTGAGTTTAACGATGAAGAAACATTATATGAATCAATGGCCATCGGTGGAGCTTCAACAGGATACTCGCCTCTTCAAATGGCAGCGGCCTATGCAACATTTGGAAATGGTGGAATCTATAACGAGCCGATTACAGTTGAAAAAATTATTACAAATGATGGAACTGTCATTAAGGCAGACCAAGAATCTCATCGTGCAATCAGTGAGGAAACAGCCTATTTACTAACAGATATGCTACATACCGTTATGACTGAGGGAACAGGAACAACAGCTAATGTCGGTAGCATGTACTTATCTGGAAAAACAGGAACAACAAACCTTGATCCATCTGAACGTTCAAAATATGGATATCCTGACAATGCCATTCGCGATTCATGGTTTGTTGGTTATTCTAATTACTATACTGCCGCTATTTGGACAGGATTTAATGAAAATAAAGACGGATACATTACACAATCCTCACAATCTAAACCATGGTATGTCTTCAACACATTGATGAAGTACTTAAATCCTGCAGGATATGAGGAACCTAAGCGTCCAAGCAGCATTCAATCCCATTCAATCGAGCAAGAAAGTGGTGATAAAGACGGTGAAGTACAATCGCCATCGAAATTTACACCAAGTCAATATATTTCATCTGAGTTATTTATTAAAGGACATGGACCTAAGGGAACATCTACTCGTTTCCAACAATTAAGTACCCCTAAAAACTTTGCAGGTTCTTATACAGGTTCAGCTCTTCAGTTTTCATGGGACCATATCAAAGGATATACACTTTCAACCTCTGAAATCACTTCTCAGATTGCTAACGCCGCAAGTTTAGCAACAAAGGCAACGAATATTAGTCAGATGCCTAAATTAAATCCAACCGAATCTGAACTGCGCATGATGCTAAAACAAATTCAGATTATCGGAGCAACAGTTTATGATGTTTATGCACGAGATTACGCTGGTAGTGAAGTCTTACTAGGTTCAACCACAAGTAATGCCTTAACAATTGATAATGTTTCAATTGGTGATATGGCACGCTACAAGGATTTCTACATTCGTGCACGTTACGAAAATTCAGGTGCCCTAACAAGTGAAAACTCTAATTCTATTACAATCAACTGTGAAAATTGCTCAAAACCTGTGACCATCCCTAATATGAAAGGTTGGACAAAACAACAAGTTGAAGAATGGGCATCAACAAATGGAGTTAATGTTTCTTACTCGGAAACAGCATCAAATGAAGTAGATGCCGGTCTTGTTCTTTCAACCTCTCCGGCAACAGGTACAATTTTCCCAGGTGAAACATTAAGTGTTGTCATCGCGTCGGCTCAATTAGTTGTACCAAACTTTAAAAATGAGTCTGATTTCATTAGTCAGTATCAAGCGTGGGCTTCATTAAATTCAGTCAATGTCTCAATTAAAGAAGAATTCCATGCAACATTACCAAAAGGAGCTTATATTGGTTCAAATCCTGGAATTGGATCGGCTATTTCCCCAGGTTCAACCTTAACCATTACTATTTCAAAAGGACCTAAAGGCAATGATTCAACAACGCCGCCACCAAGTACTGGACCTGACCAATCACCCGATCAGTCACCTGATGACCTTCCAGATGATGAGAACTCAGGCATTCTAGGATTTCCTGAAAATGATGACTCAACAGACTAATTAAATAAAATAAAAAGGATTCCTTTCATGGAGTCCTTTTTATTTTGCCTTCTTTATTAATTTCTTCCCTTCCTTACAATTTGTAAAGAGTGGGCAGGTTTCACATTTAGGATTTTTGGCCGTACAATGATATCTGCCAAAGAAGATCATTAAATGGTGTGACTTAGACCAACGATCCTCTTTAATTAACTTCATCAATTTATGTTCCACCTCTAATACCGTATCATCCGCTTTGGCGAATCCCAATCGCTTTGATACCCGTTCCACATGTGTATCCACCGCTATTCGTGGAACATTAAAACCAACAGATAGTACAACATTAGCCGTCTTTCTCCCCACACCCGGTAACTTTACCAACTCTTCAAATATATGCGGGACAACGCCTTGATATTCCTCAATTAACAAACGACATAACGCCTGAATATTTTTTGCTTTACTTCGATAAAGCCCAATCGTCCTTAAATCCTGTTCAAGCTCTTCAAGCGTCACCTCTAAATAATCTTCAGGTGTCTTATATTTTTGAAATAATTGCGCCGTTAGTTTATTTACACTTTTATCCGTCGTTTGAGCTGATAGTAACACAGCAAGGACCAATTCAAATTCATTCGTAAAATTCAACTCACAATGGGCATCTGGAAATAATTCTTCCATCACATCTATCATTTCTGCTGCTTTTTTCTTCGATACCATAATGTACTCCTTTAGCTTTACTCGTTCATCCAATCATAATAAAAATTGGGATCAACAGAAACCGTTTGAGTTTCTGTCGTCATCGATGATTGCTTACGTTGACGAAAGGCGATTAATTGTCGTTTAGCCTCTTCTACTGTTTTAATATTTTTTTTCTTCCAATCCAGCAAAATTTTATCAATATAACGGATTGATTTAATTTGATAAGAATTCATTTCCCGAATAGCTAGCTTAATTAACTCCGGGTCAAAATTATCCTCTGTCATCCAAAGATGAATGGTTTCAATGTCTAACGGGCTTAAAATCCCAAACTCCTGTTCAATCATACTAAAAATTTCTTCACGTTGGGTAGATGTAGCTTGCGTCTTTTGTTGTCTTAATAACGTCTCTATCTTTTCAAACAGAGGGGCAATCGAGTATTCCTCAAACCGCTTCCCTCGCTCATCCATTTTACTACTCACTGTAATATACTGTCTTTCAACAAGATTAATAAATAACACCGAGCAATTTGCCTCATCAATCGTCATATGTGTTGAAATATCACTAAACGTCCAGCCCGAAGGATTTGTTTTTAGTAAGCGAGCGAGCAACACTAACAACACATACTCCTGCTCGTTCAATCCTAATTCTTTATAAGTTGTTAATAATAACGTATTAAAATCAAGTAAATTATCTTTCCATAATCCGTACACCACAACCGCTCCTATTTCGCCTTAAATTGTAATAATACCTCTGATGTTTTCGCATCTAAAATGACATAAAAATCACCTTTATCATTCGTCACAAGAACTTCATAAATCGGTGTCTCACCATAAACACCTAAATAGTAATGTTTAATCACACCCTGATCGATAACATTCGCTACTTTTTCCTCTACTTGCTTTTTCGTCATTAAATCCTTCGTCTCACAGCTTAACTTAACGGTATTATCTTTAATAAAATAATAATAATCCTTACCTGATGTCAACTGAACCTTCGCGACATAATACTGCTCTTCGCCGTTATATTGCGATATTTCTAATACCTTTTTAACTTCCGGTAGCTTAGATAAGGACTCCTGATAGGTCAGTAACTGTTTATCATATTGTAAAACATACGAAGCAAACGAAATCACACCTATCGCAAGCAAAACAACAATTAAAAGGACAGCTCTTTTTAACCACTTATTTTTTTTATTCATCATCAGCTTCCTCCATCTCATTCTTTATATACTGAATTAACGTTTCTTTCTCATTTTTCAATTGATTCATTACAACTAAATACTCTATTTTCCTTAATAGTTCCTGAATCCACGGTCCCTTCGGACGCTGAATCACCTCAGCAATCACCTTTCCACTAATCAACAATTCGCGGCGATCACTAATCGGTAAATCAACCACCTGATACGGAACGTTTTCCTGATGGATAAATAATTTCATTTGATGGTAAAACCTTGCCCACTCTTCCCCATATAAATAAGTAAAATAAGTAGGGTCTACCTCCTGATTCAGGGCATGACATAATACCTCAATACATTTGCGTTCTACCCGTGAAAAAGGCCAGGCCGCTAAATATTCAGCTAAATTATCGCATGTTAATCCAGCCAATGCAAACAATATAATAGGATGTGTGATTGCTTCATAGCAACGTTGTCGATATTTATTTAAGCCATTAAAAAACGGGATGACTGACATTAAATCCATTTCATAGGCATCATTCATCGCCTTTTGAAAAAAGTCCCCTTTCACCATGCCTTCTAGTTCCTTTTTAACTCTTTCCATGGAAATCTGTTGTAATAATTCTTTCGTTTCAATCATTGCAGCTAATGTTTCAGCTTCTAATGAAAAACCAAGCTTAGAAACAAAGCGTATTCCACGTAAAATTCTTAAAGGGTCCTCTTGAAACCGCTCAGTTGGTTTCCCTACGCAGACAATTAACGATTTTTCAAGATCCTCTCGCCCTCCAATGGGATCTAGGAGCTGACCTTCTCGGTCCATCGCAATGGCATTAATCGTGAAGTCGCGACGTCTCAAATCCTCATCTAATGAGCGAGTAAAACGCACTTCCTTCGGACGGCGATAATCAATATAGTGGCTTTCCACTCGGAACGTTGTGACCTCAACGGGGATCTTCCCGATCATCACTGTGACTGTCCCATGTTGCAAGCCAGTTGCTATTGTTTTATCAAATAATGACATGACCGTATCAGGCGTGGCAGAGGTCGTAATATCAACATCGTAGATTGGACGTCCGATTAACCGATCCCGAACCATTCCTCCAACAAAATAGGCCTCATATCCCGCCCCATTCAACGTTTCTAAAACACTCGTACCAGCTGCTAACAAGTCCATGACACACACTCCATCTCAAATTTATACTCTTCTTATTATACTGAAGATTAAAGCTTATAATCAACTTTTTATCATAAAAAAACCTTCGCTCGGAAGGTTTAATCTAATAAATGTTGTAATCCATAAACAAGTTCGTCCAATTCACCAACTTTACGAATAGCTAAAATAATTCCCTTTTCAAATGAATGACGACTATTCGACTGATGAATCAACTCAAGCGTTTGATATTCATCACTTACCAAAACTTGATGTTTTGCCAAGACACCAGGCATACGTACACTATGAACATGCGTAGAAGCTAATTTACGTTTTAATGCACAATCAAGGGTATTTGCAATGTAGGTTGCCGTTCCTGAAGGCTGATCCTTCTTATTCACATGATGATACTCCACAATCTCAAAGTTATCAAAGTAATGCGAACAAATCTCCGTAAATTTATTAATTAAAATCGCACCGACAGAAAAGTTAGGCGCAATAACCCCCCTTCCACCATACTCCTTCGCCACTTCTTTCAAATAATCTACATCTTCTTTGTTAAAGCCCGTCGTTCCGATAACAATAGATTTTCCAGCCTTTAACATCTTTTCTGCCGCTTCCTTTGCAAAGGTATAAACCGTAAAATCAATATAAACATCAAAATCCACCTCTGCAAGGACCTTATCTATATCGTTATAAATAGGGGTTTCCCCTTCTAGACACTCCACTTCACTCACACCGGCAACTAACGTAATATCTTCCTCAACTTTCAATGCCTCAACGAGAAAACTTCCCATTCTTCCCTCTAATCCACCGACAACAACTCTTTTCATCTTATCACTCCTTTATTTGCCTATTTTATTGTATTGCAAATCATAAAAAGTGTGATAACTTCACCTATTGTTAAGAAAAAATATTAATTCCCGTATAAAACTTTGTGCCACATCCAAAGGATAAGCTGACTAAAATAAAGCGCACCTCCTATTCGCCACTCAATACACAACCTCGCCGTAAACCAAAGAATTATTCAACACTAGATGGGCTTACTACAATCCCCTTACTAACACGAGACCACACATTTATCTGCTTAAAAACGAAGTTCATTTCACCGAACTTTGCCCTCTTTTTTAAACTTAACTTCTGCAACCCCTCCCGGCTGTTGTAGCCAACATAAGGTCCTTTATCTTTAAGGTCTATTTGGCCATATCACGTCTATTCGTCAAAAAATTGTCAAATTCCTTGACCTAAAAATCACGATAATTGTATATTTTAGAAAATTTTGCTATAATAATCATTAAATTATTCATTCAAGGAGGGGTCGCTCACATGTCATTCAAACTCTTAAAACAACTATTTTTTATTACGATTGGAACTGCACTCATGGCATTAGGAGTCGTTAATTTCGCCATTGTCAATCAAATGGCCGAAGGGGGATTTACTGGAATTACAATTATTCTTTATCATTTATTTGGAATTAGTACTGGAGTTAGCAATCTTCTACTAAATATTCCAATGCTCATTATTGGCTACCGTCAATTTACAAAACGTGGTTTTTGGTTAACCATTTATGGAACATGTATGCTCTCTCTCTTCTTAAGCCTATTTGAATCATTAGGGCATATTATTCCCCCACTACCCAACGATATGATTATCGCCTCAATAGGAATGGGGGTTCTAATTGGGACAGGGCTTGGCATTATTTTTAACGCTGGGGGAACCACGGGAGGAGTCGATATTATAGCCAAAATTATAAAAGATAAATTAGGGATTCCAATGGCGCGCACGATGTTTACCTTTGACGCTATTGTCATCGGGATTTCATTAGTTATCTTTCTATCATTTACCAACGCTATTTATACCATTCTTGGGCTTTATATCGCCTCAAAAATTATCGAACGCTTTCAAGAAGGATTTCAAGCGGGACATAAAGTCCTCATTATCTCAGATGCCTACCAAGATATTGCCGATGCCATCCATCAAAAAATGTCTCGAGGAGCTACTTTTATTCATGGAATGGGTTCTTACAATAAAACCGAAAAAACAATTATTTTAACAATTATTAATAAGCGTGAGCTCAATTCACTCAAAGAAATAATTTATACCATTGATCCTCAGGCCTTTGTGAGTGTGAGCCATGTTTATGAAACACTTGGAGAAGGATTTACCTTCGATGCCAATGGATTGCCTTACCTTGACTAATCATGCATAAGAGGAGCTGATAACCGTTGAAAAAAACTATACCTGTCGTCGCTGCCATTATCAAAAATGAACATAACCAGATTTTGTGCGCCCTTCGTTCACCTCAAATGTCACTCCCAAACTATTGGGAATTTCCGGGCGGTAAAGTTGAACCGGGTGAAACCTTTAATGAAGCCATTCGTCGTGAAATCTTAGAAGAATTAAATTGCGTGATTGAACCCTTACAGTTAAGAGACAACTATTTCCATGAGTATGAGAATTTGATTGTTCATTTCATAACGATCGATTGCCAATTAATTTCGGGAACCCCTATCGCCAAAGAACACGCTAAACTCATGTGGGTAGACGTCGATCAACTCGAAAAACTCCGTTGGGCACCTGCCGATATTCCGGCCGTAAAACGACTTTTAAACAATTAAATGAAAAGACTCTATTTCGAATAAATCGAATAGAGTCTTTTCATTTAGCCCATCGCTTACACTCTCCATCATTTTCATTGGAAACTCTCTCTATTTTTCTCAAAAAATGTAGAAGGATGCTTGAAAATGGTGGAAAATATGCTATAATAAAATCAATCCAAGGAGAAATCTAACCCCCCCCTAAATAATAGATTTTTCTCTGTTTTCTTATATCATCAAACTAATTTACAAAAAACTAGATGCCTTCCATAAGAAGGACGTCTAGTTTTTTTACATACCTACAAAAGCCGTTTTATTTATCCATCACTAGCCTCGTTTTTTGGAATCACCCAAAATAACTGAGGCTAGCAACGTTAATTTTTCATGAGCCCTCCATCCTCTCTATTTCATTTAATAACTAAGTTCGCGATAGAGTTGTGGTGGAATTTCATGTTCCAATTCTAGTTGAAGAGTAATTGGATTATTTCCACTTGCTGACAGGGTATTGGCTTTTCCTAAATAAATATACGGCTGAACATCGCCATCAAGTTTTTTAAATTTTCTTACAAATAAATGCAGGTGAATCTGACGCTCTACATTTTTAATTAAATTTTGTCCTTGCGGAGACTCCTGGGTTGTTTTATTTGGAGATTGCCACTGAAATGTCCGAGATGACGTCAGACAATCATCATAATTAATGCTTTCCTTAATATCTTTTTCTTTATGCAACTCAACAAATAAAAAGAAATTATTCTTATACGTCAACAAGCCGCTCCCACGAAAGGCACTATGTTTCTTATTATAATTAGCCACCTTAGCAACCTCCCGCATAGAATACGTTTCATACAGCTTTAAAAAAGGGTCCCCATAATCAGCGGTTGAAAATTCTTCCTGGTAACGAACAAGACCATAGGTCAACACATCATCTAAGTAAGTTTTAAAATGCGGAACTGATCGTAATTGATTAAAAACGGGTAAGGTCACTAATGTCCCACCTATCCAATCAAATGTTTGAACATATTGAGCCTGATCACTCAGATCATAATAGGTTTGTCCGAGGCATTCAAGGGCATGAGTGACACTTGTTGGTGAAACAGAATCCACATATTTTAAAATTTCCCGTGTTGCTAGTTCCTGGTTTAATGTCATCACTTCCCGGTGATTTAACAAATATTTCATGAGAATAAACTCATAAGGTCTCTTTAATGGCAGTTGAGATGACCACTCCTTTAAAACCTTTACAAAAGTGTCGTGACTTAGTACAGATTCTAAGAATAAATCCTTCTCTACCTGATAAATAAACTGTAAATATGTCTTAGATTTTTTGACAAAAGCTAACGGATCGGGGGCTCCCTCACACCCTAAATAATCACATAACATGTACGGAATCTGCCCGCGTTTCATCCGCTTAAACTCGGCATATGCTTCTTTGAGGTACATCATCGAATTAAATTTTTCGTTCTCTAGTTGACTAAGGATTTGCTCTTTAGAAATTGCGTCTAAAGTGACAAAACTATCTCCTAAATGTCCCGCAAAGTTAGTCGCCACAGCTACTTTTAAACTATCCTTATCATAAAAACGATCTCCACTAAGTGCAATTGCCATTAAAAAGGACTTTTTATGATTTCCAATAAAATCAAGAACCGTTAAAAATTCTTTATCTTCATTTTTCCGCAGTCCCCTTCCCAACTGTTGAATAAAAATAATCGGAGATTGCGTTGGGCGAAGCATTAACACCGTATTAATGCTCGGAATATCGATTCCCTCGTTAAAAATATCTACTGTGAAAATCATTTCAAGAGGATCCTCATCGCAAGCTAGGCGATTCATCATCACCTGGCGCTCTTTCGGAGAATGATTCCCCGTTAAACAGACACTCGGAACTGATGCTTCATTAAATTTCTTCGTCATATACTCAGCATGTTCAATACTTGCGCAAAAACCAATTCCCTTACGATAGCGACCATCATGCCCGTATAAATCCATCTGCTCTAAAATAAAAGAAACACGTTCATTTACTTTTAAACGTTTAGTTAATTCGTGAATTTGGTCTGCCTTAATATTACTCAAATCAACACCGTCGATATCACGAATCCCAAAATAGTGAAAGGGTACAATTAAACGTTGCTCAAGCGCATCACGAAGTCGTACTTCTAACGCGACGTGCCCATCAAAACAATCAAAAATATTAAAATCGTCACATCGTTCGGGCGTTGCTGTCATCCCTAATAAAAACTTTGGCGTAAAGTAATTTAACAACTGCTGATAAGTTTCTCCCCCGATATGGTGAGCCTCATCAACAATCAAATAATCAAAAGAATCCCTTGCATAATTTTTAAAATGCCGGGACATTGTTTGGACAGTAGAAAATAAGTAATCCGCCTCTACCTCCTTAACATTGGAGGTATAAATCCCCATTTTCTTACCCGTTTTACCTAGCACATATTCAAACGTCTCCTTTGCCCGATATAAAATATCTTCACGATGAACAAGAAATAACATTCGATTTGGATTCACTTGCGCCACATCAAACGCCGACATATACGTTTTACCTGCTCCTGTAGCGATACCTCCTGAAAACCTAAAAGATAAATTCCGTGCAAAAAGAAAAAACCAGTGAGGTAGCGGGTTGCTACTTGACTGGTTTTTTAAGATAAATCATCCCAATGATGAACGTTTAAAAAGTTGGCCCTTTTCATTTTTATTATATCATATTTTAATCAACGTTTCTTTTTATTTTTCAAATTAAAAGCAGTCCCCATTCATTGACGACTGCTTTTTATAATAATGTGATATATGATAGATGTGTTGCCTAACGGCTTATTTATTCTAACACAATTAGGCACACTGGACTACCCTTTTTAAGTACCAAAAAAAGCCACTCCTTTCGAAGTGACTTTCTTCCTCTACGCAATCTAGTTTCGGGTTACAAAATCTCGTAGGAGATTTAACCCACACCCCTCAACTTTTTATACAATCTAGCTTGGAGTGACAGTCTTTCTTTCAAGTCTTCCCAGGTCACAAAATCCACTTCATGAATTTTGACCCTGGGTTACGACGTGTACGAAAGCCTAACCATCACCCCAAGCCTTTTAGACTAAACTAAAGTAATATCTTCAACTGTTTTAGTTGTGAGATATGCGCCATCAATTTTGGCGAACTTTAAGTTCGGATCTAGTTCATTCAAGACTAACACGTTGCTGTCGATGACGTGATTCATGAAATCTAAAATCTTGTCATTCGTTAAGTTCGCAGTTGGATTGTTCACCTCGATGCTACGCGTCTTATTTTCTGTGTCCTTAAATTTACAAGTAAGTGTGTATGTTTCTTCCATAGCCATTTTTCATTTCCCCCTTAATTATTAAAGCATACGGTAGTCAGCGACTATATTTTTCGTGTTCGCTCCTGATGATAAAGCGACATACTTTTGTGCAAACTCTGTTAACTCCTCGTCTGTTGTGTCTAATCGGACGTTAGAGAACGTCTTCGCCTTGATAACATCCTTCCCATCATCATCAAGCCCCACGTTCAAATAAATTGATAATCGGCGATCATAAATATCATTCATACTATTTCCCCACTTTCATTATTGTTTAGGAGACTTTATCCCCTATAATTCAATTATATTCCCATTTACACTTTCAAAAAAGTCACGTTCTGACAAAATACTTCTTCCATTGTAAATACTTTCATGTTATAATTTAATCATCCCAAATTTAATATATATAACTCCCAATACCAGACATCCTCTCCCAAATTTGATGTCTGGTTTTTTTTATCCTTAAATAAAAAGATAGGGATTGATATACGATCCCCTATCTTCCCACTTAACAAGCCCACCTTCTAATGGTGGGCACCAAATAAATCAAAAATATGCGTGATTCATTACAACCAAATTAATGTTATACCCCAAATAATCAAAAAATAACAAAAGAAAACAAATCTCTCAAACTGAATCCGACTGCACTTTTTAAAATACCAGTTATCTGGAATTACTTCCAGTGTGATAATGGTTAATCCATAGGCTATCATGGTAATTACTAAATTCATCGCTAAACATACATCTAAAATAAGTTTTGATAAATCTTCCATCAAAATTCCTCCTATATTTTTCCCCTTTTAGGGACTACAAAAATACCATAGATAAAAGTCGTTATTTTCTCATAAAGTATTAAGATACTTCTTGACGTTTGGAGAAGCACTTTTTCATTCACTTCATCTCCCTTTTATCAGTTACATAAATAATATAGAAAGCAGTTAGTATTTTCTCATAAAAAAAAGCAAGGTTCGTCGTACTTTTTCAGTACCCTGACCTTGCTTTTTTCATTTTATCAATCATCACCCTCGAATAACCATTGAACATATAATTGAAATAAATAGGCTTACATCAAAATTAAATACGGAAATTTGTTTACTTTTGTAAAATTTTGTATTATTATACTTAATAAATTTTACCAAAAGGAGCGAAAACCATGATATCTGATCGATCACTTATCATTCTCTGTTTCTTTATAGGTGGATTTTGCCACCGCATCTATAAAGAAAAACATAAAAAAAATTACCAACGCACCCTCGAAAAACTAAACAAAGCATCCCCCAACTCCACGAACGAAAAACTATTCCTGAACTATTTACATGAACAATGCCGATTACAAGAAAGCAACCAACTTAACTATCTTTTCATTCTCATTCTCGTCCTCGTCATCATCAGCTATTAACACTAGCGATTTAACAGGACCCTCCAAGGAAAACTACACATGAAATGGTAGAGCCAACCAAGGGTATATATCGGGGATTGTATTAAATATAAAATAGAAATAGAATGTATGACATGGTTACAGGAAGGGTCATTAGTTCAAATAAATATACAGTAAAAAAACCTATGTATGGAGAATATGCATGGTTGAAATATTAAAAATATTTTAAGAATAGGAGATAAAGTATGATAATTTTTTGTAATCTAATTGGAATTTTTATTTCTTTGTATCTTGTTTTTGATACGGAATTTTTGAATCATCATGGATATGATTTATCCGTAGATGGAATTGTAGTAGCTAGAGCGTTATTTATTATTTTTGCATTATATTGCCTTAATAATATTGGACAATTATATGAAAATATGTCACAAAAAAATAATGAATAATACCACTCAAAAGCTGAGAAACTTTTAAAAAATACGATAAAAAAACAATTCCCCTCAACTATTGAGGGGATTTTCTTTTCCCGCTTTTGGAAGACATTCCTCTTAAGTAAAAAATATTAACGGTCAATTAAACGAGCTCACCTTCTAATATTACTGATGAAAAGTTTGTTTCACCACCAAATCGATACGCTGCTACGTTAGCCGTCGGGAGTTTCTCTAAGTATTTTTTCAATCTGATAGCAGAAGGTTTAAACATCGCATAAGTTAACCCTCCTGACACAACACTTCCAATAACAGGAACCACATTTCCAACGTACTTCGCAAAAAGCTGTTTATTGATTGTCACACCTAAAGTTCCAGCCACCTTTTTTACAATGGGATAGATTGTTCCTTTTGTTAATGCCTTATTCGCTATCGTTGCTTCCAATTTGTTTGCGGTAACACCCGCTATCTTAACGACCGCACCCGATGCGACTCTCACACCAAACATAACTCCAATAAACAACGTTAACTGGTTTAAAGTTTCATCATCATAATTTCCTTGAGCATCGCATAAATCCGTCCACCCATATAAATAAATTAACTTATAAAGCACGCGTAATACATGACCAAAGTACTGAGCAACATCCGCTGGGGCAGTCCCTAACGCGGCTAACCCACCGGGAATTCCCGCTGCCGCTGATAAAGCAGTGACCCGAGTTGTTTCACTAGCAATACAAGCCTGTGCAATTTCTTCAATTTGATCGACGGTAATCCCAGCATAAGCTGGATTTTTCTTGATAGCTAAATTAACTGTTTCCCTAGGAAACCTTTTAGATAATTCTCTTTCTAAAAATTCATCCCGATTGATTTTGACATAAGGTAAATCAAGTGCCGATTTTAAAACCGCAAAAAATTTAGTTTCATTTGATTTTATGGCTAAAGGATTAGACATCTGAACACCCTCCTATAATCTTGATAAAAATGCTATAACGAACTCATTTCCTTCCCCCAACCTAATCTAAATACTAACCATTCCTCCATTACCACCTTTACATATTTCCCCAAAACATAAACTTTTATACAATTAAACCAAAAAATCCAGTTTTATAACAAATCTCATAAGAAAAAGGCTAATGATGTGTGAACATGATTAGCCTATCATACGTCTACTTTCTAATTCGTAGTATTTGCTTTAATTCTTGAACAGTATACGGTTTTTTTCTTCTGTGAATGATTGCATGACAATTTGGACAAACCGGGATTAAGTCCTTTTGATAATTCACCAAATATTCTTCCTTGACTTCTGATATTGGAACAATATGGTGAACATGAATAAATCCCCTTCCTGCATCTCCATACACTTCTTCAAAATCAAACCCACAAATCTTACAATGGCATCCATGAAATTCAATACACTTCTCTCTTGCCTCAACACTCCGCTCATATCTATTAAGTTGAACCTCAACACTATTTCCTTCGTAATAATTATCCTCTTCAATCACATCCAATTTATCATCCAGAGTATCCTGCGCAAAATATTTCTCAATATATTCACCTAATTGAAGTTTATCATTCTGACACTTTACTGCACCTTGTGGTGCTTTTTTTAAACCTTGCTTCAGTAGAGATTCTAGCCCTAAATCGTCACATTCCAAAAACTTAATTAATTGTAACCTTACATATCGACGTGATTTCCTTTTCTCTTTCTCCCGTTCATCAACTGGTACTTTCCAAAAAGTAAAATCATCAATTGTATCCTCGTACAGGAGATCTACTGCTAAAACTTTCGTTTTAAACATAATTTTTTGATAAGGCGCCGAAGCATAAATAAACACCGTATCCCCTACAGCATACCGGTTATTTTGCCGCCAATCTATCGTTTTCAAACTAGAAAAGGCACTTATCGCATCATAATAATTTAAATCACATGGAATAATCCACTGCACTGTCCTCACTCCCCATTCTAACCGATACCTACTATTATAACTAACAGTCACCATATTAACAATCAATCCCATACATCGTTGAGGGGATTTTTCTCTCTACTGGAAGGCACCTTCCTTCAACACAAAAACTAACCAACAAGCCCACACGCCCCTACCACGTAGAGCGTCTACGGATTGATGATTAGTTCGGTTCTTCCTTGTAGCGGGATAAATCAAATAAGAAAAGGCTAATGATGCGAATGCATGATTAGCCTATCCCTATTAAATTCCCGCTTCCAGTTTAGCGATTTAACCAATCCTCCCAAAGAGCCTATTGGCGACGTGATGGAATGGTTAAAATTCGCTTGTTTGGATTGGAAGAAATAGACTATGTTTATAGATTAAAGTTTCCCTGTTTAACACCCCCATCTGAGTAAGCAATAGCACCACTGTCTGATAGATCTTGTGTCCACCTTTATTAAGGACCACTTTGATACAAAGTCCCCCTTTCCAAAAATATCTTCCTATAACACAAAATGAATAGATCGCCCTGCGTTCTATTCATCCCCTATTAAAACCAATCCCCTCAACTGTTGCGGTTCCCCGCTCAACTATTGAGGGGATTTATCTCTGTCTCTATTAACATAAAAACTAACCAACAATCCCACACGCCCCTACCACGTAGGGCGTCTATGGATTGTTGGTTAGTTCGGTTCTTAGTTGTAGCGGGATAAATCAAATAAGAAAAGGCTAATGATGTGTAACCATGATTAGCCTATCCATATAAATATTTGAGTCCTTCTTAGTTTTAGAAACGTTTTTACTGCAATACATTATACTACAGGGAGGTGAATGTAATATGACTGAATTATTTAATTATAATTTTAATGATGGTACAGTTAAGATTTATAACAACAGAGTAGAAATTTTAAAAAGTGGTAAGGCACTTTCTTTAGATGAATACAGTGGCCGATTAATTATTTACCTTAAAAACTTATCCTCAATAAAAATGAAAAAACCTACTGTAACAACTGGATACATTGAGTTTAATTATGCAGGGAATCCCTCAACAAAAAAACAAAATGATTTATTAGAGTTAGATAACGTGCTACTGATTGGTAAAGGTCAAGAAGAAATATTTGCTACTGCATTAATTAACCTAATTAACGATTTAGTCTGAATTCTACTTATTCCAGTTTAGCGATCTAACAAGGCCACCTCTGAGGAAAACGATAGTTTGACACTGGTGGGATTGTTAGAAGTCGTTTGTTGGAGTTAGAAGAAATCGACTAGGTTTATAGATTAAAGTTTCCTTGTTTAACAAAACCATCTGAGTAAGCAATAGCACCACTGTCTGATAGATCTTGTGGCATAGCTTGAAGCGGGACATTCTTTAAATAAAATTATCTTGCTTCTATGAATAACTTTTACTCTCTTTACCAATAACAATAATGTAAGTAATTTGCTTACACCCCCTAAAATATTTTAATTACAAAACTCTTCCTAAATTTCTTATATTATAGAAAACGTTCATCCCCCTGAACGTTTTTTTTATTAGAAAATCAAAAATATTGACTCCTTCAAGTCATCGCTTTTCACTATATTTCATTATATAATGTCTGATATTGGAGGAGATTTTATGAAACAGACGACATTGTATACGGCACACGAATTAATTCATGCCTTGAAAATAAAAGATTTTGATTTATATATGATCGTTGCGATTGGAAGTCATGCGTACTTGCATCAAGAAATCGCAACGCTTTACGAAACGGATACAAAGAAATACTATCAACTTTTCAAAGAAAGCGAGTATTACAACCATCCCTATCTTCTAAGCCTTTGTGCCGCTAACTACCGAGGGATTCAACAATTTAGCGGGATTTACCTCGATGAGGTAAAGAATGGCCACTCTCACCAAACCCTAAGACTAATCAAAAAGGGATATAAATTCCTTTATCATTCGATTGTTCATCATCCCGTCATTGACATCCTTCACCTCAGGGATAACATGCTTAACCAGATTGCTAAAAGTGGACTGGATTCCACCCTGTCTTCCTTTAGTTACTTTACGATTATCCTCTATTTGTGTCGCCTAACCCAAACCAAAATCAACTGTACTCCCTACGCCCTAGGCGTGCTCAAAACCTCTTTTCATCTCATTAACCAAGAGGTCCCCCTGCCATCTGACTCAGACGATGACACCCATCATTTTATGGCCCGCTACGCTCACCTTGGTCTCAAGAAAAAGACATTTAAACTTCCCCTCACTCACTTTATCAGCGCCATTGGTCACACCCACGCAACCGAGGCCCTCAAACAAAATCCATCCCTTAAAACCGCCCCCGAACAGCTAAACACCATCGCCTTTTCAAACGACCTCGCCCGTGGAATCAATACAACTGCCCACTTGCTCGCTCATCACAACATTAACATCATTGACCTAGAAAACATCACCCCTGTAACCCATGCCTCTTTAACCCAACTCCTCGCCCTAACGAGCTACGTCAAAGCGACCTTCCAATCCCCGCAACCTTTTGAAGAACTCCTCGGAACTCACCTCTTACTCGACGCCCTCATCCGGGATTACACCGCCATTAAAAATAACTACCTCGTAAATGACTATGAAGAAAACCTCATTGAATTAAACACACTCAAGGCTGACTATTCGGCTAAAATAGACCAATTAAACACCCAGGAACAAACACTCTTGGATAATATCGCCACCCTCAAACAACAACTTAAAAACATAGAAGAAGAGAACACGTCCCTCCTAAAAAAACTAAACCGAGCTGATAACACCGTCCAATCCCTTCAACAACAAATAAAAAACCTTCAACAAGAAAACCATTCCCTCCAAGCACGATTCACCCGCAAACAAGAAGAAGATCAACCCGATACCAAGACGATGACCGACTACTTGATGGCCCACCCATGCTTTCTCATCGGTGGCCATCCAACCTGGCAACACGCCCTCAAACAACAACTCCCAACCTGGCACTTCGTTTCTGTTGAGGATCTCAACAAAAACCTCAGCCACCTCAAAAAATCAGATACCCTCTTCTTCAATGACGCCTATAACTCCCATGCCATGTACCAAAAAATCAAACAAACCGGCGCCACCCTCCACTACTGCGGCAACACCACCAATCTTGAACTCACCCTTAAACATCTCTATGAACAACTAAAAAACAACTGATTCCCCTACATGGAACCAGTTGTTTTTTGCTATATATCCCGCTACAATAAAGGTATCTTTATTAATCCCCCCAAAAAATATCCCGGTACCGATGCCCACACATATGCTAGTATATAGTCGGCATGAGTGGATTGATATTTGTGGGGCCATATTGTACATAGAAATGGGATAAGAAAAGGCTAATGATGTCAATGATCTAGCGACATGTCAAGCCTATTTTTATTACTTTCTTTTGGGGAGAAACAGATTTAGGCCTATACAATATACCAAGATAATTATAATTATCTAAGCCTTGTTTCATATCCCTACTGCTGCATAGATTTCAATTAATAAATTTTTTTGAAATCTATATTCTCCCTATATATTTTCACCTTATTTTGAAAGGCTTCAACCCCTCCTTCGAGAATATTTATAACTCTACGATTTATTTCCTTATTTTTAGAGTATCCGTTTTTCTCCATCCATGCTCGTGCATTATCAGACTGCAGAATGATAACATTTTCACAACCTGAATTAATAAGAATCGTGGAATTATGAGTGGCAATTATGATTTGGCGAGAATTTTTTATACTTCTAAAATCTTTTACTAGGTTACGATAAATATATTGATTATCTAGATTGTCCTCAGGTTGGTCTATAATTAAGGGACTTAAATCATTTGTGAATTTACTGTATTCTAAAATAAAAGAAATCATAGCAACAACTTTTTGTCCCATCGAAACTTCATCTATGGGCTTAAATAATAATCCCAAATTTTGAGTAGATTCTTTATTATTAATATTAAAATCTAACCCAAACGACTCTACGTCTTTTAGGTATTTTCTTAAAAAGTTGCAGATTAGTATTTCACCATTACATATTTTGTTTTTTAATGCATCAAAAAAATCGGTAATATTGTCTTGATTCAGTTTCACCAAATCACGGTTAATATTCGCAATACTTTCATCCATGCAATATTTTTCTATTTCTACTCGATTAATCAATGATTTATAGTCTCGTTTATAAAATCTCAATGCTACGTCAATGGGATTTGTCTGGGATGATAAATCTTCTATTAATCCCATTACACTCTCATTCGTTATATTATACTTACAGAACGGTTTGTTAAAATCCTCTGAATATATACCTAGTATACCTTTCCAACTAAATGAAAATTCATTCATTTTCTTTTGCCTATAGGTAATTCTAATCTTATTATTTTGACTTTCATTAAAGGGAAGTATTACTTTGTCAACCTCTTTTTTTCTTTTAGACAATGCTTCTTTTAACCCCTTATACTTCTTCTCAATCCATTTCCACGTTCTTCCTGAAGTTGAAAGTGATACTCCCTTATTTAATTCAGAATTTTTATTCAATAAATCTAAAATAAACTCGACTGTTTCTGATTGATTACCGGCTATATTTACTAAATGATTTACTGAAAACTTTCGTGTGAACATCTCATCTAATAATTTCTTAACTTGAGTAATTTCCTTAATTTTACCATTCTCATATTGGAAAATTTGTATTCTATCTTGAATCACTGTTTTCCTTTGCGTTCTCTCATTTTCTTTATCAATATATCCTCCACCATTAGCAGGAAAACACTTTCTAATAAATTCTTTATCGTTATCATCACCACCACCACTATGAAACATAATATAATAATCCCGTCCTTTATGAGAATACAATAAACAAATAGTTCCTTGTTTAATTATATATTCTAACGTTTTTTTATTTTCAACAATTTGGGACGCTAAAAATTCAATAATATTTAACATAGTGCTTTTCCCTGTACCACGTCCACCTATCAAAGCATTCATATTTTCTGAAAAGGGAATAATCATTCCTTCACCACTTTGACCTTTATAAAAGCATTTGTTATCAATATATAAACTCTTTATATACGACGATATTTCGGTCGGTTTTTCATGCGAAATAGAGGTCTGAAAATCATTTAAAGCATCATACATCATGTGGTAATCCAACCGTTGCCCTTTTATCCAAAAACTTCTACCCCCAACTTCCTCCAATAAATGCGAATCTTCGTCAATAATATAATTAAAATATTTGTTCACAAAAGGACGTATATTTTTATTTTGAATCTTTGCCTTCTTTTTCGCTATCTCTTTATAGTTATTTTTTCCCTCTTCAATTTCTTCATCTTTAACAGATACTCCAAAAAAATGATTATATTCTAACTTAAATAAATGTTCCTTATATGCTCCGTTAACATGCCCCTCATTAAAAAGTGGTAATGAATTCAAATGGGCTATATAGCCCATCCCTCCTATTTTATTTATTTTTTTCAAAACCTCTATGCTATTTAAAAATGTCCCATCGTTATCTGACATTATACATTCATCAATCCATTCTTGTAATGGATGAATATGAATTTTTTCATTAAAAATTCCAACAACATGACATTTATCAGAACAGGAAATTTCAATACCTAGAATAACCTCTGTACAAACTTTATAACAACCTTTAAATTGCTCATATAACATCGTTATAGATTTTACCAATTTGTGATAACCTAAAATTGTATTGTGATCAGTTAGCACTACTAGCTCAATATCCTTAATCATCAGTTCATGAGCCAACAAAAAAAAAGCTAATAATTCTAATCTTGACTCATAATTATCTTTTGCTAAAGAATCTAAGTGGTCTTTAGAAATTAGATTCAAAGGTAATTTTTTCTCCCCAGCAATTTTAAGTAAATCTCTCTCCGATAACTCTCTCCAATTTTTTACTCCATCAATAAGCTTATAATCATGAGAAACTGGCGAATGCATATGAAAAATACATTTATGAAATCTCGCTATATTCTTTTTCCTCTTTTTCTCTTTTTCAATCATCATAGAAACAATACGTTCTGAATCTACCATTTTTTGTTTATTTTCATCCATAGCCGAAGTAATACGATTTGAACCCATCTTTTATCGACCTCACTTTCAAAAAAACTATTTTTTCGAGATAATTATACACGACAACAAAACTACAAACAAACGTTTACCTATTCTTTAATCTTATCCCCCATATTGGTTCTTAATTTTTGAAAATATTTTTTCAATTAAACTGCTGTTCAAATGACACAGAAAATAGCTAATTTTAAAACTTAAATTAACTGTTTTAATAGAAAGAAATTGTCAAGTGCCATTTCTGATGAAGAATCATTCTTTATATTAGAAATATAAACGTAATCAAATTTGAGTTTGAGAACTTTCCACCAAAGGCTACTCTAAAAAATAATATCTTTCATTAAACAACTGCTTCCAGTACACGGAACCAGTTGTTTTTTATTTAAGAGAACACGGCAAATAGATTGGCACGCCGAACAATTTGCCTTTCTTATGCTATGTCCCGCTACTAGAGTGCTCCCCTTATCCTTACAACAATTCCTCCACTATCAAGGCACTGGCACACACCCCACGAAGTAGGTGGCCTTAAGTGACTTGATGTGGGGGATAGAGATTAAGGGCATGATGGAAGCGGGATAGATTTAGTTACGGATACTGTTGCTGTTAATAAGACGCACGACTAAATCGAACAATTAGAACGCATTAATAACCTCAGCCAACTCAAAGAATTAGCCCCCCCCACTACTGCAAAGACGCCACCAATATTGAATTTACTTTGAAGCATTTTTATGAACAATAAAAAAACAACTAAAAGGAGCCTATTAACAACAATTGCCACCTTTTGTTCTTCCCCTCTACTATTTTTTTAAAAGTTCAAGCTTATCTTCCAATATTTCTAACAGTAATTTAATATTAATTTTCTTCACAGCATCACATTTATTTTCATCCGTATTTTTCAATTTATCTATTAACTTCGTTATACTGGGAATATCATCCTTATAATATTGATTTATATTATTATAACGATAGAAATCATAAATAGAGTACCTTAGATAAGCTAAATCTTTATTTGACGCATTTAAAATGGCTTGGTATAAGTCTTCAATATTAATACCCTTCATAAAAATTCTCTCTTCCAACGGAACAGTCGTTTCTTGTACCATGTCGTATAATTTTTCTCCCCAACCAGATTCTCTTAAACATTGTTCTAACTTTACCTTTCTATCGGCATAAATAACTTCATTAACCTTTTCATTCAGACCCTTCACTAAACTTAGAGCCCTACTACCGTAATATCTGTGTCCCAATCTTTTAAAATTCAAATCATTTAATATAGATAACGGAAAGGATTCAATATTTTTTTTAATTTGATTATACACCCTATCTATATGGACACCCTCAAACCCAGCATTATACAAATCAATTATACTGTTAGCTAAACTTTGATATTGGGTCACTGTATATTCATTATTAACTAATTTATCTAAAACTTTATTCAATGCCTCATTTACTTCTACCTCTGTATATGTATACCAGTCCGCAAGTAGTGTTAAAGGGTTACCTTCGTCCTCTTGTTCCTTTAAATACAGTTCCATCCCGCTTTCAAGCCTATCCTTGTTTAAAGATCCCTCTAAAATATACCTATCTATCATACTAAACCCTAGAATTCTAGGACCGGTCATGTCATTTTCAATGAGAGGAATATTCTTATATAATTCACCTTCTTCCCAATCACCTGAATAAATACCTAATTTATATTTGATACATATCACATAGGTATATAAACGAATTTTACTAAAAAGAGCCATATTATCTTTATAATCTCCCAAATTATTGTATAGTCCCATTATTTTTTCTAAATAAAATAGATACGTTCTTATATTCGGATGCTCTAATTTTAAGGCATAATCTATATCACTGCCTATATGTTCTTTTAATAACTGCTTTAAATTTTCATCGTGTACATGAGTCTCTATTAAATTTTCATAAATATCTATTAATGATGGATTGTAACGAATAGTATGACCTACTAATTTCTCCTTAATTTTTTCATACTTATCTCTTTCTTTTTTATCATTCCCACCACATATTTCAGTCTCATTTGCAATCAAAATTACCTTTGCTCCCTGATGTTCAACAAAGTTATTGAGATAACCCATTACCTCATTAACTGGACAGGCACATCTCTCTAAATCATCAAAAATTAATACAAACTTACTGAAATCCAGATAATCCGCAATATTTATTTTGATACCATCAATATCAATATATTTTTTTAAAAGACTTTTTCCTACCCTTAAAAATCCTCCCAGTTTTTGAATACCACTTTGTGTGACTCCCTTTCTTAAGACCTTTTTATCCCCACCCCCGCTTGCCATTTCAGTTATAAAGGAAACAGTGATTTGATTCTTAATTTCTTCAATAGAGTTAATTCCATTTAACGAGACATACAATGGTCTTTTAGGTCCATGCTCTTTAATTTTCGGTATTAAAGTTGTCTTTAAAAAATAAGTTTTTCCAGTTCCCCATTTTCCGTCTATTAATAAAGCTGAATTATAAAGTTGATTGTCTAAAAATCTTTTAACAACGTCTGTAATCTCCTCTGCAGATAAAGTTTTTAATTGATCCAAAAGAAGACCTCCTTAATGAAAAACTTAAATATATAAAATTCCCTTTTATCATTCCCAATTTTTATAAATAATACACATAAATTTGAAATATCGGTCTGCATCTACCATCTGTATTTAAAGATTTATCTAATTTTTATAATATAAAAAGAGCCGTTAGGCTCTCTTTTTGACGTACTTACTATTCATGCTAATGTAGCCGGCTCCTGACTTTAACTTGCCGAGTCCGTTTTCTTCTTTAACGATTGTAAAGACTTCGCCCCGCTTCACAGTTCCAACTATTTTAGAGTTAAAGTCGGCTTTCTCTCTGATGTTTAATGAGTCACAGGTGATTTCCACTAGAAATATTTTTGTTGCAGGAGCGGGGCTTGCATTTTGTTTAAGGGCGGTTGTTCCCGCTTCAAGTGGGGCCTCAATATTCCCCTTTTTGATTTCATCTAGCACCCATTTCACACGGTACCTGAAGTTCTCCCACTTATGGTTGCCCAAAATCCGATTCGGGCACATCTTCCCACTCCAATCCTGATGCCTTTTCAGGCGTTCAATCGGCAACCCAAACTGATGCAACAGTCTCGCCACTACATAGACCGCATTTTCCTCAGCCTGCTCATACAAGAATCCATCTTCATGTAGCGGACGACAAATTTCTACACTAATGCCCTTGCGGTTTCCAAGACCATTGGAACCGTCCCCGCAAGACCAACTGTTGCGGTTAAATGGAAGCCCCTGAATGGCTTGCACCTCGTCAACAGCAAGATGATAGGAAACTTCTAAATTATTTGTCGTCATATACTTAATCTCGTTTTCCGCACTCGCCCGATTCGCGGTATCATGAACGGTAATATACTCCACCGTCATCGTGTACGGGCATTTTAAAGAATATTTATCTTTTGAAACAAGTTGCTTTCTAAATGTATAAGCCATTACTCTTCCCCCTCTAATGTGTTTCGTAATCGTTCAATAAATTTACTTATAAAGCGTGGTAAAGGTACCCCGACCTCCCCGAGATTTTCAAACAAACTAACCAACTCAAATAATCCAAAGAACCCAAGCATCACATGGCTTAATCCGATTTGAGTTTCTTCAAGTTTAAAAATAGAAAGTACATCGGTTGGGATCATTGTCACCAAATTCAATTCGACTAAAGAGTCAATCACAATGAAGACAAGTAATGCCAGTAGCACCCCCGCTTTTCGGATCAAGCCATTCGTTCCTATCGTGGAATTGACTCCCCGCCGCATCGCTACGGCTTTGAAAATTCCACTCAGAATATCGCACACCATCAAAAAGACGACTAACGTCAGTCCCGCTACTGGAACTACCACTTCATGCGAAAACACTTCAATCATCTTCGTCATAACCACTTCCCTCACCTCCTATCTTAATTAATTATAAAGCCATTTACACCCTCAACAAACCTCGGTTTAAGGGCTGTATGAAAAGAGCATGATAAGGGTTATTAAGCATGACTCCCTAGGTAAAAAATACCCTTTTCTTTTATTTCTTTCACGCTCAATCATTAAGTCAAGATACTGCTTAAATAGGTGCATTCTTTTCATGACATAGTCCTTTTCTTTTAGCATATAATTTAATAACTATAAAAAGGAGCGACGGATATGGATGAATTAGAAAATTTGATTTATCTAGATGGTTTAGATGATGCTTTAATTGGAATTGGAGAACGAATAGGAATGCCACCAACAACCATTTATGATGAGAAGAAATGTATTGAAATCTTCATGAAGCGGGATCAAATGACTTACGAAGAAGCGGTCGAATACTTTGAATTTAATGTAATTGGCGCTTATTTTGGAGATCAATCCCCCATCTTTGTCAAATCATAAATATAAAAAAAAGATTAACCTGACCTTAGTCAATGACTTGTGTCAGATTAATCTTTTTTTATTTAATTTTCAATTGCTTTAAGGAAATACCTCATAGTGTCACCTATAACAAAATATTTTTCTACCTTAATAGACATTTGTTCATATTTATTTACAAAAAGAACAAACATTAAATCACGCGATAATTGACGCGCATATGCGAGAGTGATATAATTAATTAGCAGGATCAATTAATGCGGAGATGTTTTTTATGTTACTTTGCTGAAGAATATTTAAAAAACTTTTATTACCTAAATAATCCAATACCCTTTTATAGTCTTCTAAAAAACTATCTTTCTTTAAGGAGATTGGAATTTCTCCCCACGATTGATAGGCTAAATTTTTAAAAGAGTCATTTGCATCCTCTAATATCTCTCTAATTATTAATCGGTTGTCAAATACTCTTTTAAAAATTTGTGGGAATTCTACTTCCCCTATTTTCCACTTCCCTCCTGCACTAAAGAAATCCCTAAATGAGCTACTATAGTAGTAATACGTCGTAATCAGATACTCAGCACTACGATTATAATCACTCTTTTGGGCAATTAAATCTTGCGGAAAAATTACTAGCACTTCGGCTATTCTCTTTCGCTGAATGTCCTTTTCCAATAAATTAATTGAGGTTGGTTTTATTCCTGACTGTTGCGGAACAAACCACTTAACACCCGCTGTATTAGCCTTTAGGTACTGTTGTAAAAATAAAACTTTTTCTTCCTCAGACATTTTCCTTAAAGCGCTGTACTCCTCCTCACTTTTGAAAACGCTGTTATCAGTATTCATATTAATTTTAAAACGTGGGCTATGAGTTACAGTAATTGCTGAGGTAACCTCCCAGTAAGGCCTATATCTAACCTTTATTTGTGCTGCTCCCTTGATATGACTACCAAATAAAACAAATATTTCCTCATATTCTTCATCACTTATACTCTCGAATACGGAATTACCATTTGTATCCCATGAACCATTATTCCTACTCTTTAGCTCAATACCATAGCGTCTTCCATTAAGAATTAGATCCATATCTGGAAAATGGTGTCCATAGTGAACAATTACCTCTAAGTCGTCACTTATTTCTTGACTAACTTCCTTTGCAATTTCAGGAACAAGCTCTTCAAACCCATTATTATTACCTCTACTCACAAGATATTTTGAAGGAACGGGATTAATTGCCTCTATTTTTTTCTTTATCAATTCTAATACTTCTTTAATTTCCACTTTACCAACTCCATTCTGAAAGGATAATTTTAAAATGACTACTGCTAAAACATACTATCATAAGACCTATAATACTATTAATGCTTTTCAAGTGAATGTTCCGTCCCAATCTAGACCATTAAATGTGCTCAGTTTGTTTTCTGGTGCAGGTGGCATGGATTTAGGGTTCATCGGGGGATTTGATTTTTTAGGCACAAACTATGAAAAAAATCCATTTAATATCGTATTTGCAAACGATATTTTCAAACAAGCTGCAGATGTATATGAGGACAATTTTCATCACAAAGTTGAGCGAAAAAGTATTAGTGACATAACCGCAGAAGATCTTCCACACATAGAAGTCGACATTATACTAGGAGGATTTCCTTGCCAAACCTTTAGCTATGCGGGAAAACGTGGTGGACTAAGCGATCCACGAGGTCAATTATATCTAGATATGATTCGCATAATAAACCACTATCGTCCTAAAATGTTTATTGCAGAAAATGTAGATGGAATACGAAACTCTCGAAAAAATCTAAACGGAGATGAAGTCCATACATCTGCGCTAGATATTATTCTTAAGGACTTTGATTCGGCAGGATACGATGTTCAATATCAAGTCTTAACCGCTGCAGATTACGGTGTTCCGCAAATGCGTCGTCGGGTAATTATTATGGGGATTCGCAAAGACATAGGTACCATTAACGATCAATACTATCCGCTCCCCTTATACGATGAACACGGAGAAAAAACGGGAAATAAATGGAGAACAGCCAAGGATGGAATTGACGACCTTTGGGACCAAGTTAATACCTATTCTGTCGCTAACCACACAACACGTGATATTTCAAAAGCGAAATTTTATCCCGGTAAAAAAATGCAAGGAAATAATAAAATTTCAGCTGACAAACCCTCTCCAACAATTCGTGCAGAACATCATGGAAATATTGAGGCTCACTACCGTACTCATCTAAAAGATACCGATGATATGACAGGGTGGAGACGATTAAGTGTTCGTGAATGTGCCCGCCTACAATCTTTTCCTGATTCTTATATCTTTACGGCTTCGGCCAGTTCGGCATATAAAATGATTGGAAATGCTGTTCCTCCCGTCATGGCCTGGCATCTTGCAAGGGCAGTCTATCACACATTATCAACATTAAACCAAATTGAGATCCATTAAAAAAAAGTTCTTCCCATACTTCAAATTCCTATTTTGGGTACAATAGTGGTTACTTAACTATACTACCATATTAAATTTTTAATGAATATATTATAAGAATTTAATAAATGTAGGGAGTTGAATACCAATTTTAATTATATTATAATGGTATTAAGTACCTACCTAAAAAGAGCACCTTAGAATTTAAAAAATCCTATGGTGCTCTTTTTTTTACTGAAATTCTGAGAATTATCCGTTACCACATATTAAAAGTACTAATAAATATAGAATAATAAGGAGTGAATAAGCGAATGAGAGAAAAGGTTTTGACCTCATTTGAAGAAGATTTATTAAACAGAGAAATTGTCGCAGAAAATTTGATGCAAGTTATTGAGAATCAAAATGATTCCCTTGTTATTTCCATTGATTCGCCATGGGGAACCGGTAAAACATCTTTTGTGCTTATGTGGCAGAATATGTTGAAAATCAAATACACTGATACATATGAACCCATTTACTTCAATGCATGGATAAATGATTACAATAGCGAACCCCTCGTAGATATCTTTTTAACCCTACTGAATCATATTGAGGAGAGCAATTCTCCCTTCAAAAATACAATGGAAGAATTATCTTATGGCATCGTTGAAGGTGCAAAAATTGGAAGTAATATTGCTCTCAAAATATGTAGTCAGGGAACTCTTAATCTGGATGACTTTTTAGTAAACCTTGAAGATGATAAAACATTTAGGGACATCAAACGAAAAATAAATACAATGCAAATAAAGGAAATAATTGAGCAGAAAAAATTTCGTCAAAAATTAAAAACTACGATGGCCGAATACCAAAAACAGTTGAGAAAAAAAATTATTATATTTGTCGACGAATTAGATCGTTGTCGCCCTACTTATACCATTGAATTATTAGAAGTAATAAAACATATATTTGACGTTGAGGGGTTTATATTTATTTTATCTATAGATAAAGAGCAGCTTTCTCATACTATTTCTAATCGATATGGATACAAAAGTGATAGCGTTGCCTATCTCAGACGAATATTTGATATAGAATTTAGACTTCCCCACCCTAACTTACAAAATTATTGGGAGTTAAAGAGTAGTACCCTCTTTTCGTCCTATAAAAATACCAAAGACTTTTCATTTATATTGGGTAAACTGATTCGTGTATACGATTATTCCTTAAGAGATGTAGATAGACTATATACTTATCTAAGCTTCCTTCTTCCCCTCATTCCAAACTTTAATCCATCAAATAAATTTTTTAGTCCACTTTATACAACAACATCCTCTTACCTATACGCAATCCTCATTATACTTAAATTTAAAGACCCTGGACTTTATAATCAAATTCTCGCCCGCAATTACACCACCGAAGATATATTAAAAAGGATTAAATCAATCAATACTTCCGATCGAAACGAATCTAAGCGTTTGAGCGAAAACAAACAACGAGTGATTACTCAAGCACTAGAAAAATATTTAAATCTTAATCTCGTTGCCGATAGTTCCTATGGTTTAACTTACGCTGACGATAAGCCTGAATTTACCGTCATACCGATTGATGAGAACGGTAAACCAATATCCACAGATTGCCTATCATTAATTGCTTTTTTCATAGAAAACAACATCCAGCATAAATTAGAATTTGCTGACAATTTTGTCCTAGACTAATTTTTTATTTATCTACCACGAGCAAGTATCCCTTGCTCTTTTTTTATTTACCTTGCCCCCTTATCGTATTTAATCTTCCAGTAATCCTTAAAACTTCTCACATAATACGGAATCTGATGCCTATTCAGATACTCCTCAATCTCATTCAACTGGCAAGCGTTATAGCAATAGATATCTCCTCTCCTCTCATGTTGAATACAAATTGATTCCTGCGTGAAAAAAGACATATCCGTATCAACCCGCTTCGGGCGTTCATTCTCAATGCCTAATGTATTAAAAACTTTTTGGATAGACCGATTACGGGTGATGGTTCCATTTTTTAATCGAACTAAGGTGTAATAGTCTAAACCGTATAATCTTGAAAACTCCCTCACACTCAAACAATTTTTCTTCAAATACTCTTCAAAATCCATATCTATCCCTCCATATAGAAATGATATTTAATGAGGTTTGTTACTTTGAGACGTCACACGTTCTTGCAATCTATCACAATACCGTGCACAGAAATCCGCACGATTCCGTTGCTCCATCGCAATTAATTCATTATCTTTTAATAGTTTCAAAATCCGTGACGTCTCCGCTAAAATCTCTAAATCAAATGTCGTTAATAGTTCTAAATATGTCATAGAAAACTCCCCCTCTAATTTTTTCAATCTAGTTTCACTTAGCAACTCATTGGTAAAGTTCCATCCCTCTTTGTGTTTAAAAACACTGCAAGGGCTTCTCACTTTCTGCATGAGTTAACCGCTAAGTTCAACCTTTTATTTGTCATACTCCTATCTCCTTATCCTTTGTTTTTTACTTTGCATTCTGGCATAGATATAAAATAATCCATTCCAGTCGTTGTAACGAATTTCAACTTCTTTAAATTGATATTGCGGGTATTCACGCTCTAACCGTTCACCAATGAAATCTTGATTTAAGACCATATCCATGACTTTTTTCCTGCTTAACTTCGTCCGATTCTTGGATGGTTTGGGTAAGACAAGATTCCCTTTGCTAGAACCCCACCGTTTCTTCCCTTTCAAGCGAATGTTCTTTCTCTCTTTAACCATGTACTCACAAATTCCGATAAAGTTTTCATCCTTGTAATAATTTAATGTTTGGATATGAGAAAATCCGAGTCCCCACTTTAACTCCATTTCTTGTTTACTTAGGCCATTATCCATCACTAAATGAAGATGCAGCCTTTCTGCTTCCTCAATGATATAAACATACTTCGCATTCTCTAACCCTTTTTTCTTTCTTGCTCGATTAATTCGTCTAAAAAAGTTTTTGCATAATTTCTCTGCCGTCTCCAAATCCTTCGGATCTTCTGCGAAAGTAAACGTACACCAATAATCACCGGGATAAAAATTTTCATGAATTAATCGAAATAATTTTTTCTTCGCATGACGATCATTCAGATTCTTCTGACATTCACGACTTTCCCGCTTCTTCTCCTTGTGCCTCCTAATCATGTCAGGGATTTGATGACGAAAAGACGGATAAATCTCTACTTCAAATTGATTTCCTGATTTAATCGTAGCCGTTGTATAAGCTACGCCCCGTTGGGGCCTCACCACCTCCTCCAACAACTCACCCGTACTTAAATCCAACTGCTTGTCATATATCCGCTCATAATCATAATCATCAAAAACCCGCTTCATCTCCCAAACCCCATTCCCATTTTGTTCACTCAACTTTTTGGTAATCTAGTTTCGAAGTGCAAAATCTCTATGAAGGTTTGAAATGGTCTATGACTTTCTTTGAAGTCTTCGCCATTTCTACATCCCCTACGAGATTTAACCCGCACCTCTCAACTTTTTGTACGACTTGTTAATACCGTATACAAGCCCGTTAAGGGGAGGCACCCCCACATAATTTTTAGTAAAAGAAAAATGAAGTTTGTCACGACTTCATTTTTTTAGGTATGTTCTAACTTGTTATTTTCACGACCCAATCGACGACGGTTCTCACCGACGCGTCCTGTTTCATCACAATTTTTGAACCATCGGAGACGGCCCCAATCCAACACGGATCACGGTACTCAAGCGTACCGACCTGTTGCCTTCCTTTCATCACCTTATATCCTGTCGCACGACCACACCGATTGACCTCATACACCTGAAACCACACCATTTAATTCCCCCTTAAACAGCCATTTTTGATAGCTTATGTTGTGACATGAGTGCCTGGCATTTATGACATCGAATCTGCTTAATAGCAAATCCTGAGTTAAATGAAAAACCGCACGCACAATAATACTCATAATCAAGCGGCAAATTTTTCACCCCACTGATCCGGGTTCTAGCCCGCATCTGCTCATCAAAGTACCATAACACTTCCAATCCCTCTTCAAACGTCTGAAAATCTAACGTCTTCATTGACTTTTTTGACTCTACCGATGAGAAGCCATAACTCCCAAGCAAATTTGAAAACTCCAAAACCCCAAGTGGCGTATTAATCTTCATAAACATCCCCCTAATTTTTTCTTAATGTTGAATAAAATCACATTTATTGTGAAAAATAAGATTGTTATGTGATTATAATCCTCATAACAATCAAAAACACCGAAATTGAAAGACCTAGACCCCTCTAAAATGTTGAATAAAATCACTACTATCCTAAAAAAAAGAAGTCTTTTTTAAATGGGAGAGGCTAAAGATAGCCTCTTCTGGAAAAAATACGTTCGTTATTTCATAGGGTCTCAACTTTAATAAATCCGCCATTGCTAGAATATCTTGATTTGATAAACGCTCTGGATACTTGATTCGAGAACAAATATAACTCTTTTTCACGCCTAAGGCGTGTGCAAACTGTTCAAGTGTTAATCCCCTTAATTCCATATACTCCTTCAACAATGTAATATCCATTATCTAATCCCCTTTCATCCCTTCCATTTAGCAAGTCATCCCCTGATGTTGACTTGGCTCACCCCTATGATACAACACTCTTCGTCTTCTTCACAATTATAAACCGCTAACATTTACAATTAGCTCCCTTAGTTTAGCCAAATTAACCAAATATTTTATGAAATTAACCTCCTTTTCGACACAAAACCCATTTTGTGTGATTTGAGGAGTAAAATCCCCTTCTGTTTGTTAAGATTTGTTTGTATTTGTCGAAAATCTACAAAAAGTAGCGAGTGAGTGAGTTATGTTATTCGTGATTCTACCGACCTATAGTATGATAGACGTAGACAAACAAATTAAAGGATGGATTAGACTATGGAAATGAAAGATATTATTAAAACTCGTCGTCTCGAACTCGGACTCACGCAACAAGAGCTCGCGGATCGCTGCCACGCCGATCGCTCAACCGTCGGAAAATGGGAGTCGGGCGACATTGTCAATATTAAGCGAGATAAACTAAGGCTCCTGGCGAGTGTCCTTCAGGTCTCACACCTCGCATTACTCGGGGCCGAAGAATACGTTCCAACACAAAAAGATAAAATCATTATTTATGATGCCATTTATGGTGACAAATTAGGAAATCCAATTGATGACCTTAAAAATCCCTATCCTGAACAGGTAGGAAATTACTTCGGTATCAAAGTCGAACACCCTACCTTCCCGGATAATGGTTGCTATGTCATCTTTAATAAAGATCAAAAAGTCCAATCAGGCGATATTGTTGCCGTCTCATTAAATGCCGAACAAGCGATCGTTCGAAAACTTTACCTCGTCGACAAGGACATCATCACTTTACGACCGGTTCTTGGCGATGGTGAACTCATTAACCTTGTTGGAAACGACGTTAAAAACATGAACGTCCTCGGTAAATATAGCTTTACGATCACCCCCTTCATCAAGTAGGCGACCGGTGACTAAAGCCCTACCAAAGGAGGAAACATTTACTCCGTAAATGGCAGGTAACCCAAGCCCTACCAAAGGAGGAAACCTTTACTCCGTAAATGGCAGGTGACCCAAGCCCTACCAAAGGAGGAGACATTTACTCCGTAAATGGCAGGTGACCCAAGCCCTTCCAAAGGAGGAGACATTTACTCCGTAAATGGCAGGTAACTCATTCAACCTTATACGCAATCTAGTTTCGAGGTGCAAAATCTCTATGAAGATTTGAAATGGTCTATGACTTTCTTTGAAGTCTTCGCCATTTCTACATCCCCTACGAGATTTCCCCCGCACCTTTCAACCTTTTATGCAGTCTAGTTTCACCGAGCAAAATTCCTATGTAGTCTCAAACAACTCTGGGATTCTAAAAGCGAATCCGACGGTTGTTTTTGCGACCACTACGAACTTTTAACCGCTCGGTTCAACCTTATATAGGAGGTGTCATTATTATGAAAGTTGCTCTTTATGCCCGCGTTTCGACTGAGAAGCAGATTGAGAATTATAGTATTCCCGTCCAAAAGGAGCGGATTTATGCTCTTTGCAAATCAAAAGGCTGGACGGATGTCGTCGAGTACATTGACGGGGGATACAGTGGTTCAAACCTAAATCGTCCCGCTTTAATCAAACTGCAAGAAGATATTGAACAAGGTCTTATCAACGCCGTGGTTGTCTATCGCCTCGATCGTCTGAGTCGTTCCCAACGGGATACGATTTACCTGATTGAAGATAAATTTCTTCCCCACAACGTCGAATTCATCTCCATTAGTGAGACTATCGACACAAGCACGCCTTTTGGTCGCGCCATGATTGGAATCATGTCCGTGTTCGCCCAACTTGAACGGGAAACCATCACCGAGCGTCTCAAATCAGGACGTCTCAAAATGGTCAAAGACGAAGGACTTTGGGCGGGCGGAGCTGCTACTACCCCCTATGGCTATACACGCCTCGAACGTGGCCAACTCGTCGTCAACGAAAATGAACGTCACCACGTCCGTCGCATCTTTGAGGAATATGTCTCCCTTAAATCCTACATCAAAGTCCAACAAAAGTTAGAAAAGGAAGGATTTAAGCCGATTCCTAAACACCGAATTCTCACGCTCCTTAAAAATCGCCTATACCTTGGCGAAGTCTCATTCGCAGGTGAATGGCATAAAGGTTCACACGAGGCCCTGATTACCGAAGACCTCTTCAATGCCGTCCAAACCGTCTTCGAACAAAGCACTCGTAAAAACTTTGGTAAAATCAAAAACAACGTCTTCCGACGAAAAATCATCTGTGGTGAATGCGGCGAAACTTACCTATCCTATATGAACCGCGAGAAAAAAAGCGGGAACAAATACTACTACATGATTTGTAAAAATCGCAAAGTTGCCCCTGAGGGTGGCTGTAAATGTACTAATCGAAATCTTCGAAGAACCACTTTAGAGAAGGAGATCTTTACACGCATCATGAACCTTGAGGCAGGTGATTACCAAGCCCCTCCTCAAACGAAAAAGCCCGAGGACATTCAACCACAACTTGAAAAACTTGATAACAAGATTAGCAAGCTTATCGACCTCTACCTCGAATCTGGACTCTCCAAAGAGCATTATGAGACAAAACTCGCCGACTACAACAAACAAAAAGAGGAACTCCTTTCAAAGTCGAAGGAATCTAACTATGAACAAACCGCCATGGAACAAATGATTCAAGACGGCATCCCTAATCTATTCGAGTGCGACCTCGAAACCCAGACTTCCATCATTGATTTATTTATTGACCACATCATCGTTCACCCGACCGATTTAGAAATCATTTGGAAAAAATAACGTCACACCCAGGAGGCCCTTATGAACGTTGCCCTATATTTACGCGTCTCTACCGAACAACAAATCGAAAAATATGGACTCGACGTCCAACACGAAAAACTTCGATCCTACTGTCAGGCGAGAGGATGGACCCACGTCACTGACTATATCGATGGTGGATACAGTGGTTCGAACTTGAACCGTCCCGCTTTACAACAGCTCATTAAAGACATTCAAGCTAAAAAAATTGACCTCGTCCTTGTCTACCGCCTCGACCGATTGAGTCGTTCCCAACGTGATACCCTCTCCCTCATCGAAGAACTTTTTCTTCCCCATCACGTCGAATTCATCTCCCTCAGTGAAACCATTGATACCCAAACCCCATTCGGGCGGGCGGCGATTGGAATCCTTTCTACCTTCGCTCAACTCGAACGTGAAAACATCAAAGAACGCCTCTACACATGCCATCAAAAAATGGTACAAGAAGAAGGACTTTGGGCTGGTGGCGCAGGCACTACCCCCTATGGCTATACCCGACTTGCCCGCGGCCAACTCGTTGTCAATGAATCAGAACGTCACCACGTCCAACGTATTTTCGAATCCTATCTCGAACTCAAATCCGTAGCCCGAGTCAATAAACAGCTCCAAGCCGAAGGCTTTAAAAAACTTAGATATCAACGACTATCTAACATCCTAAAAAGTCGTCTCTACCTCGGCGAAGTCTCTTTTGCGGGCGAATGGCACAAAGGCTCACACGAGGCCCTCATCACAGAAGAGCTCTTCGATGCTGTCCAACAAGCCCGACAAGAAATCACCAATCCCAATAGGATGGGCCCAAAAAACAAAACCTTCACCGGACTCATCACCTGCGGTCACTGCGGAGCCGTTTACAAAGTGTATAATCGCCGCATCACCAAAGCAGACGGGGAAAAGGCCTATGAAAGCTACTACATGTGCGAAAATAGAAAACTTCCCAAAACCCATCCACAAAAATGCTATAACAGTAGGATTACCCGAGAGGCCCTCGAACAACAAGTCATGGCACAAATCAAACACCTTCAACAACTTAACCAGAAAAAATATAAAACTGATCTCGTTGCCTTTAAGCGAAAACTCAAAACCATTGACCAAAAAACAAGTAAACTCATCGACCTCTACACCGATGGCCAACTCACCAAAAAAACTTTCCAACAAAAACTAAATGCCCTCACCGAACAAAAACAAACTCTCCTCCAAAAAATTAGCGAAACTGAGGCCAAACAAAAAGCACCCTCAGCCGAAGAAAATTCCACCACCCTTGATTCCCTGGTTAAACACCTCATCAAAAACATCACCATTATCGATAACACCCTCGACATCACCTGGAATAACTAAACAAAGCGTTCATCTCCCATGAACGTTTTTTTAGTTTCGTCATAAAAAAAAGACCTCCCACCGAAGCCATATAAATAAACATTTATAAATTTAGGTTTTCAGATAGAACAGTTGTAGCCGCAATAACTAATGCTTTACTCTCTCCCTTTTCACGTAAACGACGCAGACGTTCCATCGCAAGTTGTTGCATCGAATTAGGTTGAGGAATTTCACTTTTGGCGACGTGGTCTATCTCCATCACATTTTCTTTTTTAAATAGTTGATATTTTTGATAGCTTTGTCGATATTTTTCAAGCTTTTCCTCAGTTAAAATCCCCGCACGTTCCCAGAGCGTTTGGTAATCTGCTAATATTTCCTTTACCATCGCATCCTCAACAGATTTGATTAATTTAACGTTCCATTCAATATTTTGCCTTAATGCACTCGGTGTTAAATTAGACGATCCAATATATACCTCCACCCAATTCCCTCTCATGAAAAGATAACCTTTGGCATGCAAACCTCCCTCTATAGGCTCATCATATAATCGGACTTCAATATTTTTAAAACTCTGTAATTTTTCAATCGCTTTTGGTTCTGAAAATTGCTGGTAAGTAGAGGTCAAAATTTTCCCGTGAACTCCACGTTCCTTTAATTCATTTAACTTCTGTACCAATAATTGCACCCCACCAAATGTCATAAAGGCCACCGTGAAATAAAATTTCTCGCACTCTTCAAGCGACATCAGCAAATCGCTTAAAACATTTTGTGAGCCGTGATTTCGGATAAAGGTAGTTTCTTGTTCCATTTATCATATCATTCCTTTTTTATTATTAAATTATTATTATTTTACCACAACTATCTTAGATTTAACCCTATTCCTCCTAAAAGATAACGTTCCACCATCCAAAGCATTGTTATTTAAAGAGCCACTTATCTATCTAAGCATACGGTCGAACTCTTTCGCGGTGAACGCCGTCCTCGCCTCAGGTTTAGTTATAAAAATTACCCGCCAGCCCAGCTAGCTAAAGATCCCAAACATATAATTTAATAAAAAGATTTAAAGCCGTGAATATTTCTTACTTATTTTGCCAATAACAGAAGTGTAAGTGATAAGCTTACACTCCCTAAAATATTTTTCACATATAACTCTTCCTAAATTTATTAAATTTGAAAAAGCGTTCATCCCCCCCATGAACGCTTTTTCAATTTAAGGAGTTTTGATTTTCTAACCCTTTTGAATATTTTTTTTATTTCTTTATTTGTCTGAATATTTTTTTGATTATTGTCCATATTATAAGGGTAAGTTTTAAACTTACTCCCCCCCTAAAAACTTCATATTACTCTCTCCTAAAAAAACGTTCGTCCCCCCGAACGTTTTTTTTTATAAATTTTAATGAAGGACTGAATAAAAATTGATTAATTAGTCCATAACTTAAGTGTAGGGAAAGCAGCTAGATAGAACAGAATAATTAACTCCCTATAAGTGGAGACAACAACTTCGTTGATTGACATCCTAGATTCTCCACTTATTGAGTTTGAGAAACTTCCACCAAAACTCCTTCTTTAATAAAAAATAATATCTTTCATTAAACAACTGGATTTTCTTCCCTGAAACCAGTTGTTTTTTAATTTTTATTCTAGCCCCCTCTTTTAAAAGGACCCCCATTATGCTATTAATAGATCATTCTAATCCATTTAAAAGAGAATAAATAAGGAGGTTCCTTAGATGCAACAAATTTTAAATACCCCGTTTGTGACGCGGGCATCGGATTCCCCTGAATTTGAGGGGCATTCCTTTATGCTCACTGTCTCAGAATGCGATCACTGTAAAACGTTATTACTAGAATCCAACATGATTGGTATTTTCGAATTTATCACTCAAAAAATCGAAATAAAAGATTCGCCCGCTAACTTTATGATGAAGAAGTATCTTATTTTAGAGAATGGAATGGCTATCGATCAAAAGGTTACATTCGGACGGATGATCCATTACGGCATGCTAGAGTTTAATGTCAATGGTAATTATGAGGATCCTCCCGCCCTTTTATTTCAAAGGGCCAATTGTGACTATCTTTCTCTTTATGATCTCATCCAAACCCATGAATCTTTTATTGGCGAGATGCGGCAAAATGTTAAATCAATTGAAGGATCTAATTGTTACATTCAGCAACTTGAACCAGAACAAGAAAATGAGAATGAATTTCTTGAAGGAATGATGATTAAAAAAGAGTTGATTCCCATCATCGATAAACACGACACCAAATATATCGAAATTATATCCTATGAAAAGCGCTATGTTCGGTTTAAAAACAAATTTTGTTATACGACCGTTTATTTCTTAAAACATCATCATTTAACAGCGGTTAAGTCCCCCGCCTTCATCACATCAGATGTTTATTTGTTAACACATCATCAATTCAGTCAGATAGTCATCTGATTAAGTTATCCATTTCACCTAATTTTAAGATCATTCCATCACAATTAAGATAAAAATCGACATATTTTATCAAAAAATGGTGAAAAATGTTTGATTTTAATAAAATATGTGATATAATTAAATCATTCCAAAAGAAGAATTCCATTCTTCTTCTGTTTCTATAAAATATGCTACTTTAAAAAAAGACATCCTCCCCCTAATGATGTCTTTTTTTATATTTTCAGGAATGAATACGAAAAAAGGAGATTGACTTAATAGTCAATCTCCTTTTTTTAGTCATTTTGACGTGAATTAAAAATCATAATTAAACGTAATAACTCCGCAACGGCCACCACTGCTCCTGCAACATAAGTTAATGCTGCTGCCGTTAACACTTTTCGTGCCCCCGCTTTTTCTTCTCCGCTATATAAAATATTCATCTCTGAAAGCTGGTTTAAAGCGCGTGCCGAAGCATTAAATTCAACGGGCAACGTAACCAACTGAAATAAGACGGTAATCCCAACGAGGATAATCCCTAATAATAGAAATTGAGATCCACCGAAAATAAATCCTAATACAATGGCTAAATATCCAAATTTATTAGCAAAATTCACAATAGGAAACATTGCCGAACGGATTTGCAAAGGAGCATAGGCATTCGCATGCTGAATCGCATGACCACATTCATGGGCCGCTACCGCTAAGGCTGCAAGCGATGTTCCGTAGTAAATATCATGAGATAAGCGAACCGTTTTATGTGTCGGATCATAATGATCACTCAGGCGTCCTCCAACTTCTGTTAAATGAACGTCCGTTAATCCATTACGATCTAGAATACGACGAGCCACATCTGCTCCCGTTAACCCAGATGAAGCACGGACACGTAAATATTGATTAAATGTTGATGATAAATACGCCTGCGCTAACATCGGAACTAATAAAGCAATTAATAAATAAATCCAATACGATGAATGCGAACTCATCCCGTATCCACCGTAATAACCTCCATAATATAAGAACATTGTTCAATCACCTCTACTCGATTAACACTAAACTTATTATACACCATTTAAAAGTTAATCTTTAAAGACTAGGAAATCTTTTTTGAGTTTTATACAATTGTTACATCAAATTCTCTAATAACTCTCGTGCTGGTGCTAATGTGGCATCCAGACGTAAAATAGTTTCTAAGTGAGTTACTGCCTCGCTTTGGCGCCCTTCCTCAATTAAAAACTGAGCATAATCGAATAAAAAGTCAGGATTGTCTTTATAATTCATCCATGCCTTTTCAAAAGAAGCCGCCGCTTGATCATAGTCTTCTAACTCTAAAAAGGCGATAGCTAAATCCCATTCAAAATGATCATCAAATAGTCCATTTTCCTCATAATGGTGAACATTATGGACCACTTCCTCATAGTCGTGAAGGGCTAAACAGATACGATTTCCTCTTAAAGCAGCCTCGACATCTTCAGGATCTAAATTTAATGTTTCATAGTATGCATCACGCGCTCCTTCTAAATCCTTTAATTGTTCAAGCGCTTCTCCTTTTAAAAAGTAGAGTTCGGCATTAAACTCATTATGTTTAATTCCCTCCTGAATCACTTCAAGGGCCCGATTCGCCTCTTCTTCCTTTAAATATATCTTACCGAGTAATGGGTAAATCGTGTCATAGCTAGGATCAAGTTCTTTGAGCTCATTAAACGTGCGCTTAGCTAATGAATAGTCTCCTACTTGATACGCAAGAAATCCTTTGTTAAATAATTGATCTGTATTTAATTTTCCAAAGTACTTTTCTGATAAGTTAAATTGTTGAAGTGCCTGTTCAAACTCACCGATATGACTATAACATGTTGCTAATCGATCATAGACGTTAACCTCTGCATTTAAGGCACATTCAATCAAATCTAAGTATAAATCTAACGCTTGTTCAAAAGCCCCAATATGATAGTAAAATTCAGCATACGCTAAGTGAATTAAATCATTCTTAGGTTCTAGGGCAAGCGCCTTTTTTAATTTATCTTCAGCAACTTCAAATAGTCCCTGAGCGATATACATGTCGGCCTCTAATAATAATACACTAACATTTGTTTCTTCGTCGCTTCCAGATAAAAGCTCTAACGCTTTTTCATCTTCTGCTAAGTCTAAATATAAGTCCGCTAAAAAGGTTTTTAAGTTCACCTCATTAGGATATTTAGCGAGCAACGGTTCAACGAGTTCAATGGCCTTTGAAACATGAGAAATAGCAGCAAAAATTTGTGCAATAATAAAAATTTCATCGTCCGTTGCATCAAATGCAAAATGTTGCATTTTCTCAATGATATCCTCTGTTAATTGTCCTTGTTCGTATTTTTCAATAAAATATTCAATTGCCATTTTAACACCTCTAATTTTCTGATAACGCTTGTAAATGTTGTAAAAAGTCCGGATAAGATATATTCATAGACTCAACATCTTCAATAACTAATGGTTTGTCTAATAAGAGTGAAGCGACGCAAAGCATCATCGCAATACGATGATCTTTATGGCTAGATACCTTAGCCTCGCAAAAATCCTCCATAGGATTTCCCTCAATAATCATTCCGTCTTCTGTCGCCTTAATCTTAGCTCCTATCGATGACAATTGCTGAACAGTTACATCGATACGATTCGTTTCTTTAACCTTTAACTCCTCAGCATCCTTAATGACTGTTGTTCCAACCGCTCTAGTTGCAAGCAAGGCTAAGATAGGAATTTCATCAATTAAGCGTGGAATCAACTCTCCCTCAATAACCGTTGCCGTTAGACGAGGCGTATACTCTACCTTTAAATCAGCTACAGGCTCGCCTCCAAAATAACGTGGGTTAAGAAGGGTCAAATTTCCTCCCATCGACTGAATAACGTCAATAATCCCGGATCTCGTTTCATTAATTCCCACATTATTTATGATAATTTCACTTCCAGGAACAATCAGTGCGGCAACTATAAAAAAGGCCGCAGAAGAAATATCTCCAGGTACAAAAACTTCTCCAGGTGTTTGGGGCATTTGAGGGCCCTCAATCGTAATCACTCGATTGAGCTTTTGATAGTGAATTTTAAAATCTTCAAACATCTTTTCGGTGTGATCTCTCGTGGGAATCGGTTCACTAATCGTTGTTCTTCCCTTTGCTAACATCCCCGCTAACATCACCGCCGATTTAACTTGTGCGCTAGCAACAGGTAATACATACGAGATACCACTTAAGTGACTTGGAAAGATATGAGCCGGAAGCGTTGCTTCCTCCTTTAATTCAATGCGCGCTCCCATTTGAGAAAGCGGGGTCACTACCCGTCTCATTGGCCGCCTTGATAAAGAGTCATCCCCGATTAATGTCACCGGTTTTTTCAAATAAGGAAACACGCCCATTAATAGGCGCGCTGTCGTCCCGGAATTTTTAGCATCTAAAACTGGAGACTCAATCTCAAAGGAGTCGATTCCCGGACTCGTAATCGTTAAACAGTTATTCTCAATGTGAGATTTAACGCCAAAGCTTTTAAATATTTCAAGTGTACTTAGACAATCTTCCCCAAGAAGTGGGTTATAAATCTGGGTTGTTCCCTTTGAAAGGCTACTAAATATAATAGCACGATGAGTAATCGACTTATCTGAAGCTACCGTTAAACTTCCTTTTAGTGACATACACGCTCCTCCTTCGTCGTGAATTCGCTAAGAAATTGTTTAAGTAACGTTTCAAGCCCCGCTATCGAAAATGAAACCAACTCGGGTTTAGCTAGTTGATTTAGCAAGACGAAGCGCACCTGTTTTCGTTGATTTTTTTTATCATGCATCATGTACCCTAAATACCGTTTAGCATGATCGACGTTAAACGGAAGTGGGAAATGCAGTCGTTTTAAATAGGTCAAATATTGACCGATAGCTAAATCAATACCAAAAATATGTTCACTTAAGTAAAGCGAAAATAAGATACCAATCGCAACGGCCTCTCCATGGGAAAGTTCCTTTTCATCTAATTCAATGGCATGTCCAAATGTATGACCAAAATTTAGATAGGCACGACATCCCTGTTCAAACTCATCCATTTGAACAATTTCCATTTTCACCATGAGGCTTTGAATTAATAACTGGGCAAAAGTCTCGTCCAAAAGGGCATCTAACGATTGAATTTGTAGCAACTGACGAAGTAAAGAGGGATTCGCAATAAATCCATGCTTAACCATCTCTGCTAACCCACATCGCCATTCCTTTTCCGATAGTGTTCTTAAAAAACGCAAATCATAAACCACGGCTTTTGGGGGATAAAAAGCGCCAATTAAATTTTTTCCTAATTCATGATTAATAGCGACCTTCCCTCCAATAGCACTATCATGGGCCAGTAATGTCGTTGGAATTTGAATAAAATCTATCCCTCTCATATAAGTCGCGGCAACAAATCCAGCTAAATCGCCCACAACGCCCCCACCGAAGGCAAGTAAACAGGCTTGACGATCGACTTGACTTTCGATAAGGAACGTCTGAATCTGATGATAACAATCAAAGCTTTTTGAGCTTTCCCCGGGAGTAATAATATAAGTTATCGTATTTTCCGGCAATACGTGTGATAACTTTTGATAATGTAAATCATAGACTGTTTGATCGGTCACAACAATCGTTTGAGTTGCCTGTTGTAAAAAAGGCGCTAGGACACTTAGGCAGTCTTCCCCAATGTAAATGGGATATTCACTTGATGACGTTTTAACTTGTAATTGTTTCATTAAAAATCCCTCATCGCTTGACGATGACGATTCATCGCCTCTACTAAGTTTGACATTTGATTTGATCCAAACTCCTCTAAAATTTCACGGGCTAACTCCATCGCAAGCACAGATTCTAGGACAATTCCGGCCGCCGGCACCACACAACTATCTGATCGCTCAATCATACTCTTTTCAACCTTTTTCGTTTCTATATGAATCGAATTCAAGGGTTGGTATAACGTTGGAATAGGTTTAATCATCGCATGGACAACCAATGGCATTCCATTAGTCATTCCACCCTCGAAGCCACCGTAGTGATTACTCGTTCGTATAAATCCTTGGTCATAGGCAATTTGGTCATGAACCTCACTTCCAAAAGAAGAACTTGAAAGCATCGCATCACCAAAATACACCCCTTTTACCGACTGAACCCCGATAAAAGCGGCCGCAATTTTGGCGTCTAACTTACGATCAAATTGAACATAGGTTCCAAGGGCCGGTGGCACATTTTTAGCGAGAACCTGAACGATTCCTCCTACTGAATCCCCTTGTTTTTTCGCATCATCGATATGTGCACACATCTTAGCAGAAACAATCGGGTCCACACATCGAACAGGCGAGTCTTGAATAGCCTCTTTAATTTCGTCAAAGGATAAATGCGTTTCCCCGATTGAAACCTTTCCAATTTGTAAAACGTGCGAAAGAACCTCAATTCCTAGCGCCGCTAAAATTTGTTTAGCAACAGCACCAACGGCAACGCGAATGGCCGTCTCACGGGCTGAGGAACGCTCTAATACATTTCTTAAATCACGGTGTCCGTATTTCATCGCCCCTACTAAATCCGCATGTCCAGGTCGTGGAACCTTTTTAATGTCGTATTCTAATGAAGGAATTGGCTCAATAGCCATGACCTCTGACCAATTTTTATTATCCTTATTCTTTATAACGAGTGTAATAGGCGATCCAAGTGTCATCCCATGGCGTACCCCACTTGTAATCTGCACTTGGTCACTTTCTATCTTCATTCGATCGCCACGTCCATAGCCTTGTTGACGGAGTTTAAGATCTTTGTTAATCATCTCTTCAGTTAACAAAAGCCCCGCAGGAACCCCTTCAATAATAGCCGTTAACTGTGGACCATGTGATTCACCGCTACATAAATAACGCATCCTATTCCTCCTTATCCTTTTATTAAATTTAACACTTCCTGTCTCATCGCTAAATCTTCTTTAAAAATTCCAGTGCTATAAATAGTTTTCGTGATTGCACCAGGTTTCTTAATGCCGCGCATCACCATGCACATATGTTCAGCCTCGATGACTACCATGACCCCTTTAGATTGAATCGAATTCGCAATTGTATCTCCTATCTGTTTTCCCATACGTTCTTGAAGTTGAGGTCTTCTTGAAATGACGTCTGTTACACGTGCAATTTTACTTAATCCAACAACCTCATTATTTTCCGGATAATAAGCCACATGAACTCGTCCGAAAAATGGCAGTAAATGATGCTCACACATCGAATGGAAAACGATATCTTGAACAACGACATATTGATCATATTCCTCACTAAAATAAACCTCTAAATGTTTTTTCGGATCCTCATGTAACCCTGAGAAAACTTCTTCATACATACGTGCGACACGCGCTGGTGTGTCAATGATTCCTGGTCGATTTGGATCCTCTCCAACTGCTTCTAAAATCATCTTAACCGCTGTTTCAATTTTACTTTTATCCACTGACATATTATCACCTTTTCACCTAGTCATTCGACATTTAAATATATATGCTATTTTATCATATTCTATATTAAAAATGACGAACATTTTCAAAATACGCGCTCTATGTCTCCCGTTATTTCCTATTATAAGACAAAGAGAGGGTCCTTAAACATCCCCCCTCTTTTAATCTCAAAAAAACTCTACTTCCCCGCACACCTTCTAAGCAAAGAAAAATATTGTTCCCATAACCCACTGCCTTTCATAAATTTAACTTTTTCAAAAATGGCCTTCCATTGACGTTGCGTCATTCCTTCAACAGGATAACAATAACAACCATCCTAATGACAAACGAGAATCCTCCTCATACATTAAATTCTCACCTTATCAAAAATTAGAACCATTCTACGTGGCAGTTTATCATCGCTGATAATTAATCGTTATCTGAAACCGATGGTTATTTCTCGGTTATATGAGAAAAAAAAGCATAAAAGCAAGTTAGCTTGCTTTTATGCTTTCTAATGGTTGATCCATCATTGATTGATATAATTCAACATAGCGTTGGGCCGAATTTTCCCAAGAATAATCTCCTGTCATCCCTGCAACTATCAATTGGCGCCAAACATCTTTATCTTGACGATAATAATTTACCGCGCGGCGAAGTGTGTGTAGCATATCGTGTGCATTGTAATTTGTAAAACTAAATCCGTTTCCTTCGATTGTTTCTTCGTTGTACGAATGAACCGTATCGTTTAATCCTCCCGTTTCACGTACAATCGGAACCGTTCCGTAACGGAGTGAAATTAATTGTGATAATCCACATGGCTCATATAATGACGGCATTAAGAACATATCGCTTGCTCCATAAACTAAATTAGCAAGCTCTCCGTTATATCCTAAATAGATTCCAACTTGATTTGGGTATTTATCGCGAATCCATTGGAAATATTGTTCGTATTTCGCTTCCCCTGATCCAAGTAAGAAAAACTGTACGCGATCATAAATTAAGTGCTCTTCTAAAATGTGTGTGATTAAATCAAGCCCTTTTTGTGAGTCTAATCGAGTGATAATACCGATTAATGGAATATCAGGATTTACTTCTAAATTAAAGCGCTGTTGTAACTCTTCTTTATTTTTAGCCTTTAATTCAAGCGTTTCAACGGTATATGGAGAAACTAATGCCGGATCCGTTTCTGGATTAAATAAATCCACATCAATTCCATTAACAATTCCTGTTAAATCCGCTTGACGCATTTTTAAAATATGATTTAGATTCTCTCCATAAAAATCAGTTAGAATTTCTTTCGCATACGTTTCGCTAACCGTTGTTACCTTATTCGCATACTGGATTCCTAACTGCATGTAGTTAATTTGAATATCATCAAAACGATAGCCTAGATGGCGAACAGCATGCGATGAAAATTGACCTTGGAATCGTAAGTTATGAATGGTATAGACCGTTTTTGTATTATAGTAAAATGGATCCGCATAATAGCGTTGATTCATAAAGAATGGAATCAATCCTGTTTGCCAATCATTTGTATGAATAATATCTGGCTGGAAGTTAATATTTTTCAATAACCTTAACGTAACCTCACAGAACATTGCAAATTGGTAATCACGGTCCGGACAATCATAGATAGAATCACGATTTGAAAATAAAGGTTCAAACATTAAATAATATTTGATTCCCTCTAATTCAACACAGTTAATCCAGAACATTTTCCCCATGACTTCAACATTCGTCACCCAATAGGCCCCTTTTAATAACCCTTCTGGGATTTGTTTATAGCCCGGCAAAATCACACAAACATCATGACCTTGTTTGGCTAATGCTTTTGGAAGGGCGTATGCCACATCGGCTAGCCCCCCTGTTTTAATAAATGGATAAACTTCTGACGAGACAAATGCAACTTTCACCGGCTTAGGCCTCCTTAGCAGGATAGATTGTACGACCACAAGTGATGATTTTATCATTGAAGTCTTCTTCTGAAACATGTGGGAAGATACGAACGTTTCTTTCAACAATTGTTCCCTCAGGTAGACGTACCCCTTTACCAATAACATTTAAACCACTAGATAATACTTTTGGTTTATCTTCATTTGCACATGATACTGCTCCGCGTCCAATAATACTTCCTTTACCGATGACACATTCTTTATCAATGATTGCTCCGTCAATGACACATCCTTCTTCAATAATTGTGTCATTCATAATAATACTATTACGAACAATTGCATTTGGATGAATATGAACACCTGGACTTACCACGCACTTTGTAACTGATCCAGCGACGATTGATCCATTTGAAATTAAACTTTGGCAAACTTGAGCTTTTGAACCAAATTTAGCTGTTGGTTTTTCCTCGCTCTTTGTATGAATAATCCAATTTGGATCATACATGTCTAATTGAATTTGATCAACAGTTGTTGTTAATTCTAAGTTAGCCTCTAAATATGATTCATAAGTTCCAACATCTTTCCAATAATCACGGAAGCGGTAAGAATAGACGTGTCCATGCTCAATTAAATGTGGGATAACATCGCTACCAAAATCTAATCCCTCTTTTTTAAGATGTTGTAATGTATTGATTAATACATCTGTTTTAAACACATAAATTCCCATAGAAGCTAAATTACTTTTAGGTTCTGCTGGTTTTTCAGCGAATTCTACAATACGTCCGTTCTCATCATCTGTTAAAATTCCAAAACGTGAAGCTTCCGCCCAATCTACTTCTTGTGCACAAACGGTTACATCTGCATTGTTATTAATGTGTTGTTCAATTAATGGACGATAATCCATTTTATAAATATGATCTCCTGATAAAATTAAAACATTATCCGGATTTTTACGTTTAATATAACTAATGTTTTGTAAAATTGCATCCGCCGTTCCTGTATACCATTGATCTGATGAATGCCCTTCACATGGTTGTAATAATGTAACTCCTGTATTTTTACGGTCAAAATCCCAAGCTTGACCTACCCCAATATGCTCGTTTAATGATAAAGGTAAGTATTGAGTTAAAATCCCAATATCATAGATTTCTGAATTTGAACAGTTACTCAATACGAAATCGATAATTCTAAATTTTCCTGCGAATGGAACGCTTGGTTTTGCTCTCCCAAGTGATAAAATGTCTAAGCGTGACCCACGCCCTCCTGCTAAAATCATAGCTAAAGTCTTCATTAAAAATTCCCCCATTTCTATCGTTTAAGCTGGCTATTAATTTTTATTCAGCACTACTTAGCACCTTCGAACCACCTAATATTATCACGCTAGATTCGGTATTTTTATCGTCTTTTGTCACATACCTCATAATTATTCTGTTTTATCGTAACCCGTTACACATCACCTACCAAGAAAACGTTTTCTCGACATTTTTATTTCTTTTATGACCCTTAGATGTTCTTTTTTGTCTTTTAATGAGTGGAGAGAAAACCCCACTAGACTGACTAAATCCGTTAATTTAACCAATAAAAAAATGTCTAACGCGAGGGGTTCCCCTACGTTAGACATTTTTGATGTGTGAGTACGTATTTATGAAATTATTCTTCAGTTACTGTTTCTTCTACTTCAACCTCATCTGAGAAGTCTAAAGCAGCCATACGTTGTAATTGGCGGAATCGACGTTGTGCATCTTTACGATTAGCCTCTAACAACTCCTCTGCATGATCTGGATTAATTTTTGTCACCTGAGCATAACGAGCTTCACTCATTAAGAAGTCACGGTATTTATCCCAATTTGGAGCTTTTGAATCCAATTGTAATGGATTTTTCCCAGCCTCTAATAACTCAGGATTGAAACGATATGTTGGCCAATAGCCACATTCAGTAGCTAATTTTGCTTGGCTCATTGAGTTTGCTAAACCGCCTTTAATCCCGTGTGCGATACATGGTGAATAAGCGATAACAATTGATGGACCTTGATGTTTTTCAGCTTCCATCATTGCTTTGATTACCTGTGCTTGATTTGCACCGTGAGAAACTTGGGCAACATAAACGTGTCCATATGACATCGCAATGGCAGCTAAGTCTTTTTTCTTACCACCTTTACCTGACGCTGTAAATTTAGCGATTGAAGCGGCACGCGATGACTTAGATGACTGACCACCTGTATTCGAGTAAACCTCTGTATCTAAAACTAAAATATTAACATCTTCATTATTAGCGATAACGTGGTCTAATCCACCATAACCGATGTCATAAGCCCATCCATCTCCACCAATAATCCAGTTCGATTGTTTAACTAAGTAATCTTTTAAATCTAAAATTTCTTGAACCTCTTGATTCGAAGAGTTTGCAATTGCAACCTCTAATTGAGGAGCTAATGCTTTTGTTACTTCTCCACTATTACGGTTATCTAACCATTTCGTAAATAATCCCGCTAATTCAGCATCAACTTTTTCGATATTTTCTTCCATTAATAATCCGATACGGTTACGTAATGTTTCTGCTGCAATGTGCATACCGAATCCAAACTCTGCATTATCTTCGAATAATGAGTTCGCCCATGCAGGACCTTTCCCTTCAGCGTTTGTTGTATAAGGTGTTGCAGGGAATGATGCACCGTAGATTGATGAACATCCTGTTGCATTGGCGATAGTCATACGATCACCAAATAAACGCGTTAATAAACTAATGTATGGCGTTTCTCCACATCCTGCACATGCTCCTGAGAATTCGAATAATGGTTGAGCAAATTGAGAACCTTTAACCGTTGTTTTCGGTAATAAATCATCTTTATAAGACACTTCGTTGAAGAAGTAATCCGCACGAGCAGCTTGCCCTGCTTCTAACTCTTCACCAATTGGAACCATAACTAATGCTTTATTTCCTTTTTTACCTGGACAGATGTGGGCACATACTTCACATCCTGTACAGTCTAATGTTGAAACTTGAATACAGTACTCTAAACCATCTAATCCTTTACCAATTGCTTTTAATGTACGTGTTCCTTCTGGCGCTTGCGCCTTTTCAGCCTCAGTCACTAAGAATGGACGAATAACCGCATGAGGACATACGTAAGCACATTGGTTACATTGGATACAGTTTTCCTCAATCCATTTTGGAACAAAGTTTGCAATTCCACGTTTTTCATAGGCCGCTGTTCCATTTGGCATTGTTCCATCCGCATAATCAACAAATGCTGAAACAGGTAAAGTATCTCCTTTACTATGGTTAATCACATCAGCAATTGTTTCTACGAAATGAGGGCGTCCTTCAGAAACTTTTACCTCTTCGTCGGCTAAGTTCACCCATGCAGGATCAACTGTAACTTCTACTAATCCCTCTGCCCCTTTATCAATCGCAGCAAAGTTCATCGCAATAATAGCCTCACCTTTACGTGAATATAATTTTTCTACATACTTTTTCATTAATTCTTGCGCACGAGCGTAAGGCATAATTTGTTCATTTAATTTAAAGAAAGCAGATTGCATAATCGTATTTGTACGACGTCCTAATCCAATTTCTTTAGCTAATGTCACGGCATCAATAATATAGAATTTCGCCTCTTTTTGTGCTAATAACTTTTTAAAGCTATTTGGCATGTGTTCTACAATCTCTTCTGCTGAATGAACCGTATTTAATAAGAACGTTCCACCTTGGCGTAATCCGCTAATCATATCATATTTTCCAATGTATGTATCCATTGAACATGAAACGAAGCTTGGTGTAGAAACTAAATAAGGCGCACGGATAACATCTTTTCCAAAACGTAAGTTAGAACGTGTTAATCCACCTGATTTCTTCGAATCATAGGCGAAATATGCTTGCGCATATAAATCCGTATTTTCTCCAATGATTTTAATTGTATTTTTATTAGCACCAATTGTTCCATCTGATCCTAATCCAAAGAATAACGCTTCGGTTACATCATCATTTAAAACCATGATTTCTTCTTTAACTGGTAATGATTTAAACGTCACATCATCAATAATACCTACCGTGAAGTCATCTTTCATTTCACCTGATAGATTATCATAGATTGCAACAATATGTGAAGGTGTTGTATCTTTAGAAGATAATCCGAAACGACCTCCTACAATTTTTGGAGCATTTTCACGGCCATGGAAAATTGAACGGATATCTAAACATAATGGCTCACTTGTTGCCCCTGGTTCTTTCGTACGGTCTAAAACCGCAATACGTTCTACCGTTTTTGGTAATACATTGAAGAAGTATTCTGAACTAAATGGACGGTATAAATGAACGGTAATAACCCCGACTTTGCGTCCTTCATTTTTAATTAAATAATCAACTGTTTCTTTAATCGTTTCTGTGATTGATCCCATGGCTACGATAATTTCAGTCGCATCTTCTGCCCCATAATACATAAATGGTTTATACTCGCGACCTGTAATTTCGCTAATTTTCTCCATATAATCTGCAACGATGGCTGGTACTGCATCGTAATATTTATTTTGAACTTCGCGTGTTTGGAAGTAAACATCGTCATTTTGTGCTGAACCTTTTGTCACTGGGTGATTTGGGTTAATCGCACGAGCGCGGAATTCACGTACTTTATCATAATCTAATAATTTTCCTAACTCTGCATAGTCCATCACTTCGATTTTTTGAATTTCATGTGATGTACGGAATCCATCAAAGAAATGTAAGAATGGAACACTTGATTTAATCGCTGCTAAGTGAGCAATTCCTCCTAGGTCCATCACCTCTTGAACAGAACTTGTCGATAACATAGCAAATCCTGTTTGACGAGCAGCATAAATATCTTGATGATCCCCAAAGATTGATAATGATTGAGCCGCGATCGCACGAGCCGATACGTGAATAACTCCAGGTAATAATTCACCCGCAATTTTATACATATTTGGAACTTTTAATAATAACCCTTGTGATGCTGTATAAGTCGTTGTTAATGCACCTGCTTGTAACGATCCATGGACTGTTCCAGCTGCCCCCGCTTCTGATTGCATCTCCACTAATTTCACTGGAGCTCCAAATAAATTTTTCTTACCTTGTGATGCCCATAAATCTGTATACTCCGCCATAGGTGTTGACGGCGTAATTGGATAAATTCCTGCGACCTCTGTAAATGCATACGAAACATAAGCCGCTGCTTGGCATCCGTCCATTGATTGGAACACTTTAGACATAAAACTTAACCTCCCTCATTCATAACTAGAAATATGTCCATTATACTATACTTAACTCTTCAAAACAATGATAGTAAAATGCTTCCATTATGATTCTAACATTTTTTAACATCATAATCAATTAATGGTGTAAACCTTTATTTTCCCCTTATCGAACCCATTCTTACCCTTCGCTTAAATAACGATTTAATTCGATAAAAGGAACGTTTTTTCATCTTTACTTTCTTAGTATACCTAACATTTATCAACTATCAAAGTTATTTGCTTTTATTTTTAAAAAACATTATAACGATTATTTTTTTACCTCGTAAAAAACTTACAGGACTCATTAGTTTTACCATGAGCCCTCGTAAGTTTCACTCGGTCACACCCCAAGAGTATTGCTCATAAATGGATTTTTTATAACACGATGGATCCTACTCAAACGCTAGGTCCCATTCATGAAAAGATAACGGCCTTCACTTTCAGTAGAATCCCCTCTTTTAACCTCTCCCTAGTCTTGAGAATAAATATCTCTCTTGACATACGTTGTATGTAAGAGTTCATGTGCCTTATGGCTATTAGGTTCGCCTAAATATTCCTGATATAAAGCTGAAATAACTGGATTTTCATGAGATTTTCGGATATGTTGTCGCTCATCATCACTATAAAGTGCCTGAGCCCGTTTACTTCTCACATCGACTCCTGCATTGTAAAGCGACGCTGGTACATGGGGTTGACCACCACCAGCTACACATCCACCACTACATCCCATAATTTCTACAAAGTGATACTGTTTTTGACCTTTTAAAATTTGATCCACCAGTTCTAAGGCATGCTTTCCACCATGAACGACCGCAACATTCAATGTTAAATCCCCCACCGTTAAAGTTGCCTCTTTTAAATCATCAACCCCACGCACTGAATGATAAGTAATTTCTTCTAGGCTTTGTCCAGATAAGACATCTGCCGCTGTTCTTAAGGCGGCCTCCATCACACCTCCGGTTACCCCAAAAATGGTTCCAGCCCCGCTGTATTCACTTAAAGGTTGATCAAAAGCCTCATCAGGTAAATGAACAAAGTCAAGACCGTACATTCGAATCATTCGTGCAAGTTCACGTGTTGTGATAGAAGCATCTACATCCTGCAAGCCGTTTGTCTTCATCTCTTCTCGTTCTAACTCTCCTTTTTTAGCAATGCATGGCATTACCGAAACACAATAGATGTTAGCTGGGTCTACTTGATTTTTTTCCGCCCAATAAGATTTTAAAATCGCACCAAACATTTGTTGGGGTGACTTGCATGAAGAAAGATGCGGTAAAATTTCAGGTCGATATTGCTCAGCTAATCGAATCCATCCCGGTGAACATGAAGTAATCATGGGTAAGACACCGTTATTTTTAACACGATCTAATAATTCATAGGCCTCTTCCATTATGGTTAAATCTGCACTAAAGTTAGTATCAAAAACTTTCGCTGTTGGGCCGCCAATTCGACGAAGGGCTGCCGCAATTTTTCCCCCAACGTGAGTTCCAATTGGTAAGCCAAACTCTTCACCTAAAGCAGCACGGACGGCAGGTGCCACTTGAAAGACAACCACTTTATCTGGATCATCAATCGCTTGAATGACCTCATCAATTGTTGAATGTTCTGACAGAGCTGCTGTTGGACAAACATTAATACATTGTCCACAATGAATACACCCTGCTTGATCCATACTCATCTCAAAGGCTGGTCCAATGTACGTTTGAAAGCCTCGTTGGTTAAAGGCTAACACTTCTGTCCCTGCTTTTTCACGACAGGCGGCAACACAACGACCGCATAAAATACATTTCGATGTATCTCTCACAATGGAATATGAATCATCCCGATAAAATGGAACTCGGCATTCCCCACTAAACCGATGGGTATCACAATTTAAATCATTAGACAATTGTTTCAACTCACAGTCATGATTACGTTCACATGTCGTACATTCGACACGGTGATTAGCAAGTAAAAGTTCGACGGTCATTTTTCTGGCGTCTAACACACGTTTTGAATGTGTTTTAATTTCCATTCCCTCGCTCACTTTCATATTACATGCCGTTACGAGCGAACGAGCGCCTTTCACTTCAACAACGCACACTCGACAAGCACCTGTTTCATTTAAATCTTTCAAAAAACAAAGGGTTGGGATTTTAATCCCTGCCTCGCGTGCAGCCTCTAAAATCGTATACGTATCAGGAACCGTATACGGCATTCCATTTAAAGTAATATGAACGACTCCCATCTTTCCTCCCCCTATCGTTTAATAATTGCACTAATTTTAGTCGGACAGTGGGCCATACAAGAACCACATTTAATACACGCCTCTGGGTCAATCACATGGCGACGACGTCCTGTTTTAGCATTCACAACTTCCCCAATAGGTTGAATGCAGTGCACTGGACAAGATCTCGCACATGAACCACAACCGATGCATTTCTCAGTGATATAATACTCTAATAAATTTGAACAAACTCCTGCCGGACAACGTTTATCAACAACGTGCGCTAAATATTCCTCTTTAAAATGGCGTAATGTTGACAATACAGGATTCGGAGCAGATTGACCTAAACCACATAGCGAATTTTCCTTAATATATTTTGCTAAGTGTTCGAGCTCATCCAAATCTTTAAGTTCACCTTTTCCCTCCGTGATTTTTTTTAGAATTTCTTTCATACGTTTCGTTCCTTCACGGCAAGGCGTACACTTACCGCACGATTCATCGCATGTAAAATCTAAATAAAAATGGGCGATATCAACCATGCAGTTATCTTCATCCATAACGATTAATCCCCCAGATCCCATCATTGAACCCAGTGAAACTAAATTATCAAAATCGATGGCCGTATCTAAATATTCCTCAGTTAAACATCCTCCCGATGGTCCTCCTGTTTGGGCAGCTTTAAATTTTTTCCCGTTCGGAATTCCACCCCCAATATCGTAAACAACCTCGCGAAGAGTCGTTCCCATTGGAATCTCAACAAGTCCCGTATTATTAATTTTTCCACCTAATGCAAATACTTTTGTTCCCTTCGAGCGTTCAGTTCCAATACTTGAAAACCATTCGCCCCCATTTAAAATAATTTGCGGCACATTCGCATACGTCTCAACATTATTCAATAATGTTGGTTTTCCCCATACCCCTTTAACCGCTGGAAAAGGTGGACGTGGACGCGGCATTCCCCGCTTTCCTTCAATCGATTCGATAAGAGCTGTTTCTTCACCACAAACAAATGCCCCTGCACCTAAACGTAATTCAATATCAAAATTAAAACCTGTATTAAAAATATTTTCCCCTAGCATTCCGTATTCATGGGCTTGTTCAATGGCAATCTGCAATCGTTTAACCGCAATAGGGTACTCTGCTCTAACATAAATATACCCCGTATTAGCACCTACGGCATATCCTGCAATAGCCATAGCCTCCAAAACGGCATGCGGATCTCCCTCTAAAATAGAACGATCCATAAAGGCTCCTGGGTCACCTTCATCGGCATTACAAGCCACATATTTTTGATCTCCTTTTGCCTTATAGGTAAACTCCCACTTCAATCCAGTTGGAAATCCTCCACCCCCACGACCGCGTAAACCTGATGTTTTAATTTGATCAATAATTTCCTCAGGTGTCATTTCAGTTAATGCCTTGGCTAATGCCTTATATCCATCGTAGGCAATGTACTCATCAATATTTTCAGGGTTAATTTTCCCACAATTTCTTAAAGCTAATCGGGTTTGTTTTGCATAAAACTCGACTTCATTGACGGATTTAACCTCACCATCAACTAATGCTTCCTTATAAAGTAACTCTTTAACAATTCGTCCTTTTAATAGGTGCTCCGTTGCAATCTTATCTACATCGCTTACCTTTACCTTAGAATAAAAAACACCTTCTGGATAGACAATCATAATCGGTCCCGCTTCACATAAGCCAAAGCACCCCGTCATCGTCACTTTGACTTCCTCGTCAAGTCCGAGCTCTTCTAGTTTTTCCTCTAATGCTTGTTTAATCTCTTTTGACCGTGAAGACGTGCAACCCGTTCCTCCACAAATCAAAACATGCGCACGATATTCTGACATGAAGTTCCCCCCTCTTATTTACAAAAAACATCTAAATAGAAGTGCTATCTTCCGTAAACTCAGATACGACCTTTCCGTTCATTAAATGTTCTAGGACAACGTGTTTTGCTTTCTCCTCATTCATCTGAAGATACGTTGTTTTCCCTAAATGATCAAAAATCTCCACGACCGGTTCATTTCCGCACACTTCAAATTCCCCCGATTGAGTGATCATTACATTCATTAAGCCTTGTTGATTCACCTCGTGTACAAACGCTTTTAAAACTTCTCTCGCACCTGAGGCAATGCCACATGTCCCCATACCAACCACTACTTTGACCGGTGCCTGATCAAGACGTCTTAAATGCAAATCATCTAATGTGCGCTTACGAATTTGCTCCAACTCCTCTAATGTTTTCACAACCAATCACTCCCCTCATCTCAATAGGATGTAAATGAAAAATCATTTGTCTCAATTTCTCGCTTCACCCACGCTATTGTATTCGGATGATTCACTAATTCCTCACCCACAACTTCTCTGACGCTTAGCGTCTCAAATCGATAATTCAATGATCCCTTTTGATGCATATAAATCAGATTAACCGTGGGGGCTATCTGAATAATGGTATACAACGTCTGATGGATATTTCCAAAGGGTGGACGATCCAGATGATTGAGCTTCATTTTAGCGCGTACACTCGTTCCAATTCCTTCCCTAGACTGAATAAGAACATTTCCTTCACACCGTTTAGCCCGCTCAATCAGTAACGGAATCCCTAATCCTACTCTATGATTACTCTTCGTTGTAAAAAAAGGATAAGTTGCTTCCTTGCACACCTGTGACGACATTCCAACCCCATTATCCTTAATTTCAAGTTCAAGTTCGTTCCACTCTAATGTTTCCGCGACCTTAATTTCAATCACCGTTGCATGCGCCCGAATTGAATTCATTGCCAGGTCTAAAATAGACATTGATAAGTCCCGCATCCCTTTTCCTCCTCCACATCATCGTTGTCCTCAATCACCAGACGCACTATCTCATTTCAATACCTCTGGCTATCCCTCAATGTAAATAACTTGATAAGTTCGACAGCGCTCAAAGGAGAAGAAAATAAATGAACTCCATTTTGACTAGCAGCCTCTATCGTTTCTGCCGGTACCTCCACTCCGTCTACCACAATAATTGCCCTTAAATTTTTTAAACTTGCAACCGCAACAATCGTTGGATGACTCTGAACCGTTAACCATACTTGATGAGGTTTAGCCTGCTTTAACACGTGACTCAATAAATCACCTACATATAGGTCATGAACCTGTTGAAGTTGATCGTCTATCCCGGGACTTAACGCATAAATAGGGAAACATTTAAAAGTTGGACTCCTATTCACAGCTATCATTCCTTTTATTCTTACCCATTTAAGCAAATTTTCTAAGCATCGAGGGTAGGCTCAAACCGACCCTGTCGCTTCATTCGCCCCTTGCAAAAATGGGATAGATTCATTCATCGTTATACTTTTTAAAGATGTCATCAATTTGTTTCAATGTCACCTTTCCATAAACCTCATCATCTACCGTCATAACAGGGGCTAACCCACAGGCCCCAATACAACGTGTGGCTACTAATGAAAATTTTCCATCAGCCGTTGTCTGGTCAGGTTCAATTCCAAGCTCTGCCTTTATTTTATCTAAAATCGCCTGCGAACCTTTGACATAACAAGCCGTTCCTAAGCAAACCCCGACCACATGCTCACCTTTAGGAGTTGTTGAAAATTGGGAATAGAACGTAACGACTCCATGAATTCTAGCTACCGAGATTCCCGTCCGACTTGAGATAAATTTTTGAACCTCAAGTGGAATATACCCAAAAATATTTTGTGCTTCATGTAAAATCGGCATTAAGCCATCCGTCTCTTTCGAATGCGCCTCGATAAAAAGTGACAACTTTTCATAATTTTCTGGCGTTAAACTTGATTGTCTCATGAGACCTCCTCCTTAATAATTAAGAATCAAAGAGATGACCAAAAAGTCGGTGTTTATCTACTTGAAAAAAAACTTAAATCAAATAAATCGCCTCTGATTTAATCTCTTTTTGACACCTAATAAACTATATGTCTCTTGAGTACAATTTAGACATTTAAAAAGACTTTCTAACAAACCCATGTGAATGGGATTAAAGATCCCTTCTCTATCTCTTATCCTTATAATAAGGAAATAGCTATTCTAAACTATCCTAGGCTTATTTTTGCATAAGACGAATTGTCAATACAAATGCGACAGTTTCTCATGAAATAGCTCGAATGAAGTTTTCCAACCTAAGCATTTTCGTGGTCGATGATTAATGAGGAGGAGGGCTTCATCAATCTCTTTCTCACTAACTCGTGCTAAGTCCGTCTTCTTCGGAAAGAATTCTCGAAGAAGACCATTGGCATTTTCATTACTTCCTCTTTGCCAAGAGGAATAGGCGTCAGCGAAGTAAACAGGAACCTTTAAATCTGCTTCTACTTTGGAATAACAAGCAAACTCTTTTCCTCGATCAACGGTATAAGTTTTAAAGGTGTCTTTAGGAAAATGTTCATATAACTCACTAATCGCTCGGTACATTTCAGATGCTGAGCGATTTTCGATTTTAACGGCGACATAAAATCGTGTTTGACGTTCAATAAATGTAGCTAAACATCCTTTACTTTTACCACGGCTTGAAACAACTGTATCAAGTTCCCAATGACCAAATGCCTGACGTTTTTTTACCTCTTTCGGACGTTGATGAATTGATGTCCCAATGTTAAATCGTCCGCGTGTTTCTCGTGGTTTTCGGCGTTTTCCCTTTTGCCTTAAACAGCTTAAATCCCCTAACAAAATCGTTCCGTCATAAATCCAACGATAAATAGTTTTGAATGAAATAACACCCTTTAAAACCGTATTAGAAATTTGTTCAGGCGACCAGGTTAACTTTAAATAATGTTGGATGGTTTGAATAACTTCTTCAGATTTGGTCTCTGGACGATGACAAACTAAGCGACGTTGCTCGGCTAATTCATCTGCTAGCTCTGCTTGATACGTCTTTTGAGTATTTCGTTTTAGTTCACGAGCAATGGTTGAATGATGACGATTTAATTGCCCCGCAATTTGTCTCGTTGAATAACCCATTTTTGAAAGAACTTCTATACGTGTACGCTCAAATGTGTTAAGATGTTTATAACTCATAAATAGATCTCCTTGTTAAGAATTTGGTGTGGTAACTTCATTCTATAACAAAGAATTCTATTTATGAGCTTTTTTTATTTGTCGCACTTAATATTACAATCTGTCATAATAAAAAGGACCTTACGGTCCTTTTCCCCACATAATAGCGGATACCATTCACTTTTTATCACTATAAATTATTTACTAATTAGCAAACCATTCTACCACAGCAGCAGCTGATGATCACTAATAAAATAAATAAAACTAAAATAAATGCACAGTTATTTCCACACATAATAAATCTCTCCTTAAAATTTAATCATAATTTAGATATAGGCTCCCAATTGAGCTTAAGATTACTTGGATCTCATTTTATTTCGATTAGCACATACCGAATCCGCATCCACATCCGCATCCAATAATAACTAATAAGATAAATAAAACTAAGATAAATGCACAACCATTTCCGAACATAATCTCAACTCCTTTCCAACCTTTCCACTCAGTTTCCTGAGCTAATATATCCTATGAATTTTTCGCAATTTGGTTTATGTTTTTACTCAAATTCCACAAAAACCTACCAAAAAAATATTGTTCCAAAATTTGAAAAATGATATGATTAAAAACGTTAAATTAAACAAAATAGAGGATGTGAACACAATGAAAAAGTACTTCCTAGCAACAGCGGCCGTTGTTACAACATTATTTCTCGGTGCCTGTTCAAATAAAAACGAAATTGGGATGAGTGTCCCAAATGGAAATGAAAAATTTATTACCTCTGATGTCGGTGATATTACAAAACAACAAGTATTTGATAAAATGGTAACCAAAGCGGGATTAGGTGCACTATTAGACTTAGTTGATTTCGATGTTTTATCTCAACAATATGAAATTGATGAAGCGGAAGTCGATAAAATCATCGCTCAATATAAAGAAAAAAATGCTAATTTTGAGGAATTTTTAACTGCTCAAGGATTTAAGGATGAAGCGGAACTTCGCCAATATATCGAATTAAATTTATATCGCCAAAAAGTAGCGGATGAAATTTCAGTCGTAACGGATGCAGAACTTGAAAAAGCATATGAGAGAGCTTACGAAATTGGAGCTCGTCATATTTTAGTAGCTGATGAAAAAACAGCAAAAGAAATTATAAAAAAATTAGATGAAGCAGAAGATAAAGAAGCGACTTTCCAAGAGTTAGCAAAAGAATATGGAACGGATGGAACAAAAGATAAAGGTGGAGATCTTGGAACATTCGGTCAAGATGCCATGATTAGTGATTTCGAAGATGCTGCTTACGCTCTTGAGGTTGGAACGTATACAACAGAGCCAGTTAAAACAAAATTTGGATATCACGTCATTTATAAATACTCTGAAGGTGAGAAAAAACCATTTGAAGAAGTAAAAGAGGAATTAACTGAAAAACTTCGTGAGAAAAAATTATCAGATGAAGCGTTCGTTGCCGCCCTTGCGGAAAAACGTGAAGAAGCAGGATTTGTCTTAATGAACGACTTCTTAGAAGAGCAATATACTGATTATTCAAAAACATATAAAAAATCAAATGAAACTAGTAATTCAGTCGTTGCTAAAATTAAAGACCATGAATATACGGTTGAGCAATTATACAATGAATTAGTTCCAGCTTACGGATTATCTGATGGAATTTCATTAATTGACGGTAAATTATTAGAAAAGAAATATCCAGTTGACAAAAAAGCCATTAAAGAATTAATTGATCAATTTAAAGTTGCTTACGGAACAAATTATTATACAGCAATGGCGCAAAACGGATTAAATAACGACGATGAAATTTATGAATATTTCAAACTCGCTCAATTGCAAGATGCAGCCTTAGCCGAGGCTTACCCGATTACAGATGAAATGCTTCAACAATTATATGATGAAAAATACGGTGAAAAAGCACAAGCCGATAAAGCTGAAAAATCAGAATCAACAGATAAAGAAGCTGAAGAAAAAACTGAAGTAAAATCTTTCGAAGATGCGAAAGAAGAACTTGAGTCATTAGCACGCCAACAACAATATACTCAATTACGTTTAGAGACATTATTAATTAAATTCCGCTCAGAGGCTAACTTTAAATTTACCGATGAGACATTACAAAAACGTTATGAAACAATTGTAGCGAACATCGAAAAACAAGCTGCCGATGAAGAGGCTGCCCGTCAAACACAATCAAATGAAAATCAACCTGCTGAGGAAAACAATCAAGAAACAGGAGATACAGCTGAATAATAAAAAAATGACTGGTCTAAAACGACCAGTCATTTTTTTATTTATGGTGATAAAATCTTCGGTTATCTAACATCGGAATACGATCACTCATTTCTCCAGCGGCACAGTGCTGAAGCGCCATCGTCGCTGCCGTCATCTTAGCAGAGACAACATCTAAATAATGTAGTAATTCAGCTTCAATAATCATAGGTTCCTTAGGTGAACCCCATTCTAATTTCCCGTGATGAGCAATAACCATATGCTTTAAAAACAATACCTCTTCCCCTTGATAGCCTAACTCACGAGAAGCTTCGTCAATCATTGAAACCATCATATTAATATGTCCAACCATTAACCCCTCAAGCGTATACTCCGTCTTAACACACTTTTCATAGCTCATCTCAAATAATTTTCCAAGGTCATGCAAAATAATTCCAGCATAGAGCAAGTCACGATTTACAATCGGATAAAGCTCACAATAAGCTTCTCCCATTTTCAACATTTCAAAAACATGTTGAGCTAGTCCTGAGCGAAAGGCATGATGCATTCGGCTGGCTGCCGGATGCACATAAAATTCTTGTTCATATTTGTCTAAGAAGTATTGAAGAACCTCCTTATAATATCCCTCTTGCATTTGCCCCATAAACTGCCCCATATATTCCTTTAATGACTCAACTGTCATTGAAGAAGATTCGACGTAATCAGCGGGATCGACATCCCCCTCTACCACAGAAATGGATTCAATATTCCACTGCTTTTGAGCATTATAAAGTTGAACCAATCCTTTGACCGTCACAATTTGTCCTGCCGAAAAAGCTTCTAACTCACTCGGTTTCACACTCCACTTATTCGCAAAAATCGAACCACTCTTATCTACAAATTCAAATTTTAAATACGGTTTTTGTGCAGCCGTTCTTAGCGACTGAACAGACTTAATCATAACAGTTAATGTTGTATCCTCTTTTGCTTTTAAATCTTTAATTTGCATGTGTATCACCTATCTCCAAACTTTCAATGAGTGTCTCAATCTTCTTATCGGCATACGTTTGATAAGAATCAATATATGTTTTTAAATCTTTTGGATTATGAACAGAAGTCCCAATTAAATATTTACTTGATGCACCAACACCTAATCCTAAAATATTTTGTGCTTCTTCCATAATTAAAATATTATAAATACTCTCTTGTCCAACCTTAGAATATCCGATATTCTCCATGTTACCTGAAATATTTTTTTGTCGGTATAAATAATACGGAATATAGTGATTTTCTTTCGCAAAATCATACGTCATTTGACCCATGCGTTGTAACTCTTCTTTTGAAGCAGTCGTATAAAGTCCACGATTCTTCGTTATTTTCGAACGTCGTTTAAAGGCAAGCATATGAACCGTTAACGATTCAGGTTGTAACCGCTCTATTTCCCTTAAACTATAGGCAAGCTCTTCACATCCTTCGTTTGGAAGTCCCACAATAAGGTCCATGTTCACATTATCAAACCCATATTGCTTTGCCATCTCATATTTTTCAATGACATCCTCAACCGTATGATGACGGCCAATTTCATCTAACGTTCGCTGATGAAATGATTGCGGATTAATGCTAATTCGGTGAATTCCATACTGCTTTAATAACGCTAACTTCTCTGGTGTAATCGTATCTGGCCGTCCCGCTTCCACCGTAATTTCGCGCACCTCTGCTGCACTAGCTAAATTTTGATAAACCGTGAGGAGTAACGTTTCGAACTGTTCCTTCGTTAAGGTGGTGGCTGTTCCCCCACCGAAGTAAATAGAGGTAATTTTAATGCCTCTTTCTTTAACAAAGGACCCAACTATTTTAACTTCCTCTAGTAAGGCATCTAAAAACGGTTCAACCCATTTTTTAAACGGTTCATAAGCATACGCGGCAAACGTACAATACGCACAACGTGTTGGGCAAAATGGAATCCCAATATAAATACTAACTTCTTCATGGATGGTGTGTAAGTCAGGAATAACCTTTAATTGATGATTAGCCACTTCTAGTAACAAATCAATCTTCTCATCAGACACTAAATACTCCTCTTGCATATACTCCTTAATTTCAGTATCGCTATAGTTTCGTTTTTTCATCCCATGAACAAGCTTCGTAGGACGCATCCCATTTAACAATCCCCATGATTGAACTTTTCCTGTATGTTGTTGTAATAAAAGTAAATACACCGCTAGATACGCATATTTACGAATCTTAGTTTCCTGTTTTAAAACGACTTTTCTTTCAAGCGATTGTACCTTGCCATTTAACTCCCCCTGCACAAGGAGACGATCATTCTCCATCCGCTCAGAAAACTTAAACGTTAGATTTGGAGCCGATGATTGATTAATGGACGACGTTTCATAAAACGTCTGATTCAGTACTTGCATAGCGCTTAAAATAAGTTCATCTTCGATTCCCTCTACTTTAATATGGACAATATCCGTCATGATTTGCACTCCATTTCTGAATAAAAAATCCTTAGCAGTGCTAAGGATTTTTCACTATCTATTTTGACTTAAGCCCTATCATCATCTCAATGTCTTACCTTTTAAAAGCTGCATTATTTTACAAGAATCATCACACTTAAAGGCGGCATTTTCAAATCACCTGTTAGTAATTTAATGGGAGTAATCCCACTTTGATTTTCATCAGCAATCAACGTAAAATCAGAAGTAATGATAGGTATATTCACTTCATAATTTTGAGTGTTAAAGAATACCCGAATGTCGTTCCAACATCCGTAATCCTTCACATTTCTCAAATTATATTCTATCACAGAATTATGATGTTGAAAAATAGACAGATGTTTTTTTACAAGATAGGCGTTATGTAAACGGAAGGCACGATGTGCCCGACGAATTTTAATGTACCCTTTAACTAAATTCATACTTTTTTCATGCTGATACGCTTCATCCCATCGAATAGCATTAATTGAATCGGGTGAATTATAACTATTTTCAACCCCTTGCTTACTTCTAAAAAATTCTTGCCCACAATGAATAAATGGAATTCCTTGTGCTAAAATGACCATTGCAGTTGCTAATATCTGTCGTTTTTGCCAGGTTAGACTATCTTCATCACTATTTGATAGTTTCATTCGATCCCAAAGCGTATGATTGTCGTGACATTCGATATAATTAATACTTTGGGTCGGTTGATAAAACATATCTTCATTTAAACCCGAACTTCCTGATAGCAATCGTTTTCCATAGTTAGCAGAACCAAAATTCCCTAGTGCTAACCCTCGATCCTGATGATTAAACGTATGTCCCTTAATCGTATCGCGAAAAGCATCATTAAAATGAGCAATACGAGGTAATTTATAAGCATTAAACTTTGCCGCCTTTTGGGCTTGTGGTAACGGGGTATTCATATCCCAACCTTCACCGTATAATAAAATACTTGGGTCATATTCCTCACAAAATTGACTAATTTCATTCATCGTATCCACATCGAGAATCCCCATCAAATCAAATCGGAATCCATCCACGCCATATTCTTTTGTCCAAAACTTAATAGAATCCAAAATAAATTTACGTACCATTCGTCGCTCAGTGGCTAAATCATTCCCACATCCACTTCCATCGGACGGCATCCCTTGATAATCATAACGATAAAAATACGTAGGAACCATCGCATCAAATGGAAAAGTTCTTCGTTCATAAACATGATTATATACCACATCCATAATAACCCCAAATCCATTTTCATGCAAACAATTAATCATCGTTCGAAGTTCATTAATGCGAGTATACGGGTTATGAACATCTGAGGCATAACTCCCCTCTGGAACATTATATTGTGCAGGATTATAGCCCCAATTATAGGAATCTAGAGGATTTAGCTCATCGACACCTGAAAAATCAAAAATAGGTAGCAATTGAATATGCGTTACCCCAAGTTCTTTAAGATACGCAAGACCAAAGCGACGCCCAGTTTTTTCGTCCACGACTTCCTCTGTAAGTCCCAAAAATTTTCCACGTTGGTTCACGCGTGACGAGGGATCGATAGTAAAATCACGAATACTTAACTCATAAATAATGGCATCCGTCGGATGTTCCAATTTAGGACGAATAGCCTGATTTACTTTTACACACTTCGAGGGATCCACAACCACACTATACTCAGCATTGGCCGTTGAGGCAATAGCATAAGGATCAATGGCCTCTTGACGAATAAGATTATTTACAATCTCATAGCGATAGCGACAACCCTCCAAATCCTGATCAATCGTTAACTCCCATACCCCTCGAGGGCATCTTTTCATGCGTCTAAAATGAGTCACATCATCTTCATATAAAATGAGCTGTACTTGCGTCGCCGTAGGGGCCCATACCTTAAATTGAGTCCTTTCCTTTCGATAGGTAGGCCCTAGATCTTGACCTTCATAATAAAATCGTTTATCAAATTCAGCCGTTCTAGCAATGTATCCTAAAAATAGATAGTTGGTATTTTGATAAGTATCAATCACTTGATATTCAGTTCCGACTTTAACGAAACCTTTAATCGACAAAATATACTTAATCTCATTATAAAAATCACATTTTTCTTCGACCTTTAATTCGTAAGTTTCCGAGGTCTCTGTATCAATTAAATAAAATGGATCAATTTCTCCCCCATAGTAACTTTTAGGAACAAGTACCGTAATCTTATTATACTCATCTAAATAGCATGAAAATCTTCCTTGCATCGTTAACACTAAACATCCCTCCTTACACTCATTTTCATCTATATATAAACGGAAATTCCTTATATCTTTCCACCCTTCATCTAAAACGAGAAGCAAGAGCAATCTATCAAAAATAAATCTAGACCGTCCTCGATGAGTTAGTGGTCAAAATATTTTTCCGATAACACCGAATTTTAAACCCATGTATAAAGCGAAAGAAATTCCACCTCTCATGAAGCAACCTTAACTTTTGAATGAATCGAATAAAAAGACAAAGTACATCTAAAGCAATAAAAACTTCACCTTTAATAAAATCGCGCTCATTGTTACATTTAGATCAAGTCAAAACCGATGACTGCAACACATTAGAATTCTTTTAAAGATAAAAAATTTTGACTGATGAGCTATCCACCTTAAAGTGCTTCCACTTCTCTTATTTCATTTATTAAATTAAGTGTAGATAATGGACTTATTTATATATAGGAACGTGACAAAATTATTACCACTTCTTTAGTATGCGTGATTTTATTCCATCATAGACAACATCCTCTTATAAATATCCACTTTTTCCTATCTATTACATTATGTACCTATCATTCCATAATATTTTCAAAAAAATGGGACCTCTTTCATAATAAAGTGACAAAAAAACATATTTAAATTGACAACATCACATATTTTTTGTATGATGAATACAGTTACAATTGTAAGTGTTATCTAAAACGTGGGAACTATTTTAGGAGGATTATAAATGAGTAAATTTAACATTAAAAACTATGCTATTCGAATTGGTTTCTTTTTAGTTGGATGCTTCATCATTCAATTAGGGGTTGCTTTCTTTATTAAATCAAGCACTGGGGTTGATTCGTTCACCATCTTTATGCAAGGATTATCAAATTTATTAAATATCACAGTAGGACAAGCGAACATCCTTGTCATGGGAACTGTATTCATTGGAATGCTTATCTTCACACGTGAATATATCCGTCTCGGAACATTTTTAGCAGTTATTACAGCAGGACCTTTCCTCGATTTAATTAACTTAGCTTTAGAAAACGTTGGAATTGCAGCCTTACCTTTAATCGTTCGTTTATTGATTGTCGCTATTAGCTGCGTCGTTATTTCAATCGGATTCTCAATCTTAAAATCAGCTAATTTAAGTGTTGCTCCAACCGATCAATTACCACTTATCATTGTTGATAAATCAAACTGGCAATATAAATGGGTTCGTATTACAATGGACGTTATTTGTATCGTTGTTGGGTTTACATTAGGTGGAGCTTTAGGTTTAGGAACTATTATTACAACACTCTTAATTGGACCTTGTATCCAATACTTCTTGCCAATCATTGAGAAAAAGGCCACACAAATCATTCCAAACTAATTTAATCAGGCGATTGAAAAAAGCAACATGACCGGTGTTGCTTTTTTTTTGCCTTAAAGACGCCACAAGAGATAGTTCAATTTTTTACTGATTTTAGAACGTTCTCGGTACACCCAATTTATATCAAAATCTAAATGGAACGCCTTGGAAAAAGAATAATAGAGGTTAACTTCTTGATAATGTGTTTCTAATACCTCTAAGTCCTCGGCATGCAGTCGTGGTTTAGTAATTTCTCGATTATCATTCATAAAGTACTCCTCAATATAAATCAACAATAAATGGAGCAACTCTGGCTGCATTACATTAATCGGTAATTTCATAATTTTCCATTGAGCCCATTGTGATAACTTGTACCGCTTAATTTGCCCTAGGACATATAAATAACCCTCGATATCCATCTGCTTATAATGCTCTAAGTTTCGATAATGCTCCTCCCAAATCATAAGCTTTTCAATGAGTGGGATTCCTTGGATTTCAAGCATCGATTCGTGTGGACCAATAACAGCCTGATTAATCACCTCATCTTTACATTTCAACTTTTCCTCAACAAAAGAAAGATTTTCATCAATTGCTGCTACATACCCAATATCATAAATTCCCTTTCGCCCTGCACGTCCCGCGATTTGTTTAACCTCCTGCGAAGTCAACTCCCGAACCTTTTCCCCATCAAACTTCTTAACACTTACGAACACAATCCTTCTAATTGGTAAGTTAACTCCCATCCCAATTGCATCCGTCGAAATTAACAACTCACTTTCTCCCTCAATAAATGACTGATATTGAACACGCCGAACCTCTGGGGGAAGATCACCGTAAATAATACTCGTCTTATATCCTCGGTCTTGATAATATCTTGATAACTCAAGCACTTTTTTCTTTGAGAAAGCAATGAGCGCATCTCCCTTTTCGGGTCTATTTAGCTGATAAGGCATCGATTCAAATTGTAGCGGCACATTTCGTGTATACTCAAGACATTGGTATTCATCTCCGCATTCTGTTATCATCTGAATAAGTAAAGACTTTGCATTAAGTGCCCCACACAAATGAATCTCTGGACTTAAGATTCCTAAAATAGCACGAGTCCACGAAGAACCCCGAACACTATCTTGAATTAATTGAACCTCATCAATAACCGCAACGTCATACTCTAACTCTAAATCTAGTTTTTCTATTGTACAACTAATATGTTGCGCCCCATCAACAATCACTTCTTCCTCACCTGTTAATAAATGACAAGGAACTCCATCTTGATTCATCTTCTCATAATTTTCAAGAGCTAAGAGTCGAAGAGGCGCCAAATAAATGCCGTTTTTTCCTTTCTCTAATGCCTTCATCGCCTGATACGTTTTCCCTGTATTCGTTTCTCCTAAATGCAAATAAAATTTTCGTTTCATCTGACGTGCTCGCGGATATTCATCCTTAGGGTGAGTCGGCAATTTAGCATGGTGAGGAGCATGCATTAACTCAGGTAAATAGTGACTAAGTAAAATGGATAACACTCCTGTTTGAATATACTCTTCCTCAAACCCTTCAATAACTTCCTCTAATTGATATTCTGTTTCATTCTCTTCATTGTATAAAGTCAAAATCTGTTTCGATGTTTCTTTAAGTTGTAACAAATAAGCTTCATACAAATTTCGTTCATTCATCTCCTCTAATTGGTCAAATAAATAAAGAATAATTTTCATTTTTTTACGTAAAATATTTTCCTTATTTAATAAACCTCCCATTGATTTTGTCTTATCATTTAATGTTAACTGATTAAGGTGCGCCTTAAGTTTTTTAATTTCTTTATCAATTCCCTGTATTTTCTTCATAAGACACCTCTTTCACCCTATGTCATCAGATGGATTGTGGTTTAAGGTTTCTACTATATAATATGTTCAAAGGCTAAATAATATCAGTGCTTTCAAGCAAAAAAGGAGAACAATCGGCATCATCTCATCCTGTCTTTATTTATCTTTTTATGTATTTTACGTCAGTCTGTGGTATCATTAATTGAATCTATTTAACGAAAGGTCTGTCATTTATGAATTTTAAATCATTAGGAATGAGTGAACCCCTCGTTCAAATTCTAAAAAAATCAGGAATTAAAACACCAACAGCTATTCAACAAGAATGTATTCCATTAATTATCGCTGATAAAGATGTGATTGCCCAAGCCCAAACAGGAACCGGGAAAACATTAGCTTTCCTACTCCCGCTATTTGAAAGAATTTCGCCAGAATCTACTAAAACGGAGGCTTTAATTATTACTCCTACACGTGAATTAGCCTTGCAAATTACTGAACAAGCCGAACAACTAGCAAAAGCAAAAAAACTCAATGTCCTTGCCGCATACGGAGGAAGAAACATTGGTTCCCAACTTAATAAATTGAAAAAAAATATCCATTTAATTATCGCAACGCCGGGACGGCTCCTCGACCACTTAGAGCGAAAGACCATTGATTTAAATCATGTTAAAACCGTGGTCATTGATGAGGCGGATCAAATGTTACTGATGGGATTTAAAAATGAGGTAGATCAAATTTTAAGAGCGACCCCGCGTAACCGTCAAACGCTTTGTTTCTCAGCAACAATGGCTCCTAATGTTAAAAAGCTAGCTTACTACTATACCTATTCTCCGGTTGTCGTAAACATTGAGCCTAAAAAAGTGACGCTTGATACTATCCGCCAAGAAGTCGTCGAAACGACTGATCGACAAAAATTTGATCGGCTGGCTCAAGCGCTCCAAGAAGATAACCCCTTTTTAGCTATCATCTTCGTGCGGACCAAACGACGTGCCAATGAGCTCTTTGCGAAAATGAAAAAACAAAAATTTAATGTTCAAGTCATTCATAGTGATATTGCCCAAAATAAACGGGAACGAATTTTAAAATCATTTCGTGAGGCTGATTTACAGTATCTCATTGCAACTGATGTTGCATCCCGTGGATTAGATATTTCTGGTGTCACACACATTTATAACTACGATGTCCCTGAAACACCAGAAACTTATATTCATCGAATTGGGAGAACAGGGCGCGCGGGTGAAGACGGATATACTTGCATGTTCGTCGCCCCAAAGGATAACTTAGAATTCAACATGATTGAGCGAAAATTACGCCGCAACTTACCACGACGAACATTTAAATAACCAAAAGGAGTCACCCGAATGGGAGACTCCTTTCTTTATTTAATTTTAAAAAATCTCTCACCAATAACGCCCAACCGCATACGCTAATGTTGTATAGTCTGAATTTTGAAACAGGAGGTTATTAACATGTCTAATTTACCAACTGACAGAAATAATAACTCTGTCACTCCTTTTAACTTTTTTAATTTATTTGACCAGCTTGAAAATATGGTCATTAATTCTTTTCAATCGGCGCTTGCCCCAATCAATAACACCGCATTTGAAGATAAGGGAAACGAATACGTCTTCACACTCACACTTAAAAATCTAAAACGAGAAGACATTCAATTAAATGTTGAAAACCAACAACTCATTTTAACCATTCATCAATCATTAAATACGACGGAAGATTCTTTTCAATCTTATCAAAGTCAGTCCTTTAGCCAAGCTTTTAGTCTTTACGACGTCGATGTTGATCAAATTACTGCCACGTTAAAAGACGATACACTCACCATTATTTTACCTAAACTAGAAACGGTGGTCCTCAATCGTCGTACCATTGATATTAAATAACGAAGGGTGGCTTCGATACCAATCGGAGAGATTCTTGCACACTAGCCTTTTCAGAGGAATATCAATTCAAAAGTAAAGACCTGGCGCGTAATCGACACCGAAAAAAAAGCTGATGTTTGTTGACATCAGCTTTTTTCAACGATAAAAAAATAAATTTTTTCTAAAATTATATTGATTTATGTTAGCAAGTTTTTATATTCCTATTTATCCGTGAAATACGATTGTAACTCACGGGCGTCATGCGGTGGAATTTCAAAATGTATCTGAAAGCCAATGACCTTTAACGTCACATACCGGCTATCCTCGTAGTATAACAAATCACACCTATGATTTTCTTTAGATGACAGACCATCATGGCCGAATTTTACCGTCTCTTCCTGATTGAATGAGAACGTTCCGAGAAGCGTTAATCCTTTTGGTAACGTGGCGACCTTCCACTGATCTAACTGTAAGCTTCCAATAAAGTGAACAATTTCAACTTCTTGAGATAAACGTTTAACAACCGTTGATTCGTCTGCCTTTAAAACAACAATCTCCTGAGCTTTCCAATTTTCCTCTTCATTTATTGAGGAATCTAAATTTCCATTGTGACACCCATAAAGAGGAATTGTCGCAAGGCTTAAAGCAACTAGCAATCGTTTCATAACACGCATCCCCTTACTTTAATGATAAACCCCCATTGATAAATAACGCTCTCCACTATCAGGGCAAATCACAACGATTCGCTTTCCGCGATTCTCTTCTCGTTTCGCTAATTGACAGGCGGCAAAAACGGCTGCCCCAGAAGAAATACCGACTAACAATCCCTCTAAGCGTGCCAATTGACGCATCATAGTTAAGGCATCCTCATCAGATACAGCTATCACCTCATCCAAAATGTCTGTATTTAAAACAGGGGGAACAAAGCCAGCCCCTATTCCCTGAATTCGGTGTGGCCCTGCTTCTTTTCCCGATAAAACGGCAGACCCTAGCGGTTCGACCCCAACCACTTGAATATCTTTGCGATACATTTTTAACACTTCTCCGACACCGCTCAAAGTCCCTCCGGTTCCAATCCCCGCGACAAAAATATCCATCTCACCATCAACGTCATCCCAAATTTCTACCGCTGTCGTTACCTTATGAATCGCTGGATTCGCTGGATTATCAAATTGCCCCAATGTGACACCACCAGGTGTGCTTCTACATAATTCCTGAGCCTTATCAATTGCTCCTGTCATGCCCTTAGCACCATCCGTTAAAACAAGTTGAGCGCCTAATGCCGTTAATAAATTTCGTCGTTCAACACTCATCGTTTCCGGCATCACTAATATAAGTTTATACCCACAGACTGCTGACACAAAGGCAAGCCCAATCCCTGTATTCCCACTCGTTGGTTCAATAATCGTCGAATCCTTTGTCAATATTCCCCTAGTTTCAGCATCCTTAATCATAGCGTAAGCCACGCGATCTTTAATACTTCCTAATGGATTAAAATATTCTAACTTCACCACAACATCTGCCTGCAACCCTTCCTCATGCGCAAGCCCATTTAACCTTAACAACGGTGTATTTCCAATTAAATCTACCAATTGATTTGCAATATATGCCATAGGATACGCCCCCTCATCTATTAAGCATCCATAAAAAATAACTTCCTCACTAAAAATCATATTCATTCTTCCCTATTAATAGTCATTTTTCTAAATTGACTGTTTAACAACAATCCGTTGACTAAAGTCAAAAAGGGTGGAACCTACAATCTTCCACCCGTTCTCTTGTTACCGTAGATTTTGTTTTACTTTAGAAAAATCGTCTTTAATCTCTTTTAACGTGTCTGGCTCCATTAATAAGCGCACTGCAATTCGTGATAAAATAATGGCGCCGTCCCTAATTGCCTGGTCGGCCTGTTGACTATGAGCCGCCGCCTTAAATGCCTCGGTATGAAGTGTCACCGGTTCATCACATATCTTGATCGTCGGATGAATCGTCGGCACAACCTGACTTACATTTCCGGCATCCGTCGAGCCAATACTTTTACAATTTTTCGTTTTCACCTCTAAGTTTAATCGGCGGGCCTCTTCTACAAACAATTTCTCATAACTTGGAATAATTAACATTTGCTTAACACAATTGAGTGATTCATCATAGGAGAACGTACATCCCGTCGCAAGTGCTGCTCCCTCACCAATTTTAATGACCTTATCTTTATACGTTTCGCATAACTCAAAATAAGGAGCTCGGATATAAAAACTCGCCTGCGTATGAGCAGGAATAATATTAGCAGCCTCTCCCCCATCAGTAATGACCCCATGAATCAAAACGCCTTTCGGCAATTGTTGTCTCATGGCATTAATACCATTATAAAATAAAATCATGGCGTCTAATGCATTAATCCCCTTTTCCGGTGCGGCCGCTGCATGAGAGGCTCGCCCAAAAAACTCAAAATTAATTTTTCGAATGGCGAGAGTGGGCTGTGTTGGCGCTGTTGTATGAAAGGGATGAATCATCATACAGGCATCAACCTTGTCAAAAAGATGCTCACGAACGTAGCTCTCCTTAGCACTACCATGAGGCCCCCCCTCTTCAGCTGGCGTTCCGTATACAATCAAGCGCCCTCCAAGTTCATCCATCACTGATGCCGTCGCAAGTGCTGCTCCTAAACTCATCATTGCAATCACATTATGCCCACATGCATGGCCTATTTTTTTCAAGGCATCATACTCCATTAAAATCCCAATGGATGGGCCCTCCTTATGGCTATCTTTTATAGCTATAAAGCCGGTTGGGTGAGTCGCAATGTCAATCTTAATCTCAAACCCCGCCTCTTTTAAGGCGTGTGTTAATTGCGAACATGCAAACCGCTCTTCATTCCCTATTTCGGGGTGTTCATGAAGTTGATGACTCAGGGTCACATACTTCTCCTTATTTTGTTGAACATGGTTAGCCACCTGCGTTAAATAATCCTCAATCTGACTCATATCAAAAATCTCCTTCTTCAATCTTTAGGTGTTATTAAATTACGTCTAAACAAAAAATCGGTAACGGTAGCCACCTAGATGGAAACAAAAATCCCCATCTTCTTTTCAACCGTTTGACCCTCTAAAAGTCTCAATTCTCTTATCATCTAGCATTAAATCCACTTCATCGTGTAGATTTCTAAGTGAAAGAATCCGAAACCGTTTATCTACCTTTCATCAATTGTCCTAACCAGCTCGGATTTAAAAACGGGGGTAGATTGACGTGTTTTTAAAAAGATTTAGAAAATCTTGAGAATTTTAAAAGCTAAATATTAAGATTTATCTCATATACTAAAAGTAAATCGGGCCCTTCCGTATTTTTTACTTTTCTCGTTATAATATGGTCATTTCCAATCTATTTCATTTATCAATAATATCTACCAAATTTTCGAAAGTCGCTCCCTTACGAAATGAAGATAGATATGCTATAATACTTCATGAAGTTTGACGAAAAAGAAAAAAATTACGAGTGAACGGGTAAAACACTAACTTTTTTACCATAATGAAAGAAAATAGCTTTTTTTATATGGATAGCTAACAATTATTTAACTTTTATCAAAAGAGGTGATGCACGTATGAACAGCAAATTAAAACAATTACTAAGCCTACTCTTTATGGCCTGCTTAATTATCCTAACGGGATACTTTATCCTTAAGGATCAATCAATGGCAACGCTTTTAGAAACCATTGAAAGTGTCAACCCTCTTTATCTACTACTTGGACTTTTTATGATGTTTACGTTTGTGAGCTGTGAGGCCTTTAATACCTTCTCTATTTTGCGAGCACTTGGACAAAAAATTTCTTATCTTAAATGTCTTGGCTTTGCCTTCGTTGGCTTTTACTTTAGCTCAATTACCCCGTCTGCCTCAGGGGGCCAACCCGCTCAAATGTTTTATATGAATAAAGCGAATATTCACCTCTCATATTCATCCCTTAATTTGCTCATTATCACTGCCGTTTACCAAGTGGTCATGATGATTTATGCGTTCATCGTCTTTTTATTTAACCAACAATTTATTTTAGAAAATTTAAGCGGTATTAAATACTTTTTAATGTTTAGCGTCTGTATGAACACGCTTCTTACCGCAGGTATTTTATTAGCGATGTTCTCAAAAAAATTCATTTATAAATTAATTAATGGGGTCACTGGAATACTGAGCAGGTTACATTTAATTAAAAATGTTGAAAAGAAACGAGAAAAATTAGAGGCCATGGTGAAGGAATACACCAAAGGTGCAGATTATATCAAAACACAGCCTCTATTATTATTACGTGTGATTCTAACAACAACTGTTCAATTAACGGCAAGTTATTTAATTCCTTACTTTGTCTATAAGGCTTTTCATCTCGAAGGATTTAGCCTCTTTCAAATTATTTCGGTTCAATCGCTCGTCTCTTTAGCGGTTTCCTCTATTCCGTTACCCGGATCGGTTGGTGCCTCAGAAAATGCATTTATGAGTGCGTTCAAGCTACTCTTCACGACACATCTCATCTTACCAGCGATGCTTTTATGTCGAGGAATCAGCTTCTATTCCTTTTTAATTATTAGTGGAATCATTTCAATGATTGTCCATTTAACTTTTACTAAAAACAAAAAAATACCCAGGATGCCATCCCCCGATCAACAATCAACTCCCTGGCAATTAAAAAAGACGTATTAGGGCAATTTGCCCATACGTCTTTTTTGTTACGCCTTTGATGAAATGGCACCCTTTAAATTGAAGAAAAATAACACGATTCCAACCCCAAGTAAAATATGTCCTACTCCTGCCATTCCAGAAACAGAGGCATCTACTGCACGTGAAAGCTCGCCACCTTGCGTTTGCAACCATCCACGAACTGCCATCATCACAGAACTCACGATTAAGCCTATATTGTACGTCCATAAAAAACCATTAAATAATTTTTGTTGGCTTAGTTTGAAAATTGACTCTAATGCTAATACAATTAAGAAAAATAGCATTCCTAACACAAATAAATGGGTATGTAAAAGCGATAAGTTTGTTGCCTCCGTATAACCAATTCCCCTTGTATACTCACGATAAAAGACACCTGATAAAAGGGCAATCAACGTATACGTAAATGAAAGATTCCATAATTTCTTGATCATCATTCCATCCACTCCTCTTCAAATGTTTCCCCCATTTTAGCCCAATTATTCCCCTCTGTCAAATAATAGGCCCTAAAAGAAGGGGCTTATTCCTCATAATGAATGACTTCAAACCGTTCAATGGTCATCTGTTCACTAAAGGGAATCCCCGCTTGCCCACAGGCGAGCAAAAGTTGATCCCTACTAGATTGATAGGTACCGTCCTTTGGTAATATAACTCCCTGATGATCCCCCTTACTGACCTTAATTCCATAAAAAGTAGGATTAAGGTCCTCGGCAGTCACAACCTGCGGATTTAACGCTAAATCAATGGTCACTTTAAGTTGTGAAAGTTCACCTTCCGTCATTGACGTTTCTAATGTGCGGATGAAAGAGAGGGTATGATGCATGATTTCAGTTGCTACACAATCCGTACAAGGTTGTACATCTCCAAATCGTCCAAGTAAAGTCCCTTCTTTATAAAACGAAACAAAGACACCATGGCGATGAATGATCATCATTTCAGGAATAGCCGCCTTACTTAACAAGGTTTTCGTCCCGCTCATATAATCTTCCATACATTTTCTCGCTAATGAAACATAAGGATTATTCCCCCTTAGTAATTCCCCACCTTTCACTTCACCTGACCTTCCAATGTATTTATACGCCTTGGTCCCCGGACCAAGAGCAGTTAAAGAAAGGACGCCATATCCAACACCAAATGGATTTTGGTAAGCATAAAGTTCTCCCCCTATTCGTTTTCCATCTAACGTTCCAAGTAAAATCTTCATTAAGGAAACGACGTCCTCGTTTTGTTGAAACTCGATCTCTTCACTTAAATCAAATAGCGAAAGTGGTTGTTTAGATGTCATTAGGTTTAAAAATGTCTGATCAAATGAGACCGCATGCGTAGCAGAGGGCCCTTGTGATAAATTAGAGCTGATAATCACCGCCACGGGTTCTTGCGATAAATGGGCTACCTCCTGTAGATGCATGCCAAATAAATAGAGGGTCCGGTCATCAAAGACAGGACAAGTCATCGGAACTAATTGATAATCTTCAACATATTTTTGGATAAATGAAAGTGGAATAAGCACTTTCTCATCTAACTGGCATTCCTCTGTTGCCTTTATTAAAACGGGTAATCCGTCCCTCATCGCCAACTCTTGCAGTTTTTGAATAAAATCTTCATTTAGTTTCCCATGAATCTCCATAGATTCTGATGCGAAATCATTAAAATTCCCATTAAATCGATCGCCACCGTAAAGACCAAAATAGGGCTTATCCTTCGGGGCCGCCACCAATATGATAATGGTTTTAACGGATAAGTCTTTCAACTCCTGGGCAATCTGGTGGCAAGCTAGACTCACTTGATATAGTTTTAAGCTTTCACCCTTTCCAATCTCAGGAATTAACATCAGTGGATGGGGCATTAAGTAATATCCTTTCAAAGGTACACCTCATTTCTTTCGTCCACCCCTATCGGCAGACAAAATATCTCTAATAGTTTATACGCTTTTTAAACGGATATCCCTCATTGGCAAACAAAAAAACGTCGGCAGTTCCCGACGCTTTTTTGTATCCACCTTTATTTTTGTTTAAACATGAAGGCCCCCACGCCGTAAACGATAGCCCCGACGACTAACCAAAGTAAAAAATCTAAACCAAGATTTAGTTCCTGCGATGGGTCGATGATTTGGTTCACCCTTAAGACATATAAGACCCCTTTATCTAAAAGATAAGTCACGACAAACCAGATGAATCCATAGACAAGTGATTTCTCCATTCTTCCTACCCCTCCTATTTCTATTAGAATCCAACTCAAGTACACGTCTTTTTCATCGCCCAATCCAACGGTTTGATTTAGCTAATTTCGGTGTACCTCCATCCATTAAATGGCGAGCATGATAGGATCCTGCAACTCTAGCTAATCGTTTCGCCACCGTTACAAAAACAGCTAGAATAACTCCACCCCTCGCTCTTTATTGGAATATAATACTATTTATACAAATCCTTCGTTTCATTTCAACCTTTTTTTACATTTTAGTTAAAAATATTATTTATTTCTATTATTTTCATTACTTTACATCTCATCAAACTCTAGTTACCGATAGTCCGTTCACCGGTTAGCCCCTACATCTTTTCATAAAAAAAGGGGATTTCCGGCGTTCATCCGCGTCAATCCTCCACACTTTATTAAAGTAATTTCCCACACTTCATACATGTCGTCGCACTTGATCCATTCTCCATCCCACAGTCTGGGCAAATCGTTGAGACACCTGTTTCACGATCATCGCTTAATTTATTACCACATGTCGGGCAAAACATTGAAGATAGTGCAACCTCTGTTTGACAGCGACGACACTTTTTAATTCCTCTAATTTCATCAACCATCACCTGATATCGATCCATCGTTTGTAAGCAACCTCCGATCGCTTGAAAAATATCTAAATACACAGCATCGGCAGTTTCCTTATTCATTTGATAATATAACTGTCCGAGTTTCATATATAGCTTATTTAACTTCTTTTCCTCCTCCGTCATCTGTGAATTGATACGTGATATTTCCGCCAAATCTTTCGTCTTCTTTACAGCATCCTGTCCCGTTTGGGAAAACTTCCTTCCGATTCCCTCAAAAAATGCATTCATTCCTTCTCCCCCTAGTCCATTAGATTGATGATATCACCTCATTATATTCAGTCACCAATCAAACTATAACTAGCTCCGCTCCACCTTTTATCCTAATCAATCGTAAACGGCTGTTGACCCGTGGTAAAAGAAGAGCGTGAGGCATCCAATCGACAAAAAAGGTAACCAGAAGTTAAAACTTCCAGTTACCTTTTACAACGTTAATAATGAAACTTTTTCTTAAGTTCATGAATCATTTGACGGTCAGCAAAAAAGAAGAGGCCGACGCACGTTAAAATCGTATAGTAACTTCCAAACACGGCAAACTGGTGTAAAACAATAAATCTAAAATATATTAAAACTAATAGGATGACACCAATGAACCCTAAAATTAATTGATAAATCACAAGATTCGTAAATTGCTTTGAATTAAATGCAATCGTCCCGGTAATAACCGTTGTTCCAACTGCTAACGTCAATGGGAGAATAAGCTCTAACGCCCATCCCTGATAACCGAAAAAGACATCAATCATAAGAGCAATACTTGAAATCCCGACGACTTGCATTAACAAGTTCGGACCAATATTTTTCCGCACTCTCACCCCTAAAATAGCACTACTTGTTAAATAAATCGTAATAACCGAAATAATGGCCACCAGACTCCACTCTACATGATGGAAAACGCCGCTCATTAAAGAAAAAAAGATCACGACAATCGCTGCAAAAATCAAAAGTTTTCGTAAGGAATAGCGGCGACGTTTAGCAAAACGTTCAGGATAATCACGGCGTGTGTCGTTAGTCACGGACTCTAGTTCTTGTCCGCAAAGGGGACAAAAATGGAGTTGATTTTGAATGTTCATCTGACATTTAATACAGTATTTCATGATTAAACTCCTCATTACATGAAATGGTAGGCTCCATTCCGTATTTTTTTAAAAATCTAAAGAAGAATCGTTGAACATCCACCTCTTCTAAAGCGGAAGTGAACGTGACAGTCAATTGATCTTGATACGAAATGACGCCACATCGAATAGGTTGGTGAGGGGTCAACGGAATAAGGACGCGAACTTGTTCAACATAAGGCTGCACTTCATCTGCGAACTCAATTCTCCCTAAATTAGATACTGTGGTCGTCACGCCCTTATCTGCCTCCCGATAAATATGACGCATCACCATATTTTTAATCAATAAGGGCACGAAACGAATCATCATATTTTTTTGTGCACTGACATTATCCTTTATTTTACGTCGAATCACATCCAATTGTTTCCCATCCTTTAACTGCCGATCGACTTGTTTTAATAACTCCTCAAACGTCATATCTGCGGTTGGTTGAATTTTCACATCCACATTGAAAAAAAAGTTACGTAACGTCTGAGAATCAAAGTGTAGTCGTAAATCAAACGGAACGGTCACAATAATCGGTGATTGATCTTGATTAAATCGATAATTTGACTCATAAATGGCATAGATAAGCGCCGCACAAATAAAGGAAGACACGCTCACTTGATGCGCTTTGGCAACCTTAATCACCTGCTGAGTCGATAGTGTCCCATGAATAACCTTTAACTCTTGGGGACGTTTTTTTATCCCTCTTATTTTATAAGCAACGGTGGTTTGAGGAATCACCTTCCCCTTCGCTTCACTTTTCACCTTTAAAAAACTATCCTCATCCATCGCTGGTAAAGAGACTTGTTGTTGTCCAAGATGAAGCGGGGCAAACGATTGCGTGGGATACCGATTTTTTAAATAGTAGTAAACAACGACCTTTAAAAACTGAGTAGCAGCCGCCCCGTCCGCCAAGGCATGAAAAATCTCTAAATGAATAAAGGTTTCATAGTACGTCACATTGAACAAGTAATTATTATTAGTAAACTTGGTCAATTTAGAACAAGGATAGGTATATTCCTTTCGAACTTTAGGACGTTGATCATTCATATCAAAATAAGACCAAAATAATCCGTGCCGTAAACGAACGCGGAATGAAGGCATTTCTACAAGCGCCTGTTTTAATGCGGCTACCAAAGGTTCCGGTTGAATCGTCTCTTTCATCTGAACCGAAATTCGAAAAACATTTGTCGCCCTCGCATTTGAAACAAGGGCATATAATTTAGCCACGTTATCTAATTTACTCCAATAAAAAGTTTGAAAATTTTCATTCATACTTAACCTCCCCTCTTCTTTTATCTTAGCGCCGTCAAAATAGAATCAGTGCCTCCTAAAAAACATGTGCGTTCCCGTTGCATCACGTCCTCTTAATCTTCACAGCCCCATCGGTTATTCGGCCCTTTCAACACGCACGAATAATTATCCCTGCTCATGAGTCGTTCCATCTAGGGCTTTTATAAACTAATCATACACGATTTAAAAGGTGAAAGCTAGGAAGAAAACTTTCTTTTTAATCCCCTGGAAAAAGGACAGGGGGAAGAAAAGGTGTCAAATTTAAAGCCACCTAAGCCTACCCTTTACATCTACAATGGTGTAGCTAACGATTATTCATCTGACCTTCAGCCATTGTATATAAATAATCAATAAATGGACTACGCTCTTTCTCCCTCTTTGATGTGCTATGCTCCTTTACGTGGCGCGTCAATAGTAACGTCTTTTTCGCTCGCGTCATTGCCACATAAAAAAGCCGGCACTCTTCCTCTTGATTCGTTCCTTGAAAATCAAGCGGAAACATTCCCTTATTCAAAAATGGAATAATGACGTGATCAAATTCCAATCCTTTTGATTGATGAACCGTGATCACCGCTAGTTTATTTTGATCTTTCATCACACGATCTAGCTCACTGCTCGATAACGAAAGTTGCTCAAGCAAACGCATCCAAACTTCCCACATGAATAAGCCATTATCCCTTTTCAGCGTTGCACGATAAAACGCCTCAACAAAGGCGATGAATTCCTCAAATTTTGCCTGTTCAACGGTTTCATTTTCAACCTTATCTTCTTCTACGTGTTTAAAGCGTTCTTTCAATGTTAACAACACAGCCATTGGCGTTTTTGTTTCAATGAGCGCATAAAATTCGTGCAATTGTTCGATGACCGGATTTAATTTTTCTTGATAATAAGCCATCACATTCTTTCGCTTTTCATGTGCCTGCATCAACCGAGGCATACTTTTTAACAAAACATCCTTTGTTGCTAAAATATCATCCATTGCATTGTGAGTCGGTTCGTGATCAACACCAATAAAGTCACTCACCGTATCTAACTTATGATTAACTAAGTTCGGATAAAGTCGACGAACGATATCTAGCGTGTCGTAAACCCCAATCATTCCCTCAAAAATAAGTCCGATGCGACCCATGTGTGAACGAACAATTTTCATATCATATCCCACATTATGACCAATGAGTAAGGCCCCCTGAATAAACTGTAAAAAGTCAGAAAAAACTGTGACTGCCTCTTCACCACGACATTCTAAAAATTCATCTGTAAACCCATGAACAAGTGCCGAATCTCCAACTGATTGATGAGGTTTAATAAACCGCTCAAATGTCTCAATGACGCGTCCATTTTGCAAGGCAATAGCGGCAATTTGAACGACTTCATCCCGTGTCACATCAAGTCCTGTCGATTCCACATCAAAGATAACTAAACGACCCTCCTCGTGAACTTTTTTTAATAGTCCGTAAGGCTCTCCCTCCTGATAAGCCTCTCGTCTAAAAAAGTCGGTAAGCCGTAAATCATATTCTTTATATCGCTTTAAATACGCTGGATGACTCATTTGATTCCAATCAATTGTTTCACCGAATAAAGGTAAAAAACGTTTGAGGGAAAGTTCATCGTATGGATTTAAATAAAATTTAATCACAGAGAGTAGGTCCTTTATATTTTTTCGCTTAAATAGTGTCAACTGATCCACCAAATAACACGCAATACCCTCGGCCTGCAAAAAGTTTGCCACTTCACTATTTTGACGATTACTCCGAGTCAAGATGACCGTATTAGCAAGTTCCTCCTGTCTTTGATACTTTAAATGATCAATAATAAAATTCATTTCCTCTTGTTTAGTCGCTGCCTCATAAAAAACTGGAGCAGTCCCCATCTCGTCGCTTGCGGATTCGATGCATTTAGGTGATAAATGACGATGAATAAGCCCTACCTGTTTCCCATTTTCTAAATAATTAGCACCGAGCATGACGAGCCGCTTCGTCGAACGATAATTCAACGATAATTCTAAACAAAGCGGAGAAAAATCCTCAATAATCTTTTGTCGAATAACGACAGGATTAGAGTCACGCCATTCATAAATCGTTTGATTAAAGTCACCAAACGCGCTAAAGTTCAACGAATGGGCAATCTTTTTAATTAAGTGATATTCAATTAAGCTTGTATCTTGCACCTCATCAACCACCACAACCGCGAATCGAGATTGCCAACGGGTTAAAATCTCCTTCTGCGATAAACACTCATCCGCATAAAGTAATAAATCATTAAAATCTAAAAATTGGTGGTGCCTTAAATAATGTTGGTATTCTAGATAAAGCCAACTTCCATACTGCGACAAGTAAGCAAGTGTCTCGCATCCTGCATCCGAATTTTTTAAACGGTACAATAATCGTAACGCCGCCTCGGATTGGTGAAACTCTTGGACAAGAGAGGAATCGAGTGGGCGACGCCCCATTTGATACACTTTGAGCGATTGAATATACTCAAACACGTGATCCATCAGAAGTCCCTCACGCCCCACCAAGCGTTTAATCACCTCTTTCGCATCCTCTTCATCAATCACAACAACGTCGGTCGATAACTTTCCAAGAGCTTTCGCCTCTTCCTTAATTAATTGATAGCAAAGACTATGAAACGTTTTAACAACAATTCCCTTGGATTTAACACCAATTACCTTTGTTAGGCGATCCTTTAATTCATGGCATGCCTTATTAGTAAATGTTAAACATAAAATTTGTGACGGTTGAATTCCCGCTTCAATAAATTTAGCGGTACGCAGTGCAATGACATTCGTTTTCCCTGTTCCCGCAGGTGCCATAACCAACAAAGACTGTTCTAACTCCTCTACAACCCTTCGCTGTGCTTGATTTAATTGTTTTAATGCCTGATCTAACCCATTTCGTCCATTCCCTTCCATAAATTAGATATAATAAAAACAAACATTTATTCGCATTTTACGGTATAATAAACTTAAACAACACTTTTGAATCGAAGACCCCAGAGGAGCAGACTAACTATGACAACAACGACGCATCAACGAGCGGGACTCGTCTTTGGAGTGGTAACTCAACAATATTTGATCGCCCATCTTTATTCACACGCCAATGCCGCTTCACAACTCTTTATAATTACCCTTTATTGCACAGCAACCATCATTGGTTCAACATTACCCGACATCGATTTAAAAAACTCCCAAATCGGGAGCTTATTCCCTGTTACGTCTACCTTTATCTCAACACACTTTAAACATCGGACCTTAACCCACAGTCTACTCTCTATTTTCTTGTTCCTACTTCTCCTTAGCTATGCGCCTTACCTCAATATTGGACAAGACTTCTACACGTTACTTATCACCGGGCTCCTCGTGGGACATAGCTCGCACATTTTTCTCGACCTCTTAACCACTCAAGGCGTGTGCCTTTTTTATCCGTGGAAAAAGAAGATACGGATCGCTAATTTTAAAACGGGCGCCAAAGGCGAAGGCGTGATTAACGGAATCCTCTTTTTAACTTTATTCACGTATCTTTTAATCAAATTAAGCCCCTATTATGAATAACAATCGCTTTGATAAAAAGCCGTTTCTTTAGAAACAGCCTTTATTTTTGAACCGGATACTTCATCGCATTTTTTTCTAACTTACTAAAAATAATCTCTTTAGCGTCTACTTCCAATACATCAACCATCTGTAAACAATAAATAAGCACGTCCGCTAATTCTTCACAGACATGTTCCTGATCAAACGAATGATCCCATTGAAAACACTCTAATAATTCCGCTGCTTCAATTGAAATCGATTTTGCCAAATTTTCCGGCGTGTGATACGGTTTCCATCCCCGTTCATCACGAAATTCCATAATTTTTTGCATCGTTTCTTTCATCTTGTAACCTCATTTCTACTTATGTATTATTTTACCATATATTTTAATAAACCATACATTCAAATCAAAAATTATTTCATTCCGTTCTCCTGCGGTCTCCGTCTTTTTTCTAAGGAAAACCATTGGGAGATAAACATCCATTGACAAACTCTCATCCGTCTTAACCTTTAAAACCCACCCCCGTATCCGAATTCCTTTTGCATGGATCCAAATCAATTAAACACGCCTCATTGAAGAAAAGGTTCTATTCATTAATTCCCCCCCAGAAAGTAAACGCCCCTCGAAAGTTTTTTGGATTTCCCTTGCTTTTATATCCAATTAATTCCATTCAACTTTTTCCATCCAAAACCCCCAAACACCTCAAAAGTAAAGCGCATACAATATAGTGTATTAACGATTAATAAATCAGGTGATGCTCTTGAAAAAAAGATTCCCCCTATGTCGAAAAATGCAGCGTGAATGGCACAAATTAGATTTAGCCTGTAAATCTGTTCTTCTCATCGGCATCCTCCTGTTAATTCAGTTAATTTGTGCTGTCTTCATTCCTGCACTAAGCTCTCAACCAACGATTAATGCCATTTTTCAAACGAGTCTATCGAGTATTTTTGGTTATATTTTAGGAATGAACATCCCAACCGGAACAAAATCATCTTCTGAAAAAACTTGTCCATGTGAAGAAAAAGAAAACACACACCACCTCTTAAAGGGTACCAATATCCATATTTTCTTTACAGCAGGTGTCTGTTTCATTTGTCTGATTACATTAACAATCTATACGATGATCGGTGGCGACGTTTACAACGATGGAATTTTTCAAATTGGTCACCTCGTCTCGACAACGATTGGCTTTTTGATTTCTAGTTCATCAAAAAGCCCCTGAAGAAGCTCTCATTAAGAGAGCTTTTTTTATTCATCTCCAAGCAAAAAGACACCATTAAGGTGCCTTTTTGTTATTTCGAGCATGAGGGTTATCCTCGCCATTTAGCCCATCAGTAAGAAGACGAACACTTCTACTTAAATAATAATTCCATTGCAATGATCGATTTCGTGTTGAATAATTTGAGCAACGAAGCCTGTAAAAGTCCCACGGTGTTTAACAAAATTTCGATCCGTATACTCAACCTCAATCTCCTCATACCTTACCGCCTCGCGTACACCGGTTAGTGATAAACACCCTTCTGTTGTTACATAGCGTTTTTTCTTTTTCACGATGACCGGATTCATCATCACAACAATCATTTCCCCAACAGCAAATGCAATGATGCGCTTCTGTACACCAATCATATTAGCCGCCATTCCAACACAGCCATCTAAGTTGGCCCGTAAAGTATCCACTAAATCATTAGCAGCAGCTAAATCGGCTTTCGTTGCCACTACCGATTTCTTCGATAAAAAATTAACATCTTTCATAATCGGACGAATCATCTTATCACTCCTTAATATCGTTGGGCATACCCACACCGCTTACATAACTCTTCAACTGCTTTTCGTTGCGAGAACCCCTCATATAGATTAACCGCGCGTTCACTTGCTAAAATCTCACGCAACGGCGTTTGATGAATATTTCCAAGCGGAATATTTCCCTCACTATCTAAACAACACGGAACCACCGTCCCATCCGCCTGAATCGCCAAATGATCCCGTAAGCCATAACAAAATAACCGCTCACTAATCACCTCACGATTTAGCGTCGGCCATGCAAACTTTTCCGCCATATGAATAAACACGCGATCCTTAATCTTAACCTGATGCGTCTGTTGTAATCGCTCGCTTAAACTAAAATCTAACTCAAAAACATCCTCAATCAAACGTAAAATATCAGTATTCAACGTATTTTTAGCCTTTAACTCTTCCGCATCCATATTCCATAATCGAAGATTACAATAAAGAGGACGTTCAGACTGTGCCTCCTTAATAAAACGGGCAATGTTTAATAAATAATCCTTTAACGTCCCTGTTTGTTCATTCGCTTCAAACGAATGAATAGAAAAGTTTATTTGTCTTAAAGCTGGGGACTTTATCAAAATTGGGGCCACCTTTTGAATAAGAACACCATTGGTCGTAAGATTGACTTGCATGCCGGATTCATGACTCAATTGTAAAAAACGCTCAAGCCTCGGATTTAAGAAGGGCTCCCCTAATAAATGAAAATATAAATAATCGGTATACGGCTTTACTTCCTTTAAAATATGAATAAAGTCTGTTTCATTCATCATGCGCCCACCACGACCGAGCATAGCACTTGGACAAAAATCACACTTTAAATTACACTGATTCGTAATCTCAATATAGACTCGTTTAAACCTTGGCATCGTCTCACCCTCCTAGTCATTATCAACGAATAGATCTCTCCTATTTTAACACGATTCTACATTATAAAACAAAAAAAGAACCGAATAAAATGAGGATTCCCGCTTTCTCCCTCCCCTATTAATAAAAAAAGCAAGATCTTTGAATCAATCCCTTACATATTTATCAAAATATGGCATAATGTAAAAAGATATACAACGCATTTGAAAGGAGACATACGATGAAACTTGGACTAGTTTTAGAAGGTGGCGGCATGCGTGGACTGTATACGTGTGGGGTCCTCGATTGTTTTTTAGATCATCACTTACTCGTTGACTACGTGATTGGGGTATCGGCAGGGGCCTGCCATGGCGTTTCTTACGTTTCGATGCAACGTGGACGCGGATTTCGTATTAATACGAATTATCTCCATGACAAACGCTACCTTAGTCTTAGAAATTTTATTCAAACGAAGTCTTTATTTGGAATGGATTTCATCTTTGATGAAATTCCTCACCAACTCGACCCCTTCGATTACGAAACCTTTCTCTCTTCACCCTGTGAATTTAAACTTGGGGTAACTGATGCGCTTACCGGTCAATGCGTCTATTTTGACAAATCAAATCTTAATTACGACTCCACGCTCATCAAAGCCTCTTCCTCCATTCCTGTCTTCTCCCCTGTCGTTCGATATCAGGGGCGCGATTACTTAGATGGAGGAACCTCTGATTCCATACCTGTTAAACAAGCCTTGGCCGATGGATGTGACCATGTGATTGTCGTCCTTACCCGCGACCGAGACTATATCAAAAAACCTGAAGGATTTCGCTCGATTTATAAGAACGTATTAAAAAAATATCCGAATATGATTAAGGCACTCGATCACCGTCATGCAATGTATAATGACACGCTCTCATTGATTAAAGAGTTAGAGGCTCGCGGACAAACTACCGTTATTGCACCTCACTCCCCCGTTAAAATTAGTCGCTTTGAAAAGGATAAAGAAAAACTAAAGAAACTATATGATCTTGGATATCAGGATGCCCTTGAAACACTCGACCGTCTAAAACAATGGAATAAAAAAGGCTAGAACCCCTCGTTCTAGCCTTTTTTATTCAGTTACAAAGACGGGCTTTCTTTAAATCCCCTTATAAAAGGTGCCCGTGACGATTTAAAATAAAATCACGACTAATTCCATGCTGTAACGCATAACTATATGCTTCTGCCTTCGTATGAAAAGGAATAATATGAAGTACATTCATTGGATAATAAGCCTCCTTGTATTCCTCATCAAACACATCAAGTACCTTTAAAATCATAAACGTACTCTCCATTGCCTTGCTTAAATCATCATAATCAATGGCATCAAAATCCATAAATTCAATGAGTCGTTCAATGAGTCGTGCCATATGAACATTGATTTGTTGCGTTTCAATTCGTAGATGAGCAACCTCCATCATTTGAACTAAATCTTCAATATTCCGTTGAATTTCTTTAATCGTCGCTGTAATTGAAACCGCCTGTAAAATTGTTGTTGGAAATGTCACCTGTGATGATAAACTTTCTAAGATTCCAAAATTATTATCGAATTTTTTATAGACCGATAAAAAATCATAATACTCCTCTCGGTTTAAAATACAGTTCGCAATTTTAATAAATTCATTTCCCTTACTTTCACAGGCCTCACAATAATCTAGCATCTCATTGGTCGCCTGAATCAGTTTTTCGGTTCCCTCATCGCTCATAAAACCTTCATCAACGATAGTCATTTTATCATCCCCGATACCTATCTGTCTTTAGTAAAGTATATGCGTCCGTCTCAAATAAATGACAGATTATAACAAAAACTGAAGGCTTAAAAAAGACTTCCTCCTCTTTAAACCCCGAAAGTAATAACCGTATACGGTTGCATCTGATCATCACATAGGGTCACATAATACGACTGGCCTTCCTTTGTAACGGTTGGGATAATGACATCTCCTAATTTAGCTGCTCGCTTATATTCAACCCGTATTTGTGTCAGCGTTTCTGTTCCTTCTAAACAGTCAAGGGCCATCGCAACATACTGACTATTGTTAACATGTGCATTCACATCAATCTGATGCCTTCTCACGCGAATGGGTTCTAACACCTGATTACTCGAAGGAACTTTAATTTTACGGGGTAAATAATTCATCTCTATTTTTTCTTCAATCGGATACTTTTCAACCTCATCCTCTGATAATTTAACAAATTTTCCCGTCGATGCATCAATAAAGCATCCGCATAAATTAGCGTAAGCTAAAATATTTCCCGCAACGTCATACATGATATAATTTCGATAGCCAAACATCCCTTTACATCCATAAATCAACGTCCCTACCTTAATTTCCTCACCTAAATAAGGAAGGCGATTGATTTCAATTTGCCACGATAAAATATAAAAGGCTAGATTTTGTTGGACAAAGTAGTCTGTCCCTAATCCGATATCCTCTAAATGAAATGTACTACAATCTTGAAAATAATTAATCAAATGGGGTAATGTTAACCGCCCATCTTCTCCTACCTCACTAAATCGCACACAGCCATTCATTTTATACAAATCAATCCCTCCTTTTTCTCTATTATAACTAAAATTTTCCTATTTAAACAATAAAAAAATACGGCAATCCCCGCCTGCCGTATTCCGTCTGCTCACACTTCCCGATGGTTAGGATGAAAAAATGGAGCACCCTAATCACTGATGATACGTTATCACCTGCTGATAGGGTGCCTTTCTTTACGAATAAGCTAAAACTTCTATCATCTTTCGATTCATCGATTTTTTATCGTTGATAGACAAAACATTAACCGTTTAGTGATTGAACGGCCTGCTCAAGCGCTTGAATAGCTAAACCATATCCCAATTCTCCGAAACCACAAAGCTGCCCCACACAAGCGGGTGCCGTCACTGAAGTCTGTCGAAAAGATTCCCGTGCGTGGACATTTGATAAATGAACCTCAACAACGGGGATGGGAGCAATTGATTTTATCGCATCAAAAATCGCATAGCTATAGTGAGTGTATGCCCCTGGATTCATAATTACCCCTTCATAACCTTTTAAATAGGCTTCATGAATCCAATCGATGAGCTCCCCTTCACTGTTACTTTGTCGCACCTCAATATCGTGGCCACGTTCCTTTGCCACTTCTTTAATATAGTGAACCATTTCCATATAAGTTTTCGTCCCGTAAACCCCTCGTTCACGAATACCAACCATATTTAAATTAGGACCATTTAATACGAGTAGCTTCATCGTTATCATCCTTTCAAATTTAACACGTTTTTGATTTCTTCAATGGGCATCTCATGGTGCGTCCATTTTTTAAAGGCCTCCGCTCCCTGATAAATAATCATGCCAACTCCATTCATGATGCGGCAACCCCTCTCTTCGGCTTGCTGTAAAAGTTTCGTCTTTGCAGGGTTATAAATGATGTCACACACGAACAAATCCCTTGGAAGAAGACTTGAATCTCTAATAAACGACTGATCCTTTAATTCGCCCATCCCAATATTGGTCGCATTAATCAATAAATCACTTGTTGCCAATTGTTCTTTCAGTAATGCCTCATCGCCTAACGGATAAAAGGTCGCCTTTGTCGAGGTGTGACGATTAATTAAATCTGCCATCTCTTGGCCACGAGCCACCGATCGATTAAAGATGGCTAACTCTCGGGCTCCATCGAGTGCCGCTTGAATTTGAATGGCTTTCCCAGCTCCGCCACAGCCGACAATCGTAATTTTTTTTCTCCTAACTTCAAATCCTTCATCTCTTAACGCTTGCATCAATCCACTGCCATCAGTCATATGTCCAACTAATTTACCGGCCTCGTTCACAACCGTATTAACTGCCTGACACAGTGTTGCGGCGGGTGATAACTCGTCTAAATACGGAATCACTTTACTTTTATACGGCATCGACACATTAAAGCCACGGGCCCCTAACGCTCGTAGTCCAGCAACGGCCTCCGCTAATTGTCCCTCTTCAACCTCAAAAGCTAAGTAAGCGTAGTCCAGTTGAAGCTTTTCAAATGCCGCATTATGCATTTTCGGTGAAATACTGTGCCGAATAGGATTCGCAACGATCCCAATTAATTGCGTCGTACCACTAATTTGTGACTTCATCTCATCACTCCTTCTAAACTATTCCATGTTATAATCACCATAACATTTTTGTCTGCTTTTGTAAAATAAATCTTGACTCTATGATGAAAACAAGATATATTTATTTTCAATAGGAACCCTTTAAGATTACTCACGAGAAGTAATTAAGGAAAGATATAGTCGTGATTTGACAATAAAGAAGCTACTTTGTCTGTTTTAATGATGCGCTGTATGTTTATTGCCTTAAGTTTTAAAGGATCCCTTTATGACTTAGGGCTTTTTTCATCTATTCCATTAGCGAATAGGGTTCTAATTATAAACACCAAGGAGAGAAAGTCATGAAAAAAAATCAGAACCGTCTAGCGATTCAAATGGCTATTGCCCTAATCTGCGGATTAACATTTGGGTCATTATTTTTAGTTTTACGCGAGCATTTACTCAATAGCAATCCTAATCTATGGGCAACGATTAATAAACTTCTATTTCAAGATATTAGTGCCGAGGGGGCCACTGATGCAATTGGAATCTTCTACATTCTTGGGCAACTTTTTTTAAATTCTATGCAACTTGTCATTGTCCCAATGGTTTTTACTTCAATCGCGCTTGCGATGTGCCGTATCTCTGATACAAAGACACTAGGACGTCTATCTTATAAAACAATTGGGGGATTCTTAATCACCTCACTCTTTGCCTTAGTATTAGCCGGAATCGTCGGTTTAGTCGCTAATCAATTTGGAATTTTTAATGTAAACATCGACAATATGAGCGCTCAAACAGGAACAACCGGATCAAATCCACTTCTTATTTTTGTCAAGGCTATTCCAAATAACATTACCTCAGTCTTTGCAACAAATGGAAGTATCTTATCTATTGTTTTCTTAGCTGTCGTCACAGGATTATCTATTAATCATTTAGGTGAACAAATTAGCGTATTAAAGAAATTACTTGAAGATGTTAACAAGATTATCACGGTCTTCTTAACCTTCTTAATCACTAAATTTGGACCTTTCGCTATCTTCGTTTTATTAACACGTACATTTGCCATCTACGGTGTTGAGCATTTAAAACCAGCACTAGCTTATGTTATTACCGTAGTCCTTACTCTGTTAGTGTTCCTCACACTAGGATATGCCCTATTTATTTTTATCATGACCCGATTAAATCCGATGGCCTTCGTTAAAAAAACGGCTAAAGTGGCGATGTTCGGATTCTCAACTTCATCGTCAGCAGCAACCTTACCGTTAAATACAAAAACGACAACAGAAGAGTTAGGTGTTAATAAAGAAATCGCCTCATTTATTCTTCCACTTGGAATGACCATTAATATGAATGGAACAGCGATTATGCAAGTGATTGCCGCAATCTTTATCGCTTCAAGTGCAGGCTATCAAGTAACAGTCGGAAGTATTTCACTTATCGCGATTTTGGCACTCATCGCCTCAATCGGAACACCGGCTGCTCCAGGGGCAGGAGCGGTCATCCTATTCACGGTCTTATCAGGAATGGGGTACCAAAATGATGCCGCTTTACTTGCCTACTCATTAATCCTAGCTATTAACCGTCCAGTAGAAATGTTAGTGACTGCCTTAAACGTTGTAGGAGATGCCGCAACAGCTGTAGCCGTTGCTAAATCCGAAAACGCCTTAGACGAAGAAACTTATCATTCTTTATAAAAAAAAGCATCGATCATCCCGATCGATGCTTTTTTAATAGTTATGACACAGTAACTCAAAATAGCCTCTTGGATGGCCACAAACCGGACAATGATCGGGTGCCTCCTTCGCATAGACACGATGACCACAATGACGACAAACCCAGATGACGGGCTGTTCCTTTTCAAAAACATGATCGGTATCAACATTCTTTAAAAGTTCTCGGAATCGTTGCTCGTGACCTCGCTCAATAGCAGCTACATTTAAAAACTCTTGAGCTAATTCTTCAAACCCTTCGCTTTGAGCCACCTCCGCAAATGATGGATACATATCGGTCCATTCTCCGTGTTCAAAATAGGCCGCAGAATTTAAAGCCTCCTCCGCTGTAAGCTCCCCTCCCTCAAGAAGTTGAAACCAAATCTCAGCATGTGCCTGTTCATTTCCTGCTGTCTCTAAAAAAATCGCCGCTATTTGTTCATAGCCAGCCGACTTTGCACACTTGGCATAAAACTGGTATCGACTATGAGCCAATGCCTCACCGATTAACGCTTTTTGAAGATTTTTCTCAGACTCAGTCCCCTTTAGGGCCTGCCGTAACGTTGGTTTATCAATTTTCTCAATATCCCGATTCATGCCACCACCCCCATTAAACATATATTCCTTTTAACTATATGCTCTAGGGGGGCTTAAACATTCAAGAACTAATTGAAAATAGACGCTTGATGAAAATCGGTTACCCACCTTCTGATTGTTGACACGAAATATAGGGTATGAAGACGCCGAATCCTTCCTAGCATTAGAATTTTAAGTTTAACTCTGTTTCATCCTTTTTCAAACATCCCATCACATACTCATTATCTTTTTTACTCATTTCCCCATGGCAATCGCATCCTACCGTCATCATTAAGTCATGTTGCTTGCAAAAATCAACACAACATGCGGTTAACTCATCACTATGGATCGGATAATAACATTCAATTCCATCAATTCCGGCTTGAAGCAATCGATTAAAATCTTTACGAACGTCTTCTAATGAAGATTGCCGATAATATTTTCCTGGATGCGCTAGCACAGCCTTCCCACCACAACGATGAATGTGTTTAATGGCCTCCTCAACGCGTGGAAAATCGTAATTGGAATAAAAGATTCCATAGTCACGATAAACTTTTAATCCATCCATCAGGCTTTCAGTAATTCCCCGATCTTTTAAATAATGAATTCCTTTAAAACCACCTAACCGACGATTATAAGTATATGCCTCGTAATCCGTCGATGAAAGCTGATCATAATCTTTTTCCATGAGTTGAATTAAATCAACTCCCATTTGATCTAACTGCTGACGCGATCTTTTAATCACCTCTAATAAGCCCTCATCTACCTTAAATTGATAGGCAAGCAAATGAATCGATCGTTCTCCAAAAACACAGTCTAGTTCCACGCCAAGGACATAATTCATTCCGAGTTCCTGACAAGATTTTTCAAACTCGTCGTGGGCAGCAATCGTATTATGGTCCGTAATTGAAATGAAACCGAGACCCTTTTTCTTTGCTAACTCCACCACCTCTCTCGGAGAAAACGATCCATCAGAATAGTAAGAATGCATATGTAAATCGACTAACATTTAATCCATCTCCTTCTCGTTTTTGATTTCATTATAACGAAATTCGACATTTATAGCAACATCCATTCCTCTACCCTATTTATCAAAAAAAAGATAGCCAATGGCTATCTTCTTTTTGTTATTTTAAACCTAATGATTTTAAAGCTTCATCGACTGCAGCTTGTGGTTCCATTCCATTTAATACAACATTTTCAACCGCAACACCTGCTGCTGTACGTACATTGTATGAACTGAAATCAGGGTTTACAAACACTACATCGTAGAAATAGTAATCTGATTGTTTTGGTCCAGCTTCTTTTGTCATATCTCCAGACTCAATGATATAGTTTTGATACTCTTCAGAGTCAACAACTGTTTGACGAATTGGTAAGTATCCTGTATTCATTGTCCAGTAAAGGTTTGCATCATGTGTTCCTAAGAATTTAGCGAACTCATAAGCTGCATAAACTTGCTCATCAGTTGTTGATCCTTGTTTCATCACAACAACGTTTGTCCCTTGTTGAATAACCGCTTTTGTATCTTCACTCTTTTGAGGGATTGGTGCTGCTGACCATTCAAACGCATTTGTTTCTTTTAATCCATTAATAACATGTGCTGCTCCTGATGTTGATCCAACAAACATTTGTACTAAACCACTTGTAAATGGTCCTGACATATATTTATCTTCACCTGGTAAACGCCAGTATCCAGCATCTGTATTCTTTTGAATCATTTCTAACATTTCAACTGCTGCATCTGATTCCCCAAATAACACTTCACCTTTAGTATTTGTATATTCTCCACCAAATTGTTTAACTAAAGTAAGGAATGCATTCTCCGCTGAATCGAATCCAAATGCAGGATTTCCTGTTAATTCAGTAATTTTTTTAGATACTTCTTCTAATTCTTCCCAAGTTGTTGGAACTTCTAAATTATTTTCTTCGAAGAATGTTTTGTTATAGTATAAAACTTCTGTCGATTTGTTAAATGGTAATGAATAGAATTTTCCACCTTCATATTGACTATTTTCATCGCGATAAGCTTTTGCAATATCATCAAAGTTTTCAATTCCTACTTCTTTATCGAAAATATAATCGTCTAATTCAACAACTGCTCCTGATTGTAAATACTCAGCAACCCAGTCTGGATAAGCTTGAGCAATTGCAGGTGCTGATTTAGCGCGAATTGCTGCCGTAATTTTTGATTTTAAATCTGGATAAGACCCTTGATAAACAGGTTTAACTGTAATTCCTTTTTCTTTCCCAACTGTTGCGTTAAATTCCTCAACTAAATGATTAACCGCTGTTTCGTTTGGTCCTGACATCGCATGCCAAAACTCAATTTCTACTGGGTTTTCAATTGTTTTTACAATGTTGCTCTCTTCTTTTTTACCTTCTTCTTTTTGGTCTTGTGAACAAGCAACCATCGAAGATAATCCAAATAATACAGCAAATGATGCTAATAATTTTTTCACTTTCTTCGTCCTCCCATTCAATATGGCCATTGAATTTTTTGAAAAAGACTTACCTCCCAACAGGTAAGGGTCGTTCTTTTTACTTTACGAGAGGATTATATACAATTTTTTCACTTTATGCAATAGTTTTCAAATATTTCACAAAAAGAACACAAAAATGACATTTTTCAGGAACAATTAAACCCTTTTCATTTCATAGTCTGCCTTAAACCTTGCTTACACGTCGAATTAACTTTTCATAAATGGGAAGCATATGTTCTTCTCTCACATAATGTTTGATCTCATCAACAGGAATCCATCCTACCTGACTATTTTCATCTTCTTTAATTCGTAACTCATCTGTTTCACTAGCAATTAAAACATATGAAACATTTAAATGCTGATGAGCACTTACATATTCTCCACGTTTCATGTGCCCAATAACCGGTAAAATTTCAATTGACATGATGTCATCAGTTAACGGAGTCAAGTGTTTAACCCCCGTCTCCTCTCTCGCTTCTTTTAAGGCAACGGCCAATAAATCCGCTTGCCCATCTGCGTGCCCTCCAGTCCATGCCCAACTATTATAAATATGATGATAGACCATCAATACTTTATCTCTCGCCTCATTCAACACAAACCCTGAACTTGTAAAATGGGCAAATTCATTTTCTCGTGTCAGTAATTGAGACCCAAATAAATTCAAGTAATCGAGCATTACCTTTTTATCTTGCATCTCCTGTTTATTTTGAGGCACGTATCCTTCAATTTTTTCCTTTAACATTCAAATCAACTCCTTAATCGAATTGTCATAAAATCATCGAGTCCTATTTCAACCCTCTTAATGACAAGTTCTCCTTTGACAAACACTAACAGATTAAGTTCATCCAGTAACTCATCAAACTCGCTCATAACCTTTTCCCCTCTTCTTTTATAACCCACAAGTTTTAAAAGGGTGCGTAATTTTAGTTTGACATACTCCGCTTCGGTATACAGGAGTTTTAATTTAATCACCTTTAAATAATGCGCCATATCTTGAATAGGATTTACTCCCCCCATTAAACATTCGCCGTGTGATCTTAACTGTTGAAGTTCCCGCTCTAATTGTGAATCTAGCCTTATTAAACAATGATCGATGGCTATTTCAAATGTCGCCAACGATGTCTTCACCGCCAAATCGTGGTGAATTTGCTTAATCAGATGGCGTTCTTTTACATAGGGTAACTCAACATCTGACAAAAAAGCAGCAATATCATAAGGATTCATCTCTGTTTATTTTCCTCCTCTTTTAAACATCTTCTTAATTCAATATTCAATTGTTGGACAAAGAACAGTTTTTTGTGAAAGTAAATAGAGAATAGTTGCTCTGGGTCATTCCAAAGTGAATCAATGTAGGCCCGTTGCTGTGCTCTCGTCATATTCTTCTCAATAATTTGGCAGGCAACCTGTGACAAGTCAAGACTCTTCCTTTCCATCTCATCAAGTGGAATAAATGGAGGCGCCTCTCGATAGCGACTGAAATAACGTAACAACGCTTGAATGTCACGTTCATCATAGGATGGAATCATTTCTCCTAAAAAGCAACGACGTGCACAAATCTCTGTTAATTTATTTAAGAGTTGAATAGAGGTAATCTCTTCATGAACGTGATGATAGTCAAAAAACGTCGGTAATTGGGCAATTAAATGATCGTAACGTCGCTTTGTACTATCGTAAACTAAAATTTGATGACTTCGCTCAATTCCCCGATCCACTAGAGTAAATGCATACATTCCCAAAGGAACACGCTTAATAAAGGGGATTGATTCAAGTGCCTTTGTATCAATACTAGAGTCTAGCAAATGGATATACTCCTCCAATTTGGCAAAAGAAATTTTCTCATACATTTTCTGAGTTTCTTCTTTTTCATCGCCCATTTCTTCAACTATTTCCTCTCGATCCTGTAGTAAGGTCTTAGCATTAACCCACTTCACCTGGTCCTGCCAATCATCAATAAAACTAACAATATAGGCTTGATGCGTTCCCCCCGCCTTCACACCTCGTAATGCTCGGCCAATCATTTGCGTCATTAAAGCAGCAGATGTGGTCGGGCGGGTTAAAAAGACCGAACGAGTCATCGGCAAATCTATTCCCTCCGTCAAAATATTAACATTTATTAAAACATCAATTTTTCCTAACTGATAATCTAATATAATAGATTCATTCTCCATCACCAATTGCTTCATTTCCAAAATATCATCCGTTTCCCGGGAAATGATTACACCACAACGAATCTTTGCCTTTTCAAATAACGATTTTAGAACAAGGGCATGAAGTCGGTTAATAGCAAAAACAATAGTAGGACCATATTTTTCTTTATCATACTGCCTAACAATCGCTGCGTTTCTTAACTTATGATTAGCCATCTTTTCCGCAATTTCAATGGGAAAATCGTCTACCATGAGTTGCTTTTTCTCCTGATCCGTCAAAGTTAAAACTAATTCTGTTTGGCATTCCTCAAAATACGGCATTGATAAAATCCCACGTTTTATTAAATCAATTAAATCAACCTTATAGGCGATATCATCCGGAAAAACATCACTCAAATAACGCGTATCCGTTCGAAAAGGAGTAGCCGTTAATCCTAATAATTTAACGGATGCCACTCGATTTTGAATATGTTGTAAAATCTTTTCATACGTCGGAGCACTCGCATGATGCGCCTCATCAATAATGACGTAAATCTCCGTTTCCTTTTTTAACCATTTATTCAAAAATTTTAATCGTTTACATAAACTATCTTTACTCACAATGAGCAAATCATCACCTGGCTGAACCTCCTGCATCGATTGATGTGCCCCCGAAATTATTCGATAGGTAAATCCTGATCGTTGGGTCATCACATCAGAAAAAGCATTGTCTTCAAATGTTTTTGCAGCTTGCTCTAATAACATTTGTCGATGCGCCAACCATAATACCTTTTTATTATTGTTAAGCGCCCCCTTTAATAACCACCAACATGCCGTTAATGTTTTTCCACCCCCCGTTGGGATAACGAGTACAGATTTAAAACTCGAATGCTTATCCATCTCCCCCAAAACCTCTAAAGCCTCCGACTGATGCTCATAAGGATGTCTGTGAGCCGACATCTTTTTTACGCGAATCTCTCCCGCCTCACGCATCTTTTCACTCCCCTTTCCTTAGATAATAGCCTCATTTTATATTTTTTTATAAAAACCACCACTTATTTTTATAAAATAAAAGATCTCGGTTGCAACTTCAACCGGATGCCCCTACAATTAAATTATTAAATTCAAATGGGGGTATCACTCGTGACTGAAAAAGACTATGAACATTTATTAAATATTGAAACACAAGGGACAGATAAATATCATACCTCACATCTATACCATCGATACGAACCGACACCTTATGAGGTTCTAAACTTTCTATTTGAAAACTATACCTTAAATCAAAACGACCATGTGGTTGATTATGGTTGCGGAAAAGGGCGTCTCAACTTTTATATTCATCATTTCTTTCAAATCCCCGTCACCGGGATAGAAATGAATGAACAATTTTATGAAGTAGCCCTTCTTAACAAAAAAAACTATTTTAAAAAGCATCCCTTTGCACAAAATGATATCACCTTTTATTGTGGACTCGGTGAAACCTACCCCATTCGTTCAAATGAAAATAAGTTTTACTTCTTTAATCCATTTTCAATTCAAATATTTAGAAAAATTATTGAAAAAATTTTAATCTCTCTCGAGGAGTGTTACCGTGAAGTTGAACTCATTCTTTACTATCCCTCTGATGACTATCAATATTTTCTTGATCAGCGAACTCCTTTCCATTTAAAAAAAGAAATCACACTTCCAAACTACCATAAGGATCATAGGGAGCGTTTTTTAATTTATGGTCTTGGAATCTAGCTTAAAATAATACCTAATAATATCGCAAATTGTGACATAATTAAAGACCAATTCTAATTTTTTCATCCAAAAAAAAAAGTATTTTGTTTTATTCTGTAATTTAGGATATACTATACATAGGATATCCCCTCCATTAAACCGTGAGGGAACAATTAAAATCAGAGAAAGGGAGATGACTTATGGCCTATTACAACCGAGATTACTATTCGACGAAGAAAAAACCGTCACCACTGTTTTATTTATCTCTTACAATTATTAGTGTTTTAATCATTGCCGGGGGATTTTTTTTAAATGCATCAAATCAGGAAAAAAAATTATCCTTTGAAAAACCTAAACTGGAACAGTTAGCCTTTGATTCATCAGCACCGCTTAAACGCTGGCGTAATCAAGAAGTAAAATTTGTATACCTTACATTCGATGACGGACCCTCTGCGAATGCTCCCAAAGTCATGGACATTCTAGATCAATATCAAGTAAAAGGAACATTTTTTGTCCTCGGAACTTCCCTCACTAATAATAATCAAGCACAAGCAGTATTGCAACGAATGAAAGATGACGGGCATTATATCGGAATGCATACCCTGTCTCACAACTACAACCACCTATATGGTGATAACGGACCTGCAAACTTTGTTGCTGAATTGAAAGAGGAACAAAATTTGATTGAAGAAATGACAGGTGGATTTAAAAGTGAACTTTGCCGCGCCCCTTATGGAACAGGTGGAGGAACCTTTACACCAGAACACATCAAAGCTTTAAATGAAGCTGGGTTCAAATGTTGGGATTGGGACGTTGATTCTTTAGACTGGAAATATAGCGATGCAAATCAAATTTTAGAAAAAATTGAAGCAGATATGCAATTAAAATCAGCCGCTACCAATCTAGTCGTTTTATTCCATGAGAAAAATTCAACACTTGAGGCATTGCCACGTGTCATTGAGTATTATCAAAACCTAGGATATGAATTCCTACCTTATAACCCAGAACAACATTTTAGTAGAAATTTCTTTAATAGCGAAGATATTTAGGAGGACCTTTTCATGAAAAAAGTAATATCAATTATATTGGCTATCGTGATTACAGGAATTGGCCTCACTATCGCCTTTTCATACCAAACACCTAAAACAAAAACCTATTCAACGCTTAGCGAAATAGATAAAAAGATTGAAAATGAAACAACGGTCAGTGATTTAACGATTGAAAAAAATGTAAGCCAATTATATGAGGCTGTCCAAGCTTTAATTACCTTAGGTGAAACTTATACTGAAGGAACAGAAACCGATCAAGCATTTGAAACCTTCAATCAGGCATACGACGAAACAAAAAAATTAGAGGTCCAATTAGCTGAATTTATTAAAACCGATGTCACATCTAAACTTGAAAAAACAACTTCCGCTTTAACAGAAGACCAAAAGAAAGTAGCGACGGAGGCCATTGATGCTGAAAAAAAACGTCTAGATACATTAAAAATCTTTAATCAACAACTTAGCGCACTCAACAAAAACTTAAAAGGTTTAAAGGAAAATTTTGATCAAGATAAACCAAGTACAGCGATTCAATACTTTAATAGTGTAACAACATCATTTAATCAGGTGAAAGACAGTTATAATGATTATGTTGAGGCAACAAATCATTACTATCAGCTAAAAGAAAAGTTATACGAAGTATTAAAAACCGCATAATTTGTTAACTCATTAACCATAAAAAAACACAAAAAAAGACACCTATCAAGGTGTCTTTTTTTGTGTGCTCGATAGATAATCGTCTAAAAAACTTATCATCTTTTACAGTCAGTCTTACAAATTAGAGTAAATTAATAAATCTTTTTTCATCGTTAATCTTTCAAGTTCATCTATATCACTCATTGAGGATCATAAAAGAGCCTAGCTAAACGCTATACCCTTTTACGAAAAGAAATAATAACTTTACAAAAATATATCACAATAACTACATGTAATAGAGCTGGCCATGCGTATCCTATTTTTCCTATTCCACCCATTCCTATTGTTAATATAATGCGCAATACTGAGTTAATTAACGTGAAAATTAATATTAAACAAATAATAACCTTTAATAAATTAGACATTTTCTCCCTCCTTATCAAATGATTAGGATGTTAGTCTTTATTTGTCTCAACTAAAAGCAGAATATTTATAGATCTACTGTGATCAAGAGGGGGATATTCTACAACCACTGCTATAGAAATCCTAATTTCTATACTGTTAGACTGACAAATAAATTTTTCATCGCATTTTAAAACGTTGCCTCTTACGGCATAACTTAATCTTATGTCCAACCGTTAAAAACATTCAACCCCTCCTATTTTCACCGCCTTATTTATCTATAACAATAAATTACCAAAAATTCCCTATATATGCAATGAATAACTAGCGATTTTATCACATAAGAACTTATTGAGGTCTTAATAATAAAAAAAATCTCACGCTAACGTGAGATTTTTTTTATTAAAATTTTAATTTTTCTAAATGCCAAATTTGGTCTGCATATTCTTGAATCGTACGGTCTGATGAGAATTTACCAGAACGTGCAATATTAATCATTGACATTTCAGTCCATTTCTTGCGATTTTTATAAGCTTGATTAGCAGCCTCCTGCGCACGCACATAAGCATCAAAGTCTTTTAAGACAAAATACTCATCGCCATTATGTGTCACGGCATTAAAGATATCGCGGAATTCTTCTTTATCTGGTGTTAAGAATCCATTAACTAATTGATCTAATACACGACGAATACGAACATCTGTATGGTAAAGATTCCATGGGTTATATCCACCATTTTGTTGGTAATCATTAACTTCATCCGCATTTAATCCAAAGATAAAGCTATTTTCATCTCCAACTAGCTCATGAATTTCAACATTCGCTCCATCTAATGTTCCAATGGTCATAGCCCCATTCATCATAAACTTCATGTTTCCTGTTCCTGATGCCTCTTTTGATGCCGTAGAAATTTGTTCCGATAAATCAGCAGCTGGCATAATTAACTCAGCATACGTGACATTGTAATTTTCTACGAAAACAACTTTTAATAAGTTAGACGTTTCTGGATCATTATTAACTTTTTGAGCAATCGAATTAATAAGTTTAATAACCTTCTTAGCAAAATAGTAACCTGATGCTGCCTTTGCTCCGAAGATGAATGATTGAGGATGGAAGTTCGCTCTAAATTGTTCATCCTCTTTTAATCGATTGTATAAATACATAATATGCATTGCGTTTAACAACTGGCGTTTATACGCATGAAGACGCTTAACTTGAATATCAAAAATCGAGTTTGGATCTAACTTCACACCTTGCTCACGTTCAATACGATTTGCTAACGCTTGTTTACGAGCATATTTCATATTCATAATTTCTTTTTGAACTCGCTCATCATGTAATTTATCCTCTAATTTCGCTAATTCAAACGTATTCGTATGATACCCTGTTCCGATTTCTTTATCTAATAACTTTGTTAATTCTGGATTACAATGTAATAACCAACGACGATGCGTGATTCCGTTTGTTTTATTATTAAAACGATCCGGATACATTTGATAGAAATCTTTCATCTCAATATGAGTTAAGATATCTGTATGTAACTGTGCAACCCCATTAATGCTAAATGACCCGACAATTGCTAAATGAGCCATACGCACTTGATTATATCCAATAATAGCTAATTCAGCTACTTTCTCTGGTTGATTTGGATATAACTCTAATAATTTTAAACAGTAACGACGGTTAATTTCCTCCGTAATCATATAAATACGTGGTAATAATGGTTGGAATAAATCAACCGGCCATTTTTCAAGTGCTTCCGCTAAAATTGTATGGTTCGTGTAAGCACATGAATGTTGAGTAATTTCCCAAGCTTGATCCCAACCGTACCCCTCTTCATCAATTAAAATACGCATTAATTCTGGAACGATTAAGGCTGGATGCGTATCGTTAATATGTAACACATTTTTTTCATGGAAATTATTCAATGTTCCGTAAACTTCTTTATGTTGACGTACAGCCCATCTTACACCGGCTGCTACAAAGAAGTATTGTTGTTTTAAACGTAAGATTTTTCCTTCTATTGTTGAATCATCTGGATATAAGAATTCTGAAATATTACGTACATCTTTTTCATATTCAACAGCTGAAATATGATCAGGATACTTATTTTCTGTCGGTTCCGATGACCATAAACGTAATGTATTAACCGTTTTATTGTTATTCGCTACGTCCCCTACAACAGGTACATCATAAGGCACAGCTCTTACATACTCAGCTGGTACATGTTTATAGACTTCTTTCCCATCAACATTCTCTATTTGAACGTGTCCGTAGAACGGAATTTCAACCGATTCATTTGACTTACGAACTTCCCATACGTAACCACGTTGTAACCATTTATCTGGAATTTCTACTTGATAACCATCGATAATCTTTTGCTCAAAGAATCCATAACGATAACGTAATCCATTACCGTGCCCTGGTAATCCTAAAGATGCAATAGAGTCCATAAAACATGCTGCTAGACGACCTAATCCCCCATTACCAAGACCCGCATCTGCCTCAATGCGCTCTAATTCATTTAAGTCAATTGCTAACTCATTCATTGCTTCTTCAATAACCGGACGGATTCCCAAGTTCATGATGTTATTTGTTAATAAACGTCCCATCAAAAACTCCATTGAGAAATAGTAGACTTGTTTATGCTTCCCCTCAACAATCGCCTCGTTTGTCTCAATCCAATTTGATGAGATATACTCACGAACAAGTGTCCCTAGTGTGAAATATCTTTGGTGCGGTGTACTTTCTTCAAATTTAACGCCGTAAATTTGTTCCACTCGCGTCTGAAACGTATCCTTAAATACGTCTTTATTCGCAAATACATTAGCCATGAGAATAAATCTCCCTTCCATGTATGCAACACCCCTCCGATGTTACATATCTTTCCATTTCATAATCTTATTATATCAGATAATTTAAAAGATGAAAGCTCTGTTTCAGATGTAACGCGTTCCTTTTAAAGCTAAAAAATGCTATATTTCTGCAAATTTCATCTCGTTTATTTCGCCAGAACCAAAATATTACAGAAATACCTCTCTCTTTCAATATCATGGTGCCATCAAAAAAATAACGCTCTTATCTTCATAAACCTGATCCCTATTAAAGGTGATGGAATCACCTCATAAAAAAAGGAGTCTAATCCGACTCCTACTCTTCATTAATTAAATTTCTATAAAGATTAATATATTTTTCCGTTGAATTTTTCCAACTTAAATCTTGACTCATGGCACTCTGAACTAATTTATCCCAATGTTCAGGCATATGATAAAAATTAATCGCACGCTTTAATGTAAACAACATATCATGCGCGTTATAGTGAGCAAAACCGAATCCATTTCCATGTTGAATAAATTCATTATATGGAATAATAGTATCCTTTAATCCCCCTGTTTCCCTTACAACCGGGATCGTTCCATATTTTAATGCTATCATTTGGCTAATCCCACACGGTTCAAAACGTGAAGGCATTAAGAAAAGGTCACTTCCTGCATAGATCATTTGAGAATTATATGAGTAAAATCCGATATTTACAGAAACCTTATTCGGGTACTTTTGGGCCATTGCCTTAAAGAAACTCGTATATTTGTAATCCCCATCGCCTAATAAAACGAATTGAACATTTTCATTCATGAGTTCTTCAAAGACCTTTAAAATAAGATCAAACCCCTTTTGTTCAACTAAACGCGAAACCATTCCAATGACCGGCACATTTGGATTCACTGGAAGTCCTAATTCACGTTGCATTTGACATTTATTCTCTTTCTTATTTTCAACGGTCTTCGGTGTATATCGTTTATAAATACTCAAATCCGTTGCCGGATTATTATAATTATAATTAATCCCATTTAAAATACCATGTAAATGATCTTTTCGTGCGACAATAAAGCGATCAAGCCCCTCCGCAAAATATGGATAACAAATTTCATTACAATAAGTTTCAGAAACGGTTGTCACCTCATCACTTGTTACAATAGCCGTTTTCATAAAGTTGACTTTTTCAAATAGCATCACTTCATTTGGTATTGAATCAAATTGCGATATAATGGCTAAATCTGATACATCGCATATTCCTTGATAATGAATATTATGAATCGTAAACACCGTTTTTGTGAACATAAAGTGATTGCTCCGTTTTGCAAATACATTTTTCATGAAATATGGAACTAGACCCGTTAACCAGTCATGAGAATGAATAATATCATATTTATGTCCACTTTTTTCAATAAAGTCTAAAGCTAGATAACAGTATAATTCATAGCGTTGACAATCATCACGATAACCATATAATTTTTCACGTGTTAACTCTCCACATGAAATGAAATAATAATTAATTCCATCTTTCGTATAACGATAAACATCATAAGGAACATCCAATTTCCCTATCACAGCAACCGATCGTAATTCATGACTTAAATTTTCCTGGTATCGATCAGATAATGAGTTAAAAAGTGGTAAAATAACATCCACATTTAACCCCTGATTAATAAGTTCCTGTGTAAGTTCAAACGTTACATCAGCGAGTCCCCCCGTTTTATAGAATGGAACACATTCAGTTGAGATTTGAGCGACGCTAATTCCTTTATTACCAATCACTCGCTGCCCCTTGCCAATAACAATAGGGGTATACTCTTGACCACTTAGGCGAGCCCCGTCACTAATATAAACATGCTTATCCGTAATGACCTGTTCAATAATACTATTTTCCCCAATAACCGTTCGCGGTAAAATAACCGAGTTTCTAACAATGGCCCCTCGTTTAATCGTTACATCTCGAAATAGCACACAGTTTTCGACCTTACCTTCAATTCGACATCCATTGGCAATCATTGAATTAGTAACATCGGCTTGTTTCGTATAAAACGTCGGTGACTCATCTTTTGTCTTCGTAAGAACGGGACGCTCAAGCAAGAAAATTTGAAACCCGTACTCATAATGTAGCATATCAAGATTTGCTCGATAGTACGACAAAATAGAATCAATGGTACGCGTGTAAATACGATGCTCATAACGATTAATCTTAATTCCATCATTCATTTCAACTAGATCAAGAACCGTTTGATATGGTGAAATCTCATACTTTAAAATTAAATCAATTAAATATTCGCGAGATAAAACAAAAATATTAACCGGTTTATTTCGATAATGAACCTGAGTCACATCTGATTTTGAATCGATATGTGACTGAACCAACTCTTCAAATGGAATGGTCGTAATAATATTAGCATGATATAAAACCACATATTTTTGTCGAGAACGGAGGAAATATTCAATATATTCCCTCATTCTCGCAAAAGTGAGCGTATTTGCAATGGCACTTACTTCTTTTTTAGGGGGAAGCAAGAATAGCCCATCGACCTTACGATCAAGACCCCAAAATTTTCCCGAGCGGATATGGTCACTTAATGAGTGATAGTCCCCATCCGGAAAAATTGATACATTTGTAAGCCCAGAATGGACGGCATTCGATAGGGCGAAATCGACTAAACGATAACGTCCTGCAAAAGGTAGGGCGGCTACACAACGCTGATTTAGTAAGTTTTGAAGCGATTGGGAAGTATTCGTTCCATCAATCACACACAATGCCTTATTTTTCATGATCTTCTCCCCTCCCCTGATGCTCAAGAATTTCCTCTAAATTATCATTTGTCACCAAAATAATATTTGTTTCATCGCCGTGAATCTCAGTATGAGCCGGAATCACAACTTCATCTCCGATAACTGCATAACTAATGTGGCAATCATGTTCAATTTGAGCACTCGTTAAAATGACACTTTTTTCAACAATGGAGCGCTCTTGAATAACGCAACGGTGACCAATGATTGAATCATATATTTCACCGAAAACCATGCTCCCCTCATTAATCCAAGTATTTCGGACCTTAGCCTCCTTTAAAATATGATGTGGCGGGAGGTTAGGTGTTTTTGAGAAAATAGGCCAACTATAATCATGCAGATTTAAATCATTATCTGAATCTAATAAATCCATATGTGCCTTCCAATAACCTTCAACCGTTCCAACATCGCGCCAGTACCCCTTATACTCATAAGCAAACACAGCCGAATCCGTCTCGATAAAGTAAGGAATAACATCTTGAGCAAAATCGACCCCCTCATAAAGATGTCTTTGATACTTATGAATAATATCATCTTTAAACTTCTTCCAACTAAAAACATAGACCCCCATTGATGCTAAACGACTTTCTGTTTTCTGAGGCTTTTCTTCAAACTCTATCACTCGATTTTCATGATCAACCTTCAACATTCCAAATCTTTTAGTCTCTTCTTCGGGAACACGAATCGTTGAAATTGTCAATTGAGATCCCTTTTCAATATGATAATCAATCAACTTACGGTAATCCATTTTATAAATATGATCTGCCGATAAAACCAATAAATAATCTGGGTTATATTGCTCAATAAATGGCATATTTAATATGACAGCCTCAGCTGTTCCCCCTTGCCATAAGAACCCATAATCACGAGACGTATAAGGCCCCATTAATGTAACAGATGCCCCATGGACATCAAGATCCCATGAACTCCCCTCTCCAATATAACTATTTAATTCTAACGGTTCATATTGTGTTAATACCCCAACCTGATCAATTCCTGAATTTGTACAATTACTTAATACGAAGTCTATTAGACGATACTTTCCTGCAAATGATACGGCAGGCTTAGGACGATGAATGGTTAGCTCTTTTAATCGGGTTCCTTTCCCCCCGGCTAATATCATAGCGACACTATTAACTGCCATTCTTTTCCCCTCCCCTTAGCAAAATACCTTCAAAACAACGAACAATTAAGCTTCCATCTCTGTCTCAATTGTCTCAATTAATTCCTCTTCCTCTAAAACAACCTCTTCATTTTTTTTAGCACGATACTTTAAAATAACTGCCCCATATGGTGGAATCGTCATTTCAATAAAATATGGTTTTCCATGACAGATTCCTTCAGATGCAACCAATGGTAATCCATTATATTGATTTGATCCGTGATAATAATTACGATCACTATTTAAAACCTCTACATATTCTCCTTCTTTTGGAACACCAAGACGATAGTTATGGTAAGAAACTGGTTTGAAGTTTAGCACAACTACGACAAAATCCTCAGAATCTTTCGCACGGCGAATATAAGAGAACATACTTTGCTCATTATTATTAACGTCAATCCATTCAAATCCTTCAAATGAATGATCTAATTCCCAAAACGCTGCATTATTTAAATAGACTTTATTTAAATCTTTAATATATCGATTTGACGCATCATGAGCCGGATACGTTAATAAATGCCAGTCCACTTGCTCCTTATCTTTCCACTCATGGAATTGAGCAATTTCATTTGCCATAAAGTTCAACTTCTTACCTGGTAATGTCATTTGGTAAGTACATAACAAACGATATTGGGCCATTTTTTGCCAGTAATCTCCTGGAGCTTTATCAACTAATGATTTCTTCCCATGGACAACTTCATCATGCGAAAATGGTAAGACAAAGTTTTCACTATAGGCGTATGCCATTGCAAAAGTAATGTAGTTATGATGATATGGACGATAAATATTATCTAATTCAATATAGTCTAATGTATCGTTCATCCATCCCATATTCCATTTGTAACTAAATCCTAACCCGCCAACAGAAACTGGTGCAGTGACTAATGGATAGCTTGTTGAATCCTCAGCAATCATTAATACTTTATCATCCTCGGCAAAGATTTCAGTATTCATACGTTTTAAGAATTCAATGGCACCGTGATTTTCACCACGCTCCTTATTTCCACCCCAATAAATAATATTTGCCACGGCATCAACACGGAATCCATCGACATGGTAGTACTTCATCCAAAATAAAGCATTTGAAATTAAGAAACTACGTACTTCTCCTTTAGCTAAATCAAAGTTAGCTGTTCCCCATTCTGAAACGGCCGCATCATCAAATGGATATTCGTAAACTGCTTCCCCATCAAATTTATAAAGACCATGTGCATCACGGCAGAAATGTCCTGGAACCCAGTCCATAATAACACCAATTCCTGCTTCGTGGCATCGATTAATAAACATCATGAGATCCTTTGGTTCCCCGTAACGGCTACTCGCTGCGTAATATCCTGTTGCTTGGTATCCCCAAGACCCATCAAATGGATGTTCATAAAGTGGCATTAATTCGATATGCGTATAGCTATGATCTAAGACATATTGAATTAAATCATCCGCGATTTCAGCATAAGTATGAAAAGATTCTGTCTCTACTAGCTCTTCCCCACGACGCCAAGATCCTAGGTGTAATTCATAAATATTTAACGGTTGTTCAAAAATATTAGATTGTCGGCGTTTGTTAACCCACTTCTCATCTGTCCACTCAAATCCTTCAATATCATAAATCATTGAAGCCGTATTTGGACGATTTTCCGCATAAAAAGCGTAAGGATCGGCTTTAAGGATTTTTTCCCCCCATGATGTTGTAATTTCATATTTATATAAATGACCCTCTTGCAATTTTGGAATGTAAAGTGACCAGATTCCATTCTCTCCAATCATACCATGCAATTCTCCATTCCAATGATTAAAATCACCAACAACTGCCACGTGTTTAGCATGAGGCGCATAAACACAAAAGTATGTTCCTAAAATTCCTGATTCGTCACGAACAACATGTGCCCCAAACTTTTTATAAAGTTGCTTATGTGTCCCCTCGCTAAAAAAGTAGCGATCGATATCCGTAAATTCGCAATAAGGTTTCACCTTTTTTACTAAGCTACTTTTAATTTCATTTTTAAATGAGTTGCGATTTTCCTGTGCTAATTCAAATTCAAACATTAAACTTCCCCCTTAATAAACAGTAGCGCGACGCCTGTTCCTTTTAAATGATATTCCACATCTCAACTTCTAAAGAACGAGTGTCACCCGATATTCGAATTAATATGGTAAATCATTCATTCCTTTATTATAGCGTAGAATAGGGAATTGATTTGTCTAATTTTGAAGGATGCATCGTAGTTTTATACTTTTTAATAGGTTCCCCCGTCCCAGTAGATATCCCCTACTGATTGGCACAAGGCATCTCCCACTAACCAGAGCCTGACAATAAAAAAGATTATCCTCTAACGGATAACCCCTTTTATAAAACTATTTTTCAACGCTCTTTGCCATTAACACTAAGGCATCTCTACCAATTGTCCCCGGTTTAATTCCTAACTCCTCGCAAGCAACCGTTACTTTCGCAAGCGGAGCATCTAAAAGTTGTTGAATACTACGAACTCCTTCTGCACGCCCTGCAATAATTTTACGAGCTCTTAACTTTTCACTATTATTAAAGAAATCAATATCAAGAGCCGCACACATGATATAACCCACCGTTTCATGTGACACAATAAATAATGTAGTTTTAGGTAACGCTACCTCATAAGTTAAGAATTCATAACCTTCAATGTTAATTTTATTTATGTTTAGCACACTCATCACCTCCCTATAGCATATGCGCACAAAAAATCATTCATGATATCCTTTCCCTAAAATTTAACGAAATTAATAAACTTCTCACTCCAGGGGAGAATAGAATCTGATTCTTATCCCTACCTCTTTCCCTATTAAAACTCTTACACGTTCTGAATGAATAAACTAAAAAGTGGGATAAGACTCCGGTGATTGCACAAACTAAATACAAATATAAAAGGTAAGGAGTCCTGTTCATGAATGTAAAACAATTTATGACTGATGGTATTGAAGCAATTACCGCTCACGATACTGTTTTAAATGCCTCTCGAATGATGAAAAAAAATAATATTGGTTCCGTTCCTGTCATCGATGATGCTTCACAGGTCATCGGTATTATTACAGATCGTGATATTGTCATCCGGGCGTTCGCTGATATCCTCCCTATGAATACTAAAGTCGAAGAAATCATGACGCAACCCGTTTACACCATTAAAGAAGATGCAGAAGTCGGATGCGCCATCTCACTCATGGCCGATAAACAGGTGCGCCGCCTCCCCGTTACGGACGATGAGGGGAGATTAGTTGGAATGATTACCCTTGGTGATTTGGCCATCCACCAATTGACGGATGGGCGTGCTGAAATTGCACTAAAAGAAATATCTGAACCTTGTACAAACCCTAATTGCGACTTAGAGGTTGACGATTTTCCACTATAAAATGATTGATATTCAATCATTCCTCACTTTTCCACCCTATCATCTCACCCTTGATAAAGCCCCTTATAGTAGAATTAACCGTAAAAACGAAAGTATCTTACTTAACGATATTTTCGTTTTTATATTGGTGAAAAACACCTTTGTCATCCCGTCAAAAATTCCCCATTTCTATTTAGAGCGTCCTAGCCACTTTAACCTATTAATCATCACACTAGAATGACATTCACTTGTCCGGGAGGTCTATAAATAACTTCATCTCTTAAGACAACGCCTTGAAGGAAATCGAATCCTTAATCCTCCTAGAGTTCCCTCCCTTTTTGAGCTCATAAAAAAACTCGTAGCGCCTACCCTATCATGAATGGATAAGTACTACGAGTTTTTTCGCCATCCAAAACTAAATAAATTAACAGACTCGTTTAAGCCTTTGAACGACTTTTAGTTAACAGAATTAACTCTGTTTAAAGAAAAGAGGCCCATTTAAACGAATGGCTATCCTACGCCTCTGCATGATGGTCACAATGACATCCACATTCATGCTCTAACTCTTCGAATTCATCATCATCTTCCTCAACATCTAAGACACAACTTCCTAATGCCTCATCTAATAATTCCTCATCAGACATCGTTGAGCAGTTGAAAAGATCTAAAACTGGGCAATATCTTGTTACCCCTTCTGCAACTTTAAGACTCCCTAAAGCAGCTAAACATCCTTTATGCTTCATGATTCCTAAACTAATGAGCATTAACCCTGCACTAATTCGAATATAAGCGTCTGTACGCCCAACATTTTTCACACACATAGATTCATCATTCCTTTCGTGTTTAATATTCCACTTTTTCGACAAATATATACAACAAAAAGGCAATGTCTAATTAGACACATTGCCTTTTCACCTTTATCTTTTATCCAATTGATCCGTTCATTTCTAATTTTAATAATTGGTTTAATTCTACAGCATATTCCATCGGTAACTCTTTTGCGAAAGGTTCGATGAATCCCATAACAATCATTTCTGTTGCTTGTTCTTCAGTTAACCCTCGGCTCATTAAATAAAATAACTGTTCCTCTGAAACTTTAGAAACTGTCGCCTCATGTTGGATAGTAACATCATCATTCTTTACAATGTTATACGGAATTGTATCTGACTTTGAAAGACTATCTAAAATAATCGTATCACATTCCACATGAGATTTTGCTCCCTTCGCTTTTTTCCCATGCTCGACAATCCCACGATAAGTTACATTTCCACCATTTCGTGACAATGATTTCGAAATAATCGTCGATGACGTATTAGGAGCTAAGTGAATCATTTTAGCCCCTGCATCCTGGATTTGTCCTTCTCCAGCAAAAGCAATTGAGATCGTTGTTCCCTTCGCACCTTCACCTTTTAACACACACGCCGGATACTTCATTGTAATCTTTGATCCGATATTCCCGTCAATCCATTCCATATGCGCGTAATCTTCACACACAGCACGTTTCGTTACTAGGTTTAAAATATTATTTGACCAGTTCTGAATCGTTGAGTATCGACAACGCCCACCTTTGCGAACATAAATCTCTACAACAGCGGCGTGTAACGAATCGGCAGAATAGGTCGGTGCCGTACATCCTTCAACATAATGGATATCAGCTCCCTCATCAACAATAATCAATGTTCGCTCGAATTGTCCCATGCTTTCTGTATTAATACGGAAATAAGATTGGAGCGGTTTTTCAATTTTAACCCCTTTTGGAACGTAAATAAACGATCCTCCTGACCAAACTGCACTGTTTAACGCGGCAAATTTATTATCCGCATATGGAATAACCTTACCAAAATATTCTTTAAATAAATCTGGATATTGGCGTAAGGCAGAATCTGTATCCATAAAAATAACGCCAGCTTCTTCAAGTTCTTTTTGGTTATTGTGATAAACCACTTCTGATTCATATTGAGTTGAAACCCCTGATAAAAATTTAGCCTCTGCTTCAGGAATTCCTAATTTATCAAATGTATCCTTAATTTCATCAGGAACGTCTTCCCAACTATTTTCAGCCTTTTCAGAAGGTTTAATGTAATAAGTATACTCGTCAAAGTCAATTTCTGATAAGTCAGGTCCCCATGCTGGCATCTTTGTTTTTGCGAAATGGGCATAAGCCTTTAACCGATAATTAAGCATCCACTCTGGTTCACCTTTAATCGCTGAGATTTCCCTAACAACCGCTTCAGAAATTCCTTTTCCCGTGTCTTTTAAATTTTTATGTTCGGTCTTAAAACCGTATTTATAGTCCGTTACAATACCTTCAAGTTCATGCTTTTTTTCTTTTATTTCAGCGCTCACCCAGTAACCCTCCATTTCGGTTTGGTATGATATCCATCTTAACTCTTATTTTTTTAATTCGTTAATCGCTTGCTCTGCAGCCTTCCATGAAATAGTTGCACATTTTACACGTGCTGGAAATTTTGAAACACCTTGATAAACAGGTGAATCCCCCATATCTAACTCTTCATCATAGTCGTTTCCTTTTACTAGTTCATAAAAGTTATTTGTAATAGCTTGAGCTTCATCTAATGTTTTTTCCTTTAATGTTTGCGTCATAACAGACGCTGAAGAACAGCAAATTGAACACCCTGTCCCTTGATGACGTAAATCAGTCAGTTTTCCATCTTCAACCTTTACTTGAACAGTAATATCGTCGCCGCAGGTTGGATTTTTTAAATGTACTTCATGATATCCGTCCTCTTGCAATAATCCTTTATTACGAGGGTTTTTATAATGATCCATAATAACTTGGCGATATAGTTGCTCTAAATTAGAAAAAGACACCGTCAAAAAACTCCTTTCCTTTACGAGTGGCCTCAATAAATGCATCCACTTCCTCTTTTGTATTATATAAATAAAAACTTGCTCTTAGTGTAGCAGGTTGGCATAGCCATCCCATAAGGGGTTGCGCACAATGATGTCCTGCACGAACACAAATTCCTTCCGTATCATAAATCGTCGCTGCATCATGCGGATGAACCCCATCGATATTAAATGAGATAATCCCCGTCTTTGCATCACGATTAAAGATTGTAATTCCACCTAATTCATCTAACTTTGAAACCGCATATTCACGAAGTTCCAACTCGTGTTGAGCAATCGCATCAAAGCCAATAGATTGTAAGTAGTCAATTGCTGCTCCTAATCCAATCGCACCTGCAATAACAGGTGTTCCCGCTTCAAAGCGATAAGGAGCATCTTTCCAAGTTGATGTTGTTTCTCCTACGATATCAATCATCTCTCCACCAAATTCAATAGGCTCTAATGAATTTAAAAGATCATATTTACCGTATAAAACACCAACCCCAGTCGGCCCACACATTTTATGAGCACTAAATGATAAAAAATCACAATCTAGGTCTTGAACATCAATCTTCATATGCGGAACAGCCTGTGCAGCATCAACTGAAACAATCGCTCCCACTTCATGAGCTAATGCAGTAATTTCTTTAATTGGCGATTCATACCCCATTACATTAGAAACATAGTTAATGGCAACAACCTTCGTCTTTTCACTTAAAACTTTTTTAAAATTGTCAACCGTAATATGTCCTGTCGCATCAAGAGGAATAAACTTTAAAACAGCCCCCGTCACCCGTGCTACGTGTTGCCAAGGTAAGAAACTACTGTGGTGTTCTAACTCAGACACAATAATTTCGTCTCCTGCCTTTAAATGATAGAGACCGAAACTTTGGGCCACTAAATTTAAAGAATGCGTCGCCCCTTTAGTGAAGACAATTTCAGATGCCGTCTTAGCATTAATTAATTGTCTAACCTTTTCTCGAGCTCCCTCGTATAATTCAGTGGCATCATTACTCAACTGATAGACGCCACGATGAACATTTGAGGTTGTCTTTGTATTGTAATTATTGACGGCATCAATGACCTTTTGAGGCTTTAATGTCGTTGCACCACTATCTAAATAAACTAAAGGGTGCCCATTCATCTCTTCCTTTAAAATAGGAAAATCTTCACGGATTCGATTCACATCAATTGACATTACATTCACCTCTTTAAGCGTTAATTTTACGTTCGATTACTTTTACGAATTCAGCTTTAATTGATTCACTTTGAATATCTTCAATAAAAGGCATTAAAAACCCATGAATAATTAAAATTTCGGCCGCTTGGCGCGTTAACCCACGACTCATTAAATAATAAAGTTGTTCTTCATCAACTTTTCCGACACCCGCAGCATGTCCCGCCTGCACATCGTATTCATCAATTAATAAGATTGGATTAGCATCAGCGCGGGCCGTTTCAGATAAAATCATCGCACGACTTTCCTGTTGAGCATTTGATCCACGCATTCCTTTATTAATCTTTCCAATTCCATTAAACGTTAACTGCGCTGCATCCTTTGACACTCCATGATTCACAATGTGACCCTCTGTATACGGGGCATGGTGCTCAATATTAATTGTAATATTTTGCTTTTGTCCACCTTCTGCAATAGCAACCGTCTTCACCCATGCCGACGCACCCTGTCCATTTAAATCTACTAAGTTTTCAGATACCGTATTTCCATCATTTAATGCACCCAATGATAATAAAAATCTACCATTTGAGGAAACTGAAGCTTTACGACATTGATAAACCGTTGTTTGTTCGTGTAATCGATCCATTGCCGCATACTCAACTTGCGCATTATCTAAAACAACAACCTCAGACACCGCATTAATCATCGCTTGAGACTGATTGTAATAATTTTCGATATATTTAAATTGGGAATTCGGTTCCGCCACCACGAGTGTGCGATTCATTAACGATCCGTTCATTTGAACATAGATGACATTCAAACATTCTTCAATGACCTTATTCTTAGGGATATGAATAAATAATCCACTATTTAAATGCGCAACATTAGTCGCGACTAATTGATTTTCCTCCATTGGAACTACCGACATTAAATGAGATTTAAATAACTCCTCATACGTCGTTAACGCTTCTTCTAAAGTCGCAATCGTTACACCATCAAATGCCTCGGTTAACTTCTTATAGATTATTTCACCGTCACAAACAATCATCATGTTTTTTTCCGCTTCATCATTTAAAAACGTGAGTGCTGATAAAACATCCTCCTGATTAACTTTCATCTCCTGACGCATCTCAGGTTGATCAAAAGCCCACTTTTTAATCACTGTGCCATCCGCTTTAGGCAAGGCCAATGTCTTCATTTTATCCAATACCGTTTTTTGCATTTCATTAAACCAATTTGGTAACTGCGTCATTTTATTTGACCCCTTTCATCTATTACATTAAACTTTCATTTATTTATAAACTTAATAGTATTGGCTTAGATTAAAGGTCTAACATTTCTTTCGTTGCGCACGTTCCAATTGATACAACTTTACGTTTTTCATCTTCTACAATGACGCGTTCATCGTCAATCCCTAATTCTTTTTTAATCCAATCATATCCTTCACGATCAATTTTTTCGATTAATTCTGCACCACCAGACTTAACGATACGTCCTTTCATCATAATATGGACAAAGTCAGGCTTAATGTGATCAAGTAAACGTTGGTAGTGAGTAATTAACAAGCACCCAAAGTTTTCACTTCGCATTGAGTTGACAGCCTCTCCTACGATTCGAAGCGCATCGACGTCTAGTCCTGAGTCAATTTCATCTAAAATGGCAATACTCGGTTTTAACATGAGCATTTGTAAAATTTCATTTCGTTTCTTTTCTCCACCTGAAAATCCTTCATTTAAATAACGATGAGGTAAATCCTCTCTCATTTCAAGCTTTGCCACACTCTTATCTAATTCACGAATAAATTTAAATAATGGAACATCCTTTCCGTCTTCCATACGCGTTTGCATAGCTGTGCGTAAAAAGTCTGAATTTGTCACACCAGGAACCTCTGCTGGATATTGCATCGCTAAAAACAATCCTGCGCGTGCACGTTCATCAACTGACATTTTTAACACATTTTTTTCATTTAATGTGACATGACCACCTGTCACCTTATATTTTGGATGCCCCATAATCGTCGAAGAAAGCGTTGATTTCCCCGTTCCGTTTGGCCCCATAATCGCGTGAACTTCTCCCCCTTTAATTTCTAAATTTACACCTTTTAAAATTTCTTTATCTTCAACATTCGCATGTAATTCTGATATCGTTAAAACAGGTTTTTGCATGTCATATTTCCTCCGTTCAAATCATCTACATTTTTTTCAAATTAATTTTATTATACTAAATTAGTATCTTAAAACCAAATAATATAATAACCTTCTTTTAAAATCAGTTATTTTATAGGATAAAGCCCCCAATCTTTGTTAGTTTTAGACATTTCATCCAATAACATACGGTGATTTATAAATATAAATCATTTATTTTCGATTTCATAAGAAATATTACGTCACTGTCTTATAAGTTATGAGCATAACTCCCCTTAATCGTAAATTGATTTATTTAACGTAAACCAATCTCTATCTTCCTAAAAATAAAAAAATCCTCTTTAAAGTCCTGAATTTTGTCATAAAGCAATGATCATTAATTTAGGAAGCTCCCCTCTCTTTCCTCACAACAAATGAGAATTACAACCTTTATAAATAACAATATCATCCCAACAATGAATGCTCTTTTCTCCTTAGATTCAAAAACGATTTTATAAAAATTGATAAATATTTATAATTTCAAAAATTATGACGGTTTTTTAATTTAAATATGGGTAATTCTATTAACATATTATTTTCATTTAAGCGATTTTGTAGTATGATTGAACAGGATAAAATTTGGAGGTAACTGTATGGAACACATAAACATCTTACTAGGTCTATTTAGTGGACTCGCCTTATTTTTATTCGGTATGGAATTTATGGGAGACGGTCTTGAAAACGCTGCAGGATCTCGTTTAAAATCTTTCTTCGATAAAGCCATTACGAATCCGTTTAAAGGGGCATTAGTAGGAACAATTGTCACAGCAATTATTCAAAGTAGTAGTGCAACTACGGTCATGGTCGTTGGTTTCGTTAACGCCGGTTTAATGAGCTTATACCAAGCTGTAGGGGTTATTATGGGGGCCAATATCGGGACAACGATTACGGGTCAATTAATTACATTTAAAATTGACGATTACATTCCGTTATTCATTATTATCGGAGCGGCACTCATCTTATTTATGAAGCAACAAAATCGAAAAGAAATCGGAAAAATTATTTTCGGCTTTGGTTTACTGTTCATGGGATTATCCACGATGAAAGAGTCAATGAGCCCAATTGCCGAGACAACTTTCTTCCAAGATTTAATTGTGGCACTTGAAGGAAATATGTTCTTAGGTATCTTAGTTGGGGCCATTATGACTGCCGTCGTTCAAAGTTCTTCTGCATCAACAGCAATTCTTTTATCCTTAGCTGCAACTGGTGCGATTAACTTGCAAGTCGCAATCCCAATCTTATTCGGTAATAATATCGGAACCTGTGTCACTGCCTTATTATCAAGTTTAAATGCCAATAAAGTAGCTAAGAAAGCTGCCTTCATTCACTTAGCGTTTAACCTAATAGGAACTTTAATTTTCCTACCATTTATTAATCTCCTCTCACAAATTGTTGTAACAATTGGTGGAGACATTGATAGACAAATTGCCAATGCTCATACCATTTTTAATATTGTGAATGCTGCTTTATTACTACCATTTGCGGGACTATTCGTTAAATTAGCTAACTTAGCTCTTAAAGATAAAGAAAGCGAAACAACCATCAATCGACTCGATCCTCGTTTCCTCGAATCGCCGACGATTGCGTTTGAACAAGCTTTCCAAGAAAGTTTAACTATGTTTGAACTCGCTAAAGAGAATGTTACACTGGCAACAAATGCTTTAATCGAAAGCGATTTATCACAAACAAAGAAAATTTATGAAAATGAAGCTGAGATAAATCGTCTTGAGCGCGATTTATCGACCTTCTTAGTCTCAATTTCATCACATGATATTACAGAAGTCGATACAAACCGTATTGCATCGATGATTAAAATCGTGAACGACATTGAACGTATCGGAGATCATAGTAAAAACATCGCAGAGTTAGCTCAGGAAGTTTCAACTGGAAAATTAACTTTTACAAAAGATGCTTTAGAAGAGTTAAAATTAATTTATAACTATACGATTGAATCTATTAAATCTTCTTATACAAGCTATAAAACAAACAATCGTGAAAAAGCTAATGATACGATGATTTTCGAAGAAAATATCGATCGTTTAGAGGAACTTTTACGCGATAAACATATTCAGCGTTTAAGCCAGAATAAATGTAATGCCCACAGTGGTGCTGTTTTCTTAGACGCGATTTCAAACTTTGAGCGTATCGGTGATCATTCGATTAATATTGCAGAATATGTTCTAAGCTTAGGAAATACGACAGCAAAATAATTTTAAAAAAGATAGGATCGAATCCTATCTTTTTTTCATTTCTAACCTGAAAGTTCGTCGAAGTATTTATGGTTTATAGTATCTTTAAAAATCATAGACTTTTAAAGATACTATACATAATAGGAGTGAATGAACATGACTATCCTACCTATCATACTAAACTTATTTTGTGGCCTCGCGTTATTTTTATATGGCATGAGGCAAATGAGCCACGCGCTTAAATCCTTAGCGGGCAATAGATTAAAGGAAACAGTCTCAACGACGATTACCTCACCTTACAAGGGAGCATTAATCGGTTGCCTCTTTACAGCACTTGTCCAAAGTAGTTCCGCCATCACCGTCCTCGTTGTAGGTCTAGTAGATAGCGGTTTAATGACCCTTTTACAAGCGACCGGTGTTATTATGGGGGCTAACCTTGGAACAACGGTAACGACGCAACTCATTACCTTAAAGCTTACAGAGATGATCCCCTATTTTATTTTCATCGGTGCCTCATGCATGCTTCTCTTTAAAAAAAGGACGCCTCATTACATAGGATACTTTTTATTTAGCTTTGGGATGTTATTTTTAGGCCTTGCGATTGTTAAAACTTCAATGGAACCTATCGTCATGTCCCCCTTATTTAAACAGCTCATTTTCAACGTCCAAGGAAACCCATTACTTTGTATTTTACTTGGAATGTCTATTACATTTTTGATTCAAAGTTCATCGGCATCGACGGCGATTCTAATTTCACTCGTTGCAACAGGTGCGATTAATCTATATACAGCGATTCCTATTCTGTTCGGTCATGAGATTGGAACATGTCTCACCGCCATCCTATCGAGCTTAGGTGGAAACACAGCTGGAAAACAAGCCGCCCTTATCCATTTTACATTCAATCTTTTAGGAACACTTTTATTCTTACCTTTCATCGAGGTGCTCATTCATTTTACAGATGCGTTTAGTTCTACACCGGAGCGCCAAGTCGCTAATATACAATTATTCTTCAATCTATCGACTGTCTTTTTATTTTTACCATTTAGTCGTTTATTTGTTAAATTTGCGGAACTTGTTTTTCACGATAAAAAAAGACTTTCCCGTCACACCTATCATTAAAACAAAAAAGATGATTACGCCTTACACGTAATCATCCTTTTTTTATTTTGTACGTTTATCGTAACGAGCATATAATACAAGAGCAATCGCACTAAAAAGCGTTGGTCCTGCAATCATCCATAGTGTTTGATCATAGTTTCCACTTGTTACAGGTTCTACAATAGAGAAAATGTTAGCAAAGGCAACCACAATCGTTACAACCCACGAAATTCCAATTGCAATTGTCTTATTTTTATATAAGACGAATGGCTTTTCAATATCATCTCGTTTTTTAAACGAAATAAATGCAAAGGCAATGAATAAGTAAGGAATTGTCATTGCAACGTTAGTCATTAAAACAAGTTTATCAAAAAACTTCGCTGCTGATTCTCCCCCAAATGAAACTAACGCTAGGAGTGTAATCGCGATAAGCGCTTGAAGTTTCATCGCATTTAAAGGTAATCCATTTTTCATTTTTGTCATTTTTTCTGGCCAAATTTCTTTTGGCGTTCCTTCAATTAACTGTTTTAATGGGCTATATGATAAAGTCATAAAGGCTCCACTAAAGGCTAAGAACATTGATAAACCAACGAAGCGCGCTGTCCATGCCCCCATTTGTAAGGCAACTTGTTCTCCAAATCCTAAAGCTGATCCTAACTCATAACCTAAGTTATTCATGACCACATAAGCTACATTCCCCATATTAATATCTGGGCTTGATAAGACGCTATCCCAATTTGTAAAAATACCAACCATAAAGATACCAACCGTATATCCTAATACGATGCATCCAGCGGCAATTAATAATCCTTTAGGGAATGTTTTAACTGGGTCCTCTGTTTCATCAACTAACCCACCTACGACTTCGGTTCCACCGAAAGCAAAAATAGCGAACGTTAAAAATGATAAAATTGAAATAATACTATGATAATTACTATTTGGTGAAACAGTAAACGATGTCGCTACATCATGAATCGGTTGTGCTAATTGTCCTTTATTTAAAATAAGGATGGTCACACCTCCCACTAATAAAACGACATTTAATAAGGCAACCGCAGTTCCACCAATTGAAGTAATCTTTTTAATACTCTCTAATCCACGAGAAATTAAAAGGAAAACAAGAATTAACCAAATAACTCCTAAAATTCCTAAAACTTGAGAACTTGCTAATCCGAAAATACTCCATTGCCCCGTCGTATCATGACCGAAGATCAAATTGGAAACAGGAACCCAAATCGTTGAAGCAACGTTTACCATCCAAATGACATATGAGGCATACCACATAAAAATCCCCATAAAAGCGTAACGTGGCCCTACTGATTTTTCCATCCATGAGTAAATTCCACCTTTTTCACTTTTAAAAGCTGCTCCAAATTCAGCAATCATAAAGGCATAAGGAATAAAAAACAAAATTCCCGCCACAAGATACCAAGGAATTGCCGCATAACCCATTAAGAAAAATCCACGAGGCATGTTAGCAAATCCAAAAACTGATGTAAAAATCATTAAAATAAGCGATACTAACGTAAGCTTTCCAGAACTACTTTTTTCCATGCTTTCCCTTCCCTTGTGTAATAAATTTTAGTTACAATTATTGAACTAAACGTTTTATACTATACCCCATTTAGAATGGGTATATACTTTTAGATTATCAATAACCTACTCATTTTGTCAAGTTTTGATGAATTTTATCACAAATGCACTTGAAATCACATTCCTGTATTTTACAATAAAAAGGCGAATGGTCATCCCTCTTTTCACTGAATCCTGTTCCACCGACGAAGCCTCTCTCTTCTTAAATGATTTATCTCATCATTAGAACTATTTTTCAAGGGTGACTATTCACCGAACATACAACGGCAGCGAATTTAATTACCACTAACGAACTACAAAAAAATCCCCTCATGACCTTAGTCTACGAGGGGAAAATTAATTATTTTTTCATAAAGTTTTCAATATCATCCACTGATTTAATAATATCTTTTGATAAGTTTTCATGTCCCTCTTTTGTGACAAGAATATCATCTTCAATACGAATTCCAATTCCTTCTTCCGCAATATAAAGTCCTGGCTCAATCGTAATAACCATTCCTGGTTGTAAAATCCCACCACGACCTCCAACATCATGTGTATCTAATCCTAAATAGTGACCAATTTTATGATAATAATACTTCTCTACGTCTTCTTCCTTCTCAATTAATCCTACTTTTCGACACGCCTCTGCTAATCTTTTACGCGCAAATTCATTTAAATCTTGCATTGAAAGTCCTGGTCTAACGTTATCAATAATTTCCATTTGAGCTTCTAAAACAGCCTCGTAGACTTCACGTTGACGATCACTGAATTTTCCGTTAATTGGGAAAGTACGCGAAATATCTGAACAATAGTAATTCCATTCGCATCCAAGATCAAATAAAATTAAATCTCCATCTTGGCAAATAGATGTACTCTTATCGTAGTGAAGAACCGTCGCATTAGCACCAGCCGCAGCAATCGTATGGAACGACGTATGTTTTACTCCCTCAGTTTTAATCACAAAATCGTAATGTGCTTCTAATTGATACTCATACATTCCAGGTTTAGAATTTCTCATTAAAGCTTCAATCCCTAAACGAGTTTTTTCAATCGCAGTTCGCATGTTGGTGATTTCATCTTCTGATTTAATTAAACGTAAAGCGGTGATATCATGATAAATATTTTGAACGTGTAAAAATGGATATTGACGCTTTAATTCCTTAGCAAATAAGACTTGAACGGTATCTGCATGCTGATAAGATCCACGCTCAAAATCAAAATAGGCATTCTCAAAGTTATCATTTAATAACCATCGACCAAGAACCGTACGCAGTTCATCAATCGGTAATACATTTTTAATCCCTGATTTTTTAGTTGCTTCTTCCTTACTTAAACGTTTACCTGTCCATTTTTCTTCGAGCTCTGTTACTTGTTCAATAAATAAATATTCTTCCATCACACCGTTATATTTACGTAAAACATAGGCCATCTTCGGTTGGTCTAAATTCGTTAAATAGTAGAAGTTACGGTGAGGTGTATAGTCATAAAACTGATCTCCTGATCGTACAGGCGCCTCTCCTGAGAAAATAATTAATAATGAATTATCTTTAATATTTCCCCCTAATTTTTGACGTCTAAACTTTAACGTTTCCAACATTTTCCTCACTCCTTTAAAAGTTTTATATTATTATAGCACATCCCTTGGATGTATATTAAGAAAAAAATATTCCTTCACAACAATTAGCGAAATTTTCCAAGTAATCGTCCAGCTGTTTGATTACAGCTGACCTAAGATACCGATTACTTTTTCGATTGCCCACGCCTGATGATCTAAAATCAGATTTAAGCGACAATCTTCTAAACTCATCCAAACTAATTGATGATCCTTTTCAATTGGAGCCGTCACTTGCTTGACATAGGTTGCTAAATAAAAATAACCAATTGAATGTAAGTATTGCTTTCGATACATTGAATAGTGATAATTCGACGCGACACAAACAAATTGATTAATTTCAATTTCCCATCCTAATTCCTCTAAACATTCTCGACGAAGACACTCATCTTTTGTTTCATCACCTTCAACCCCTCCTCCTGGTAGAACATACCCATGTGGAAGTTTGACCGTCGCCACCTCATTCTTTTCATTTAAAATGATGGCATATACACCTCTGCGATCCTTATACTGTTGATTCGGTAATTTTTCCCCAAAAATATCCTCTATCATTCTCTCCACTCCAATCTCTTATTAAACTTACCGGCCATTCCTTAATTATACTCCTTAATTTCTTAGATACGTATTATTACTCTTTTTTTTTACTTTTTTTTCAAGATTCTCACGGGAATCAATGACCTAAAATCATCCTATTTAGTTAATAATAGCTAACAGAATTGGCATAAAAATAGATGGAACAAAATTCATTAACTTTAAATCTGTTATTTTCAACATATTGAGCGCCAATCCAATAATAATCAATGAACCCACGCACGTCATCTCCGAAATAACACCCTCCGTTAAAAACGGCGATATAACTCCTGCTAAGAGCGAAAGAGAGCCTTGATAAATAAAAACAAATAGACTAGCTAAGACAACGCCTGCCCCTAAACTTGATGAAAAAATAAGAGCGAAAATTCCATCAAGCATCGACTTCGTATAAAGAATAGACGCATCTCCCTTTAGTCCATCCTCAAGTGCTCCTACAATTGACATCGCCCCCACACAAAATAATAAGCTAGCCGTTAAAAATCCTTCAGCTAATGATACATGTTGATTCGGTCGATGAAATTTGCGTTCAACCCACGAACTAATTCTCCCAACTTTAGCATCCAAATCTAATCCTTCTCCGATTAACGTGCCGATGACCATCGATAAAATCAACCGAAGGGTCTGGCCTCCCTCGAAGATTCCTGTTACCCCAATATATAACACACACAACGACAAAGCCCTCATAACCTGTTCACTAAATCGACTAGGTAACCCGCCCTTCAGTAACAAGCCAACTCCTCCACCAATTAGAATTGCCGCCGCATTAACAACCGTCCCAAGCACCGTATTCCCCCCTTATTAATAACCCTATTGGGTAAAGGCGCTTCACGCCTAGACGCATCGCCGTGTACTCTAAAAAATTCCTCTTCTAACGGACAGGGCATCCCCAAAAGAAAAAAACTAAATCAATCATCGTTAGACGCTGCCAACCATCATCAATCTAGTTTTTTCTCTGCTAATCACACCCCTATTGCTTCTTTATTATACGAAACAATAGCCGATTTTTTTGTCATATTTTGTACTTATAAGGATAGATTCCAGGATTAATTATTTCCCCTACTCCGGTGCCCCTTCGATCCTTACGCTTTAAAAATTCGTACCGCTTGAATTGCGCATTTCCACCCTTCATAGAGTTGCACTCGCCTTTTTTCGTCCATCTGGGGGAAATAACGCTGTCCTGCCTGAACTGAATCAGCAATTTCATCAAGATGCCGATAAACACCTGTTGCAAGCCCTGCTAAACAAGCAACCCCTAAAGCCGTCGTTTCCGTCACCGTAGGAACGAGTACATTAACACCTAAAAGGTCGCTTTGAAACTGCATCAAAAATTTATTTTGAACAGCCCCTCCATCAACCTTTAATTCGCTAATTGATTGATGAATATCCTCTTCCATCGCTAAAATAACGTCTTTACTCTGATAAGCAATCGACTCAAGTGTTGCACGAATCACATGTTCCTTCGTTGTTCCGCGGCTCAATCCAAACATTCCCCCTCGCACCTCACTATCCCAATAAGGGGTCCCTAATCCGACAAAAGAAGGAACCACATAAACGCCGTCACAATCCTCCACCCGATTCGCATAACATTCTGAGTCGCTCGCATGCTTGATTAACCGTAAACCATCTCGTAGCCATTGAATCGCACTTCCCCCCACAAACACACTTCCCTCTAAAGCATAGTAAACTTCCCCCTTAATCTTCCAAGCAACCGTCGTCAATAACCCATGATTAGAGCACACCGGTTTTGTTCCTGTATTCATTAATACAAAGCAGCCTGTTCCATACGTATTTTTAACAGCACCCTTATGAAAACACGCTTGTCCGAATAGAGCAGCCTGCTGATCACCGCAAACAGCTGCGATTGGAATTGAACGTCCCATTAAATGAGCTGCAGTTTCCGTATACACTTCCGATGTCTGACAAACCTTAGGCAAAATACACCTTGGAATGTTAAATGCCTCCAGTAATTCATCATCCCACTCCCCCGTATGAATATTAAATAACAGCGTTCGAGAAGCATTCGTTACATCCGTAATGTGCGTCGTTCCCCCAGAAAGTTTCCAAACTAAATAACTATCAATCGTCCCAAATAGCACCTCGCCATTTTTTACTTTCTCTTCAATTCCGGGAATGGTATCTAATAAAAAACGAATTTTTGAGGCTGAAAAATAGGGATCAATTAATAATCCAGTTTTAGATTTTACCCAATCTTCAAGTCCTCGTGCTTTCCACTCCTCACAAATCGACTCCGTTTGTCTAGACTGCCACACAATGGCTAAATCAAGCGGACGCCCTGTCTTTTTATCCCACAAAAGAGTAGTCTCACGTTGATTCGCAATTCCAATCCCTTTTATTTGATTCACATCAATATTGGGAGATAACAGGATCCGATTCAGTACCGCTAAGGTCGAAATCCAAATTTCATTCGCGTCTTGCATGACCCACCCTGACTTGGGATAGAGACATGAAATTTCTTCTTGCGCCTTCTCAATGATTTCGCCTTGTTTATTAAATACAATCGCTCGCGTACTCGTTGTTCCCTGATCAATGGCTAAAATTAAATCCATGTTCTCACTCCTTTTCAAAAGCCCTTTCATTCATTATACCACGTTTTCAAAATATCCTCTTCTAAAATGATAATCCCCCGCTTCTGCGCATACATTTAAAAGACGACTTACCATTAGGAGGATCCTATATGATTAAGCAACTTAAACGCCAATGTCTATCTGCCCTTTTTATACTTCTCGCCGTCGATTTAGCTCTCTTACACTTTACAACCGCCTCACCCTCAGAACTTACGACACATTTAAGTCGACGGTTAGGTAACGAAATTGAGGTGATTAAACAGCTGAATTGGGATGAGAAGATATTTATTTTATATCGTAATGAAAAAACGCATCAATTAGATGTTGCCTGGTATAAACCCAATGCACTTCTATTTTGGAGATATAGTTTTGACGGTGAACATCAAGCGGCCCTCCATGCCCATACCAACCAGTGTCAAACGTACCAAACAAAGGATTACTTCATCATCTGGGGAGCCAACGAAAACTTGCAAGCAAGCACGCTTGAACTCATTCTAAACCAAGAAACCTTTCTCGAAAATCTATCAAATAAGGATTACTTCCTGTATGTTTATAACTTAAACGGCGTCCATCCCGAAACCATTTACTGTACGTTTTATGATGAACAAAATAAAAATATATCCCCCTATTTTTTTGAATCTTTTTTTAAGTAATTCTCCTCTTTCGTTAAATTATTACCTTCTATTGAATAAACTGTAGTAAGCACTTATTTTAAGGAGGGGATTTTAATGAAGTACCTCATTAGTTATAAGCGCCATGATGGCGCCATTGATTTTACCGGAAATGATGTTGATATCTATTACCTCTTCTTTGTTGTCCACGAACTCGGGCGATGTCTTTATAAAATGGAATATGATAAAACCTTCAACTCATCGGAACTCATCACCTTAAAACAATTAAACCTAGAACAAACCGTATCTGAAATCGAAAGAATGTTGCGCTACATGGGAAAGCATCCCTCTCCCTCTATTGAACTCATCGCTCATATCGAAACCTATTATGGAGAAGACCCCCTAACCGAGATTGAACTCATCGAACCTAACGGGACCCACTCTCACGAAGAACTGATGAGCGATCTTTATCTTTTTCAGCTTTTCTCACATATGAACTTACTTCAAGGCTACGACTTTTCAGAGACTGATTCCTTAAAAAATGACTATATTTTAACATAAAAAAAGCTACTTCACCGTGAAGTAGCTTTTATCATTAAATAATAAAAAATCATTCATTTCGTTCCTCCATCCCGTCGATGAAGGATCATTCATTAATACTAAACGTGATTACATTCCTTTCATGTCGTCACAACCGGTCTATCCCCCCAGATCAAACCATACTCCCAAAAGACGAGTTCTGTGATAACATCTATACTTTACCACAAATTGAATACGTTTTCAATACAAATGATGTAACAGTTTGCACACCTTTGAATATTCTGAGCACAAAAAAAGACGAGCCCTACCTTCCCATTCACCCTTTTATACCTCCTAGAAGTTCAATTCTTAGTACCTCTTTGCACCTAAAATATACCTCATCAAGACTTCTCTAAAAAATTGACTTTCTTTCAAACCCAAAAAAAGATGATCTACGCAGACGCGGGATCATCTTTTTTTTATTATTTATTTTTTGCTTGCATTAAGCTTGCATTTTTTTCTTTTCGACTGCCCATGCACTCGCAATCATATCTTTGACTTCTGGATGTTTAGGCGTCCATCCAAGAATATCTTGCGCTTTTTGGCTTGAAGCAATTAATTTAGCTGGATCTCCTGCACGACGTGGAGAGATAATCGCTGGAATTGGATGATTTGTCACTTCACGTGCTGCTTCAATCATTTCTAAAACACTGAATCCTTCGCCATTTCCTAAGTTACAAATCGTACTTTCTCCACCTTCAACTAAGTATTTCATCGCTAAAATATGAGCCTCAGCTAAATCGCACACATGGATATAATCACGGATACACGTTCCATCTGCCGTATCATAATCATTTCCAAACACGTTAATCGCTTCACGACGACCTGACGCCACTTGTAAAATAATCGGAATAAGGTGTGTTTCAGGATCATGTTTCTCTCCAATTAGTCCTGATGGATGAGCCCCCGCTACATTGAAATAACGTAACGAAACATAATTCATCGCATGTGCTTGGTGGTACCAATTAATCATACGTTCCATCGCTAACTTTGTTTCTCCGTAAACATTAGTCGGATTCGTTGGATCTGTTTCTAAAATTGGAATATTCATCGCCTCTCCATAAGTTGCAGCTGTTGAAGAGAAAACAATGTTAGAAACACCACAATCCACCATGGCTTTTAATAAAACATTCGTTCCACTCATATTATTATCGTAATATTTATACGGATTTGTCATACTTTCACCCACTAATGAGTAGGCCGCAAAGTGAATCACGCCATCTACATTCTCCCCTCGTAAAACGTCCGTCATAAAGCAGTAGTCAGCAATACTTCCATGATAAAACTTTGCATCCGGGTGAACATCTGCACGATGTCCCGTCACTAAATTATCAACAACAACCACTTCATGACCTTGCTCAATTAAGGCATAAACGGCATGAGATCCAATATATCCAGCTCCACCTGTCACTAAAACTTTCATCTTTTTTCCTCCTTATAACGAACAATTAATATTAATATGGTTAATAAATCGTTGAACCCCATCTAATCCTTCGTCTGTTAATTTATATACACCACAACACTCTAAGATTTCAACAAATTTTTGCCCAACTTCATCATGAATTAAATCCATCGCCTCTTCTGCCGTGACTGATGCATAGGCTGCTAACATCTCCTTAAGCCATGGAAGATGCTTTTCAAGACCCGCTGCTACCAATACATTTGGATCTCGTCGAACTAAAGCTTGCTTCACCACATCTAGCTCATGAAGAAGTCGCCCTGGTAACACTGCAAGCCCCATGACCTCGATTAATCCAATATTCTCTTTTTTCAAATGATGAAGATGCGCGTGTGGATGATAAATTCCATCTGGATGCTCATCCGACGTACGATTATTACGTAATACTAAATCTAACTCATATTTTCCATCTTTAAAACGAGCAATCGGCGTAATCGTATTGTGTGGTACCCCATCAGTATGTGAGAAGATACCGAGTGCCTCATCGCTATATGTGCGCCATGCCGTTAAAATAAGATCTCCTAACTCAACAAGACGATCACGATCTTCACCTCTTAAGCGTAAAACACTTAACGGCCACTGAACAAAACCAACCTCTACATCTTGATAATTTAACACATTTAATGTTTTTAAAATTGGAGCCTGCTCCATTGCAAATTCATAAGCTCCACCTTGGAAATGGTCATGTGTCAAAATTGATCCCCCAACAATCGGTAAATCAGCATTTGATCCTAAAAAATAATGCTTAAATTGACTAACAAATTGTAACAAGCGTTCAAATGTTAAGCGTGAAATTTGCATCGGTTCATGATCACCTTTTAAAACAATACAATGCTCATTGTAATAAACATAAGGAGAGTATTGTAAAAACCATGATTCATCGGTTAACTCTAATGGAATAATTCGATGATTTTGGCGAGCTGGATGATTCAACGTTCCTGCATAACCCACATTTTCTTGACAAAGTAAACACTTAGGGTAATTAGAACTTGGTAAGCTTTTCGCTAATGCAATAGCTTTAGGATCCTTTTCAGGCTTTGATAAATTAATCGTTATATCCAAATCCCCGTATTTTGTTGTTGTTTTCCAACTCACATTTTTAGCCACTCGGCTCAAACGAATATAATTCGAAGCTTTACTTAGGTCATAGTAATAACGTGTCGCCTCTTTCGGATCTTTCGCATAGTAGCTTTCAAATGTTTTAACCACTTCTGACGGACGTGGCATTAAGCAATCCATGATTTTCGTATCAAATAAGTTGCGGTGATCAATACTATCGCACTCTAAAACCCCTTGTTTTACCGCATAATCTAAAATCCCCTCTAAAATGGTACTTGGGTTTTCAAGGTCCTCACCTTCAACTGATTCGTACTCAAACGATGGTACTTTTAAAAGATCAATTATTTTATTTGCAGCGTATAAAACATCCGCCTCTTCAATCATATGATGTGCTAATCCAAACTGAATTAAACGATTAATCTCATAATTAATGTCCATATCCTACTCTCCTCTTATCTATCTACAATCTTAGGCAAAAGACGAAGAGGGTGTGATGAAATATCTTTCATCGTCCCCCCATACGCTCCCTTTCTTAAGCAATTGTTTTTGTCCCATCTCCAATTGTTGCCACATAAAGTTGTGCATCGTATCCGATTTTTTCCTTATACCCTTTAGCAATAGCCTCTTTCACCGTTTCTAATGCATCATTTTGAACAAGTGCAATCGCACATCCTCCAAATCCTGCACCTGTCATACGAGCACCTAAAACCCCTTCTTGTGCCCAAGCTAATTCAACAATAGTATCTAACTCTTTTCCTGTTACCTCATAATCGTCACGTAAAGATTTATGTGACTGATTTAATAATTGACCGAAACGTTTTAAATCTTTTGCTGCTAAAGCATGTGTCGCTAATTTAACACGCTCATTTTCTGTAACCGCATGTTTAGCACGACGATATAAAACATCCTTATTAATTACATTCGAAACACGATTAAATTCTTCTTCTGATAAATCACATAAATAGTTAATATCTGCTACCGTTTGAAGAAGTGCCAATGCTTCATCACACTCTCCACGACGCTCATTATATTTTGAATCCGCTAATTCGCGTTTTTTATTCGTATTCATAATTAAAATAGAATTATCTCCTAAATCTGCTTCCGCATATTCATAACTTAAATCATTTGTATTTAATTTGATGGCATAGTCTTTTTTCCCCATTCCAATCGCGAATTGGTCCATAATTCCACAATTTACGCCCACGTAATCATTTTCAGCACGTTGTGATAATTTCACCATGTCAATCATTGTAATCTCATAACCGTTTAATTCTTTTAAAATTTGTGAAACTAGTAATTCAAGAGATGCTGATGAAGATAATCCTGAACCATTTGGAATGGTTCCATAAACATAGGCATCGAATCCTGTCTTAATTTCAAATCCCATTTTTTCAAATTGTTCCATCACACCTTTAACATAAACACTCCAGTGCTCATCTTCTGTATGTGATAAATCCGATAGATTAAATTCAATCACTCCGCATTCTTCGAAATTACCTGAATATAAACGAACTAAGCGATCCTCGCGTGGTGACACAACAGCATATGTTCCGTAAGTAATCGCTGATGGGAACACACATCCTCCATTATAATCAATATGTTCTCCAATTAAGTTAACACGTCCTGGTGAGAAAAATAGTTGGATGTTTTCTTTAACTCCAAAAACTTTCGTAAACGCCGATTTTAATTTTTCAATATTCATTATGATCTTCCTCTCTATTCTCATTCATTTCATTTCAGCTCTCTCTGCTCTACTAAAATTTTAATGTTTTTTAGTAAAAAAATCAAGAGGTTATTTTAAAAACCCTTACATTTTTTTAAAAATTTATTCTAAATACGCTGTTTCATCCACAGTTAAAAACAGTTGGACATGATCGTCTTATTACCTATGCGACTTTTTGAACTATTTTTTAACTTAATCACACTAAAATCAAACATCTACTATTTGTACTTTTTATCGCTACTCCCCATTCCATGTCACCGTTCCCTTCTCTTTGAATCATTAATCGCCATAAAAAACAGGAGAGGCTGTCTTCCGCTCCTATTTTTTATGGCGATTCAAATAAGACTAACAGATTGCTTGATTTAACACTTGAATCAAGGGACGAATATTCGTTCCCTTGATAAATTCAAATTGCATCTGATTGATACCAGAGGCCCAGACCTTTAACTCCGCATCTAAATCAAATGTTCCGGAGCTTTCACATGAGAAAGCTGTAATTTTCGAAAACGGGATAATCATGTATTCTTTCTTTCGTCCGGTAATCCCTTGAATATCAATAATTAATAATTTCTTATTCGTTACGACTAAACGATCCCGTACTGATCGAAAGGACAATAAAACTTTTTCATCCTCATTCATGATAAAATCAAATAAATCTCTTCCATCATTCAAAGACGTTGACATGAGCGCCGCAATCTTACTTTCCATAAAATCACTCCTACCATCTAGACTCTTTCAGTTTATAACACTTTTTAACGACGTATACGCCTGCTATTTATAAGCTAAACCCCTCTAAAATTCTCCTCATTCCTCCATTTAAAGGAGAGAACCTTCCCTTCCATCAATTATCCTTAAAGATTTAATCACCGTTTGCCCCTATCGCCAATAAAGAACAATAATAAACGTCTCTATTTTCTTATAGGATTCCCTATATAAGGATTAAATATACACCAATCACCCACTTATTTATAAAACGTTTTCTTTTTATTAAAAAAGACTATTTTATTTCCTAAAAGTTAATGATAAAATAGAAAATGTAACAAAAATAGTAACCTTTATGAAATGGGGAGTTCTTTAAAGGTTCATTTTTTTCCTTTATTAGAAAATAAAAACGCAACACTAAAGCATTCACGATAAAAATATAACTCAATCTCTTAGATAGAAAGGAGGACGTGCTATGGCTAAAATAAAAGATATCGCTGATTTAACCGGATTTTCTATTACAACCATTTCACGTGTCTTAAACCAAGATAAAAATTTTAATGTTTCTGATGATACGCGACTAAAGATTATGACAGCGGCAGAAAAATTGAACTATGTTCCGTTAAGCAAACGGAATAAAACCGCTAAAAGAAATACTGCCATTACTATTGGTTTGATTTATTGGTACTCTGTCGCTGAGGAAATCACAGATCCTTATTATATGTCGATTCGACTGGCTATCGAAAACCACTGTCAATCTCGTAATATTCAACTGCAAAAGATTTATTTACCCTCAACGTCGTATGATGAAATTTCGGCAATGAACCTCGATGGATTAATTGCATTAGGGAAATATAGCGAAGAAGAAATCCAAAGTCTTCACGCGACTCACCCACACCTCGTCCTCGTCGATTGTTACAGTAAACACTATAATATCGACGTCGTTATTGCCGATCTAAAGGAAGCAACAAAAGATATTATCGATTACCTCGTGGATCTAAAACTCACGAAAATTGGGTTCATTTGTGGAGTCGAAAAAACGCTAGATGGACAGGAATTACTCGATGTTCGACTCACAACTTACATTAATCAAATGACAAAGTTAAAAGCATTCCAACAAAATAACATTTATCTTGGGTCCTTTACCGCTGATTCCGGATATGAAATTATGTCGGATATTATTAAAAAAGGAAAACTACTCGATGCTTACATCGTTGCATCAGACGCTCTCGCTATCGGATGCCTCAAAGCCCTGAACGAGAATAATATTAAAGTTCCTGAAACCGTCTCAATCATTAGTTACGACAACATCTCACTTTCACAATATACTATCCCATCCCTCACTACCATTGACATGAACACTAAACACATGGGAGAAACAGCACTTGACCTTATCATCGAACGCATCACCAACGACCGCACCATCGCCAAAAAAGTCACCATCCCAACCCAACTCATCAAACGAGCCAGCACAAAAACAAAAAGTTGAAGCGAGCGTTTAAAGGACCGTAAGGGTTGAACTTTCGGCCATTTCTTCGAAGAAGAACTGAGCCGAAAGGAAACTTTATAGGGCCTTTGCTCGATGAAACTAGATTGATTAAAAGGTTGAGGGTTTCCTGCGCCACGTAGCGAAGCTCGTGGCTATCCTCAACTGCCAGGGCTTAAGTTCCCTGCGCTAAGGGAATAATGATCTAAACAACAATCTTATCTTAATTTCTGGGGGGAAATCACATGATTCAATATAATCAAACAGTAAAAGGTACGTTCAATGGAATACAAATCATTGAATATGGAATGAAAAACCAAGAATTAGAAGTCCGCTTCTTAAACATCGGGGGGTGTTTAACAAAAGTGGCATTGGCAGCTGACGATTACGCACAAAACCTCGTGCTAAACTATCAAAACGTGGAAAGTTATCTTGAAAATGGGTGTTACCTTAATGCCATCATTGGACGAACGGCTAACCGCATTAAAAATGGCACTTTCACCTTAAACAATAAAACTTATCAACTAGACATTAACAACGGGCCAAATAACCTTCATGGAGGTGCCGAGTGCCTCAGTGATGCCAACTTTGCCATCGAAACCATCGACTCAGGTTATCGACTCACAGCGACCCTTCCACATCAGGAAGCTGGATTTCCAGGAAACCTGACGGCAACCATTGATTATATTCTTAAGGGCAATCAATTTATCGTCGCTTATTCGGCGATAACAGACCAAGACACCCTCGCAAACTTCACACAACATGCTTACTTTAATCTAGCTGGAAACGGCAGCACAACCGTTGACAAACATGAACTCCAAATAAAAGCAAGCCATGTTGCCGAAATTGATAAAACCCAAGCCTTTACAACAACTTGGGTGCCTGTTGAACATACACTCTTTGACTTTAATCAACCAACACTTATTGATCCAACGAACAAAGAAAAAACAGAACTTTTTAACCTTGCATCAGGCTATGATCATTTGTATTTACTCTCTGATACAAAAGACGTTGTCACCTTCAAAGATTTAAATTCTGGGCGAACACTAACGGTTTCAACAACAGCGCCAGCGATGCAGTTTTATACAGGAAACTTCTTAACGAATGAGCTCCTATTTGAAAATAATCGTCAAGGTGAACCGCGTCTAGGGGTCTGTTTCGAAACTCACCTCGTCCCCTTTGATATTGAATCACAAGTCTTAAAATCAGGTGAAACTTATCGTGCTAGCACGACCTTTACTTTCACCAAATAGTTAGGAAGATATTTAGCCACTTTATCAAAAAAAGCATCCTTGATTGGGTGCTTTTTTTGTCCCCTCTTTCCCCGATAAAACCGTTAATAAAATTCCCTTCCTTCTCATATGCTAGCAGTAGATAAAGAAGGGAGGAAGAGGCATGAGAATCGCCTATTATGAAAACGAATACTTAGAAGAGTGTGCCGCGTTACTGCAAAACGTTTATAACAATGAACAATGGGGATGTAATTGGTCAGACATCAAAGCCCAAAAATACATTGAAGAGTTAAGCCAAAATCCACGCTTTGTCGGTTTCCTTCTTTTAACAGATGAAGAAGAATTAATTGGGGCTGCGCTTTGTCATGAGCGAACATGGTGGTACAAAGATGAACTCTTCATTGATGAATTTTTCATTGCACCGAGCGCTCGTCAACGTGGATACGGATCAAAACTTCTCAACTACATGACCAAGTATACAAAGGAACAAAAATTAGCGGGATTAACGTTAACGACAAATAATTTAATTGTCGCTGACTTCTATCACAAAAATAAATTTCACGATCATGAAATTTACTTTATGTACAAAGGGGTCGAATCAATCGCTGAATAGAATCATAAAAAAAAAGCTTAGTCTTCTTAAGCTCTTTCTTATGATTCCCATTTATAGCCTTGCATCCTACTCGTGCAAAGACTTCTGACAGGTGGCAGAAGTCTTTTTCTTTTTCTCCCCCTAGTCTTTAGCTCATCAGTTGATAAAGACAATATAGACCATATAAAGCAATACAAACAAGATAAACAAGTCAAATGCTGACCGGATAAGGATACTCAGTAATTTTAAGATTCTCGCTAATCCATCCATTTAGGCGATGAAGAAAGATTTAATTTGTCTTTTCGAAGAATAGACCTCTTTTTTCTTCATGCGTCACCTCCTAACTCTTTACTTATCATGCGTCAATGCACGCGATGCATTCAAGATAACGATAAAATCTAAAATAAAAGAGGGATTCAGCCGCGCCATCCCTCCTAAATTTTCTTTTCAAACGAAGTTATTTTAACATCCCATAATAATGAAAAACACCAATGATTGCAATAATCATCAAAATCCCACTAAAAGTAAATCCAATGTAACGAATGACTTTATTTTCTTTACCTTCCTTTGCACAAAACAAAACTGTATAAGCGATAAGGATAAACTCTAACCCGGCGACAACCGTCTTTAAAAGAAAATTCTCACTCAAATGAATCGCTACTTTACTTAATAAATATAAAACCCCTTTATGGACAACAGAAAAGACAATCAACACTACAACAAATAATCTTTTATCACTCATTTAAACGCCCTCCCCCGGATTTATGAAGTTAAGATAGAGATCCATTAAAAATAGCCTATTAAGTATGGGATCTTAAATTAACGACCTAATTTATATCTGTCCGCTTTATAAATATATTCAAAATGGTTGCTAGCATAAGAAACGGAAAAATTCACTGTGTTTTTTTCTTCAGTCCTAGTAGTCGTACCTTTATGATAGAAATCCCCATTTAGTTCAAAGTATATACAAGAGGCACTTTCTAAGTTTGTATAAAGCGTTCCAGAAAATTGTTTTGTACTCCCATTATAATCGCAACTCAGAGAGGTATTTAATAACGATAAAATTCCTCTGTTGTCTCCTGACTCACTTGTTTCACAATAAAATACGACCTGTGGCTTATAAGTTGATGTCACAGTAACTGAAGCTTTATATATTCTATAGGTAGCTCTTCCAGAGTTTTCTTCACTAACACCTATAAATTGTTTAGCTTCCGTTTCCGTTAGATTTTCATTTTTCATTACTTCCTGAATTAGCTCATCATAAGTCAATGCTCTATCCTCAACCATATTATCATCATCGACAGATCCCCTAGCGTCTTCAGAGGAACGTGGAACTACTACCATTAAAACACCGACTAACAGGAATAAAAAACATAATTTTTTCATCTTTATCTCTCCCTATTTTCCCTAACAAAATCTAATAAACGATTCAATAAAATTAAAAGGTAAACAAGTATCACCCAACATAACCTAATGGCTGAAAGAATTAGAATCGTGACTTTTATAAAGTCTCCTCATTAAAATAAGGTACTCTATTAAAAGCTCTTACTGCCTTAACAAGCATCAAAACTACATTCACAACTCGATTTTTAAATCACTGAGTAGTCTCTACGCTATGTTTTAATTTCCTTTTTCATACAATATAAGTATAAAATAACAGTTTAAGAGTTGTCAATTTAAATCAAATAATGAAGGCTCGCAAACCCATCAGGGGCAGTTTGGGATTGCTTCTAACGCTTCACAACAAATGGATTTCTAGGGTACATATTTCTATTCCAACAAAAAAAGGAGACGACATTGATGTGCACCCCAAATGTTAGACTAAAAAATCTAACGTTAGGGGTGTTTTTTCTATGGCTAAATATAGTCCAGAATTCAAATTAAGGATTGTTAATGAATATTTACAAGGGACTTTAGGTTATCGATCGCTTGCTAAGAAATATCAGATTCCAAGTCAATCACAAATTGAAACATGGGTTAGACAGTATAAACAAGAAGGAAAAAACGGATTACAACCAAAAGAAAAACAAGTATATACTGGAGAATTTAAATTAAATGTATTAAACTATATCAAGACAACAGGTGCTTCATATAGCCAAACTGCTATTCATTTTGGAATATCAGATATAGGAACGATTGCGAATTGGAATGCAACGTTTCTAAAAGGCGGTGTAGAGGCATTACTTAAACCGAAAGGAAGGTCTCAAAGCCCTATGCCAAAATTAAAAGCATCTAAACAACCGAAAACTTTAACACGTGAACAACAATTAGAAGAAGAAATTAAATTACTCAGAATTGAGAATGAATACTTAAAAAAGTGTCACGCCCATGGGATTACGCCATGGAACCAAAGAATCAAATCGAGACAAGAATCATCCAAGAATTAACGGCTAATTTTAAATTAAGTGATATTTTAAAGGTCACAAAATTTCCTAAATCAACCTATCATTATTGGGTTAAAAAGATGGCGCAAGAGAATCCAGATCAAGAACTTGAAAATCTTATTTTAAGCATTTTTAAAGAAAATGATGAGAATTATGGTTATCGTCGAATCACAGATGAGCTTCATCATCGAGGTCATCGGGTTAACCATAAGAAAGTCTATCGTCTGATGAAAAAGCGTGGAATTATTTGCGTTAAGTTTAGTCATAAATCACGTAAATATCGTTCGTATAAAGGAACTGTTGGAACAGTGGCTAAGAATCGAATTAACCGCCGATTTAATACCCCTTATCCGTATCAGAAATTGACAACAGATGTGACTGAGTTTAAAACGCAGGAAGGAAAGAAATTATATTTAAGCCCAATCATGGACATGGCAACCGGTGAAATTTTGTCCTATTCAATGAGCCATAAACCTGACTTGAATTTTGTCATGGAATCTCTGAATCAGGTCCTACCTATTCTCAAACAAGCAAAATATAGAATAACCCTTCATTCCGATCAAGGTTGGCAGTATCAACATCAAAAATGGGTTAAAGCATTAAAAACACATAAAATTTTTCAAAGTATGTCACGAAAAGGAAATTGTCTAGATAATTCACCGATGGAAAACTTCTTTGGAATCCTTAAACAAGAAATGTACTATGGAAAGACATTTAAAACCTATGAGGAGTTAAAAGAAGCCATTGAAAACTATATCTACTACTATAATCATAAACGAATTAAAAGAAAATTGGCTGGTATGAGTCCAGTCAAATACCGAATTCGTACCAGCCAATTAGCTGCATAATATTAAGTTCAACTTTTGGGGTTCACTACACATTCGTCTCCTTTTTAGGTGTCTTTTGATTATTGACGGACAGCTTCAATCAATACGTAATTCTTGTCCCAATTCATTCGTTCCCGTTGCGAAACGAACACCTGTATGGTTTCCACATGCTTGAGGAATCACGTATTGAGCAACATTGTCTAAAATTGACAAATCTAATTCTCCCCTATTCATCATTAAAAAACTTTTTAACAGATGGGTGGAGCACGATAATAGAAACAATTAGGAGACCCAATAAACTATTTAAAATAATTAACAATCGAGGATTTAAAAATTCGCATAAAATTCCCCCTATAAAATTACCAACCGGTGAAATAGCCATTCCAATCGTAATTTTTGTTGATGAAACTTTTCCTCGTTTGTCTGTCGGAGTTTTTAACATAAGGGTCGAATTTAACAATGTATTAAATACGAATTGAAATCCAAATGATAATACTGCGAAAATCAAAATTAAAATAAAGTTATTTAGGACAGCTTCCAGTCCTATTCCTATTATAAAGATGAATACTGAAATCAAATATAAGCGATACTTATCTTGAGATTTTATCTTAACGACTGATAAGGAAATCATTCCTATTATCAACCCTACACTTTGAAAGGCATTTAGGATGCCATATCTCTCCATCCCTAAATGAGAACTATTCACAAACCATGGAATCATTGATACTCTAATCATCCCAAACAAAAAATTGATGAAAAAGCAGATACCGAGTAACCTCACGAGTCCCTCATCTTTAAGAATAAACTTGAGTCCTTCAATAAAATCCTCTTTAAATGTCACCTTTGCTTTTTTTCTCTGAACGCGAGGTACGTTAATCCATAGTTCACTGATTGATGAAAATATATAGGAAATCCCGTTGATTAAAAACATCATTGGGGCACCTAACAAAGGATACAAAACCCCACCCATTGATTGGCCGAATATATCAGCCCCAATGGTCGCCATTTGGTAAGAAGATGTCGCCTTAATAAGTTTGTCTTTCGAAACAATATCTGGGAGAATAGATTCTACAGCAGGATTGAAAAACGAAGAGCAGACTCCTAATATCATCGCCATTACAATAATCATCCATATCTCTAAAAGATTGTTAGACGCAAGGAGTGCTATCATCATTATCCCTATTCCACATATGATATCACTTAAAACAATCAATCTCTTTCTATCCCACCTATCTACAATTACTCCTGATATAGGGCCTAACACAATTCTAGGAATAGTCACTAATGCCATAATACTCCCCATAATTGCAGTTGATCCCGTTTCCTGTAAAACAAAAAATCCTAAAGCAATCGAATATATGGCATCCCCAAATGAGGATACTAATTGACCCTGCCACAATAAGAAGAAGTTTTTATTCCCTCGATGCATTCCTCCCCCCCCTAACTTAAAAGTAATCCTATCTTTCATAATTACACTTAGAATATATATATCATCAACTGAGAATCCCATGTATTAAACCTGTACTATAAACAACATTTTATATCCCCATTTCATTAAACATCTTATATAAATAATTAAAAACATTCAAATTAAGTATATTCCCTTGTAGTTGAACATATGTATTTTTTACATTTTTTTGAAATAAACTTTATAAAAGATAAGTTAAACGCCCCGTCATTTAGTGATAATAAATTTTAAAAGCAATACCATTCTCCTATTCATCTTATCTACCCATTTCAATCGAATCATCATTTATCCTTCACTAAGCATTAGCAGAGGGCTTCTAATTTTGTTGCTTTTAGCGTGTCATCAAGTGAGGATTTTTAGAAAGTTGGTTGAACTTTATATAAAAAAGGAGACGACATTCGTCTCCTTTTTAGGTGTCTTTTGATTATTGACGGACAGCTTCAATCGTAAAGCTATACTCGTAAGATTGATCTGCCGGAATCTCAAAGCACGGCTCAGGACGTGCGCCCCAAGAATCGTCGCCTCCGACTCCCATTTCTTTTAAATTAATCGATAGGACTGTTTTATGAACCAGTGGTAATTCATAATGGTGGTAAGCAGCCTCTAATTCGTGTGCCGAATATGGAAGAGCGCTTAGGCTTAATGGGACGTCACCGCTAATACGTAATCCTTGTCCCAATTCATTCGTTACCGTTGCGAAACGAACACCCGTATGGTTCCCACATGCTTGAGGAATCACGTATTGAGCAACATTGTCTGCCACTTTATTCGTAAATGTTCCTAAACGTGCACCAAATTCACGATCGGCATACGTCTCATCAGGTCCAAATCCACGCCATGTCAACGTATCAAAGTCCGCTGGTATCGCTAAATCCATTCCGAACTTAAACATATTCGGTAACCCTTTAACTCCATCGTATTTCATCGTAACACGGATTTGTCCATAAGAATTGATGAAATAAGTAACCATCGCATGTGAAATCGGCATCGTATTCAAGTTATAATTAAAGATAACTTCTAAACCATCTTCATGGCGATGAATATCCATTGACTCATGGAAGGCATATAAACTTGCTAGTTTCCATTGGGCCATACGGATTGGCGCCTGATTTCCTCGATCGTTATCTGTTGACGCTCGCCAGAAGCTTGGCATTAATGATAAATTAGGTTGATGAATATACTCGACTCCATCGTATTTTAATGAAACGATGCGCCCCAGGTTCTTCGCAAAAATGACCTCAAATCCATCGCCATTTATTCCAACATTGACATCCCCTTCAGCAATCGTAAACGATTTAATTTCCCGAGAAATATTTTCTTTTTGCGTCGGTTCAATAACTTGTTGACCGAAGGCAACTTCATGACCGGCCTCGGCATAAAGAGTTGCCTCTTTTTGATGAATAGAAACCGTCACAACTTGCTCGTGGGCTGATGGTAAAACGTCGATTCCTAACTCGATAAATCCTCGAGTTAATGGAGCCAATGAGGCCTCTGTTTCTCCCTTAGCAACTACAACATCCCCTTCTTCTACTTGCCACTTAATCACGTACTCATTTAAGTCTGTGAAACAATGCTTATTATAAATCTCTGCCCCACTACCTTTTACTTCAATCATAAACGGTTGATAAGCACCTTTAATCGCTTGAATTTTAGGGGAAATCGTACGGTCTGCATAAATAATTCCATTGACGCAGAAGTTATAGTCCGTTGGTTGGTCTCCAAAGTCGCCACCAAACGCTAAATAAGGGTTACCATTACGATCTTTTGACCATAAAGCTTGATCAATATAATCCCAGATGAATCCTCCTTGGTACATGTCATACTCATCTTCTAACGCAATATAGCGATCCATTCCCCCATTCGAGTTCCCCATCGCATGCGTATACTCACATAAAATAAACGGTTTCGTTGGTTGATTATCTAAAAACTCTTTAATCTCCTCAACCTTCGCATACATTCGACTTTCCATATCTGATGTCTCATTAAAACGTCGATCCCAGAACACGCCTTCATAATGAACAAGACGCGTCTCATCACGTTCTCTAAAGTATTGAGACATTTTATACAAGTTTTCACCACCGTAACTTTCATTTCCACATGACCAAATCACAATACTTGGATGATTTTTATCACGTTCAAGCATCGACTTCGCACGATCTAAAATAATCTCTAAAAACTCAGGACGACCATTTGGAATCGTCACATCTTTACACTCAACGGCCCCCATACGCTGCCAAGTCCCGTGTGTCTCTAAATTTGTCTCATCGATGACATATAATCCATATTCATCACATAACTCATAAAAATAACTTGCATTTGGATAATGTGACGTTCGAACCGAATTAAAATTATGCGCCTTTAAAAACTTCACATCCCATTCCATCTCTTCACGCGTCACGCTTCTTCCGTAGGTTGCGCTAAATTCGTGGCGATTCACGCCACGGAAGACCACACGCTTTCCATTAATATGCATGATCTTGTTAATCATTTTAAATTCTCGAATTCCAACGCGCTGACAAATCGCTTCAACAACTTGATTATTAACTTTAACTTCTAATTCTAATTGATATAAATACGGATGCTCCGCACTCCATAACTGAGCATTTTCAACTTGTAGCGTTAATCTTGCTCTTCCATCAACCACGTGGCACATTCCTGAGGCTGCCACTTGATGATTAGCATCCATTAAATTTGCAGTAATCGTTGCCTCTTCCCCACTCACCGTAAAATCTACTTCAACTGTTGCATCTTGATAGTTGTGATGCAACGGCGTTTTGACGAATAAATCTTCGATGTGAGTCTTTGGCGTCGTATATAAATATACGTCGCGGAAAATTCCTGATAGACGCCAGAAATCTTGGTCCTCAAGCCAGCTTCCTGTTGACCATTTATAAACTTGAACAGCTAGTTTATTTTGTCCTTCACGGTTAATAACCTCCGTTAAGTCAAATTCGCTTGGCGTAAAACTATCTTCACTATATCCAACATACGTCCCGTTACACCAAACATTGAACGCTGTTTCAACCCCTTGGAATGAAATGCACACCTTTTGTCCATCCCACTCTTTTGGAACTTCGAAATAAGTCACGTAAGAAGCGGTTGGATTATACTTTGTTGGAATATAAGGTGGTTTTAACTCTTCGTGTCCATCCCACGGATATTGTGTATTCACATAATGAGGTTTATCATACCCTTGAAGTTGAATATGGCCCGGTACTTGGATTTTATCGAATTGAGAACAATCCCCATCTAATGTCTCAAATCCGATCGGACGTGAATCTAAATTTTCACTATAATTAAATAACCATTCTCCATTTAAATCATGACGCCATTTCATTGATTCTTGTCGTCGTGCCTCATCTAATGTCTCGTAATAGCGATGATCACTGTGTGGCTTTAGACGATTCACTTCAAATACGGTTGGATCTGTTAGTAATCCATAAATGTCTTTCATTTCTTGCACGTTACTTCCCCCTCATTTTAGTAAAATTTATTCTTGTTTACAACTAAAATATTACCATACATCCAACCATATGTAAACGATTTCTAGGTTATTTGTTCGTTTTTAAATCTACAAATTTTATCTACATTCAAAGAGACAAAAAAAAACACGGATAAAGAGACTCTATCCGTGTTTTTGATTAATGTGTTAAAATTTCCGGTCCTTCTTCGGTAATTAAGATCGTATACTCCCATTGGGCTGATGGTTTACGATCAGCTGTATAGATGGTCCATCCATCTGATTCATGTTCAACGACTTCAGCAACTCCCATATTTAACATCGGTTCAATCGTAAACGTCATTCCTGGAACAATCAGACAGTCTGTTCCACGTACGCCGACATGGCTCACGTAAGGCTCCTCATGGAATTCAACACCGACCCCATGTCCACCAATGTTTTGAACAATCGTATAGCCATATTGTGCTGCATGTTCGGAAATCACCGCTCCAATATCCCCTATATAACCCCAAGGCTGTGCCGCTTTTAATCCTAAATCAAGACATTCTTTGGCCACACGAACGAGTTTTTGTTTTTCTTCGTCCACTTCCCCAATCATAAACATTCTTGAAGCGTCCGCATAGTAGCCATCAACAATCGTTGTGACGTCCACATTGACAATGTCACCTGATTTTAAAATTTCATCTGGGCTTGGAATCCCATGACAAACAACTTCATTAATTGAGGTACAAATACTTTTAGGGAACCCATGATAATTTAACGGAGCCGGCGTTCCGCCTAATTCGATCGTATATTGATGAGCAATTTGGTTTAATTCCTCAGTGCTCATTCCCTCTTTAATCACCTCTGCAATTTTATCAAGCACCATCGTATTCACACGCCCCGCTTTACGAATCCCTTCAATTTGTTCATTTGTTTTTAATAATTCACGGGTTGGGACTTCATCTCCTTGATGATAATGTTTTGAAATTTTTTCTTCTATTTTTAAGTGGCATTGTTTATATTTCTTTCCACTTCCACACCAACATTTATCATTACGTCCTATTTTTTGCATGTGTCATCACCTTTTCGTTTAAAATAACTTTCCTTTATAACTATACTATTATTATGGAAAAAATCCTATCTTTAAGCATAAGATTCTCAAGAACTCCGTCGATAAACGAATAAAAAAGCGAGGGTGAACCGTTAATCGGATGTCACACTCGCTTTTTATTATCAAAATTACCCACTTAAAATTTAATACTCTTTGTCTTTTCTTAAAAGACACTAGATGTTCTTTAGGCTACTTGATGATTTAATTTATTCTCAATTAATGCCACCATTCCACTTTGTTGAATTTGTGGGAGTGTTAGCTGGCTTTGGCTCATTCCTTGTAATCGAATTTGATGTGCCGTTTCAATCCCACTCTTTAATAGGTTAACCGCGTCACCCATACGCGTTAATCCATTTTCATAATATTGACGACTAATTCCAAGAATCGATGGTAAAATCTCAGCTTCACACCATCCCTGGTATTCTAAATTATGGATCGTTAAGATCGTTTTAACTCCTTGGTAGAATGGTCGTGATTTGTAATCTACCTCTAACATTAATGGAATCATACTTGTGTGCCAATCATTTAAGTGAATTTCTTCCACGGCGTCCCCTAAGTACGGTAATGCTTCAAGCACTGCACGGTTGAAGAAAGCAAATCGTTCAACGTCATCGTCATATCCATAGATATCGTCACGATGGAAATATCCATCATTTCCAATAAATAAATACGTCACCGAATCAATGACTAATTTGAATAATGAAACACGAACAGTTTTATTTCCAAGTCGAACCGGTAAGTCCATTAGCCAATCCATTTCTTTTCCATAGGCATCCGTAATTGATTGATATTTAGGTAATGCAACCACTAATGAGTGGCCCTCGCTAACCCTCTTTTTCGCAAACTCAGCTGAAATTTTTCCAAGTTCCCCAAGCGAAGTAAACGGCTCACATTCCGTCACGATATACGCCATTTTACGTCCAATGATTCCTTCCTCTGGTTGATCTGCGATCACTACCTCTTCCATCCCGTCGTTCGCATCCGTCTCAAGCAAACACTCTTCTACTTCATCGTTCGCATCCGTCTCAAGCAAACACTCTTCTACTTCATCGTTCGTGTCCATCTCAATCAAACACGCTTCTACTTCATCATTCGTATCCATCTCTACTAAACACGCTTCCACTTCATCGTTTGTATCCATTTCTACTAAACACGCTTCCACTTCACTTACATTCTCCATCGGTTTAGCATGCCCTTCTTCACGGTTAAAATGTTGGCTTAATGCTGATAATTGTTTTTCATCTAACTTTGATTGTGCTTTAACACTAATTCCTAACTCCTGACAAATCCCTACAAGCTCCTTGCTTGTCATTTCATAATTTCTAGCAAATTCGTATACTCTCACCGGAACTTCCCCCCCATTAAACAATCTTTAACATATAACAACATTTTAACATCATCCTTTCATTTTGAACATTCAACTTATGACGAAACTATTCAAATAAAGGAAAAGTTAATCGTTTACACCTTTAAAATCATCGCTTTTTGACACACTTCTCCTCATTTCTCTTTAAAATGTCGGAAAAAGAGAAAAACATTAAGTACCTTACTTTCTGCTAATACTCCTCTCCCTATTCAGATAGAAGATTCTATCCATATGGCTAATATATAACTTGCTATAAATAAAACAGTAAAAAAGGGTCTATATCATCAAAGAATACTTTTGATACTACGGTACACCCTTCTTATTGAAAGAAATGCCCTCAAGGGACCTTTTATTATAACGATAGAAGGAAGACAAAGGCTGCTTACCTCACCATGACTTTCTATTTAATTTAGTAAAATTTTATTTTAGTCTAAATCTTTACCTCCCAAAATCATTAATAACCTTATTTATTTATTTCAACGGATAATCCAAAAATCGACAGAAATTATTCTGTCGATTTTCTATCAATTACATTGCTTTTTTTAATCCGAATGGATTTGTTTCTTGGTTACGGTTTTCTAATTCAATTAATACTTCTTCATGGAAATCTCCATTTAACTTGTAGTATTTTTTATAAATGACAAAGCATGTTACGATGAAAGCAATTGGAAGAATTGTCATTAATCCACGCATTCCTAAAATAGTTCCAGCACTTTGTTCTTGGTTTGCCACAAATCCCATCATTTGTAATCCAACACCGATTGCCCATCCACTGAATGCTGATGCTGATTTTACTAATAACGTTTGGCAAGAGAAGATAATACTTTCATTACGAGTTCCAAGTTTAAATTCTCCATAGTCAACAACGTCTGCTAACATAACTGTTGTTGAAGCTAGGACGAATCCTCCACCACCACGAACTAATAACGCTGAAATCACAACGAATAATGCATTATTTGGAGCAAAAATTCCTGTTAATAATAATCCGATTAATCCGACAACTGGTACGAAGCATCCTACTTTAAATAATTTTTGACGTCCAATTTTTTGAGCTAAGATTGGGAATAATAATAACCCTCCGATTTCAGCAAATCCAGCAAATCCGTTATAGATCGTGAACATTGGTACTTCATCACCTGGAACATATCCGTTCGCATATTTAAAGTAGTAAAGTGCCATCCCACCTAAAAGTTGTAACATTAAGTTCATACATAAAACGATACCGATAAATACTTTTAATTGATCATTTTGAGCAATAATTTTAAATGTTTGTTTTAACGTCACACGTTCTGCTTTTTTAGTTGAAGCTTTATCTGTTTTTGTTGATGGTTCTTTAACATTAAAGCATGTAATTAAAGAAGAAACGATGAAGACAACGGCAATGATAAACGCTAATGATTCGAACCCTTTAACTTGATCCCCTTGTCCTAACTTAGCAACAAATGTTAATCCGAATGTCCCGATTGTTAAACCACCGATACTTGCAAAAATACGAGGAATAACAGCGACTTTTTCACGTTCTGCTTTATCTTTTGTTAACGATGGAATCATTGACCAATAAGGGATGTCCATAATCGTATAAGTCATTCCCCATAAGATGTACATCACTGAGAAGTAAGCATATAATGGTAATCCATCTAAATCAGGTTTTTTAAATAAGAAGAATAAAACAACTGCATTAATAATGGTTCCGATTAAAATCCAAGGTCTAAATTTCCCCCACTTTGTTCTCGTATTATCTACAACCATTCCCATCATTGGGTCGTTTACTGTATCCCAAATACGAGCAATTAAAAATAATGTTCCGACAAATGCTGGAGCCAGTCCGATTACATCCGTAAAATAAAACATTAAATACGTTCCAACAATTCCGTAAACTAAATCCTTTCCTAATGCCCCTATTCCATAAGAGTATTTTGCTCTTGCCGTTAATTGCATTTTTACCTCTCCCTTTTTTAACAGATTCGTTACGATTTATCCCTCTCATAAACCGTAATCGTTTTTATTTCCTTTATGTCTCTAATATACTATAGTGAAACCGTTTTTGCAAGCGTTTTATAGTAAAAAAATAACTTTTTTTACTAAAGGATTTTAGCTCGACTTTTTTCATTAATTTTTAGACCTTATTCCACATAAATTTCTCACATTTCTTGTGAGGGATTCCTTAAAACACGCTTACTTTTATACTAAAATAACTACTCATATAATGTGAAAAAAACGCTTTAAATTTAATAACTATTTGTTTCATTCATCATAAAATTTTCATTTTTGAAATTCTTAACATCATCTATTTATTCTTCCAATCAATTTTTTCAACTAACTAGCACCCTTTAGACATCCTATCAGCTGGCTAGTAGGTATCCCGAACGCTGACTGCTAGCTAGAGCTATTTTATTGCTTTTTCAGCGTACTTCATCATCGTTGATCCTATCCCCCCCCTAAAACTAAACCAACGATCCATTCCCATTTATCTGCACTTCACAAACAAAGTCCCTGATTCACCACCTATCGTGTCTGAGATTTTAAACCGATTGACGCTTTATCCTCACTTTTTACAAGACACTCTTTTTGATTTAAACCACCAATTAAACTGATGGTTTTCATTTATATAAAAAAGGACTGCCCCCGTTAAGGGGGTCAGCCCTGGTCATCACTTATTATAGCTTTATAAAAACTACTCACTCTTTTTAAATTTAATGATAGTGCTCGCGTAATCGCCACTCAATTTGACATCAATCCCGTGATTCATTAAGTAAGCCCCGGTCTTTCTTACCTCTGCTCCTGCTAACATAAAAGTATAAGTCGCTGTTTCATCTAAACCACGTAATTTAATACGCACGCCTGTACGGGCGATTTGTGTCTGCGGTAAGAAGACAAATAATGCTGCTTCTGATTCATTCGCATATTCATAACAGTAGTAATTGTTACGAGACGTATGATTTAAGCGGTAGAAGTCCCCGTTTTGAACCACTTCACGGATTTCTTTGTATTCCTCGATTAATTCCGCAGATAACTTCATTTCCTCATCTGTGAATTTTAAAATATTACATCCCATTCCGAGCGTTCCCATCATGGCGCTATGGAATTTAAAGCGAAGTGGAATTGTCACACGGTTATTCGCATCCGTCACCCAAGCACGCATGGCTTTAATTGGATACACGTAAGAATACGTATTTTGAATCGTTAAACGGTCATACGCATCGGTATTATCGCTTGTCCAGAAATCATCAAATCCGTTTTCCAACATTCCATAATCAACACGTCCTCCTCCTGATGCACAAGCCTCAAGTAAAACATGAGGATAACGTTCTTTCACGCGACGCGCAATGTCATAAACAGCCTCGATATGGCGAACCCACATCTCGCGTGAAAGTCCTGTTTGCGAGATTGGACGATTCGCATCCCATTTAATATAATCAATGTCATATTTTGATAGTAAGTCATCAATCATATTGAAAATAAACGTTTGAACCTCTGGTAACGTCACATTTAAAACCATTTGATTACGCGACGTATCATTCACGCGGTTTTCTACATGGTAAATCCAATCTGGATGATCTTTTAATAACTGAGTTGGCGGGTTCACCATCTCTGGCTCAATCCAAATTCCAAACATCATATCCATTCCTTTAACCGCATCGATTAACGGTGTTAATCCCTCAGGGAATTTTTCTTCATTCACATACCAATCCCCAAGTCCGTCTGCATCGCTATGACGTTGTCCAAACCATCCATCATCAATCACGAATAGCTCAACACCCATCTCTTTTGCCTTACGCGCTAACGCAATTTGTTCATCACATTGAACATCAAATTCCGTTGCTTCCCATGAATTATAAAGAACCGGACGAACCCCTTCGCGTAAAACATGTTGCTTCGCATAATCATGCATGTGGTGACTCATCGCTTCAAATCCTTCTGTTGTATAACCAAATAGCATCGCCGGTGCAACAAATGTTTCCCCTGCATTTAACGTTAATAAGCAGTCGTGCGGATTAATTCCCATTTGCACTAATGTTCCTCCATAAGGACGTGGCTCAATAATTGTCGAAAAATTCCCACTTAATTTTAAAATTCCGTAATACACTTCTCCACTTGTTTCTGTCGCCTGACGATCTAAAATAAAAAATGGATTATGGTTGTGTGTCGAAATTCCACGGCGATTTTCTAAGACAATTTTTCCTTGTCCAAGAGGCTGCTTAAACTCTTGAAATTCTGCTAACCAATGTCCATGGCTTGACGTTAATGTTAAATCTTGATACGGAATATGTAGCTGTGCACTATGGATCTTTTCAACCGTCACCGATTCGTTCATCTTATTCTCTAACGACACAAAACGCTCAATTAAATCTAGTTCTTCGTACACTTTATAGTGTAAATTAAACGCAAAATCATAATGAGCATCTTTTAAATGGATCACTAACTCCTCATCTGTTTGCGTATATCCATCATACTTATACTCAATATCACGCGTTCCATCTGCAAAAATGACCTTTAAGCAATTTTCCTTATAACGCATTCCCCCATATACCGGATATTCCTCGTCCGTTAAATCGAGAATTGGATCATTACTTGAAATCTCAGATAATGGTGGAACATCAAAATCATCCAATGAGTCGATCTTCTCTCCCCAGTAAAGATGACGAACAAGTCCTAAATTATCAATCGCAAATGCATACGTTGTTTTTTTTGTTTCAATCCCGAATACTAATCGCTTCGCATCAATTAAAAATCCCATCTTCTTCTCCTCCAACCTGTTATCCTTTGTTAGGATAACGCTTTCTAAAAAGATTATAATATACTCCTTAAGTTTATTCAACTATTATTTTAGTAAAGTTTTACTTCAACTCTTCATCAATGATTCTTCGGAAGAATAAAAGAAACAAGAAAAAACCAAACTTATAACTTGGCATCATCTTTTGACACTTCTAATGGATGAGTAGAATCAACACGCATGATGAACTAAGAAGCTTTAATAATTTCCTTACTATATATTAACTACATTCATATTCCTCCATCAGTTGTAGACACATCAATTTTATTCCACATCATTTGTTAACTTTTTTAACACTTGCTTTATAAAGGCATGTTCACCTTTACCTTGATCAGCTATTTCCCAGTCTGAAATCTTAAATCTTAAGTAGTTCAAAAATAGATGCCCCCTTAGATATGGTTTTAATTCTTGAGCATAAGGCATGTTGGGATTAACCATTCGCGCACATAAGAAAAAGTACCTCCTGAGTAGGCCCTAAAGCGATTGAATCATAATTGACGTGCTGCTTTTATTTTTTTTATCTACCATGAAAGTACTACTTGTTCATTCAGTTTCCCTCAGAGATGCAACTCCCAGCTTTACTAAAAGAACCGGCTTGTCGTAATTGTTTAATTCAATAATCAAAAGGTGGTAAAGCTGATTAGCAATAATTTCTCTTCGCGTTTTTCCGCTTAGATAGAGTTGAGCCCTTCGTTGTTTAAATTCATCAGTAAATTTATGACCGGGTAGTTAAAGGTTTTGCATGATAAAATGCCTTTAAGGTTTCAGTTAAAAGAAACTAAACTCCCTATCTAATTAAGAGCTTCCTATTCTATCTTATAAAAAAATAGGCTACGATTGATTCCCTTTAAGGGGAGAGTCAATCGCAGCCACTCTAGAATTTAGGTTCTATAATATTGGGTGTGGGTGATGCCCACACCTCTTTTATTGGAATTAAAAAATAAGTACAAAAAAAGAGACATAACGTCCCAAATTCTATACAATGTAATCGACCAAAAAAACACGAAAGGATTGGGTTTATGTCTCACACTAATTGTATCTCAACTTTACTTGATTTAAAAGATAAAAATATTACTTTTTCAAAAAATTGTATCCAAGAAACTCAGATTAAGAATGTTCGTTCTAAACTTATTTTGGGAACTCTTTCTTTTCAACCGACTCGTTGCTACCACTGTGGTCATTCTTTTGACTCAAATATCATTAAACACGGCTTCAAAACTTCACGTATTAAGCTAGTCAAAATTTCCGGATTTGATGCTTATCTAGACTTAAAAAAACAACGTTATAAATGCCGTCATTGCGACCGAACATTTACCCTAGAAACATCTCTTGTTAACCCTAATTGTTTTATTTCCACTCCCGTAAAACAAGCCATCTTTTTAGAAGCTAGTCATAAGAAATCCGAAACAGATATTGCACGTGAGCTTAACGTTTCTCATTCAACCGTTAACCGCGTCATTCATTCTTCCTATGAAGAACAGCCGCTTCCCTTTAATTCTCTCCCAAAAGTTCTTTGTTTTGACGAGTTTAAGTCGGTTAAATCGGCCGAGGGAGCAATGTCCTTCATTTTTTGTGATGCGTCCAATGGAAAGCTAATTGATATCGTTGAAGACCGTCGCTTAAGTACACTAAGGACTTATTTTATGCGATTTTCTAAAGCAGCTCGTGAAGGTGTAACCCACGTCGTCATTGACATGTACGCCCCTTATATGACACTCATTAAAGAGGTATTCCCTAAGGCTAAGATTGTTTTAGATAAATTTCATATCGTTCAACTAGTCTCTCGTGCTCTTAATAAAACACGCATTCGTTTCATGAATCAAAATAAAGAGTTTTATAATAAATTCAAATATTATTGGCGACTTCTCTTAAAAGCCCAAGAAGATCTTAATGCCACTCATTACTTCTATTCCAACTGCTTCAAAAAGATGATCTCTCAACAAGAAATTATTGACTTTTTATTAGCCCTAGACCCTGAACTAAAGGAGACTTATGATTTCTACCAAACTGTCCAACAGGCTATTAAACTTCGTAACCTTGAAATATTTCATCATGCCATTCAACACCCCTCTGACCTGCTTTCACACGAAATGAAAACAGCTTTAAAAACACTCACTCATTATCAAGATTATGTCAAAAATACTATCGAAACTCCTTATACAAATGGAGTACTCGAAGGAATTAACAATAACATTAAAGTCATTAAACGTATTGCCTTCGGATACCGTAGTTTCTACCATTTCAAAGCAAGAATTTTGATTATTCATAAATACACTTTTGAACAAAAAAAGAAGAGGAACCAAGCCGTCTAAAGAATGGCCTAATTCCTCTTGATTACATGTATAGATTTTATTCACCCACACGATTTGACAAAGAGCCAGAATTTAATCTTCAATTAATGAAGATGTATTTTTTAAGTTTCTTTGTTTAAATAAGAAGAAGACAACAAGCAAGGTTAAAATTTCAGCCACAGGGACTGTCATCCAAACCCCACTAATCCCCATAAACTGAGGTAAAATACTAATTCCCGCTAGGATGAAAATAATTCCGCGACAAATTGCGATAATAATAGAAGCTAAAGCATCGCCAATTGACGTAAAGTATCCTGAGAATAAAATATTAAGACCGTTAAAGAAGAACGTAAAGGCATAAATTTTAGAGCCATGTAACGCTAGGTCAAGAACCGCCTGATTATCACTCACAAATAAAAGAATTAAATACTTTCCAAATAAGAAAATAGTGAAGACGAGTATCGTTCCCATCACGATGGCGACCTTGCATGATAAACTCATCATCTGCTTCACACGAGAGTCTAACTTTGCACCATAATTATAAGAAATGACGGGCCCAATTCCTGCCGAAATCCCACAAACAATTAATGACGCAAACAAGGAAATGTATCCAATTGCCGTAAAGGCCGAAACACCATCTTCACCGGCAATTTCCATAAATGCCATGTTAAACACAAACGTTGAAATGGCTGTTGCTAACGAAGAAATCCCTTCCGATGAGCCGTTATATAACAATTGCCCCGTAAACTTTAAATTAAACGTTCCAGTAAAAAAGTTTAAAACCGAACTCTTTTTAATAAACGGAATCGCTGCAATTAAAAAAGAAGTGGTAAATGATAACCCAGTTGCGATTGGAGCCCCTACAATCCCTAACTTTAACTGTTTAATTAACACATAATTTAAAATAATATTTGCAAAAAAGCTAGCGATTGAACTAAATAAAAAGACATTTGGTTTTCCGATACAACGAACGAAAATTCCTAAAATAAATGAGAAACTAATAAATGGAGCAAATAACGCTAAGATTTTAATATACGTTGCTGAATCCGCAAGTAAAACCTCATTCGCTCCTAAAAAAGTCGCTAATTGCTGATTAAAAGTAAACCCCAAACAAGCAACAATTAAAGATAACCCTAGCATAAAAAGACAGGCTGATTTAAAAATATCTTGCGCTCGTTTAAAATCTTTTTCACCTAAACTGCGCCCAATATAACTGGCTCCCCCAATTCCGACAATCATATTCATCCCGATCATCAATTGCATAAACGGAGCGGCAATATTGACACTCGCCATCGCATTCGTTCCAACAAAGTTTCCTAAAAAGATTCCATCTACCATTGTTTGAACCCCTGCTATCGTTAACGATAAAATAGCAGGAATTGAAAACTTTATAAATAATTTTGAAATCTTTTCGGTTCCTAATATATTTTCTTGCATCATTCCCGACAACCTCCTTAACTCCTTTTTTATTTAACTAAAAGACTTGTTTTTAAGCCTGAATAATATTATCATGGAATTTTAAATATTTTAAGTATAAATTTGACCTTTTTATAATGAATTTGACTAAAATGAGGTGTGATATGACGACATTTTCCCATTTTATACACGACATCGCTTACATGAAAGCATTGCTTGAACAGGGATTTGGATGGCCTGTTCAAGTCATCACTGATAAACATCAACAGATAGGTTCTGAGACTCCCCCTTCCGAATGGATGACATCTATTTATGACTTTTCAAATCTTCACCCCTATCCGCAAATTAAATTTTCTCCAGCCAATGAGGCATTTATTTTTGTTAGTGACTTAAAAACAAAAATGAACCCCATAACCTACGTCATGGGGCCCTGCCTTAACAAACCATCTATACCGTTAGAAGCTGAAACAACATCATCATGTCTAAATCAGATTTTACATCAAGCCGCCTTAGTTCATTTGCTCATCAATCAGCAACGCCTTACCGGTGAGGACATTTTAAAGGAAAACTTCTATAACGAGGCTATGATTTCTCAATTAGAAGATAAACTTCGACAGGACTTCACCTTTATCCGAATTGACGACCATGTTCAAACACACATTCCTGGTGACATCCAATATGAAAACCAAATCCTTGCCTGTGTTAGCCATGGACGGGTGAAAGAACTTCTGCCAATCCTCGATCGCATAAACCCTTTTCCACTTCTTTCCGACCACCTTAAAGAAACTCCACTTCAAACGATGAAAACAATGGTTGCTTCCATGATTATTGTTGCTTCAAAAACCGCGAGGGAGAGTGGACTTCCAATTGCCATCAGTTACAAAATCAATACCTTCTATTTACAAGAAATCAATAAAACAACCGACTTAACAACTTTAAATCAATTAAAAATCAGTGCGTTAATTGACTTGACCCATCGGGTGCACGCCTTAAGGCGAACGAAAAACTCGCAAACAGTTAAAGAGGTCACCTTTTATATAAGAAAAAATCTTTATCAAAATCCTTCCGTCCACGATGTCTGTCAGGCACTACACTTTAATCCTAGCTATCTAGCCCGGTTATTTAAAAAAGAAATGAACATGACCATTAGTGAATATATGATGCAAGAAAAAATTAAGGAAGCCAAACAACTCCTCGCCATGACGAATCATTCTATCCTTGAAATTTGTAGCCTTCTACATTTTACTGATCAAAGCCATTTTACAAAAAACTTTAAAAAATTCACGGGCCAAACGCCTAAACAATATCGACAGCACTATAAAGTATTAAATTAAACAAAGTCCATCTCCAACATTTCGGCACCCTCACGGGTCACAAATGAAATAATCTCTTGAATGGCTTGATCATCTAAACAAAGAATATGATACTTTTTCGCCAGTTCCCGCACTTCCGGTGATAAAGGAGCTATGGTCATGATTAATCCTCTGAATACATCATCTCGCTTCATCGTATGAAGAAGGGGGGATAAATCGTCTTTATTGACGGACTCGCCCGCTTCCTTTACGAAGCACCCAATATAAACCTTTTCACCGACCTCATTAATGGCTCGAATGAACTTATAATTTTTGACTCTTACTTCTTGATAATCAAGCATCCTTAACAAATCTGCACAATAAAAACTAAATTGAAACGTTGGAATATCTTTTACCTCATATTGCAGTAATCGTAAACAGCGCTCTGAACGAACTAATGACTGTTTCGCCTGATTCATCTCTTCTTCAATTTGGTGAATCTCTTCCTCTCCTCTACTAATAGACCACACAACCGAAACAGCAAACAGCACCAATACAAGAAGGTACCACCACATCGGCAGACTCTCAAATAATTCAACCATTCGAATAAATACCCCTTGGAAATTAAAATAGGTCACCCAAGCAAATAGCCCCAACATGATATAACTCATTAACTTTAAAACTTTCCCCTCGTTTAAATCATTCATACAAACACATCCTTTCAATACCTCTATTTTGGAAAAATTTCCTCCTCCTATTCAGCGATATAAAAAGGATTGAAATACAAAATCCGACAAAGGACCTACTACCAGTAGGTCCTTTGTCGGATAAAAAAAAGTTATAATTGTTTTTTTCTAAAAATCACAAGCGATCCTATTAATAAAATAACCGTCCATCCAAGCGTTATCAAAACCGGGGTTATTAGTGAACTTAAGTCATACGCCTGATTCAGCATGGCAACATTATCTGTCACCAATTTTAATGGACTCACTTCCTGGATGCGAGGAAATAAATTGACAAAAAATAATCCTCCAGTACATAAGGCAACGAACATGAGTGAGGTCGTCTGACTCTTGACAAGCGTTTGGAAAAAGAGTGATAAAGCTAATAAAAATAGCCCGAATAACCACAACGCCCCCACTGAATAAACTAAATGCGACATCTCATCACCCGGAAACAAATAAACCGTATATCCATACGTCACGACAAACGTCAACAACAAACAACCTGTCCAACTCAGCCCTGAAACCGTATATTTAGCCAAAAGCACCGTTGATTTGGCAAGTCCCTTCGTCACTAAGTGCACCAGCGTCCCCTTGCCTAATTCTTGCGTCAACGTCCCACTAAACATTAACACGATTACCATTAACCCCATCTGCGTCAAATTTTTGAAAAATTGCGCATACGAATCGATGGCTGACGGTTCGGGTAAAGAGATTTCGATTCCTTCCGTCACAAGTTGGCTCATTAAATCCGGCATAAGCTTAGCCATCAACGGACTCATGACACCAAAAGCAAAAAAGATAAGAATCATTAATAATAATTTATACGTTCTGACTAATTCCAGTCCTTCTTTTTTTATAAAGGCAACATAGGCTCGCATCCAATCACCTCCATAAATAACGATTCAAGACTTGGCTCTACAACTTTGAACTGATAAATCGGGATCCTTGCTTCAAGGATTAATTTCAACAGATGCTGCCCGTCCCCCTCTAAATCGTTCACCTCAACATTTAGCATCGTTGCTTGTTGGTTAATCTTTTGAATACGTGCCTCATTCAGTAATAATGAATGCACCTCATTCGCATGCGCGGCATCCTTAAATTCAAGTTGGATTTGACGAGGAGCAAATTGTTTTTTTAACGTCAACAGATCGCCCGTTAGGACGAGTTTTCCTTCATGCAAAATCGCAATCTGATCACAAATTTGTTCCACATCTGATAAAATATGCGTCGAAAATAAAACTGTTGTTTGTTCTTTCACCTTTAATAAAACGTCTAAAATTTCCTTTCGTCCAACAGGATCTAACGCGGAAGTAGGTTCATCACAAATGAGTAATGTAGGATTATTGAGTAAAGCTTGGGCAATCCCTAATCGTTGTTTCATTCCCCGTGAAAATCCGCCAATTCGCCGATTAACGTTAGACAGTCCAACAAGATCTAAAAGTTCGTCACATCTATCTTTTATCACGTGTTTTGGAAGTCCCGTAACCTCTGCGCATAACAATAGATACTCACGAGGCGTCATATAAGCATAAAACTCTGGGACATCAGGAAGATACCCAATCAGCCGATTCGTTTTAGTATTTCCGTAAACAACCGGCTCACCACACACAAAGATTTCTCCTGACGTTGCTTTTAAAAGTCCTAAAATTAATTTCATGGTCGTCGTCTTCCCGGCCCCATTTTGTCCTAAAAACCCAAAGATACACTGACTAGGAATCGTAAAAGAAACGTCTTCAAGCACCGTTTGGTCCCCAAACTGTTTACGTAACCCTTTGACCTCTAGGACTCTCATTCTTCGTCCCCTCTTCCAAATAAGAAGTAAACAGCCGGTCCAATAAACTGAAACACAAGGACTACAACAATCCATAACGCTTTATTTCCAAAACGATAAGATGGGTGCTTCACCACATGAATCACCGAAAAAATAGCTAGGGCGAACTGAGCCACCCCTAACGGAATTAAAAATGGTAAATAGTCAGACCATTGAGTCATAAAAATCCCCCCCTAATAATCTTTGTAATCATGTTGACGCTCCTCTTTTTTCTCTTTTTGACGCTCGATGAATTTATAAAGAATGAGCCCTCCTCCAATGATTAAATTCACCACATAACACCCAATAATGAGTTTAATCATGAATAACGACCGCCGTTCCGTAAGCGACCATTTCCGCGGCACCACTCATCACAGCCGATGACATCAGACGCATCCCGACAATCGCATTAGCTCCCTTTGATTTTGCATCCTCAACCATTCGTCCAATCGCAATTTGGCGCGCCTCTGTTAGCATTTCGTTATAGCCCGTTAATTCACCACCGACGACTCCCTTTAGGGCGGCGCCAATATCTTTTCCGATATTTTTAGAACGTACCGTACTTCCTCGAACAAGCCCCTTCACTTCTACAATTTCTTTCCCAACAATCTGATCCGTTGTTACAATTAGCATCCATACTCAACTCCTTTTTTTCTCAATGTACCTATTCTTTAATAAGCACTGCTGTCCCATAGACGACCATTTCCGCTGCTCCGCTCATGACAGATGAAGACATGAGGTGCATGCCAACAATCGCGTTGGCTCCTTTTGACTTTGCATCCTCAACCATTCGTCCAATCGCAATTTGGCGCGCCTCCGTTAACATTTCATTATAGCCAGCTAATTCACCACCAACGACTCCTTTTAAGGCGGCACCAATATCTTTTCCGATATTTTTAGAACGCACCGTACTTCCTCGAACTAATCCTTTCACTTCTAAAATTTCTTTCCCGGGTATTTCCTGTGTCGTAACAATTAACATTTTCATTCTCCTAGCCGTTTCACTAATTGGATAAAGCGTTCATTTGTTTGTAAAGACATAAATAAAGGTTCCATCACCACAGCGTCTATCATGGATTGTTTAATAATGACCTCATTTCGCGGCGCCATTTTTCCAAGATCAAACGTCTCATACCACTGATCTAACTGATTAAAGAAAGTCGAGGCTCTTAAATAAAAGGAAGACCCGATGGATGTCGCTAATTTCGTATATTGCTCTAAGTAATCAAGTGCCCGTTCCTCTTCTTGAAGCCCCATCCATTTCTTAGCCACCAACAAATAAATAGGCATTAAGCAATACGGATTTAATCCTTCTAACTCAAATGTTTGAACCACCTCTAACAGCTTTTGCAACACTGTTTCAAACTTTGCCCCGTCATTTAATGAGAGCATCATTGGAAAGGCCTCCATCATCAACATCAGTCCTTTATATAAAGCAATCTGCGTTGACTTTTGCGCTTCCTCCCACTCCCCCATCATTTGATAGGCTTGAGCTTGTAAAAGTTCTCCCGTTGCCATCGGTTTTTGACATCCCTCAAGGAGGCGAAGCGCTTCTAACGGTTGATTTAATAAGATGTAACTAAGTGCCTCAAACGTTTGAGCTTGTTTCGCAAGATCAACATCTTCACTATTTACTTTTACACGCTCAAATAAAGACCGTGCCCACTCATTAATAGCCTGTGTTTGGTTTGGGTCTAACATGCTGTGATTAATCATTAAAACGCCTATTTGAAATAACAACGGATAACAAGAATAGTAGCGACGAACAATATCTCGACAAGTCGTGATGACTTCATCAAAAGGTTGCGTCGTAAAATCATGACATAACCGTTGATACAACGAGCGAATCTCATTTTTATCCATCTGTGGTTCATACCCGATGAGTTCATCCACACTTAGATTAAAATAAGCGGCAATAATCGGGAGCAACGCTAAATCAGGATAACTTTGACCTGTCTCCCACTTCGAAATGGCTGCCTTAGAGACCCCTAAATAGTTAGCCAGGTCTTCTTGCGTCATTTTCCGTTCTTTTCTTCGTTTCATAATCATTTTTGCAATCTTTAGTTCTGACACCTTATCACCTAACTTCCTAAGCCTATTATAGGATTAGTATGGGCCAATCTCAATGGAATAATAATCGACTTTAGTTTATAAAATCAACCATGCGTTGATTTTTTTTAGATAACGCTCGCTCCACTCTAAGATTCCCCTCCCCATTTGATAACCTGATCATCAAACTCATCAGAAGGGACCACCACTTGACAGATCCCCGTTTCAAGCATCGCTTTAATTCGTTTAGTATACCATCCTTCATTTAAAGACAGTTCATTTTCTAAGACAAGGTTTCTTATTAAATCAGTTACGGAGGTCGATCCTTTAAGCAGTTGCCATCGAATAAAGGAATCATAAAAGTCTTCAGAAACTCCAAGCACCTTTCCTTCTAGCATCACCCGTAAGGGAGAGGTTTTTAACTGATTCTCCCACATCATCGCAAACACCTTTTTCTCTATCTCCGATAAAACGGTCTCACCTTGAACAAGCATCTGAAAATAATTTTCTGTCATCTCGTCCCAATTTCGAAAAAAGACAAGGCTTTTAAACGGAGTCAGCTGATAAGGGGGACGGTGAACAACCGATAAACTCACCTCAATATCCTTTAAAATGGAACAAAGAAAATAAAGGCCACACCCATCATTCGCCGATGGACCAACCCAAATTCGAAAGGTCGCTCCACGCTGAGCCTCTTTCTCTAACCGTTGCCACTGCTTAGTGAGCGAACGAAATCGGGATCTTAATTCGGCCTCACTCGAGAACTTGCTCCGATGTATCTCACAAAAAAGATTCTCCCTTGAAGTAGAACTGATTCCATCTGAAAAATCCCCTAAGTCAAATAGAAACGGTAAATAAATAATGGATTCAAATTCCTGTATCGGTTCATCCGTTCGCTCCTCAACCGGAATCGTTGACAAATACCACGTATAAGCCGCCCCTTCACTAAAAAACACATCGATCATCGTAAAACCTCCTATTGCCCTTTCTTTCCTGCCTTGCCCGTTCATCTTCATAAAATCTTAATAGTTTTACCACACTTTTCTTAATATTTCCATGATAAAGTATAGGCAACTTGTCAAAAAGGAGCCTTTAAAATGCAAAAGAGACAAAAATTAATCTGTATGATCTTGATTCTTTTATTATCAAGCCTCGTATTCACAACCTGTAACATGACCTATGAGCAAGAATCAGACCCTCATTACTTTAAACCGATTGTGATTGAAGCCAAAAGCATCCCCTCATCATCAGTTGACTCAATTGACGATCCCCCTTTAAAATCAGATGTTTTAACGAGGGAAAACCCATCCACCCAAACAAGAGAGCTCCCAACCCTCACTGCCACACACCTTTTAATGGCGAGCCTTGCTATTGGGCTTTTTAACTTAACACTAGCAATCGGCTATGTTCTTATTCGACTCCTTCAAAAATCACGCCTGTCTTTTAAAAAATAAAGGAAAACCTTCCGCCTCCATATAAAAAAAGCATTGAGCCCTACAGGGTCAATGCTTTTTTTCATCCATCAATCATCCGCTCGTTTGACTATCCCTCTATTAATGTGCAATTTTTAAGAAAAATTTTCCAAGGAATGAAAATACACTTACCCTATGCAATTTTCAACTCTTCAAAAATGGTTTTTAATTCCACACCTTTTTGAGCTTTATGATAAATTAATTTCACTAATTCTTGTTTTTGCTTTCGTTGACACTGGCGTAAACTGTCACCCAAACAACGATTATTTAACGTTATTCGTTTTAAATAAAGGTAAACGAATTGAATCATTAACATCAATCGTTTAATCCCTTGTAAAGTTCGAATTTGATAGTTCCCCATTCCGAAATTTTGCTTCACTTCTCGGAAGAAAATTTCAATAGGCCAACGTTTAGTATAGTGTTTAAGTAGTTGTTTGGCAGACATTTTCAAATCATGACTCATAAAACAACGTAAAGCTTTTTCTTCCAAAGGAGCCGTTTGGGGCCAACTTAAAATGATTTGGACGACATGTCCCCCTCTTATTCGTCCCTTATATAGATATGTATAATAACGCTCAGATCCGACGGTCACTAAGTCGAGATCATGAAGGGATAATGTTTTCGCAAATTGTTTCAGTTGAATTCCGTTGGGACGGTAACCTTTAGGAAGAATGATTCGATTCGTTTTAATCGCTCCTAAATAATGAAACCCGACTTGCTTAGCCGTTTGAAGGAGAGCTTCACACGTATACCAACTATCCGCTAAGACATAGCCTTTATAGGGAGGTTTGGGTAATTCCATCAGAGCTCTTCGAACGAGTTCGATTTTACTCTGTTTCTCTTTTTCATAGGGAATGATTTGATAAGGAAGAATTAAATCCTCACATTGAAGCATCAAGGCGACAAATTGATGACCATAAACGTGTTGATGATGAAGATGAGAAAAGTGCCAGCTACATCCTTGAATAGGATGTGTTGCCCGTGACGAAGGTTTAGTTTTAACACAAGTCGTATCATCAACCATCACGTAAATAGGTTGTTGAGTTTGATAAGAACGCTGATAGATACAGGATAAAACATAGGTTTGAATCTGGTGACTGATCGCCTCCTCATCCCAAGGACTATCCGTTAAAAATCGTCCAAAACTTGTCCGATGACAGTGTTTAACGGCAGAGATTTTCCCCTGATAATTTTCCTGAATCATCAAGTTTAGAAACTGGTTAACATGATTAAACTGAGGTTTAGATAAGAATAAATCTAAATCAAGTTGTTTTAAAAATTTGAAAATTGAATTTGAATCTGATATAATACTATCCATGAACATTAACTTAATTCCCCCTCGTTAATTGGTTGTAGGAGACTTAATTATACAGGGATTTAAGTTAATGTTTTTTCTTTTTTTACTGGTATTTTATAGCTGGAAATTAATTGGAAGTAGTTTTGCACATTAATAGTATCCCTCATAAAGCAAGTTAAAAGGCATTATTGCCGAATAAATACAAAACGTGTCTTAACCTCGATTCCTAAATAGGCCCTTCCTTATTATCGCCCTTATTAAAAAGTCATCCGATTCAAAGTAATCTGTACCCTTTGTCAAGGACAAAGAAAAAAACCTAAGCAACTTGAAGCTGATTTCTGTATCCTACAGGAGTCAGCTTTTTTAAATTCCATTGATATCTAAAGTTGTTATGATAATCTATATATTCTTCAATTTCAATGAGTAAATCATCAAATGTCAGTTGATTGGTTATATCTGCTTCATCTTTTAGATGCCCAAAAAATGATTCTTGTGGAGCGTTATCCCAACAATTCCCCTTCCTAGACATTGATTGTTGAATTCCTAATTCCTTTAATTGATTCGAAAATTGCGGACTCGTATAATGCACGCCCTGATCGGAGTGAATAATCGTTTCCTTCGTTAATTGGACAGTCGGATTTTCTTGAAGTTGGTTCAGTGTTTGGAGAACAAAATCTATCTTTAAATGCTCACTTAATTGAAAAGCTAAAACTTCATTTGTTGCACTATCTAAGATGGTCGAGAGATAGGCAGTCTGACCCTTTCCATATTTTAAATAAGTGATATCGGTTAATAGAACTTTATAAGGTTCTAATGGCCTAAATTGACGATTAACAAGATTTGGACAGACACGATGTGCTTGTGTCGCTTTAGCGAGTTTACGATAGGGATTGCTTCGACGAACTTGACTCAATAGTCCATACTTTTTCATGATTCGATGAATAGATTTTAGGTTAAAGATAATGTTGAATTCCCCTTTAAGAACCATCGCTACTTGGCGAATTCCCTTGTTTTTTCGTCCCTTAAAACAAATGGCCTTTTGAATAACTTCTAAACGATGTTGTTCCTCCTTTAATCGCTTTAAACGAGCTTCTTCAGCACATAACGAAAAATAACGATAATAACCTGATCTTGAAACACCAAGACTATCGCATAAATGAGAAATTAAAGATTTAAATTTAGTTGATGTCTGATTCACTACTTGATGAATCATTTGAAACTTTACTTCTTTAGAGACTATTCGAGCATTTTTCTCATGAGTCTCAACTTTTTTAATAATTCGTTCTCAATCTTTAAAACTTCTAATTCAGCCTGCGTGCGTAATAATTGTTCTTCTAGCGTTAACTCTCGTTTTAGGGACCTTCCAGAATTCTTAGTACGACTATCATCCAATCCTAATGGGCCCTGGGTTTTAAAGGCTTGTTTCCAACGTTTAGCTGCAGAATTCACACGCTGCATGCCAAGCACCGTAACATTAAATCCATAGTATTCGAATATCTCTCGCGGAAACTTTCCTTTCTCGCTCATCATAATAAAGTTCTCCTTAAATTCTTTCGTATAAGTAATCCCTTTTTCAGATACTGACTTAACATATTCGTTTTGTTTGAGTTGTTCAATCTCTTGTGGTGTAAATAACTTCTTGCTCATTTAAAATCCTCCTAAAATCTAATAGTTAATATTATAACAAAAAGGCCCTAGAAGGTAGACTTTTTTTATTTGTCTACTCTCTAGGGTACATTTTAAAGATAGCTTCGCTTTTTTTGTTCGGTCATGGTCTCACTCATCTAAGACTTTTAATTTATAGCCTAAACCGAATCGAGCAATAAACCAACATAGAACAATTCCTGTTAAAAATAACATATAAATTCCAGATAGCCCCTCGGTGTGCTCCATCGTCACTAAAAAATCTTGTAGCGCATGAGCCAGCATCAATGGGACAATCGTCCGATACTTAAATAAAAAGTAAAAATAAACAACCGTACCCGATCCAATAATCAACGTAATGTTAAGCCACTGATCAAAGTTATAGTTCATGTGCAACAGTCCAAAGAAGAAACTCGTCACCAAAACGCTAACGATACAAGAAATCATCCGGTTCTTCATCACCCGAACCAAAACCCCATAAAGAATTAAAAAGAGACAAAACTTAAAAATTTCTTCTCCAATACCAACGAGTGAGTAACGTGCCAATTCATGCACGACGTGTGTCGCTGTTAACGGATAGGTCAATTGATCCAATAATTGAGGATCGTTAGCTGATAAAAAACTTCCCGCTACACTTTCCGCCAAAATTCCGAAGAAATAGACCATTCCCGTCATAGCGATGAGATTAATCAAACTTCCACCTTTATTATAAAAAGGCCCCATTTCCTTTTTCCCAACAGTCACGGAGAAAATTAAAAAGAATCCTAAGTACCCCATTAAAAATAGTTCCGGATTCGAAACTCCTGCTAATAGTGGCGTTCTTAACAAGACTAAAAACCCGATAACGACCATTAAATATGGCATGGGGTGTTTAACGACCGGAATTGAATTTACCGCATTTTTCATTTTCATCCACTCTCCCCCCTATCTCTTATTTCATCAATCTTGATTCAAAAAGTTAAAAACTATTTTGGTAAATTTGAAAAAATCGCGAAATTTCATACGCTTGATTCACAACGTCTTCATCCTCATGGGTAATCTGCCACCCATAATACCCATACGAGCGCCAATTCCATTTCGTAATGGGAAATAAATAATACTCCTCTTTAATAGCCTGAAACCCCTCTTTATATTGTTCAACGATTGTTTCAAAAGCTCGATTGGGATCGATGAAAACAGGTTTTCCTTCCTCGCTCATTCCAACCGCATAAGCAGAATGACCACCAAAATCACTGGGTAACAAACTCATGTCATAAGAAGACACGGCCTGATGAATCGGGCGACACCCCACTAAACAAATACACGATAAAAAAATGATGATCCCTCTCATTTTATCGCCTCCCTAAAAGCCTGATTAGATGGCGCTATCGTAAATATCATTCATCGCTTGATTTTCACTAACGGTCCATAAAATATCAAGTAAATTCTTTTTTTGGTCCGCCTTGGTGCGTCCCTTTAATTTAGCATTGAATAAGGCCATCCCTAAAAAGGCAAGATGATTGGTTGTTAGCTCCTTATCGGATAGCTGACTTATGTACGAACAACGTTCATGACTCGGTAAATCTAAAATGGCTTTTAATCCGTTATTTTCTGGTAAAGATAAATAAATCGTTAATGATTCTCGTTGAGATTCATCAATCCCCCCATGATAAACCTCTTTAAAATAAAGTTGCCCTAAACGAATCGCCTGATTTTTTGGTGAAAGCGTCGGATCTTTTTTCTTCTGACCTTCCACAAGTTTTTGTTCAAAAGCTGAGATCTCTAATTGGCGATAGTTTTTTAATACTGCCGTAAACTCTTTAATTCCCTCTAATTCTTCCCCACCGACGAGCTGAGTAATCTTTTCATAGGTTGTGAGAACGCCGATAATATCTTTAATTTTTGCCACTAAACTCCCTCCAATTTCTTATAAATAATCTGTTACTTTGCGGGTAGATTTGTTTTTTTCAATGTGAAGTCGGTCCAACACCTCAAACACTAAATTCCCGTACATTTGATTAGGTTTAACTTTCGTCATCACCTCTGGTTTAACGAAGCAACACTCCCCATCCCCGGTTAAACGAGAAATTTTCACCTGATTTTCAATGACTGATTCAAATAGCATGCGTGGAAATTTAAGATCAACCTGTGTTCTTAACGTTTTCGTGTCTGTCCCTGCTTTCTTTAATGTCTCGACAATCCCAAGCATTTTAGGAACTCCTGGCTTTAAATACGCTAAATAGGATGAATCCGGTGCCAAACGAATGATCGTCTCATACGCCCGACAAAACTCTAAAATTTCCTTTTTCTCCACGATATTTCTAATATGCGTCACCCCTTGTAATCCCATATTATCCATAATCGTTGGAATTAAATAATAGTCCGACACAAATAAAGCATTTTGGGTCACATAGTTATTCGTTGGCGGACAATCAAAAATAATGAAATCATATTGTTCATCCAGTTTAGATTGCTTAAAAAACTTCGCTAAAATACTAAGGCGCATTAACTGGCTATTGGAACTATCTCCGTAACTTCGTCGAATATCTCCATCAATATCTTCAAGCCCTGTTATCGCACCTTGTCTTGCACTCACAAGCATCGTGGCGGGAATGAAATCAAATCCCTTCAGATGAAGCCGTTCTGTTTTATAAAAATCTCTTTTAATGAGCCGCTCTAAGTCAATTGGCATCTCAAAATCTAAAATATCTTGATTCAAAGCCGTGCGGAACACGTGATTAATACATTCATCTTCTTGAAGATGACTAAATTTATACTTATCCTCATTCCCATACGTCCTCGAGTAGGCCTTCATGCAAATCGTACTTAATGAACATTGTGGATCTAAATCAATTAGTAACACAGAATGCCCATTTAAAAAATTTAGTCCCGCTGCAAGGTTAAAAGAGGTCACCGTCTTTCCAACTCCACCTTTATAATTGATAACTGAGATAATTTTTGCTTTTTTCACACCTTCCCCCTCCTCAATAGTATCAGTATATTAAGGATCCCCTTTATTCATGTATCCCTAATCATAGAAAACAAAAGATCTCTTCCCCCATCCGCTCTTAATATCTAATCTGATTCCCCCTACTAAAAAAATAAATCGCGAAATAGCATATCCTTACATAAAATGAAGAGATACGACCTTTAACTTAGACTTAAAAAGGAAAGGTGGGATTATATGGAGATTTCTCTCTTAATTTGTGTCATTATTTTAATTTCTTGTATTTTTCTAAGTAAGGTTACTCATAAACTCGGACTTCCCTCACTTCTTTTTTTTATTCTTCTTGGAATGATTGTTGGAACAGACGGACTTTTTAAAATCTCCTTTAATAACTATTATTTAACTGAACAACTTTGCACCATCGCCCTTATTTTTATTATTTTTTACGGAGGATTTGGAACGAGTTGGAAAGTGGCACGTCCCGTGATGAAACCAGCTATTCTATTATCTACATTAGGAGTTTTATTAACGACCTTTTTGACGGGACTCTTTTGTTATTTCTTTTTACACATGAAATTAATTGAAAGTTTTTTAATGGGGGCCGTCATCGGCTCAACCGATGCTGCCTCTGTTTTTTCTATCCTCCGTTCAAAAAAACTAAACTTAAAAGAGGGAACGGCTTCTATCCTAGAATTAGAGAGTGGAAGTAATGATCCGATGGCCTATATGCTAACAATGATTTTAATTGGGTTAATGAATCAAACAGCCGTTATCAGCGACGTTCCCTTTCTTTTAATGAATCAATTAGGGGTCGGAACTTTATTCGGCATCTTAATTGGCGTACTCGGCACCCAAATTTTAAAACGAGTCAATTTTATGATTGATGGATTTGAGACTATTTTTGCCCTATCCCTCGCTCTTCTATCGTATACGTTACCCACCCTTTTAGGGGGAAATGGCTATCTTGCAACCTATCTTTGTGGCATCATTATTGGGAATAGCACCATTCCTAATAAAGTCATTCTCGTCAATTTCTTTGACGGTCTCACAGGTCTTGCCCAAATTCTAATTTTCTTCCTACTCGGTTTACTTGCCTTTCCTTCAAAAATTCCCTCTATTTTTCTACCCGCCATCCTCATCTTTTTATGGCTGACGCTATGCGCTCGCCCTTTAACCGTCTTTCTTTTAATGTTGCCCTTTAAGGCTTCTTGGCAGCAAAAAGTCCTCTTGTCCTGGTCTGGTCTACGAGGGGCTACCTCCATCGTTTTCGCTATCCTAACTTTTCTTGAAGGACAGCCACTCACCTACGATATTTTCCACATTAGCTTTTGTATCTGTCTCCTATCCGTTGCCCTACAAGGCACGTTACTACCAACCATCGCCAAAAAACTATCCATGATTGACCGCCATGCTAACGTCTTTAAAACCTTTACTGATTATCAAGAAGAAACACACCTTCCTTTATTAAAGGTCACCATTACTCCCCAACACCCTTGGGCGAATCGGCTCATTCGCAATTTAAAAATCACAGACACACTTATCTTAATGATTCGACGAGAAGATCAGACGCTAATTCCTAATGGAGATACACAAATATTAGCTGGAGACCAACTCGTTGTGAGTGGCACTTACTTTCAAGAATACATGGACCTTCCACTAACCGAAGTTCAGGTTGATAAATCCCATCCCTGGTTTCATAAACAGATAAAAGACCTTGAACTGCCTAACAAAACACTTGTCATTCTCATTAAGCGACAAGATGGAACGAATATCACCCCTAAAGGGGATACACTCATTGAACAAGGCGATATCCTCGTTCTAACTTTTCAAAAAATTCATGAAGGGATTATCTCTTGTATGCAAAATTAATGATTAACCTAGGGGTATAAAACTCCCCATCTCACAAATCTTAATAAGGTTATTATATATCTTAAGGAGGAAAATAAAATGTGCACAGGATTATGCCTATCCACAAAGGATGGAAAACATTTCTTTGGACGAAACCTTGATGTTCCCGCTTCTTACAACCAATCCGTTCAAATTGTTCCTAAAAACTTTAAATGGCTAAACGTAGCGACCCAAGAAACTGTCACTGCTAAATATGCCTGTATTGCGATGGGCATTGTCATGGATAATCACCCGCTGCTCTTTGATGGGGTAAATGAAAAAGGACTAGCGGGGGGAGGGTTAAATTTCACACAATTCGCGAAGTTCTCTCCAACGGCTGTAAAAGATAAAAATTCATTATCTGCTTCTGATTTTGTCTATTGGGTGCTTAGTACGTTCTCATCTTTAAGCGAGTTAAAAGAAGCCTTGCCTTCTGTTATCTTAACAAGTATCCCCTTTAAACCCGATTTACCCGTTGCAGGGTTACACTGGATTTTTACGGATAAAACAGGCGAAAGTATCGTGATTGAATATATGGAAGATGGGATGCACGTCCACGATAATCCGGTCGGTGTCTTAACCAATGATCCAACGTTTGATTGGCAATTAACAAACTTAAGTCAATACGTCACCCTTTGTCGTGAAACACCTCAACCGAAAAAAATGGGAAGCAAAGTCTTTAAACCATTCGGGCATGGACTTGGAATGTGTGGGATTCCAGGTGACGGTTCTCCGGCTGCTCGATTTGTTCGTACTGTCTTTTTCCGTGATGCTGTCGTAGAGGCTGATGATGAATTAAGTGGAGTCACTGCCTTCTTTAACGTCCTATCAGAAGTAACCGTGATGAAAGGATCTGAAATTGACCCCGATGGATCCATGAACTTTACCGTTTATAAATCAGCCATGTGTCAAGAATCTCAAACTTATTACTACACAGATTACTATAACCGTCGAATCAACGCGGTTAAATTAACACCTGATACAATGAATGCTGACCACATTACAACGTTCCCTTACCTAGGAAAACAAGATATTTGTTATCAAAATTAACGCAAAAAAAACATCATCTCGTTTATGAGATGATGTTTTTTTTGAAAAATTGGTTCATGCCATTACTTGTGCCTATTGGGTAAGGGAAACTTCTTGGCCGAATCCTGATCTACTTTTGTGGCAATTGTCGACAATTTTAAATCCGTTGGGAAGTTTTGTTTTGAAATATCAGCCTCAATGGATTGTCTAAATTGTTCTAAATCACCTTTTATTTTATCTAATAGCCCAATAAATCCAATTCCTTCTAAATAGAAAAATAAAATTTCTTGATACTCTTTAACAAAATACGAGACTTACCCCAAACATTGATGAGCATATTCAACCCCTTTATGCCTTGCTACTTCACCTAAATTATCAAGTAAAATTCCAATCGCATAATATTCTGTATCCTTCGGGACCGCATTTAATACCTTTAATAAAGCCTTCCGATTTTGAAGCATGGTGATAACATCACATTCTGCCTCTTGCTTCCCGATAATTTCTTCTGTTACATCTTTGACGATCCCAAATATACCATCGCCCACTTTTTTCTTGAAAATTTGATAATAAGCACCCTCAATGTATTCGACCTCTAAATACTCTCCCTCACTATGAGCTTCTTCATCTCCACGAATACATTGATAGTAAACAATAGGAGAAATAATTTTTCTATTGAAGAGATCCTCATCTGTCAACCCGATCAGTTCATCTTGATGGGTCAGATGAAATGATTTGACATAGGCAAGGTTAGCGTAGCGATAAATATTTTGTTGATCTTTATAAAAGATCATCTTTGTTGGAATTCTATCAATCATATAATCAAATAATTTCATTTTTAATGAATCGGCGTTTTCTTGTAATATTTCCACGATAATCGATGACTCATTTGAAATGAAATGGAGTGTAAAACATTGACCATTTCTGCGTTCAATACTCAACTTCTGATTTTCACCACACTGAACACGTGTTAATAACGGTTGAAAGGCGTCGGGTTGACATTTAAAACCTTCTTTTTCCAAAAGGGCGAATAAATCCGTTGATATCGCTAAATCAACATCATTTAAAAGTTCTCTGGCTTGCTTGTTTAAAGCTTGTATTTTACCACTTAAATCAATGAGGATCATAGGGGTTGAGAGATGTTCAAATAGGTGGTTGGTGGTCATCGTGTAATCTCCTTACTATCAAATATTACATCCTAACTATACGAGTTAATGTTTTTTTATAAATTGAAAAAACTCAGGATCTGATTGAGTTGATTTCAACATCACTGATATTTCTAATTGAGATGGGACATGTTGTTGATGAAGTTTCTCCATAAAGTGATGATAAAAGTGATCTGGATTTTTAGGCATTTTATCAAATAATCCTATAAAACCAATCCCCTCAACATAAAAGAATAAAAGTTCTGAGTATTCCCTTACAAAATGGGACACTTGTTGAATACACTGGCGGGAATAAGTAATTCCTTTACTTTTACTTATTTGACCCAAATTTTCAAGATAAATCACGATAAAATGATGCTCTTTTTCTTTTGATAGCGACTTTATCACTTTTGCGAGTGATTGTTCATTTTGTAAGCCCGTGACTAGATCCCTCTCTGTTTCTTGACGAAGGCGAATATCTTCAGTAATATCACGCGAGATACAAAATACCCCGTCATTTATTCGACGTTTAACCGCCTGGTAATACCGATCACCACAAACTTCAATTCCAGAAAAGCATCCGTTTTTCAACGCCTCTTCATCACTTTGTTGACATTGATATTGAAGGACAGGAGATAAAACCCCCATATTCACGAGGTCTACATCACTACTCGATAAAATTTCTCGAGGTGAAAGATTATAGTAATCCGTATACGCCTTATTCACATACTCATACGTTAAATCTTTCCCCTTATAAAAAATCATATCCTCAGAATCTTCAACGACAAACTTAAAAATATCACGCCAACGACTTAATTGCGTATTAACTCCGAACTCGACTAAAACAGCCCCCTCTAATGGAATGGTATTAACCGTAGCGAACTGTCCATTTCTATCCTTTAATGTTAACTCTTTTCTTTGTTGTGTGTGAAACGTAATGGCAATTAATTTCGTTAGATGTTCGCGATCCGCCGAAAAACCGAAGTGACCAATAATCTCATCGAAAGTTAATTGACTAAAATCATGAATCGTCGGTAAAAGTCGCTTTGCCTCCCGATTTAGATAGTCACACCTTCCGTCAGGAGAGACAACGAGCAACGCGTGCGATAAAAATTCATAAAGTTGATAGGGATTGACCATTACTATTCCTCCTTTTCTAATGGATTAAAGACTGGGATTTTATTTCCCCATTCCAAATCTCCTGTTCACTTGAGTTCCCCTCTAAAAAAATTCTTTTTTAGTATTTTATACTCTCCCGTTTATACTTGGTAAAAATCGTCATAATAATTTTAGGATTAAGATTCATTCACGGAGGGAGAGAAGCAAGAATGAACCAACGTTTTCTTAAAGGAGCAATGATTCTAAGCCTTAGTATGTTTCTCACTAAAATTCTTGGAATTATTTATGTGATCCCATTTAAGGCACTTGTAGGCAGTCAAGGACAAACCCTTTATAGTTATGCCTATACGATTTACAGTCTTTTTATTAGCTTATCGACACTTGGCATTCCTGTTGGAATGGCAAAGTTTGTTTCTAAATATCAAGCCCAACATGAATATGACACCGCTAGACGAGCTTTTAAATACAGTGTCATTGGAATGATTATCTTCGGTTTTCTAGGATTTCTAGCTATGTATCACCTAGCCCCGATTTACGTTCATCACATTTTAAACAATGCCGCCTCCCTTTTAAAAACAAAGGCAGAGCAAGAGGCGCTCCTTAACGATGGACCAGACATTATACATATGATTCAGGTTTGTAGTATCGCATTAACTGTCATTCCCGTTATGTCTATTATCCGCGGCTTCTTCCAAGGAAATAGAAACATGGCACCGACTTCTATTTCACAACTTGTTGAGCAGATCGTAAGAATACTTATCATCCTCGGGGGATCCTTCTTTATTATTAAAGTCCAACATCATAGTTACCAAGAAGCAGTCTCTATCTCTGTATTCGCCGCTTTTTTAGCTGGGATTGCTTCTTTAATCGTACTCTTATATTTTTGGTATCGGGAGGTCCCAGGTTATGATCAAAAGCTCGCCGAATGTCCGCCTCATCCCAAACGGAAACCTAGTAGACTATTCATCGAGATTTTAGGATGTTCGATTCCCTTTGCTCTACTCGGGTTAGCGACCTCACTTTATCAAAATATTGATACCCTACACTTCCACCAGCTATTAACTAAATCTGGTTTAGCCGTCAAAACTCAAAAAGTCTATTATGGAATGTATATAACCGAACTCGCAAAAATGATTATGATTCCCGTTTCTTTTGCATTGGCCTTTGGCCAACCTCTTGTACCTGAGCTCACAAACTATCATCAACAAAAAAAGAATCGGGCGGTTGAACGAACCATCCGCTTAGCACTTCGGCTCACCTTAGTCATTACACTTCCCGCCGTAATTGGAATTAGCCTTCTTGCAGATGATGTTTATCTTCTTCTTTATCCTTCAACAAAATCAATTAATCAACTCGGTGGAAACCTTTTTGCTATCGGTGCGTGGCTCGGAATTTTTTATGCACTTTACAGCATTATTTGCTCTATTTTACAAGGATTAAACCTTCAACGAAAAGGAATCTATTACTTAGTATTTTCCCTCATCATTAAATATATTAGTAATTTCCTCTTCGTTCCCTTATTCGGAATAAACGGCTTTATTTACTCTACCATCCTAGCTTATCTGAGTTGGATTATTTTAAGCCTCCTTCAAATTAAGAAGCATTCCCTTCTTCAATTTAATCAAATACTTTGCGACTGCTTTCCCATTTTATGCTCAAGTTTAGTCATGGGAATTGCCGTTTCCTATTTGAAGCACCTTCTAAAGACACTGTCACTCGGCCAAAAAATTCAAGCGCTGATTGAATTAGGGAGCTGTGCATTACTAGGAGCAATTATCTACTTTGCAACTTATTATCTTTTCATGCTTTTAAGTAAAACAGTTCGTAAAAATATAAAAAGCAATAAAACGAAGGTAGCTCGTTAAAGATAAAGGGCATAAAAAAAGGATGAAATCGATAGTCGACAGAAAATCATCCTTATATATAGCTTATCCCGATTATCATTAAATTGTACCTTACGGTGTGCGTCACTAGTTAAGCAGACTTGCTCTCTTGTAAGGTTGACTCAATCCAATGGTAAGCCGATTGAAAATTATCTGTTGTCATTGTTTTTATTTTGAAATTATAAAAAATTCCAGCAATCCACTGATTTGATCGCTGCTCTAACGTAGCGACCTGTACGCCCTCGTCGTACAACTTATAGCCTGTAATTGCTTGATTTGTCATTTCATAAACTTGGAGGACCATAAATCTCACTACTTTCCCTTAATTTTAAGTGATATCATTATAACATAAAGCCGTACATAAAATAATATCTTTTGTCATATTTTAGCCTATTTTTAACGAAAATTATAAAATTTAAACGCTTTTATAGGCGGATTTGTACATTATAAACACTTTATCATCACCTTTTGTCGTCTTTTGTCGCTCAGGTTCAAGCTTTTCTCCTTATCGCGCTTTATTTCGACATAATCGCTATAAAATTCGACTAAATAGTGACGTTGAATAATCAATAATATCCGTCATACTCAACATATTATACTTTTTGTAAACATCCATAAAGTACTTCTCAATCGATGATTTTTCAATCACGCGCCCCTCTACCTGAACCGACATCATGCCAGATCGGGCATCTCGCCACGGTTTCTCACAGTGAGTCATTCGTTCAAGTGATTTTCCACTATAACAACCAAAGTATCGCATAATTAAGTCAATAAAAAATTGTTCCTTATCATCTAACGAACAACTATTTTTCATTAATGGATGATCATAAGAATCCTTTAGTTGATAATAAATATTAGGATAAACAGGCCCCTGAGCCCATGCCTCACAATCATCCTCAAATAAATGATACCCATAAAACACCTTGAAAAAGGCTTGCGCATAATAAAGTATTTTTTGAAGAGCATGCGGAGTCACATCCTCACTGACACCTAGGATATATTGCACGACATGATAAATTTTATCTTGTGCTTTATCCCCCTGTTGTTGATCGTTATCCTCCAACATCGGTACTATTGAAGAGGAATCTTCCCAAAACGATTCCGTCTCTTGAACTGAATCATCCATACTCACTGTTGGCGTAACATCTTCATCTATTAGTTGCTCATCGGTAGTCGTTAAATCGGTGATTTTTTTTAAACATTTCTCATAGGCCTTACGAGTAATTTTTTCCTGATTCTGATTTAATATCTGGGCAAATGCCGATGGCTTCTCGTTAATTAACTTAAGCGTATCCAAATACTCTTTTTTGGGAGCCATTCCTTTTAAATAGCGAGTAATCGTCAACTCGCCCCAATCTAATATTAAAGACAATGGGCGTTTACCAATATTATAGCGTTCCATAATTGACGTAATAATGTCGATGGCTTCTCGCGAAACTAGCTCTTGATAACTCTTTTTTGACTGTTCCTTATTCTCATCATGAATCTGCTCAACAAAAACGGGTTGCGCGCATCTTTCACAGATGGCGCTCTTTTTTTTATAGTTGACATCATAACCCTTTATAATTGTTTTCCCTATTTCCTCAACAACCCGATATCCCACCTCACATTGACATTTCATACAAAACACACTCATAACTCAATCTCCTCTAAAAAAACACGATCATAACTTGATGAATTGTGCGTTAAAATGATACATTTTTAATTAACAAATGTTATGGTTTTATTATACAAAAATGATACACTTTTCTCAATAAAATGTATCATTTTTATTTTAAATTTTGCTAAAAAATGCGTATCACACCATAAAAGTGCGGTCATCTCCTTATGAAATCTCCGCACTTTTATCTATTCCCTTTAATAAATAAAACATACCACAGCGAGTGCAAATATTATATAACCGTCTAAAACAATGCCTACCAATCGTTTTAAGTATAATAACAACCACGTCCTATATTTAAAATCAACCAACTTTGGAAACGAAACCATGACGAATAAAGGCTCTAGCACCGTGCACACTATAGCAACGATGCTCATCCACATAAACCAAGCGTAATCTATCAGTGCCATCCCAAGTAGGATTGCACCCAATTGCACCAGCGTACCTCTCACTAATGCTTTATAATAATTCACCTGACACCCATAGCGCTTTCGATTCTGATCATTTACATAATTAGCATAAAGAGCATACTTTTCATCAGCTAAAAATCTGATTCTGATTTGCCTGATGACAAACACTGCCATCATTAAATAATACCCGATTAACAAAACACGCAAAATAACTTCTAGCACCATCTCCACATCTAAGACCTCTTCTCTTTAGATTCCCCCCTCTTATATTTATACGCCAAATTTTCTAAAAAGTGAGCTCTACCTCCCGTTCTATGACAAGATTCGCCTTATATAATCCCCCCACTCTCCCCTTCACCACACAATAATTAATCTCCCCCCTCTGAGATAAAACTAATCGCCCCCTCAATAGCAAGTCGCTAAATTAAAAATTGGGATCGGCTACACCACCCCCTCAGAACTTCCAACATGCAACTTTTTACCCTTCTTAAAAAAATAACTCTCCCCTGCCCTGTTCATGAAATGATACATTTTTCGATAAAATGTTACACTTTATTCTGTTTTATTCGACAAAAAGATACATTAATTTTTAAAATTTGTTGAAAAAGCTTAGGGGAACATCCCCTATGTGATACAACGATCAACCTTTTAATCATAAAAAAAAGAAGGCTACGGCCTTCTTTTTCCTATTTGTTTTCAATATTCCCAATGTTTTTTATTTGAATGGCTAGACGTCCATCTGGCATATTTAATACCTCAATATAATCTTTATTATTATAATAATCCAGCGGGATAGTGATTTCAATTCCTGTATCAGTTTTTAATTTCTGTGTCTTCTTAAGCGGCATCTTTACCCAATTTGTATTTTGAACTGGTTTTTCAATCCCTTGATTTTCTATTTCTGCAACATAGGCCATTTTAGCCTCGGGAGCCTGATAAAAGACCTCCTCGGCAATCTCCTTCATATCAATATCTTTTCCTTCATTAATCGTTTCCTTAATCACCCGTTCAAAAGCCGGTACCATTTCAAGTTTATCTAATTCATGATGTTCAATAACCTCTGCTGCCACATGTCGGGCCTTTTTAACTGCTTCTTTAACTGAAATTTCCGTTTTACACTCCAAGATTTTATCAGCATAAAGGTGCGTATCATCGTCTTCCGTTGACGTCATCCCCTCAAGAATAGTCAACGTCATTTTATCTAAATCAATCATAAAAAAGTTAGCACTTTTTAAACTTGCAATCGGTATAATAGACTGATGAACCAATAGATTATTTTGAATTCCCGTCTCACTTTGATTCACATGATGAACCATCCCCTCTTTACACGTTAACTCAAGTCCAACAACATACTCTACCTCGGCCATTTCAATCTCACATAAAAATAAATCGCTCGCCGTTAAAATCTCATAACGCTCCTTAAAATCATAGCGCTTTGCCGCCACATGATTCGCAAATTCAAGAAATGGAATCGTACGATTACGGTACTCTAAAAATAACTGTCGCACCTCACTATCCTCACGAAAAACAGCCGGACGTCCCGCCGCATTTTTGACACACTTTTCAATATTCTTTTCCAAAAAATGATACGCCCCATCCACCGTCTCATCTAATGGACGATCCGTCGGCATAAACATCTGATGAACATTATCCAGTAAAAATAAATAACAACTCTTCACATTAACAGCCATCTCAAAACCTCCTTAATCATTAAACAAACGATATCTTCTAAACGAATAATTAACGTTTCCGTTCAAACGTATAACTAGTCGCTATTCAATTCATCCCGATGATGTCCAATACATGGCACCTTCTCTTTCACCCGTTCACCTACACATTCGAAGAATTTGCTACCCCCAAGAATGACAATCCGTTGCAAATGAAAGATTCCTCCTCATCCCCGATTTTTTAACTCCGAGCCTCCCACTTGTTCGAACTGACAATCAACGAGTTGATTAAATGATCACCTTGACTCCATTCAAAAAGAGGTCCCTGCCTCGTTGAATAAGGTAGCACCCTCAGGCGCATCCAATCACTTTATGGGCATCTTTCCTCCAAACAATGTGATGTAGCATGTACAACTAATGGTCTCATTCCGTGTCACCTATACACCACATAACGATTGTAACCCATTCTATCGTCTCTATATGCGCCCATAAGTATATCAATCACGAAAACGTAATCGTTCCTTCGAAGGTGAAATCCATTTCGCCTTGTAGAAAAAGGGCATTGTTCCAAAACCCTTCATATTCGTGTAGGAAACAACTTCTCACACTCATTAACACGTATTTGTGCCCCTTGTCACGAAAAAAACCTGGCGTGTGGAATATCGTTTAACTTTATCGCATAACTACAAGTATACAACACATGAAGACTAAAATTAAATCAAAATTTGACGTTTATCTGCTAAAAGAAAAAGCAGGGGCTATTTCCCCTGCTTTTTCGCCTGTTGACAGGCCTCACAATCACACGGACGGAGGCTATAAACATATTCGTATCCTGTTAATGTCGATGGAATCTTAACACAGACCTCGTCTTGGATCACCCCATCAACTTGCTTTGTATTTACAAACGACATACGTTCCCAAAAACCTATGGCTCTTCGAACAGAACGCAACCGAATCATATCTAACTCTTTTAGCGATGTCGAACAATCTAACAGGTGTTCAAACACCTTCCTTCCAAATCCACACCCCATCGGCAATGTCATAAACTTATTAATCTTCATATAAGCTATCTGACGCAATTCACTCATCTTATTAGGATAATATAATTCTAATTGAAATAACCAATTCCATGGCCCACTTGAATAGTGATACTTTACCTCATAGCCGTATCGTTTTCGATTAATAATTAATACCACGTCGCTACACAACAACTGATCCAATCCTTGTTTCCATTTTAAACAAAATGCTGCTACCTCTTCCGTCACTAACTTAATTAAATCTGTCTTATTTTCGACATTACGATGGTCTACTGTCACATTCATAACAGCCCTCCCCTCGTATGTAGTCCTTTCATTATATGCACAAAAATTAACTGATGTGCTAAATTCCTTATCATAAAAAAAACTTCTATGATAAATGTATCATAGAAGTTTTTAAGTCAGTGTGTGCGACAATTAATTAAAATAAATTAAGCAATAATTTCATTTACACGCGCTAATACGTCTTCTTTAATTTTAGCGACTTGAGCATCAGCTTTCTCTAATACATCTGAAATAACACCGATGTATACCTTTGCCTTTGGCTCAGTTCCAGATGGACGTAATACAAACCAAGAACCGTCTGCTAACGTGTATTTTAAAACATTTGACTTCGGTAAATCAATCACCGATGTTGAATCATTTGTTAAGTCTGTATGAACGCTTTCTTTGTAATCCTCAACAGACACGACTTCTTTTCCTGCAACTGTTACTGGTGTAAACTCGCGGAAATCAGATAAAATGGCTTGAATTTTATCTGCCCCTTCTTTTCCTTTTAACGTAATATTGACTAACGCTTCGCGGTAGAAACCATATGTTTCATATAACTCCATTAATACGTCATATAACGTTTTTCCGTGTTCTTTATAATAAGCAGCTGCCTCTGCACACATTAATACAGATTGAACAGAATCCTTATCGCGAACGAAGTCACCGATTAAATATCCATAAGACTCCTCATACCCGAAAACATACTCATAATCCGTATTTTCGATTAAACGCGCTTGCTCTCCGATAAACTTGAATCCAGTTAACGTTGACACCACATCAAATCCATACGAACGAGCAATTGTTGCCCCCATATCAGATGTTACAATCGTATTGAACACTTTCCCTTTCGCTGGTAATGTTCCGTGTGCTTTCTTTTGAGATAAAATATAATGAATTAAAATAGCACCTGTTTGATTTCCAGTTAATAAAACATATTCCCCTTCTGGATTTTTAACAGCTAAACCTACTCGGTCTGCATCCGGATCAGTTGCAATTAAAATATCGGCATCAATCTCTTTTCCTAATGCAATTGACATTTCAAATGCAGATGCCTCCTCAGGATTTGGCGATTTAACAGTTGTAAAGTTTGGATCCGCCACACATTGCTCTTCAACAACATGTAATTGCTCATATCCACACTCCGTTAACACGCGACGTACTGGAATATTCGCTGTTCCATGTAATGGTGAGAACACAATTTTTAAATCCTTTTTGTTGCAATCTGGATTAATCTCTAATGCTTTTACACGTTCTGTATAAACATCATCAATCTCTGATCCAATGATTTGAATCAATCCAGCCTCTTTTAATTCTTCCTCCGATTTAACAGAGATGTTGAATACATCCTCAATCGAATCAACAAGTTCAATCACTTGGTCAGCTTCCGCAGGAACTAATTGGCACCCTGTTTCATCATAAATTTTGTATCCATTATATTCAGGTGGATTATGTGATGCAGTGACAACAATTCCACCCGCTGCATTTAAATAACGAACGGCAAATGATAACTCAGGTGTTGGACGTAATGATTCAAAAACATACGCTTTAATTCCGTGAGTTGCCATTACTTTCGCTGATTCCATTGCAAATTCTGGTGAGAAATGACGGCAATCATACGCAATTACAATTCCGCGCTCTTTAGCATTTTCAACATTTTTTAATAAATATTGAGCAAATCCTTCATTTGCTTTACGAATTGTATAAACATTCATGCGATTTGTTCCTGGACCAACAACTCCTCGCATTCCCCCAGTACCGAACTCTAAGTTACGATAAAATGCATCTTCTTTTTCTGTTTCATTCATATTTTCTAATTGCTCTTTTAAATATGATTCTAACCCCTCTTGCTCTAACCATTGTTGGTACTTTGTTTCAAACGACATATAATACCCTCCATATCTCAATAAATCTAATTCCTATTATATCACACTAGAAAACTAAAAATAACAATTGCTTATCAAAAAATACTGACAAAAGGATAATCTATCCGACACCGGTTACCTATTTCATTTTTTTCTTGATTATTTGTTAAAACTTAATTTAACTCTCTGATTTATTTTAGACATATCGGGTACACTATCTAATGAAAAGGAGGCTGTTAACAATGGAAAAAGAAACATTCGTTGCCGTTCGTCACAATAGTGATGGCGATCTTATCGCCTTTAAATCGAATACCGGAAAAGAATATGACTATGAAACAGCTAAAGAACTTTGCGCCAAAGGGCTCATCGCCAATGCCCAAACCTTTAAAGGGAAAGGCGGAGGAACCTATATTCGCGGAATTGTCGATGGTGATAAAGGAAATAATCTTTCAAATTTACCAACATTCTAACAAAAACTACCCGTCAACCGAGTAGTTTTCTCCAGGGCTATACGCCCTGATTACCGGCTAGCGTCCTGGGGCGTTAGCTTTCACTTTGTTTGGGCTAATTGCCATTGCCACCTTTGCTCACCCCTAAAGGAGGGCTCGTTCTACTGGCTACCCCTTAAAGAGGGCTTCATATTCTTTTACACTTAATTTATCCATCACAATATCATGCTGTTCCTAATCCCGAATATATTTCCTTATCGTTGCCTCATTTAGGCCAACCATATTTACGTAATATCCTTCTGCCCAAAAATGCCGATTTCCAAATTTGCATGTTTATCAAACACCATCAGCACACTCTTTCCTTTCAAATATCCCATAAAACTGGATACACTCATTTTAGGTGGAATACTTACTAACATATGTACATGATCTGGCATTAAATGCCCTTCAATAATTTCAACTCCTTTATAGGCACAAAGTTGTTTTAAAATATCTCTTATACTTGTTTTATATTGATTATATATTATTTTTCGTCTATACTTAGGAGTAAACACAATATGGTATTTGCACATCCATTTTGTGTGCGATAAACTATTTGTTTGATTCGCCATAAAAATCACCTTCTCTTCTAAAATAGTAGCTTGAACAACTCTATTATAGAAAAAAGGTGATTTTTTTATGGGGGCAAAAGCCTCTATTGCTGGCCAGGGCCAAAGGCCCTCTGAACGGTTTCCCTTTTGTATCAGTTTTACACACTGATCCTAAAAGAATCTCTTATTTTTTCTTCAAATTCTTTTGTCCGGTAAACGGATCATATTCTTCAAATAAACTTAACTGATCTGCTACGTAGTCCCCTCTTAATTGTTCACGTATATTGTTGAATCTTCTCCCTACTGTATTTACATAATACCCTCGACACCAAAACTTTCTATTTCCATATCTATATTTTCCATAGATTATCTTCCTTCTGTCTTCTGGGGCAAACAAGATATGATATCTACCATCCCATGTCGGATGCGCTAAACTATTATTATCCTTCATGGATAAACCTCACTAAAAAATTTAAATAACCATCCGCATAGCAGGTGGTTTTCGTTTATATAAAAAAATTCTATCCACTTAATATTCAAGTGGATAGAATTTTTTTACTAGTACTCCCGTAGTTTTTCTAAGCATTCTCCCGCTTCATTTTTCCATTCTTTCCATCCATTTGTTGCCCCAAGATAAATAAGATCCGATGCACCAGATGGACTGTTAAAGACATGAGTTTCTTTGAATTCATACTGTCCATTGATTTGTTCAATAATTCCTTGTTTTTGTAATTTTTTAAGGTAATTTGCAGCACTTAAGCTTTTAAAGGTATTAGCTGCCTTTTCAATTGGCGCTGTCTTCGAACCCTTTAAGACAACAAACTTTTTACCTTCACCTAATAAATACCCTTTAGCAGATGCTTGTTTTTGTGTTATATAAAACAATTCTAATTCATCTAGTTGTTGCTTAAGCTCATTAATTTGTGCTTGGGTCCTTGACACAGCTTCTTCAATATCAATCTTTTTGAACGGAAAAAAATTGAATGCTCCCCCCAAAATAAATTCAATTGTTTTTAAGATATCCAATAGCTCAGTTTTTCGAATCGCATGAACATGACTTTCTTTTGGTATACTCGCATTAATTAACTGATAACGTCCCGCTTCTTTAATCGTTTGATAAATCTTAGATTCTAAAAACTTCACATCTGCTTTATTTAAATGTTGTGTATTACTAACAAAGAAAAAGGCACAATCCCAAAAACGTTTTTGTTTGTGATGATCCCATAAGCGTGTTGAGGCCCCCTCAGTTTCACCTACATAAATTAATTCCCTCTGTTCATCATCTGTTCCGATTAATAAATAAACGGCTACTTCATCACTTGAAAAACTTGAAACTTTCTTTCTAGGAACATACTCGCAACGAATATCACGATTAGATACATATACTGTTTTCTTTCCATCTATTTCTCCATCATTTAACAAAATCTGCAAAGCAATACTCATCTATTTTCACTCCCTTAACACCTTTAAAATTTTATGACTCAATGTTGCTAACCGTAAATATTTCGTTTAATATAGTTACCTCAATGCACGGAAAAAAACTTAACACTGCATTACTAAAAATTATATTAGTACATGACTCACCTATTTAATCTAAATAATAATTTAAACAAAGTACTTCCTTTTATTGATATAATAAAATTTTTTTATAAGACTAAAGTCAAATACCTTGATATGATGAATTCACCTTATAAACTTAAGGGTATAGATATGGCTGAAATTCATTATTTTCTAAGGTAATCTCAAAAAGAGAATATAGTAACAAATAATACTAACGTATTATTTAAACGGTGAAATTTTCTCAATACTTAAAAGGGACCATTATTATGCCTGATGCTGTTGTTAAACAAGAAAATTCTAAAATCGTGGTTAAAACAAAACTTCGATTTAGTTTGCCTTTACAACATTTATAGATATTGGTAAGAAATTCAAAGAAGTTCTTAATCCTTATGAAGTGGCCATGATTGATCTCATTAATGACTTTGAAGCATTCTATTGTGACACTAATTTAGTTCCATATCATGAAAGTTTGATGCAATCACCTTTAAATATAATCTATACTACACACCTCATACACGTAATTACCGATTACACAAATATATCAGTCTATATGGAGCAAAAGAAGCTGCGAGGAATTGATGAAAGTAGTTGTATCATTGTGGTCTATTTTAATCATGATTCACAGGAACTTGATTTCATTAATACCTTACGGGGGCATCTAACACCATAACCAAAAAAATATAATTGATATTATCAAAGAAGCTTTAGAAACTGAAAAAAAGACTTAGGCAGTGATCTTCACCGATTCTTTTTACTAAAACAATTTACCCTGTGTGAATTTCCAAAAACACTAAAGATACTCCACAAGGAACTCGCTATTTTGATATAACCCAATTCCTCGAAATCTTCACCAATGAAACGTCAATTAACAAAATCTCCCTACAATTAAATCAAGCTACATGGAATTAAAAAGAAGCTAATCACTATTTATGGCTAGCTTCTTTCCTTATGATTCACTAGAATGATCATTATATTAGATTTACGATTCTAATCATTCGATTTAACGCTTTATGATATTCAACTGGGCTTTTTATCCAATTAAATATAAATAAGTATCAAAGCTTCTATCTACTGCTTTTGCAATAAATTCAACAAAATCATCCGTATTACCGGTCGTACTCGCTTTTTCTAATGCACTCATATAATCTACACGATCACTATTTCTAATAATGGTTAGTGGATATCCATTCCTTAGCAAGATTAAATTCATTAATAAGCGTGCACTTCTTCCATTACCATCTAAAAAAGGATGGATATAAACATATTTAAAATGAAATAATGCTGCTAATTTTACAGGATGCATAGTTTCTTTGTTTTCATGATACCAATCCAATAATTCCTTCATTTTATCTTCTACAAGAAAATATTCTGGTGGTCGATGCATACTACCACTGATTAATACGTTTGCTTTCCGATAAACACCAGCATTTGAATTATCAATGCTCTTTAAAATGATGTGATGAAGATCCCGAATAACTCTTTCTGATAAATCAAACTCTTTACTAACCACATCTTGTACATAATCAATAGCTTCTTTATGATTTAAAACTTCAAGATGTTCTCTTAAACTTTTACCACCACCTATTGTTAGACCGTCTTCTAAGATTACTTTTGTTTCAGTAATCGTTAATGTATTTCCTTCAATAGCATTTGAATTATAGGTAAATTCAACATCAAAATATTTCTTTAAATTCATTAGAACTTCTCTACTTAAAGGACGCTTACTATCTAACAATTGTTTCTTTTCACCTAATAACGTAACCATAAATACTCTCCTCTCTTTATAAATTCATTTATTTTATTGTAGATTGTTAAAATCGTTTATTTCAATGATCTAATATCTCTTTCTAACCTTAATCACTTTAAATAGCAATACTAAGACTATTATAGCATAAGTGTAACTATGCATTCATCATATAAAGGTCTAGTCACTATCGTATTCGATTTATATCTGGACTTGGATACTAATCGGAAAGCCCATACCCTACTGTCGGAGGATATCTAAGAGTTCATTTCATTCACAGATCTGGCAATGGAGGAGACCGGTATGTCAATTTGAAAGTGGTCGGGAAACCTTTTCTATTTTAGACATAAGGAGTTTTTTTCTTCTAATACCTCGCTAAAGGCATTAAAGAACCACCCGCATAGCAGGTGGTTTTCGTTTATATAAAAAAGAATGAAGCTATTTCTTTTAATAGCTTCATTCCTCTCCAATAATCGAGATAAAATTACCCTTTTAAGGGATTATACATTTTATAACGTCCATTTAGTTAACGTTACTTCTCCCGTTCCCATCAATTCTAACGTTTGATCTACACCTTTGTTATAAATACGTGAGGTAAACACATCTTCCCCCCCATTCAAATACACTTCTAAAATTGAATGATCAGAGTAAATGTGGAGGTTTGAAATGGATTCAATTTTAACTGAACGCTCATCGCGCCCATAACCACTCTCTCCTAAAGTTAACGTAAAGATCCCTTCTTTCCACGCTAACCTACAATCTTCACGAAATGCCAGTTCAAAAGATGTCGTCTCCTTAAAGGCTAAATCCAGTTCATACGTATTAGTGTCAAATAATTCAAAGATTCTTTTTTCACCTAATGGAACGTTGGGAATGACCGTCTCGTCTTTGCGCATCGCTTTTAACTCTTCAACAGGGAATTGATAAAGTTTTTCCCCCTTTAAGACCAGTTGTCGTGGCAATGTTAAACAATGTTGCCACCCTATTTCTACTGTCGGATTACGATGTTCAATCGCATCCGGGACACCAGCCCATCCATACATTATGACACGACCATCATGGTTTTTAAATGTTTGGGGAGCATAAAAATCAAAACCACGATCTAATTCGTCAAATTTACCTAATGATAATTGTTGCTTTGATTCATTAAATGACCCAATCGCATAACCACTTTGATAAACATTATGATACTTTAACCCTTTAGCCTCCATTCCCTGTGGTGAGAACATAAAGACATCTTTACCATCTAATTTAAACATATCTGGGCACTCCCACATATATCCCATCTCATCTAATCCGCCAGCCGGTACACTAACAAGTTCCCACTCCGTTAAATTTAATGATTTATATAAAAGGACATACCCTTTATCATCAATTGAACGTGCCCCTAAAACCATGTAGAAAATGCCATTTTCCTCCCATACTTTAGGGTCACGGACATGCAATCCCATATTTTGAGGATAATCTTGGTTCGTTAATAAAACCTGCTTTTCTGTAAAGTTAAATCCATCTGTTGATTTAACCATAATGACATTTTGCTCCCGTCCTGTTAAAACGTAATCATGGTCTCCTTTGTATTTAACGTTTCCTGTATAAAATAAATACATTTCATCGTTATAAACAAGCGCTGATCCTGAATAAACACCGTCGATATCTTCTGAAATATCTGGGAATAATGCTATCTCATGTTCAGTCCAATTTACCATATCTGGGGATGTATAATGTCCCCAAAACTTTAATCCGCCTTTAGCGTCTAATGGTGAATACTGATAAAACACATGATATAATCCCTTAAAATAACATAACCCATTTGGATCGTTAATCCACCCAATAGGGGCCATCAGATGAAATTTATTACGCCATTTATCTTGATTAATATGCGGTAATTTTCTTTCTTTTTCTAAAGTAATTTGGTTCACAAACTGTTGTTTTGTCATCATCCTCTATTCCTCCTAAACCTATCGACTCATCATTTCAATAACGGCTTCTTTTGTAGGCAACGCGGCAATAGCCCCCTTTTTAGACACTGTTAATGCGGCAGTGGCTGCACTAAATGTCATCATGTCCATCACCTTCTCCTCATCAAGTTGGATGAATGCCTCTAGCGTATCAACCGTTTGGGCAACCTGGTATAAGAATGATCCGATATATGAATCCCCAGCTCCTGTTGTATCCTCAACTTTTACTCTAAATGACGGAACATGAATCGTACGGCCCTTGGTGATAAACTCTGATCCATTCGTTCCTTTTGTATAAATGACAACCTCTACATTTCCAACAAATAAAGATTTTAATGCTTCTTCTTCATCTTTAATTGAAGTAATAAATTCTAATTCCTCATCACTCACTTTAACAATGTGGGCTAAAGGTAAGAACTCTAAAATAGCCTGTCGGCACTCTTGAGGTGATTCCCATAAGGGAAGACGAACATTTGGATCAAAACTAATGATCCCATTATGTTTTATGGCATATTCAATCGCCTTTTTATGAGCCTGCTTAATCGGTGCATCAATTAAACTAACAGAACAAAAGTGTAGGATTGCTCCATTCATAAAGTCTTCTTCACAAATTTCTTCTTCACCTAATAACATATCCGCACTCGGATGACGATAAAATGAAAAATCACGCTCACCATCTTCTTTTAGAGAGACAAATGCTAGTGCTGTATTCGCCTGATTCGTTCGACTAACACGCGAAACATCGACCCCTAATGGCATAACCTCTTCTAAAATTGCATCCCCAAAGCCATCGACTCCTAACTTTGTTAACATTTGAGCCTTTCCACCCAATTTGGCAACGGCTGCTGCAACATTTAATGGGGCGCCACCAGGAACACGTAAAAATCCCTCTACATCTTTAAGGGCTACTCCTTTTTGTTGTGGAATAAAATCAATAAGTGCTTCTCCAATTGAAATAACTTTTTTCACCATACGACTCTCCTTTTTACTTGCAATTAAATTTACAATCGGCTTTATACTTGAAAATTTCTAACTTCAAAATCTATTCTTTACTACATTTTTTCAATACGTCATGCTATAAAAATGTTTGTATCATAAACTTTATCCCGTATAAGCAAAAATGAATAATAAAGCTTCACTCCATTACCCATTTTCGCTTTCCGTTTAACTAATCTTCTTTAATTCCAAGAATCCATGTTGCAATGAATGCCCCTATAACTGCAACTCCCATTGCAATTAAATAATTCATTGTTGTTCCCGTTTTAGCGATGGATAAAGCTGGAAGACTAGTTACACCAACCGCCGTAAATACAACCTTAGAAAATACAATATACGCTCCACCTAAAGCACCTCCAATAGCAGCACCAATGAATGGACGACCATACTTCATATTCACTCCAAAAATAGCTGCCTCCGTAACACCGAAAAAACAACTAATTGCAGATGGTAAGGCGATGGCTTTTGTTTTAGCATTTTTAGTTAAAAAATAGACAGCTAATGCCGCTCCACCTTGTGCAACGTTTGCCATTGACCAAATTGGCAATAATGAATTAAACCCCGTATTCCCAATTAACTCTAACTCAACTGCATGGAAACTATGATGGATTCCTGTAATAACAATTGATGAATACGAACCACCTAGTAATAATCCCGCAAAAATTCCAAAATTATTTAACGCATAAGTGAAAAATGTAGAAATGGCTGATCCTACTGTATTAGCAAGCGGACCAATAACAACAAGTGCTAAGAACCCTGTTAATAATACAGTAATTAACGGTGTAACTAAAATATCTAACATCTTTGGAACGATTTTACGTGTGTACTTCTCGATATATGACATAACAAAAATCACAATTAAAATAGGTAAAACAGTTCCCTGATACCCTAATAAAGGCATATCAATTAACCCTAATACATTAACTGTTTCATAACCAGTTCCTGATGTCCATGCATTTTGTAAAGCAGGGTGAATCATAATTCCCCCAATTGTTGCCGCTAAATATGGGTTACATTTGAATTGTTTTGCCGCAGAAATAGCGATTAAAATCGGTAAGAAGTTAAAAGCCGCCGATGAAAACATATCTAATAACATAAACCACCATTCTTCTTTTAAGTGGCTTAATCCAATTTTATCGACAACACCTAAAATTCCCATTAGTAACCCGGCAGCGACAATCGCAGGAATAATTGGAACGAATATATTTGATAACATTCGACAAAATCGTTGAAATGGGTTTAATTTTTCCATTGCCGCATCTTTCACATCAGCCGTGCTCATCTCCTGAATTCCAGCTTGGGCCGCTAATTCCGCATAAACACGGTTTACCGTTCCCTGTCCAATGATAATCTGGAACTGTCCTGCCGTAGAAAATACCCCTTTCACAATATCCATTTTTTCAATCTCAGATTTATTTACTTTTTATTCATCCTTTAAAACTAAACGTAAACGCGTCGCACAATGCGCAGCACTTGCTAAATTATCCTTTCCACCAACTGCCTCTAGAATTGTTTTAGCTACTTCACCATAATTCGCACTTGCCATAAGACTGACTCCTCCTATCTAACTATTCCCTCTATGAAGTCTACCTTTTTATAATAGAAACCTCCATAGAACCTCATATATGATGCAAATAATTGCTTTTCATTATACAGGTATTATTTCCTATGAATATTTAATCACCTTTATTAACTGTTAACCTCTTATAGGGGAACGTTCCCACCTCCGTGAAAAAAATGAAGAACATCATCGTTCCTTTCAACATTTCTCCCTCACTTTGAGGGAACGTTCCCATAATGCATAAAAAAATAATAACCTTCATTACGAAGATTATTATACACTATCCCGTTCCATAAGTCTATAGTTCAAAACAAAATCGCTTTCAATTTTTTTTGAGCTTTCTTTACCCGATTTAATAAGTTCAATTAACAGACTGGCGCTTTGAGCCCCCATTGTTTGAAAATGATAGTGAATCGTTGTTAATGAAGGCGTCATATAGGCCGAAATTTTACTATCCCCCAACCCCATAACTGCTACATCTTGAGGAATTTGATACCCATGCTCCTTCAAATACTCCATACATCCAATAGCTAGATGATCCGTCACTGCAAAAATAGCCGTTGGTGGTTTAGGTAAAGACATTAACTTTTCCGTTAACTGAAATGCACTTTCAGGACTAAAATCACCAATTTGTATATAGTCCTCATTAATATGAAGATTCTGACTCTTTAATGCATCCAAATAACCCTTTTTACGATCAATTCCTACTGCAACATCATATTCTCCAACACCAATAAACCCAATCGAGCGATGTCCCTTGTCAATTAAATAGTGAATGGCATCTTTAGATGCATGATAATCATCATGAATAATACACGGATAATCTTTCACTTTTTGGGCAATGACAACGAGAGGAATTCGTAGCTGATCAAAAAGTTTCCGATGTTCGGATGTTATTTCTGTCGCCATAAAGATAATCCCATCTACTTGATTTTTAAAAACCTTTAAATAATTTTTCTCCTTTTCAATCGATAAATTAGTATTTCCAATCAACACTTCATATCCCATTCGACTCAACTCACTTGTGACTCCTTCAATCACACGTGCGGCTGTTTCAGTACTAATTTTAGGGACAATCACACCTATTAAATTGGTTCGTTGAGAACGCATCGCCTGGGCCTGGCGTTTTGGGACAAACCCTGTTTGCTCAATTACTTCTTTTATTTTCTCAGCAGCCTCTTCACTGACATACCCACTATTTAAATACCTTGAGACGGTTGATTTTGAGACCCCTGCTAACTTTGCAATTTCAATTATATTCATTAAAACACCTGCTCAATCTCCGTCTATCCTAACGGTTTTTTCCTTAAAAAATCTTTTTCAGCCAATATCAGAGTTCTCATCCCATATAAAAGGCGGTGAATAACCCCATATTCTCCCGCCTTTTATCGTTGTTTATTCTTCGTCACGCAGCACCCAGTCTGCTCCTTTGAATGGTTCTACCGTCCATAAATCTAAAAACTCTTGTTGACGTAATGCTTCGTATGCTAAAATGGCCGCCACATTTGAGACGTTTAATGAACGCACCTTGTTCGTCATTGGAACACGGAAACAATTTTCAAAATAAGGTCGAAGGATTTCTTTCGGAATCCCACTACTTTCAGCACCTAAAATAATATAGTAATCTTCCTTAGGATTAGAAAAATCCATTTGTGCGTGATTTTTCTGTCCATAACGCGTGCAAAAACAAAATTTACCGCCACGGTTTTTTTCAACAAAATCTTCCCAGTTTTCATAAACCGTATAGTCTACTTCATTTATATAGTTTGCACCCGAACGCTTAATACTTTTTTCATCCAATGAAAATCCCATTGGTTTAATTAAGTGTAATTTAATATCCGTTGCTGCACAAGTACGCATAATATTCCCAGTATTTTGAGGAATTTCAGGATTATATTGAACTAAATGAATTGCCATAATTAATCACCTCAACGATTTTAAAATAGTGCAACCACCGTCTTCAAAAATAAACGGGTGCTAACTCTATTCCATCTACCTTATATTTTAACACAAAAAAACTCACTTTTTGAAAGAATCTTATCTTTTCTCTAACCTTATATACGCCTGTTTAGCTGCTTCCCTTAGCCAATCGGGACCTTGTCCATCTCTAATTTTCAAAATTTCTGGTAGAGCCTCTTTATATCTATAAAAACCTGCGTTAAACATCGCGTTTCGTTTTAACACGGTAACGCCGCGCCACGATCCGGCTAAGTGACCATACTTTAATTTAAATTCCTTATTTGTCATCGTCAAAATCTCCTTAATTTTAGGAAATTCAACACCTGTCGGCTCTAATTCAGGATGATGATGAGAATCGACGTCTGCATTAAATGGACAAACTTCTTGACAAATATCACAACCGTATATATTCTGACTAATTCGTTCATATAATTCAGGATTTAAGTACTCCTTTGCCTGCGTCACATAAGAAAGACATCGTTTTTCATTTAAGCTTCCATCCGGTTGAATAGCCTTTGTTGGACAGGCACGAACACACCGATCACATGTCCCACACTGACGCTCTAAACTACGATCAGGGCTAAACTCGTAATTCACTAATAATTCCCCTAAATAAATATAGCTCCCAAACTCTTGATGAATAATGGAACTATTTTTTCCACTAAAACCTATTCCACTACGTAATGCGATGGCACGATCGTTAAAAACCCCCGTGTCCACACTCCTAATCACCTTTATTCCCGAAACTCTTTCCTTCAACCATTCCTCTAGCATGTGTAGTTTATGATCAACCACCTGATGATAATCATTCCCCCATGATGACCTCGAAAATTGTACAAACGGATCATCCTTTTCCTGCTTAGGCAAACAAGTCTTACGAGGATAAGTGATTGCAATTGAAATAAACGATTTCGCATCCTCCATCGACAACAAAGGATTCGTACGCTCTTCAATGGATCCTTTTGTTAAATGAGATGTCCATTCCAACTCGTCCCTTTTCCTTAACTCCTTCTTTAAGAATAGGAAAGGTTCTACCGTACTGAAACCAATAGCATTGATTCCAATGGTTTTACTAAATTGAATTAATTCCTCTTTGATGTGATCAGAATTTAAACGATTAACTTCTTGTATCGTACATTTATTTATTATTTCCCTTTGTTCCAAATCCATCACCTTTCTTTCCTTTTACTTTACTAGGATTTTAAGTGAAACGCAAGTAAAATCATTGCACCCCAAATTGTCGCACTTTTTCACGAATAAAAAAAGCAGGCTTAGCCTGCTCGCTGTCCCGATAAATAGGGCTCTACTCTCGATCGGTAAACAAAAAATAATACAATCAAGGTTCCAATATTATAAATAATGATGGACCAGGCTCCATTAAACATCCCAATCACTAAAGACATAATCGCCGGAAATGTCGACGAATAAATCACGAGATTTAACACCTCTTTATAGCTTAAAAACGATTGGCGCCCTATTCTTAATAACATAAATAAGACAGAGACTATTAAAACAAATCCGAATGTCAATAAGATCCCTGACTGATACGTCTCTAATAACATAGCTGGCATAAACATGGGTTTAATAGTGGAAGCTACACGCATAAACATTTCATCATAAGTTATATTTGAAAAGTCAACACCCTCAAATTTTGAATAATCAAATTTATAATTCATATCATCTATTACAAATAAAAAATGATCCTCATTAAAGATTAGCCCATTTCTAACCGTGCTAGTCGGTAAATTAAAGGCCACCCTAACCTCATTTTGTAACACAATATCTAGAGATTGCTTACAACTAAGTTTATAATTATTAACCACGCAATCATCCGGTAAATTATCTTCTAATAAATGTTGCGAAGATTCTGAAATATCCCAAACATTTAAGTCCCATCTATACGGAGCATCACCGATTAAAACAAATGCTGTAGGCGTCATTTGCATTATTGATAATATAATTAAAAACACTAGGCTAACAAGTATCGAAGATTTTCTTAAATAAAATATTGCGTCAATCGAATAGCTGGTTTCTAACATGCATTTTAATTTTTTCATTGTATACACGCCCATTTACATCACAAGTATTTTTTCTATTAAACAAAAAAAAAGAGTATATTCTACTCACTTAAATAAAATTGGTGCCTAGGGCCGGAATCGAACCGGCACGGGTGTCACCACCCGCAGGATTTTAAGTCCTGTGCGTCTACCAGTTCCGCCACCCAGGCACATTATTATCTAATTGGAGGCGCCAATCGGATTTGAACCGATGATCAGGGAGTTGCAGTCCCACGCCTTACCACTTGGCTATGGCGCCTAATTTTCTATTTATTAAATCTGGGGCGACTGATGGGAATCGAACCCACGAATGTCGGAGCCACAATCCGATGCGTTAACCACTTCGCCACAATCGCCATTATGGTGCCGGAAGCAGGACTTGAACCCGCAACCTACTGATTACAAGTCAGTTGCTCTACCAATTGAGCTATTCCGGCTATTTATGGTGGAGGATGACGGGCTCGAACCGCCGACCCTCTGCTTGTAAGGCAGATGCTCTCCCAGCTGAGCTAATCCTCCACTTTTATTTTTAATGGTGACCCGTACGGGATTCGAACCCGTGTATGCATGCGTGAAAGGCATGTGTGTTAAACCGCTTCACCAACGGGCCATTTTTTAATGGCGCCCCAACTAGGACTCGAACCTAGGACCCCTTGATTAACAGTCAAGTGCTCTAACCAACTGAGCTATTGAGGCTTTTTATTTATGGCCTAGCGACGTCCTACTCTCGCACTTGCGTACTACCCTCGGCGCTAAGGAGCTTAACTTCTGTGTTCGGTATGGGAACAGGTGTGCCCTCCTTGCCCTTATCACTAGACCTTCTGTCAGATTTCATCAATCTCACAAAACTAGATATCTTCTGCTTACTTCCTTATTAGTTAAGTCCTCGATCGATTAGTATCAGTCCGCTTCATCTGTCACCAAACTTCCACTCCTGACCTATCTACCTCGTCGTCTTCAAGGGATCTTACTTCTTTCGAATGGGAAATCTCATCTTGAGGGGGGCTTCACGCTTAGATGCTTTCAGCGTTTATCCCTTCCACACGTAGCTACCCAGCTATGCTCCTGGCAGAACAACTGGTACACCAGCGGTGTGTCCATCCCGGTCCTCTCGTACTAAGGACAGCTCCTCTCAAATTTCCTACGCCCACGACGGATAGGGACCGAACTGTCTCACGACGTTCTGAACCCAGCTCGCGTACCGCTTTAATGGGCGAACAGCCCAACCCTTGGGACCGACTACAGCCCCAGGATGCGATGAGCCGACATCGAGGTGCCAAACCTCCCCGTCGATGTGAACTCTTGGGGGAGATCAGCCTGTTATCCCCGGGGTAGCTTTTATCCGTTGAGCGACGGCCCTTCCATTCGGTACCGCCGGATCACTAAGCCCGACTTTCGTCCCTGCTCGACTTGTTGGTCTCGCAGTCAAGCTCCCTTCTGCCTTTACACTCTTCGAATGATTTCCAACCATTCTGAGGGAACCTTTGGGCGCCTCCGTTACTCTTTGGGAGGCGACCGCCCCAGTCAAACTGCCCACCTGACACTGTCCCCTGACCAGCTCATGGCCACGGGTTAGAACCCCAGTAACACAAGGGTAGTATCCCAACAGCGACTCCTCCAAGACTGGCGTCCTGGTCTCTTCGTCTCCTACCTATCCTGTACATGTGTCACCAGTGCTCAATATCAAGCTACAGTAAAGCTCCACGGGGTCTTTCCGTCCTGTCGCGGGTAACCTGCATCTTCACAGGTACTATGATTTCACCGAGTCTCTTGTTGAGACAGCGCCCAGATCGTTACGCCTTTCGTGCGGGTCGGAACTTACCCGACAAGGAATTTCGCTACCTTAGGACCGTTATAGTTACGGCCGCCGTTTACTGGGGCTTCAATTCAAAGCTTCGCTTGCGCTAACCTCTCCTCTTAACCTTCCAGCACCGGGCAGGCGTCAGCCCCTATACATCACCTTGCGGTTTAGCAGAGACCTGTGTTTTTGATAAACAGTCGCCTGGGCCTTTTCACTGCGGCTTGCTTTCACAAGCACCCCTTCTCCCGAAGTTACGGGGTCATTTTGCCGAGTTCCTTAACAAGAGTTCTCTCGCTCATCTTAGGATTCTCTCCTCGCCTACCTGTGTCGGTTATCGGTACGGGCACCTAATAAATTATCCCTAGAAGCTTTTCTTGGAAGCGTGACATCAGCTGACTTCACCCTTTCGGGCTTTCGGCATCACAGCTCAATGTTTCGCCATGCGGATTTGCCTACATGACCACCTCACTGCTTACACGTGAATCCATTCACACGCTCAACTTAGCCTTCTCCGTCACTCCTTCAGTTTATTAAGTGGTACAGGAATCTCTACCTGTTGTCCATCGGCTACGCCTTTCGGCCTCACCTTAGGTCCCGACTTACCCAGGGCGGACGAGCCTTCCCCTGGAAACCTTAGGCTTTCGATGGATAGGATTCTCACCTATCTTTCGCTACTCACACCGGCATTCTCACTTCTAACCGCTCCACAGCTCCTTCCGGTACTGCTTCTCCGCTGTTAGAACGCTCTCCTACCACTGACACTTCGTGTCAATCCGCAGCTTCGGCGGTCCGTTTAGCCCCGGTACATTTTCGGCGCAGAGTCACTCGACTAGTGAGCTATTACGCACTCTTTAAAGGATGGCTGCTTCTAAGCCAACCTCCTAGTTGTCTGTGCATCTCCACATCCTTTTCCACTTAACGGACACTTGGGGGCCTTAGCTGGCGGTCTGGGCTCTTTCCCTTTTGACCATGGACCTTATCACCCACAGTCTGACTCCCGATCATATCTATCTGGCATTCGGAGTTTGATTGAGATCAGTACCCCGAGGTGGGGCCATCACCCATTCAGTGCTCTACCTCCAGTAGACTCTTATCGAGGCTAGCCCTAAAGCTATTTCGGAGAGAACCAGCTATATCCGTGTTCGATTGGAATTTCACCCCTAGCCACAAGTCATCCAAGCACTTTTCAACGTGCCCTGGTTCGGCCCTCCAGTCAGTGTTACCTGACCTTCAGCCTGCTCATGGCTAGCTCACACGGTTTCGGGTCTACAACATCGTACTCCTCGCCCTATTCAGACTCGCTTTCGCTTCGGCTCCGTCTCTTCAACTTAACCTTGCACGATATCGTAACTCGCCGGTTCATTCTACAAAAGGCACGCCATCACCCTTTAACGGGCTCTGACTAGTTGTAGGCACACGGTTTCAGGTTCTCTTTCACTCCCCTTCCGGGGTTCTTTTCACCTTTCCCTCACGGTACTGGTTCACTATCGGTCACTAGGTAGTATTTAGCCTTACGAGATGGTCCTCGTTGCTTCCGACGGGATTTCTCGTGTCCCGCCGTACTCAGGATCCCTTCCCTGCTTCACACAATTTCACCTACGGGACTCTCACCCCCTCCGGTTGGCCTTCCCAGACCATTCGGCTATCATGTTCAGTCATTTCTGAAGGTCCTTCTACCCCGGATTACTCCGGTTTGGGCTCCTCCCTGTTCGCTCGCCGCTACTTGGGGAATCGATGTTTCTTTCTTTTCCTCCAGGTACTTAGATGTTTCAGTTCCCTGGGTCTGTCTCCTCTATGGCTATTGATTCACCATACGGTGCTAGCGTATGACCACTAGCGGGTTTCCCCATTCGGATATCCCCGGCTCTTTGCTTACTTACAGCTCCCCGAGGCGTTTCGCCGTTTGTCGCGTCCTTCTTCGACTCCTAGTGCCTAGGCATCCTCCGTGCGCCCTTTATTACTTAACTTTTCTTCTTCAGAAGATATCTAGTTTTCAAAGATCAATTCTAGGAAAATCGAAATTCTCCCAAAACTAAACAGAACGTCTCTTTCTCCATAGAAAGGAGGTGATCCATCCCCACCTTCCGGTAGGGATACCTTGTTACGACTTCACCCCAATCATCTACCCCACCTTAGGCAGCTCCCTCCTTGCGGTTAGGCCACTGACTTCGGGTGTTGTAAACTCTCGTGGTGTGACGGGCGGTGTGTACAAGACCCGGGAACGTATTCACCGCGACATTCTGATTCGCGATTACTAGCGATTCCAACTTCATGTAGGCGAGTTGCAGCCTACAATCCGAACTGAGATTGGCTTTATGAGGTTTGCTCCACGTCACCGCTTCGCTTCTCTTTGTACCAACCATTGTAGCACGTGTGTAGCCCAGGTCATAAGGGGCATGATGATTTGACGTCATCCCCACCTTCCTCCAGTTTGTCACTGGCAGTCTCGTTAGAGTCCCCATCTTACTGCTGGCAACTAACGACAGGGGTTGCGCTCGTTGCGGGACTTAACCCAACATCTCACGACACGAGCTGACGACAACCATGCACCACCTGTATCCATTGTCCCCGAAGGAAACCCTCTATCTCTAGAGGCGTCAATGGTATGTCAAGACCTGGTAAGGTTCTTCGCGTTGCTTCGAATTAAACCACATGCTCCACCGCTTGTGCGGGTCCCCGTCAATTCCTTTGAGTTTCAGTCTTGCGACCGTACTCCCCAGGCGGAGTGCTTAATGCGTTAACTTCAGCACTGAGGTTCGACCCCCAACACTTAGCACTCATCGTTTACGGCGTGGACTACCAGGGTATCTAATCCTGTTTGCTCCCCACGCTTTCGCGCCTCAGTGTCAGTTGCAGACCAGGAAGCCGCCTTCGCCACTGGTGTTCCTCCATATCTCTACGCATTTCACCGCTACACATGGAATTCCACTTCCCTCTTCTGCACTCAAGTCAACCAGTTTCCAATGACCCTCCACGGTTAAGCCGTGGGCTTTCACATCAGACTTAATTAACCACCTGCGCGCTCTTTACGCCCAATAATTCCGGATAACGCTTGCCACCTACGTATTACCGCGGCTGCTGGCACGTAGTTAGCCGTGGCTTTCTCATAAGGTACCGTCAATTGATAGTCATTTCCTCCTATCACCTTTCTTCCCTTATAACAGAATTTTACAACCCGAAGGCCTTCTTCATTCACGCGGCGTTGCTCGGTCAGGCTTTCGCCCATTGCCGAAGATTCCCTACTGCTGCCTCCCGTAGGAGTCTGGGCCGTGTCTCAGTCCCAGTGTGGCCGTTCACCCTCTCAGGTCGGCTACGCATCGTCGCCTTGGTAGGCCTTTACCCCACCAACTAGCTAATGCGCCGCAGGCTCATCCATCAGTGATGCCAGGAGCATCTTTAAACTTTCGTCCTATCCGGTATTAGCGATCGTTTCCAATCGTTGTCCCCGTCTGATGGGCAGATCACCTACGTGTTACTCACCCGTTCGCCGCTTCCCACCGAAGTGGTTCGCTCGACTTGCATGTATTAGGCACGCCGCCAGCGTTCATCCTGAGCCAGGATCAAACTCTCCATAATTGTTTGTTTCCTTAGCTTGCGAAATTTCTTTCGCTCATGATTCTTGACGTTCTGTTTAGTTTTCAAAGAACTTCTCTCGCCTTTTGGCGACTTCTTTATCTTACTACATTCGACTTTTTTTGTCAAATGTTTTTTTATCTTTTTTTGCAAGATTTCTTGTCTGCCTCTCTTGCTTGTCTGCCTCTCTTGGCGACTTTTCTAGTTTATCATGTTCAACCGTTTCTGTCAAACACTTTTTAAATTTTTTTGTTTTCTTTTCCATCGCCCTGTTGGCGACTTCTCTATATTAGCATGATAAATATCAAAAATCAACTACATTTATCATTTTTTTATTTTTCCTAACATTTCTCCTATATATATCAAAGATTACCCATATTTTCTAACCCTATTCTCCCAAAAAATATAAGACTATGTATTCCAAACATTGGGGGATATAAAACTGAATGCGCCCCTTAAAATAAGAGAAAATCATCCTACTTTCTGAAATGAATTGGATCTCCCCCTCCTTGCTTAAAGGTTGCATTTTCTCTCGTCTAAGAACAATCTAAGGTACTTTATTTAATATTTCCTCTATTTTATTCATCCAAAAAGCGCCCTAGTAATTAGATCTCTTTCTAATACTTAAGGCGCCTCACGATATTTTTATATTAAATTTTCAGGATTTAAGCACTCTAACTCACTTAATACGAAGCGTCCATCTTTCCTAATTAAGACATCGTCAAAGTAAATTGATCCCCCTCCGTACTCTGGTCGTTGAATTAAAACTAAATCCCAATGGATAGCTGAACGATTTCCGTTATCTGCTTCTTCATAAGCTTGCCCCGGAGTAAAATGTAAACTTCCATCAATTTTCTCATCAAATAAAATATCCCCCATCGGGTGTTGGATTAAGGGGTTAACCCCAATAGCAAACTCTCCAACATAACGGGCTCCCTCATCAGAATTGAAAATTTCATTCAACTGTTCGACATTATTATCTGCTGTTGCTTTAATAATTTTACCATCCTTAAATTCTAGGCAAACATTACTGAAGACCGTTCCCTGATAAGGACTCGCTGTATTATATTGAATAACACCGTTGACACTATCTTTGATAGGCGCAGTAAAGACCTCACCATCCGGAATATTACAATCTCCTGCGCACGGAATCGCTGGCATTCCCTTGATTGAAAATGTTAAATCCGTACCCGGTGCAACAAGGCGAACTTTATCCGTCTTTTCCATTAATGTTTTTAAAGACTGCATCGCTTCATTCATTTTCGAATAGTCCACGAGGCAAACATCTAACAAGAAATTTTCAAATTGCTCTAAACTCATCTTTGCCTTTTGTGCTAAAGAAAAAGTCGGATAGTTTAATAAAACCCATTCCTTTGTATTCACGATTAAATTAGAAACTGGTTTCCCAACTTTCGCTTGCATCACCTTGATTTCTGAAGGAACATCACTATACTCTGAATCATTTTCATCGGCTATAATTGTAATAAACGCATCGATGTCTTTATACTTTTCAAGATTCCACTTTACCGTTTGTTCCATTCGTTCTTCTGTATTACCGAGTGAAATTTCACGACCAATCTCATCGTCCAATAACTCAATATGAGGATAAGCCCCCAAACGATAAGTATGTTTAATTAACTCCCTCATCAATGGCTTCGTCAAGACATTCCCTTTAATTAAAACGTGTTGTCCAGCTTTCACCTTATTAGAATACTCGAGTAACATTTTTGCTAATTTTTCTAATCGTGGATCACGCATGTTCTCACTCACCTTTTTATTAATCGTTTCTTATAAATATCATACCAATATTCTGCAAATCCTGGCGCAAAGGGACCTTTTTTAGATTCAATCATCTCCTTCAATAAAAGGAGTTGTTGATTAATTATTTCTTTAACCTCTGATGAATACCCCATTTCTTCCCCATGTCTACGATATTCCTCGACATCCAAAATATCGTATTTTAAATTAGGATAAACCTTTATATCTAAGTCGTAGTCAATATACTTTATCGTCTTTTGATCGTATACAAAAGGGGAACTTAAATTGCAATAAAAGTAAACCCCATCTTTACGCAACATGCATAAAACATTAAACCAATACTCACTAAAAAAATAGCATACTGCCGGTTCTCTCGTATACCACGTTCTCCCGTCACTTTCCATGACTAATGTTTTATGATTAGCCCCAATAACCACTCCATTAGATACATCTAAAATGGTCGTCTCCTGCCAAATGCGATGAATATTAGAGTTATGTTTATAGCTATGTATCTCGACTGTTTGTCCGATTTTCGGATAATTCATCGCCATCCCCTCTTTCGTTTAGTCATACATTTCCCATTATGTATTATTTTACCACGAAAATAGCGTTTCATCACAAACTATAAGTAAGAAGTTATTTTTTTATATAAAAAGGGGACAGAAATAAATGTATAAACTTTCTCTACACATTCTCCTTGATGATGAATCATTAGACACGGAACCGACATAATCTCATATTTTTGCGCCAGCTCACCATAATAATTTAAATTAATTTGCAGGAATGGTACCTGGGGTAATAAGTTAGATACAACCTCTAACATTCTTTTCGCCACCTGACACGTTCCACATATCGGTGTGTAAGCTAAGGTAATAACGATTTGCGTTGAATTCCATATTTCCTTTAATTGATTCTCGTTAACCTCTTGCAATTTCCTGCTACTTTTTCCACTGTTCATTGTAAGTGTCTTCCTTAAAACCTAAAGTTACCTTCTCTTCGTCATATGCAAGCGGGCGTTTAACTAACATTCCATCACTTGCTAATAGATCATAACACTCATCTAAACTCATTTCCTTTAATCGGTCTTTTAAACCTAACTCCCGATACTTCATCCCACTTGTATTAAAAAACTTTTTGATTTCTAATCCTGATTTCAAATGCAATTCTTTAATCTCATCTCTAGATAAAGGTTCTTCTACAATATGGCGAACAACTGCCTCTACATCATTATCTTTTAACCACTTTATTGCTTTTTTACACGTCGTACACTTTGGATAAACTAAAACATTCATATTATTACCTCCTATGACTAACATTATATCGAAATTTTAAATAGATGTCAGTTATTTGGCAATCCTTTCAAATAAAAACGATCCGTATCGGACCGTTTTTATTTGTGTAGTTTGTAGTCGTGTTGATTAGTTTAGTCGTAGTTTTTTTATTTTGTTTGATTCATTTGTTGTTGAGCTTGTGCCACAAGACGTTTAGTGATTTCTCCACCAACCGAACCATTTTGACGTGCAGTTGCATCTGCGCCCATTTGTACACCTAATTCATTTGCAATCTCTGCTTTCATATTATCGATTGCTGCTTTTGCACCCGGTACAACTAATTTATTTTTAGATTGATTTGCCATAGTTTCACCTCCTAACATTTTTAATATGTGATATTTCGACAAAATAATACGCCTTAAATTCATAAATCAATATAAATCCTTTCATTAAACAGATTCACCAATCTGCCATTATATTACTCATAAAAAAAGGAGAGCATTCAACTCTCCTTTAATACGTATATATTGGAATAACTATTTTGTTTGATTCATTTGTTGTTGAGCCATTGCCACTAATCGTTTAGTGATTTCTCCACCAACTGAACCATTTTGACGCGCTGTTGCATCCGCACCTAATTGTACACCTAATTCATTCGCAATCTCTGCTTTCATATTATCAATTGCAGCTTGAGCACCTGGTACAACTAATTTATTTTTAGATTGGTTTGCCATATTCGTCATCTCCAGACAGTTATTATACGTAAATTTATCTATCATGTGCATTATTTTGTTTGATTCATTTGTTGTTGAGCCATTGCCACTAATCGTTTAGTGATTTCTCCACCAACTGAACCATTTTGACGCGCTGTTGCATCCGGACCCATTTGTACACCGAATTCATTTGCAATCTCCGCTTTCATCGTATCGATTGCTGCTTGGGCACCTGGTACAACTAATTTATTTTTAGATTGGTTGTTTGCCATGTCGTTCACCTCCTGACAATCTTAATATGCGTTATTTCGACAATTTAATACATTTTTTTAATATTTTATTTTTTAAATACAAAAGAACAAATTCCCTTTTCAATACGTATTACCAAATTAATCTTTATACCAAATGATTGTTTTTTTCGACTTTATTCGTTATAATGTCAAGCGAAAGGTCGGTGAGTATTATGAAAAAGATCTTAGGTTGTATTAGAAAAGCGGATCAAGATTTTTCTTTAATTGAAGAAGGGGATAAAATTGCCGTTGGTGTTAGTGGGGGAAAAGATAGCATGGCCCTATTATATGCCCTACACCTTTATCAAAAATTTGCACCTGTTAAATTCGAATTAGTTGGCATCACTTTAAAACTTGGATTCCCCGGAATGGACTTTAACCCTGTCGTAGAATTCTGTAAAAAGCACGGAATCGAATATCACCTTGTTGATACAGAAGTCTATGAAATCCTAAAATTAAATGCTTCTTCAGACGGGAAAATTCCTTGCTCATTATGTTCAAAATTCAAAAAGGCCATCTTAATAAAAAAAGGAACCGAATTAGGATGTAATAAAATCTCAATGGCCCACCACGCCGATGACGCAGTTGAAACACTAGTCATGAATACGATGTACAACGGATTCCTATCAACATTCAAACCAAAAATGTACTTAGACCGAACCGATGTTACATTTATTCGTCCACTTGTTTATTGTTATGAAGACGATATTATTGCTGCTGCCAACCGTCATGTACCAATCGTACCAAGTACTTGTCCAATGGATAAGCACACGAGTCGTGAAGATGTTAAGCAACTATTAAAAAAATTATATGCTCAATACCCTATGGCAAAACAAAACTTATTAAATTCCTTATCAAATGGGGATCGTGTTTCACTATTTAATGATTTCAACGATAAAGAATAAGAGTCGTGGTTCCCACGACTCTTATTTTATTTTTAACTTTTTAATGCCGTCTTTCATATAAATAACGAGTTTTTGCTCTTCATAAAAAAGATATTCAACTTGCTCTAATCGATAAAACTGGTTTAGCTCTAGCTGATTCATTAACCAATCTGCATCCTTATCTAGACTCTCCAACGCCTTCAGCTTTACTTGTCCTGAAATGACTAGTGGTAATGGAAAAGTTTTTGTCGGATTTTTTTTCGTATAAACCGTAAGCTTTCCATTCTTTTCGACAATTCCATACTGAACTTCCTCGGGGGCAACCACATTATCTCCCCGAAGCAGCATCATTAAATCATCAAGGTCTACCCTAATTTTTTTTAATTCATCATAATCAACGAAGCCATTTTTTATCACCATTGAAGGCTCCCCCTCAATAATATCCCGCCCACGCGGATATTTAATTTGAAACTTCGCCATTAAAATTTGTAACATAACTAGCACTAGAACTCCGCCTAATGCATCTAACCAGTACTCCTCTTCTACAATTCCGCCTGCAGCTACATTGGCGATTAATATATTAATGACAATATCAACCGTACTTAACTGATTAACTTCACGCTTACCCATAATTTTAAAACACACTAATAAAACAACGTAAAAAAGACCCGCTAATAAAATAGATAAAATAATCTTTGACATAAAAAATTCCCCCTTAAAAAGAATGGTTCTATAATATTTAGTGTTGCTGATTAAGCAGCACTTTTTTCATAGGATAAAAAAAAAGAGACTTCAAGTCTCAATCCTGTTACAATGTTATCGACTAAAACAATATTGAAAGGATAAGATTTAATGTCTCACTCATATTTTACTAGAAAACTTTTAAATATTAAAGATAAAAATATTACATTTTCAGAAGATTATCTTGAGGAAGTGAAGTTGAACGGAATTACTAGCTTTATCTTTAAAGGTATTCTTACGTATCAACCGACTCATTGTCAAAAATGCGGAACCCTATTTGATTCAAAATTTAAGAAGCATGGATTTAAAACCTCTCGAATTGTCATTCCAAAAGTCTCTCTTCACGATACCTACTTAGACCTAAAAAAACAGCGTTATTATTGTGGGCATTGCCAGTCTACTTTTACACTAAGTACTTCAATTGTTGAAAAGAACTGTTACATTTCTTATCATACGAAACACGCCATTGCTTTAGAGGCCCAAAATAAAATTTCTGAATGTGATATCGCACGTCGCCATCAGGTCTCTCATTCAACCGTCAATCGAATCATCCATAGCTTTTATGAATCTCAAACCTTAAACCTTAATTATTTACCTGAAAATCTCTGTTTTGATGAATTTAAATCCGTTAAGTCTGCTGAGGGGCATATGTCTTTTATTTTTTGCGATGCTGACTCAAAACAAATCATCGATATCGTTGAAGATCGTCGTTTAAACTCCCTTCAAGCTTATTTTAAACGATACACAAAGGAAGCACGTCATCGAGTAAAAAATATTGTGATTGATATGTACGCTCCTTACATCAGCCTCATTAAGGATCTTTTTCCTCATGCCCAAATTATCATTGATAAATTTCATCTCGTTCAACATCTCTCTCGTGCACTGAACAAAACTCGAATCCGATTCATGAAAAAGTTCAAAAAGCATGGTCGTAAATTCAAACGTTATTGGCGCTTATTTTTAAAATCTCACGCTTTACTTAATACCACCACTTATCGATCAGTTTACTGCTTTAAACAACCCATGCGTGAAATTGATATCTTAAACTTTCTACTTGATTTATCTCCTGAATTAAAAGCAACCTATGATTTATATCAAGAGTTACTTTTCGCTCTTCAGACAAAAAACTTAAAACGATTTAATCATTTACTCGAAACGGAACATCCGCTTGTTTCTCCTGAGTTTCAAACGGCTTTCCAAACCTTTAAAACTTATCAATCCTATATTAAAAATACACTCTCAACTCATTACACAAATGGTCCCATCGAAGGAATTAATAATAAAATTAAGGTCATTAAGCGTATTGCCTTTGGATATCGTAGTTTCTATCACTTTAAATCTCGTATTCTCATGGTTCAAAATCTAACAAAGCCTAAAACGAAAATCCTAGCAGCATAGCTACTAGGATTTCGATTTGAATTTTCGTTGTAACAGGTTACAAATTAATCAGCAACACTATTTGACAAAGAACCAAAAGAATTTACCTTCTTTATTATGGAGGAATTTTTTTATTTATATACGTAAATTATTGAACCCCGCGGTGATAATGACCCTTCGTATAATCATCCTGATTTTTATATGACTCGAGCCATCCACGATCAAGGCTTCCTGTTTCTAGCACCTGTTGGTAGACCTTTATCGCATCTACTATCATTTCATCCGGTTCATTTGTAAACTCTAGGCGGAAATTGTGAATACCCATCTGTTGAAGTTCAGATAAAAATTCAATTAAAATCAGATGTTGCGAATTAAAAATTTCCGTAATACAATTTCCAGTTCTCAATAAAGGGAGAACCTTATTTTTACGATCTCTTAGTCCAAATGGCGTGCTCAAACACATTCGGCAAAACTCCTGTTGATTTAAAAGTTTGACCGGGCAATGTTTAGTAATCATCATAGGAATCCTTGTATATACAACCATTTCGATTGGAAGTGGCGTGTTTTTTACAAGTTGACGCATCTGTCTTTGATTGATTTCATATGAACATGTTACCTGGGAAATACTGAGCGACTTAAAAGCCTCAATACTTTGAACATTATTTGTGTTAAATGAAAAATCCGCTAAAAACGTATAATCTTTGTTTTTTAATGCCTCATACATCCCATATTCACCTAACATGATTGTCTGGATAGGTAAACTTTCAATCACATAGACTGCATATGAAATTTCTTCATCTGTCATAATCCGTGGAAGTTGAGGAATAACTGTCGCGCCATATTCATCTGCTAAATCAACGGCTCGTTTTAACGTTTTAATATCTTTATAATAAATCGTTTTAATATTTTGTGCTAACGTCACCTTCAATTGTTTAATATTTCGGACACTAACCATTAACGATGGGGTACAAGCCTGTTGATCACATGATGTGAGGATAGGCTCAACGACTGACTTTTGGCGGTCCGCATATTTTTTGACACGACGTTTTTCTAATTGTTCTAACAACTCACGTCTTATTTTATTAATGACTGAAATAGGTAACGTGATGCCTTCATCCATGGTGATATTAAGATAAGCAAAACTAAAAGGTGTACTTCCCGTTTTCTCTAATTGTTGTTTCAAACGACTTTGCGATAAAGGCGTCGTTTGAGCTTCAACAAAACATTCTTCACTTTCTACCGTTACCAAATTAGAGTCGTCATCCCAGGCCATTATTTTTAGCGGCTCCCCGTTTTTCGCACTGACCTCGCCGTAAATATTTATTTTATCAATAGATTTTTCATTTACAGCTGCCCGCTTACTTAAAGAAAAGGAAGTTGTCTTATAAATTTTCATGCCCTTCGTAACGGTAAATGGAAGTTCTAACTCCACGCCTCCTTTTTTTGCAAGAGTCGCAGTCTTTCCTTTAACAAACATCTTTTGTACTTGCAGTCCTTGATCCTTTTGATTTAGACTGACAAAACGCAACCCATCGCCTACCTCAAGAGTGGATTTTAATTCAATTGTCGCGCGTTTTCCTTTGACATGGGTCACCTCTCCGATAAGAATCCCCTTATGATTAGGACGGTCCGTACTCATCAGGCTTGATCCGCGCTCACCAAAAAGATATCCTTTCGTAAAGCCACGGCTAAAAATCTGATCCATATCTTCATGCATTTGCTTTGAAATTTTAATTTTGCGTGTCGCTACATACTGATCAATGGCTTCACGATATGCCTTAACAACCGTCGCGACATATTCTGGTTTCTTTAAACGCCCCTCGATTTTAAATGATGTCACCCCTGCATCGATAAGAGCTCCAATTTCATCAATCGTTTTTAAATCTTTTGGGCTTAATAAAAAGTCCCCTACTGAAGAATCCAATGTTTCTCCTGTTGAAAGGTCTACTAATTCATACGGAAGACGGCATGTTTGGGCACATGCCCCACGATTTCCACTACGTGCTCCAATCATACTACTCATTAAACATTGTCCTGAGTAGCAAACACAAAGTGCCCCATGGACGAAGACTTCAAGGTCAATATCTACCGCCTCTTTCATCGCTTTAATTTCTTCAAGCGTGTTTTCACGTGCAACGACGACGCGATCAGCTCCGAAATGTTTCGCAAATTCGACCCCTTTAGTATTATGTAACGTCATTTGGGTACTAAAATGAAGTTCAAAATCGGGATAAAGTTGTTTCACAAGGTGTGCTACCCCAAGATCTTGAACAATAATCGCATCTACATCATTTAAATATAGAAAATGAATATATTCTTTTAACGCTTCGAGTTCTTGATCAAAAATAGTGGTATTAACTGTAACATAAACCTTAACGTTATGTAGATGACTATATTTAATAACCTCGACTAATTCTTCATGGCTAAAGGCAGCTTCTTTTCGAGCTCCAAAAGCGGCTCCACCAACATAGATGGCATCAGCTCCATTTTTAACTGCTGCTAATAATCCTTCATGATGACCTACTGGTGCTAATAATTCAATGGTCGGCATTCGATCAGCTCCAATTTTCGTAATTTCTTTCATTGTAACATACATCTGAAAGTCGACCAATGACCAATTTTTTAGATTTTTATAAATTGCTAGTTATAATAACATAAATTTTGTAAAAATATATTAATAGGAAGTTTTTAATATTGTAATAAATACTCGCATATTATAAAATATTAGAGTTTACGCGACTAAACATGACTTAATGAGAAACTAGGTGAAGATAATGAGTAAGGAACGTGTAGAGATGCAACAGGAGGAAAAACAGCCTAAAAAGCGAAAGAAAAAGTATGGGTGTTTAAAGGGATTCTTAGTATTAATTCTCTTCCTTTTAATCATTGGTGGCGTCGTTTATGGAGCTGCCCATAAAATGTTATCGAATGTCGAGCGTGAAGAATTAACAGATTTAGACGTTTCACAGGAAATTTTAGACCTGAAAAAAGGAATGGGTGTGACGAACATCGCCTTATTCGGGGTAGACTCTCGTGAAGATGAATACAGCAATACTCGTTCAGATGCCATGATGGTCTTTTCTTTCAATAATAAAACAAACCAGGCTTATTTAACATCTGTGGTACGCGATACATTTGCCTATATCGATGAAAAACACGGATTTGAAAAAATTAACCATGCCTATGCCTACGGGGGACCATCCCTAGCTGTTTCTGCCATCAATCAAAACTTTGATTTAGATATTCAAAAATATGTCACCGTCAACTTCAATGCAGTCGAACGAATTATTAATAAATTAGGTGGTGTCGAAGTAGACGTTCAAGATTATGAACTCCAAGAATTAAACCGTGTGATTGCTGAAATGAATGTCGAAGTGAGTGGTGAAGAGGCGGCACTTATCGATGACATTGGTCTTCAAACACTTAACGGTCGTCAGGCTGTTGCCTATATGCGAATTCGTAAAGTAGGAAACGGGGATTATGAACGAATGGAGCGTCAACGACGTGTGATTGCACTTGTTGTTCAAAAAGCAGTTTCTTATAACAAAGTAAAATTAATGGGCTTAATGAAAGAATTTTTACCTTATATTCAAACTAATTTAACAACCAATGAAATTATCGCACTTGGAACTCAATTATTATTAAGCGGAGAGCGAGAAATAGAGCAACTCCAAATTCCATCGACTGACTTAAGTTACGGCTCAATTTTATCAGACGGCCTTTACTATTTAGTGCCAATGACACTAGAAAAAAACGTCGTTGAATGGCATGATAAAGTTTACGCGACTGATGAATACTCTCCAACGAGCGGACTTCTTGAAATTAATCGAAAAATTATTAATTATACTGGAATTTACTAAAATAAGTCATTCTTTGAGATGAACCTTAACCTTCTATCTCGTCATTAGAAAAGGCAATAAAATTATATCGGATAGGGCTGATTTAAATTTCTATTTAAAATCAGCCCTTTTAAATTTACTCTTTTCTTATAAGATGCTTATAAAAAAGTTTCCGAAAAAATTATAATTCTGGCTACGTTATTCTAAGAACCCAATTTTCCAGTTTCGAACCATGCAAGAGTCAAAAAAATGAAATGAATTTATCTCTTCCTATCTATTAAATAAGACCACCCAAAGATTTATTCATCAATTTTAAAAAAAGACACCATCCTAAAAGGATAGTGTCAATCTAGTACCATTTATCTTATCTTACACTTCTAATTATAAAATTTCTCCATTTGATGCGATAACTTCTTTATACCAATAATAGCTGTCTTTTTTATATCGGTTTAAACTAGCTCCCTCTTCTCCCTCTTCTCGATCAACATAAACAAATCCATAACGTTTTTGATAGCCGTTTAACCAACTTAATAAGTCAGTAAATGACCAGGTACAATAGGCGATGACCTCGCAACCCTCCGCCATAGCGACTTTAAGTTCTTCGATGTGTGCCTTTAAAAAAGCAATTCGATAAGGGTCATGTATTGATTCGTCCTCCTCTTTCTTATCGAAAGCGCCCAATCCGTTTTCAGAAATAATAATTGGTAAATTGTAGCGACTCGTAATTTCACGTAATCCATAACGTAGTCCCATAGGGTCAATTGTCCAATCCCAATCTGTAGTACTTAAATAAGGGTTAGACGGATTTTTAAATAGTCCTGGTTGGCCCGTCACTTGACCCGAACCCTTTGTCCCTGTTGTATTAAAAGTTCCATATGGAGTAACCCCGTCAAGAGGATTATATTCACACACACTTGTTTGATAATAATTAACTCCCATAAAATCAACCTTTGAAGCGGCCTCCTTTAAAATCTGTCGATCATCGTCTTCAAACTGTGGAGCAATTCCTTTTCCTTGTAAATAAGTGAATGTTGATTTGGGATATCGTCCATAGGCATACATATCCATCCACCAAAAATTCTTCATATCATCAAAATCCATTTTAGACATTGCATTCATTGGATTACAATCTAGTGAATAGCTTGGGCTATAAGCAAAGCTTGCCCCGATTTTCCCATTTGGGACCATTTTTTTAAACAATAAGACTGTCTGTGCATGGGCCATAAAAGCATGATGATTCACCTGATAAAATGTTTTTTCATCGTCAAATTTTCCTGGAGGATGCATGGCTGTTAACCATCCCAATGAGGTAAAGACATTTTGCTCATTCAAGGTAATCCAATACTTCACTTTATTTCCGAATCGATCAAATAAGATTTTGGCATAGTTAACGAAATCCTCAATAATGCGACGATTTTCAAATCCATTATATTGATCAACTAACGATTGGGGAAGATCCCAGTGAAAAATTGTAACCATAGGTTCAATGTTATATTTTAAACATTCGTCAATTAAATCTTCATAAAACTTCAAACCTATCTCGTTTACCTCTCCATTTCCCGTCGGAATCACCCGAGGCCATGAGATAGAGAAACGGTATGTTTTAAGCCCCATTTCTGCCATGAGCCTCACATCTTCCTTAAATCGGTGATAGTGATCTACCGCCACATCCCCCGTTGTTCCTTTATAGGTCTTTCCTTCAATTCTAACAAATTGATCCCAGTTAGAAAGCCCCTTTCCATCTTCTAGATACGCACCTTCCACTTGATAGGCAGCCGAAGCGCTCCCCCATAAAAAATTTTTTGGCATTTTAAAACAAGTCATTCTCATATCCCCCTCATTAAATAATAGCTAACACTTGATCATTAAATGTTACAACCTCTTTTTCCTTAGCAATGATATCCATAAATTGCTGTGTATTAGTAACAATAATCGGTGTAGTTAATTCATAGCCAGCTTCTTTAATTTTTTCTAAATCAAATTCTAAAATAACATCACCTGATTTAATTGAATCTCCTTGTTTTTTATACGGAGTAAAGTATTTTCCTTCTAGATTTACAGTATCTAAACCTACGTGAATTAATAACTCAACACCCGTTTCACTTCTTAACCCTATCGCATGATGCGTCTTGAAGAAAACGTCTATTTTTCCATCAAATGGCGCAATCACTCGGCCCTTTGTTGGGATAATCGCAATCCCATCCCCCATTACTCCACTAGAAAATGTAACATCATTCACTTGGGATAAATCAATCATATGCCCTTCTAAAGGACTCATAATGTTTACTCCCGTATTTAAAGGAAGGATAGACTCCTCGTTCGCAACTTCCTCATTATTTCCTTCAACTTGTTCCTCAAATCCAACGATATATGTAATCACAAACGTTGAAACAATCGTTACCCCTAATGTAATTAAAATATAAATCAGACTTTGAGGATTTCCCTCTTCAAGATATTGTGGGAGAGTTACAATAGCCGGTGTTGCTACTCCATAACATTTTACTTGGAAGAAGCCGCCCGTTAATCCACCGATCAATCCTCCTAGGCAAGCTCCAATCATCGGTCTCTTTAGACGTAGATTTGTTCCGTATAATGCTGGCTCTGTAATTCCTGCCACTAGAGCTGAAAAGGCTGAGGAACCTGCATTTTGTTTAGTAGCAGAATTCTTAGATTTCATGGCTACAGCTAATGCAGCCGCCCCTTGAGCCATGTTTGAACAAAATTCTGCGATACAAATAAATCCTTCAAAACCTGTTGTGGCTAAAACGCCCAATTTAATTGGAGTAAAGGCATGATGCATTCCCGTCATAACAATAAATGGGAATATAGCTGCTATTAAACCAACCGCAATAAATCCTAATTTATCTTGGATGAAATAAACCAAGGCCGATAAGCCATCTCCCAAAATAGCCCCAAGTGGACCAATAACAACCATAACAATAGGTGCTATAAATAACATGACAAGCATTGGTTTTAAGAAGTTCTTTGTAATGCTTGGCGTTATTTTATCAACTAGCCGCTCAATATAAGGTAAAATTGCAACAGATAAAATAATCGGAATGACTGAATAAGCATAATTAGCATAAGTCACTGGGATTAAATTAAAGAACTTAATCGTTTCTCCTGCCTCATTTGCCCCATTTAAAAGAGCAATGAAATTAGGATGTAACAAAATCAAGGCAATACTCACTGCATAATAAGGATTAGCATCAAATCGTTTAGCCGCCGACATTCCAATTAAAACTGGCATAAAGAAGAAGGCCCCATCCCCAATCACTGATAACAATTCATACGTTTGACTTGTATTATTTAACAACCCTAACATCGGTAAAACGGTTAATAAAACTTTAATCATTGCTGCCCCAATGATAGCCGGAATAACTGGGGACATGACACTTGAGATGATATCCAAGATTTCAGAAATAATGTTTTGTTTTTTCTTCTTGATTGAACCACCTGACATGTTTTCCTTAAAATGACCTAATGTACAAATCTCCTTATACACCGATGCTACCTCATTACCAATAATAATCTGGTATTGGCCATTCTTCTTCATGAGACCGATAACTCCCTCGATTTTTTTTACTTGATCGTCATCTGCTAGATTTTCATCCTTTAAAACAAAGCGGAGCCTTGTCATACAATGAACAACCGATTCAATATTCTCCTTTCCCCCCACCTTTTCAAGAATTCCTTCTGCTAATTTTTTGCAATCCATTTTTTCTCCTCCATTCATTTAAACAAATAAAATGAAGTTTTGCCTACGTCTATAGATACATATCTATAACGTAGTTACAACCTTTTATATATAATAAGCTAGTCGACTATCTAGCATTATTACCGAATCTATATGATTGACTTCGTTCTAATTCTTTCAATGTGAATCATTAAATACAGTTGTTCCTCGAGTGATAACTCGTAATTATAGTTCTGATAGATTAATTCCTTTATTTTCACGGTGCAATGATAACTCTCCTGATACTTTTCCTTTAAAATAAAAAATAATTCGGTATCCTCATCCTCGTAAACCTTATGACTAAAAATACGCTGAGCAAAAAACTTTAAATGCGTAATAAATCGGTAATACGTACTAGATTCCTCATTAAACTCTACTTTAAAATGATATTTAATGACATTTAATACTTGCTGCATTACTTTTGTTATATTGGCAATATTTATCATATCATTATTAAGTTCGGCATTCACGATATGATACGCAATATACCCCGCTTCATCTTCCTCAAATATAACTCCCAACTCCTGTTGAATCATCGTTAAAGCCCGACGCCCAATTTCATATTCCTCAGCAAAGAGTCGTTTAATTTCCATTAATAATGGGTTTTTCACTTGAATTCCTTGATGATAACGTTCAATAGCGCCATGAATATGTTCCGTTAAACTTACATAAATAATTTCATTTAACTTTTTATTATATTCTTTCTCAAACATCGAAATAATCTTACGGGTTAATAAAATATATTCTTGTGGCAAATCCGAAACAATATTAATTAATTTATGATTAATACTTTTATCCTTACATGAAAATACTTTATAGTTTTTATTCGTGAGATTAACTTCTTGCTGCCCCTTCTTTCCAAACGCTATTCCTTTACCCATTACAATTATCTCTTCACCATTTTCATCCAGAGATATAAACGCATTATTGTTGAGTACCTTTTCAATATACATCTACTTTCCCCTCCCATTATAAAGGCATTAAAAAAAGGCAAAACCCTCCCTATAGAAGTGGGTTTTGCCTGCCTAACCAGTTACAATCCTTACGTTCATCATATCACGTAAAAATTTATTTGTAAAGCTTTACGATAGCGTTTTACAGGAAAAAAAAGTATACGTATATTTGGATTATATCCCTTATGAAAACAGGCCGTAAAGGTGCAATCAATTATATTTATAACCCTCCTTCACTTAAAATTGAATTTATCGTGTGATATATTCCTGTTCCTTTTTTATAGAGCGTTCCTTCATTTTTTTCTAAATCATTGTTGTTTCTAGTGATGATTTGATCTTGATTGATCCAAATAAAATTTTCTAACCACCAAATATTTTTTTGCTTAGTGGCGATTTTAATCGCATAATCTGGTTTTGAGCCCGGTAGCTCAACTTTCCTATTTTCTGAATGAATGAAGCCGAATATAAATTCATCCATCATTTCTTGTGAATGAATGATTTTCGGAACTTGATTTTCAGGTAAACTATTTTTTTCAATAAATAGTTCCTTTGAATGATATACACACGAAATGTTTTTTATACTCAACGCTAAACATATAAAAGCTAAAAAAGCGATAACTAAATTTTTTCATCCATGACCCCCCCCTACTATTATTCGATATTAAGAGTTGATAAAATGACGATACCCTCTTTTTTATCTTTTTTCAAGTCATGGCCAATCACTGTGTCAAACGAAGAAAAAATTTAGCAGCGAAGATGACCTATACCTGAGAACTTCTTTCCATCAAATGAGGGACTTTTCGCTTATGCCAAAAGTCGTCACACCCCCGTAAAAAATAACGGAATCAGTCGACCAAAAATTAATGAATGTTATCAAACAAAAACTCGTAGATCGCCCCTTGGGATAGACTCTACGAGTTTTATTTTTTATAGTTAATGCGCTCAGATTAGGATTTATACGATATATTTAATCTCATAGTTAAATGGGAGATGGGCAAGCCCGAATTCAAATAACTCCTTTATTTGATCCATCGTAGCGACATCGTAACTGTTTTTACCGTAAAAGTAAGGACCATACTTGTAAGACATTTCTTGAATATCTACTGGAAGATAGGGATCTTCAACGACTTGAAAGAGATGATTTTTAGCAACTTTCATAAAGCGATGAGCCATAATTTCAAAAGTCACTGGTTGGGAGGGATGTGCAGATTCTAAATATTCCTTTAGCCGTTTAATTAACATAAGGTAGTCCTCCTTCCAATTAGGGTAAACGAAGACAGGCGCAATAACAAACCCAACTGGATAGCCCGCCTTCATCATCTTAAAGGCGGCCATAATCCGCTCTTTCATACTTGGCGTTCCCTCCTCAAAACTAGAAATCACGGTATCCGTATTAATCGAAAAACGCACTTTCGTCCGTTCCTGATGATTTAGGCATAACAAGGAATCAACGTCTGTAAATTTAGTCGTAAAAGTAAAGAAAACATTCGGCTGCTTAGCCGTGAATTCAATCATATGGGCTAAGGCGTGCGTATACGGTTCCGTAGGAATAGGATCCGCCTCTAAAGAACCTTCAAACGTCACTGCTAACCCCTTTTGAGCGTATCTTTTTACCTTTTTCAATAAATCATTTTCATTCACGTATACCCTCACAAATGACCGGCACTGAGCTGCCCGACAATATTCACACCTTCCTACGCACCCCGATACAAAAGGAATCGCATAATCCGCAAATGGAGGGGCCGCCCTAAATTCCTGGTTTTTATACACACTAATCATGAGCACCTCATCACCAGAGGTATCCCTCCCCTTAGCAACCTTTGTTTGCCCATTCTCAATCACATCGATAGGAAGATGCCTACTTTCTAACTGTTTCTTCAGTTCCTTTGTCTGTTTATAAGACAAGGCCTCTTTTTCAATATACACATGATAAGGTTTAAACATCCGAATCCTGCTACCCGTAGCACCTTAAACTTAAAGAGCATGAGCGTGTTAAGCGGAGCAGTTCCCTCCTTTCCATTTTACTATTTTTTACGAAATTAGCCGATTTAATTCTTTGAAATAAAAAACGCTAAAGCTCCTTTAAACTCTAGCGTTTTTTACTCCAACATACAAAAAATATTTCATTTTGCTATTTCTTTACCACACTAATTAGTTTCATCGCTTGCAAACCCTTTTTCCGTCAACATCCCAGATTGTTTCAGGCGATGATAACGACGACTTAAATAAATTTGAGCGAGTGCAGCTGATGGAATCGACACAATCATTCCAAGCATGCCTAAATAATGTCCGCCAATAAGAATGGCAATCAGTACCCACACCGGATTCAGTCCAACACTATTACTCAACAATTTCGGTTGAATGACATTCGCATCGAGTTGTTGATAAATGGTCAATAAAATAAGCGTTAAGACTGCCAGTTGCCAACTTGAAAATAAAGCTAATACAAATCCTAACACCGCTCCAAGAATCGGACCGATATATGGAATAACGTTAGCAATCCCCGTCACTAATCCGACTAAAATTGCGAATGGATGATTAATAATTAATAAAATAATCGTTGAGCAAACTCCGGCTAACAAGGCCGCGATTAATTGGGCGATTAAAAATCCACCAAATACCGTATCTAAATCGACTAACAATTGCTTGCAACGTCTTAAGGTACGTGTTGAAAGTAATGCCTGTGCCCCTTTGTGAAGCGAATCAATCAACACTTCTTTATCTTTTAAAAAGTACACCGATAAAATAATCGTCGTTAGCGTACTAATCGCAAAGCCCGTCACATTCGTAATCACGCCTGTTCCAACTTGAAGGGCATGAGTTCCTAATGAACTCAAAATATTGGTCACTAAATGCGAAATTTGATCGATTTGTTGTTCTGTAATCACCGTTTGTACATACGGACCAAACTCATTCATATAGCGATTAATACTTGATTGAAGGGCTGGAAGCGACTCGAGTAATAAACGTAAATTCGTGAAGATTGGAGGAATAATGCTATTAAATAAGAAGTAAATCGCTCCAACAACGAGTAGGAATAAAATTAAAATTGAGATAACTCGTCGCGACCCCGACGATAAGTCTCGTTTAACCATCCGTTTCGTGAGCCGACTTAACGCCTGCTCAATCCATTGCATCGGACGATTTAAAATATAAGCAATCGAAAAGGCGATAATAATCGGGCGGATCAGTAAAATGAAGTTTTTTAGACTGCCCATAATCAGGTGGATATTCCGCAAGGTAAAATAAACAACGACAACGCCTACTCCAACTAAGAAATATCCTAAATACTTTTGCCAACGCTCTTTATTTCTTTTAAATTGTTGTAACATTGAAAACCCTCATTTCCTTGATTAACTCAGTACTTTCATTGTAACACCACTTCGATAAGATAGATAGTAAGAGATTAAAATAATCCCATTGAAAACGCACACCCCATTCCCTGCACTGCTTTAAAATATGCTATACTAATAAACAAGTGAAAGGAGGGGATACGATGGGAGAATTAATCATCATCCTTATTCAATTCATGGCTGTTCTTTTAATTAATGTTGCGATTATTTACACCCCCATTCGACTGTTAAAAAAACTATTACATCGATAAAAGAAGAACCCCATCATGAGGGGTTCTTCTTTTTATAATTCTAATTGATAGTAATCAGCTGATGTCACTAATGTAAATTGATGAACTTCATCATCAAAATTCTTTAAGATTTTCGTTGCTAACGGATTATCAGTTTGTTTCACGTAATCTGTTAATATGTCTTTTAAAATCTCACGATGACGGTCCTTCATCTCAAAGACTTGCACGTAAGATTGATTGAGTTTCTCGTCTAAATATTTTGCTTGGTACAAGAATAAGAGTCCACCCGTCATTCCTGCCCCCACATTTGCCTGAACAGAACCGAGTGAAACGACCACACCACCTGTCATGTATTCACACGCATGAACGCCCATTCCATGATTAAGGGCAATAGCTCCCGAATTACGAACGGCAAATCGTTCTCCTACGCGTCCTTCTAAATAACATGATCCTGAAGTTGCACCGTATAAAATTGTATTTCCTGCAATTAAATGATGATTCGTGTAGTTAGGGTCTTCAATGGATTTTTCGCGTGTCGTTTCGTCCGCTTTAATGACGATTTGACCACCACTTAATCCTTTTCCAACATAGTCATTCGCATATCCTGTGTGGATGAGTTTAACACTCTCATTCATAAATGCCCCGAAGCTTTGCCCAGCATAACCATAGGTTTGGAACGTACGAGCCGAGTCGCTCACCAATTGAACCCCCAGTGTACGAAGTTGCGTATCGATCACGTTAACCTCCGACTCATTTAAATGAACCGGTTGAAGCGCCGGATTTTCAACACGCATAGGTTGATTCACTGGCAATACTTCTAGCCAATCTAGTGTTAAATGATAAGGATTCGGCGATACTAATTCAAGTAAATCAGTACGTCCACGAAGTTCTGCTAATGAACGAACCCCTAACAAGGCCATTAATTCACGTACCTGCTGGGCCACAAATGTAAAGTAAGTTTTTAACATCGTTGGATCCTCTTTCAGACGTTGACGTAATTTTTGGTCTTGCGTCGTAATTCCCGCTGGGCATTTTCCCGTATGACACTGTTTACATCCAATGCATTCAAGCATCACCAGACACATCGTTCCAAATCCAAATTCATCTGCCCCAAGAATAGCTCCTAAAACAACATCATACCCTGATTTGATTTGTCCGTCGACCTGAATCCATGTTTCATGACGGACATCATTCTCAAGTAATGATTTATGTGTTTGGAATAGACCGTACTCCCATGGAAGTCCTGTATATTTTAACGAAGATTTAGGAGAGGCCCCTGTTCCTCCGTTAAATCCTGAAATAACAACTTTTTTCGCTCCCGCTTTGACCACGCCATTAGCGATCGTCCCCACATTCGGTAACGAAGCTAATTTAACACTAATTAGGGCACTTGGATTCGTTGTTTGTAAGTCATCAATCAATTGAGCTAAATCTTCAATCGAATAGATATCGTGATGAGGTGGCGGTGAAATTAAATCAACTCCCTGTTTCGCGTAGCGAACACGAGCAATATGTTCATCTACCTTCGATTTAGGTAAGTGTCCACCTTCTCCCGGTTTTGCCCCTTGGGCCATTTTAATTTGAATTTCTTGGGCACTTTTTAGGTAATCATAAGTCACACCAAAGCGGCCTGATGCGACTTGTTTCACTTTAGAAGCGGTTATGGTTCCAAAACGTTCAACGAGCTCTCCACCTTCTCCACTATTTGAGGCTGCCCCGAGTTCATTCATCGCGCGAGCAATCGTGCGATGAGCTTCAACCGATAATGCCCCATAAGACATGGCCGATGCTACAAAGTGCCGCACAATCTCCTCTGTCGATTGAACCTCTTCTAGTGAAAGCGGCTCTGTTGCCTTTAATGATAAACAGTCGCGTACATTGATCAAACGTCCACGCTCCGCTTCCATCACGGATTTGAAAGCCTCATAATCATTGGCCTGGATTGTTGCTTTTAGCTCTTTAATAAATGATTTGGAGTAGGCATGGTTCATGAAGACTGAGTCCATGTTTTGATATTCGTTAGCCTTGCTAATGTCCACGCCATCTTCCATCATCGCATCAAGGTCTTCGAATGTTTTACCGCCAAAAAGAGACGGTTGATTTGTAAATAAAGCAGTCACTTCTTGATCTAGACCGACCACTTCGAACACTTTCGACCCTCGATAAGAGTCCACGGTTGCAACCCCCATCTTTGCCATTAGCTTAAGAAGCGCCTGGTTACATCCTGCAATATAATTGTCATATGCTTCATCTGCAAAAAGTTTTGTTTGATGTTGGATGTATTCATAACAGAAATATGGGTAAATGACGTCCGCCCCATAAGCTAGTAACATCGCATGGTGAATAGGAAGGCGTGCATCCGCGCAACAAACGGCTAAGCGCACTTCTAATCGTTTCCCCATTTCAACTAAAACTTCGTGTGCGATGGCAGTCGCCATTAAAGAAGGAATCGTCTTTCCTTCAGCCTCCTGTTCAAGAATTAACAAACGTGAACCAGCTAACACGGCTTTTTTGACATCATGTCGCAATTGATCCACTGCCTCTTTTAACGTTGACTCGTATTCTAGGAAAATGAAACGTGGGTCGAAAGCCTCTTCCTCAGAAAGTGCCATCCACTGGTCACCGGTTAAAATTGGAGTTGAGAACTCATAAACAGGATAATCTAATCGTTCATCGTGTAAAGAAGTTACCGAGGTCACGGTCGTTGTTAATGAAAACACTGATTTTTCTCGAATTGAATCCAGTGGTGGATTCGTCACTTGGGCGAAATTTTGTTTAAAGAAATCAAAAAAGAGTTGCGGGCGCGCTTGTAACATGTTTAAGGCTGCCGTATATGGAAAAGATCCAATCGCCTCTTTTCCATTTTCAACTAATGATTTTAATTCCTGCATGTATTCCGCATTTGTATAAAAATATTTCTTCGCTGTGTGTTCAAAATCTTCCGTTAAAAATTGTTCGCTATGCGTGGCAATTGGTTTAATGAGTCGTTCATTCAACCATTCACGATAAGGTTTTTGCGTGGATAATACGGCTTTAATATCTGCATCTGTCGTCACAGTTTGCTCATCTAAATCAACGCATAGAATTTCACTTGCCTGAATACGGCTAGCTACCTTAATTTCCTCAAGTGGCGTATTTAACACTCCAATTTCTGAGGCAAGAACAATTTGATTTTCTGTTTGAACATATCTAAACGGACGCAGTCCATTACGATCGAGCGTCGCAATTAATTTATGTCCATCACAAACGATAACTCCAGCTGGACCGTCCCATGCCTCTTGTTTTAACCCACAATATTCATAATAAGCCTTCAAGTCGTCACTTAGGCGCGCATCATGCTCATACGCCTTCGGTAAAAGGCGCGTCACTGCATCCTCAAGCGTAAAATTCTCATGAAGGAGCGCTTCTAACGTTCGGTCAAGATTCGCACTATCTGAATGTTTCTCGTTACAAATCGGAAAAACCTCTGGATACGCCGACAGTCCCGCTCGTGCATTCGACCAATTAATATTTCCAGAAACGGTATTAATTTCTCCATTATGCGCTAAATAACGGAAAGGTTGAGCTAAATTCCATGACGGCTTCGTATTCGTACTAAAGCGTTGATGGACAATACAGAAATTAGAAGTAAATCTTTCATCCTGCAAATCTAAATAATAGCGTGGTAATTCATCAGGACGCAATAACCCCTTGTACACAATCGTCTGTGACGAGCACGATAAAATATAGCACGTACGATCAGATAACTCTTCTTCTTTCCACTTTTGTTCAATAAAACGATGTAATTTATATAAAACTGTCTCCGCTTGATTTGTCATATCAATGATAAATTGAGTGGGCACTGGCTCCGTTTGAGTCGCCGTTGGCGTCAGAAAACTCGCATCCACCGGAACGACAATTTCCTTGATAAGTTGTAGCTTTAATTCTTTAATAGTTTCATAAATATGATCTTTGGCCAATTGGCGATCATTTTCTCCTTTCGGTAAAAAGGTCATCATCACTGCAAAGTCCCCTTGAATTCCGTACCTTTTCTCATAAAACGATGTAGGAATTTGTAATAAAATTCCACATCCATCCCCTGTTCCGTCCTTTGATGTTCCACCACGATGACTAAGTGCCTTTAAGAGTGTCATCCCTTGTTCAATAATGTTGTGACTATATGTTCCGTCTAGATTGGCAATTGCTCCAATCCCACAATTCGAATGATCAAACATACACTTCCTCCTTACTCCCGTACCTGCATTTTTAGATGCTTATATTAATTATGATATGAAGTCATATTCCCGTCAACTCATGCGTCAGGTTTTCTCATACTTTTTACCTTTCTAACATAAAAATGACGCCGATTCCCGGCGTCTTTATCTTAAGTTAAATCGTAAAATGCTCATTCATCAGAGGTTCAATCTATACACAGTGATACCTTTTGTACCTTCGCTATTGAACCTCCCTAACGATGAACCCTTTTTCATTTTAGCTCGTGCAAAGCTTTCAAGTGATACATTTAACCCCTTGATCGCCAAACAGCCCACTTAAGGGGCAACCTTATCGCGACATTCCTTTTGGTGAATTTACTTTTTTAACTTTATGTTTGAACGGCCAATGTTTTGTTAACAATAAAAGCATCTCAAACCCTAACAGAATAGTCGCCACTAAATAGAGCACCCAACAGGACTGAAACATCACTGCCGCTACTGAAACAACGTGCCCCGCTTTTGGCATGCGACTTTTTAGACAGACTTGATATGCATACGCATGTAGGCAAAAGAGGATAACATACGTCACTGTATTAAAAACAATCCCTCCCATGAATGGGGCAACAAATTCTTTCGTCATCGGTGCCAACATCAAGATGATGACGATCTGGATCAACACAAGTGCCAGTTTAAATAATCCCATTTCTCGTCTTATCACAACACCATCCCGCTTTCTAATGAATTAAGGTCTGATTGACCTTCACCTCTATTGGTAGCATATGCGAAAACCTATGAATCGTCACTACCCACGTCGCTTTTTATGATATAATAGGTGAAAAATTGATGTTTTTTGATGAATTGGATGTGATGCTATGAATTTAAACCATCTTGAATATTTCCGTGTACTCGCACACTTAGAGCATTATACGCAAGCAGCAAAGGAGCTTTCGATTACTCAACCTAGCTTAAGTCATGCGATTTCGATGCTCGAAAAGGAGTTAGGAACACCCCTTTTTGAAAAACAAGGGCGGAATGTTCGACTCACGCGCTATGGACGCTTTTTTCTCACTTACGTTGAACAGGCATTGGATGAAATTAAATTAGGCGAGCAAAAATTAAAAGAATTTTCCTATCAAACGGATGGCATCATCCGACTTGGCTTTGATGCCTTGCTCGAACCCACCTTCGTTCCTAAGCTCATGCAAACCTTCCTAAGCGAACAAGTCCTCACCTTCACGCTCAAACAATCCGACCCACACGCCTTAATAGATCATCTAAAAACAGGTGCCCATGATTTAATTATCTCTACCTCTGTTCCGCTTGATTATGAATTAGAAACCACCACGCTTGCAACGTGGAAATGGCACCTTCTCATCGCTTCTACCCATCCTTTCGCTCATCGAAGTGATATTTCCTTACAAGAACTTCGGGAGCAACTGTTCATTCTTCCCCCGACTCAAACACCGGAACACCTCGCTATCACACAGTTATTCGTCCAGCAACACCTTCCCTTGCCTAACACCTTAGAAATTGCTCAAAAAGAGACGACTCTTGAACTGGTCGCACTCAATTATGGGGTTAGCATAGCTTTAAATCCGACGCCACTTCTTCGACAAGATATCCAATCCATTCCAATCAAAGGGACCTTACCTTTAGAAGCCTACCTCATCACATTAAAAAATCAATCCTTAACTCCCTCTGCCCGTTTATTTAAGGACTTCCTCCTTCAAACGACAAAAAGCTGAGTTCCAACAAACTCAGCTTTTTTTATTATTTAATCTTTATTTTTTGACTCTAACTTTGCTTCGATTACATCCAATCTATGAATAATCGTATCCAACTTTTGAAGTAACCCCTTCATAAATTGATAGATACCTACACAAACAAGAATTATTAGACCATAACCCATGATTTGACTCATCAATAATGGAAAATCCCATGTCACATAAGTTAAATACTCCATCATTCTCCTCCCCATTTTTTACTTTCTTTGATTATACATCAACTAATGGGGAGGACACCAGTCACTTTCTGCTTTGGCATCACTAAAAACAGTAGGTTTCGCTACTGTTTTTTTAAGTCGTTTTTCACTTTTTTTAAATATTTCGTAATTAAGTTGTAGTCATCTTCTGTAATTTCATGTTGTTCAATCATTTTTAATAATTTAACTTCAATCGATTCAACTTCGTGCTTGTTCTTCATCTTGCTTAAACCCTTCTCTCACTATGCGATATTCAATTCCTGTCACATCATGTTGATAATCATAATCATAAACCCATAAATCAATTCGGTTATCCCAGCTACAAGCCCCGCAAGCATCCAATACAATTGCTTTTTGCGTGTCTCCTGTCGGATATGTAATTTCTAGAACGGTTCCATAATAACTTGGAATTCCTCGCTCATTCAATCCAACTTCCATGACCTCATCGATATTCACTGCTACAATAGGAAGCCATTCATATTCTGAATCATAATAATGCATCACATTATCAATAACTTTTACTCCGTCGTCTTGGTAACTAAGTCCGTATCCCACACGAACCTCCCCGGCTTTCACACTATAAAATGTTTGTCGGTAATCTCTAAAGACCGGTTCTGTCTCGCTTACTCCATCCTCAGAGGCATCCGTCTGCTCTTTCGCAACGACTTGATCCTGTGTTTCATCCCCGGATTCCTCTGCTAAGGTAGCGTCTGTTGACTCTTCTACCGGCTCCTGATTCCCGACCTCATCTCCCGTATCTTGTATCTGATCTTCTTCAGTTGCTTCAGGGGGAGCCCCCTCTTCTTCATCCGAATCTATCGCAGGCTCGTCCATGTCATCATGGGTCTCATTTTCTACAGCATCAGTGGCCTCATTTTCAGGATTCACCACTGCATCTGACTGTGAGTCATTTTCTTGCCCATTTACCGTCACGACGTTCATCTCTACTTCTGAATCGGCCTCTTGTTGAACGGCCATCAAGGCCGTGCTTAATTGTTTGAGTGCCAATTCTTTTTGTTGTTGCCCCTCACTTTCAGATTCCTCGGAATTCAAGGTCGCGACCTCAGTCTTCACTTCCTGTGATTCCGATTCGGTGGGCATTTCAACTTCAGACGTTGGTTCTTTATCTAAAAGCTGTGTCCTATCTTCTTCCACCGCCGTCGTACTTTCTGGCGCCATTGGCTGTGGGAAAATAAAGCCTAGGACAACCATGAAATTTACCATTAGATTTAACATATTCCACCTCAATTTAAATGGTTTTTGCACATGTATATTATGACCAATTTTTTATTTTTTACACGTTTCTGACCTTTTTTAGTGATTGGATTCATAATTTGGATGTTAAATGCCCATACTATTGGATGGATTAGCTACAATTGACAGGGTCGATGGCTTGTCAAAGTGGTTAAAATGAAGTATAATGAGTCATGTAATCAAATTAACCTGGGGATGTTACGGATTCGACTGGGGCATTTGAGCTTAATAAGCAAGTCGTGTTAGCCCACGTTAAAAGGTCGAGGTTATAATAACCGGAAAAACAAACTTACAATTAGCTGCTTAATATAACGTAGCTGCCTACCATTCAATCGCCCATGTTGAATGACTAGGCTCACTGAAGTGGGATACGCTAGTCTGTGCCGTTTGAATAGCCTAGAAGAGATGATCAAACTCGCGGTCTGACAGGTGTGTCGCCTGACCAGTCACCCGTTAAATTTAATAGGAGACTAAACTTGTAGAAAGTTAAGTGGTCGGTGTTTTAGGACGGGGGTTCGACTCCCCCCATCTCCACCAGAAAATACACGTCCGCAACTGTTACAGGAAATTGAATAAAACAAAAACCATTATCTGAGTTCAGATTAAATCTGATTTGAGATAATGGTTTTTTTATCTTCTTATATTGCTTCCTGATGATTCATACCCTCCCCGATTTCTAATCGTTGATAACGAACTGAGTAAATGAGGATGACCTGTTTGAAGTCATGAAAAAAGCCACCGAGGTTATAATGGACCTCGATGGCTTCGTTATAAATAATAATTTGATGGATAAAACGTGATAAGATATATTTCACTTGCGTATCCTTATTTGACAACATATACGACTTCGCTTCTTCAAGTACTTGTTTTAATTGCTCTTCTGTTAAGGTAACAGACTCCTGCTTAATCTGATTTGCCTCAATCTGTTGAAGCAATTCTGTCTTCTCCTCCTCTAATCGTTTAATTTCTTGTGTGATAGCTTCCACATTATTTAGACCACTCACTGCAATCACTTGAACGAGATTAGATAACTGAGTACTTACTTCATTCAAACGTTTCTTCAATTGGGGTAAATCTTCATTCACAGTCGCTAACTTCTCAAATAACCGTTGATTCACCATCTCATGTAAGGTTTGAATATTATCTGATTGCAATAAGATAGCCATCAATTGGTTGACAATAAATTTATCAATGAGCTCCTTGTCTATTTCTTTACAACGACAAGGAGTTTCAAACTGCTTACGCTTACTGCAACGATACGTTACATACTTATGCTTATTCCGTCCGCCCACACGACTACTTCCATGATAAGGCGAACCACACATTCCACATTTAATTAGACCGCTCAATAAGTAAACTTCTTTTGCCTTATGTTGACCTTTACTTTGTTTACGTTGTTTCAATAATTTCTGAACTAGATCAAAGGTTTGTTCATCAATAATAGCTGGGAGTCCATCCTTCACCCGAATAATTTCGTTCTCATTCTTATTTTTTCTATGACTTCGCTTTATTCCTACCACTTTAGGTTTAGCAACTGAACGATTAAATACATATTCACCCTTATACTTCGGATTAGTCAACAGATCATAGAAGGAAGAGGTTGCGGTGAACCTTCTCCCCAATTTCGTCCTATACCCTAACATGTTCAAATACTTAGCTAGCTCACTGTAACTCCATCCCTCAATCACTTTATCATATATAATGCGGATAGCCTTCGCTTCTTCCTCATTAATCACATATCGTTTAGTTACAGGGTCAACATCGTATCCAAGTGGTGGGATTCCTCCATTATGAAGAGCTTTGAAGGCATTCTCCTTTAATCCCTTCATAACTTCTCGTGCCAAGTTGGCAGAATAATATTGACCTACACCTAATTGAACAATCTGTTGTAGTTGACCTTCAGGCGTATCCGTAAACTGTTCAATCACACTTTCAATTTTAACCCCATAAGCTAATAACTGATTTTGCACATTCAACGCATCATAAACACTTCGTGAGAATCGGTCCATTTTATGAACGATGACTACATCAAATAAACCTTGGCTAGCATCCTGCAACATCTTTTGAAAGCCCGGACGTTCCGTATTTGTTCCGGTTAAAGCTTCATCCTTATAATCGGTAATTAAGTGATACCCCTTATCCTGGATATATTTATGAATAGCTCGTTGTTGGGCATCAATTGATTCTTCACGTTGATTACTGCTGCTAAACCGACTATAGCTGGCGACTCTTACTAATGACATATTAATAACCTCCAATTCATATATCCCCACTTAAATAATATTAATTTCATTCCTTGATTCCTACGTTTAAGATAAGCTGATGAATGGAGCCCCTTGTAAGGCTCCATTCATTTATCCCTAAGTTGTTTTTAACCTGTTATTAGCTATTAAATCCGCCAACCAATCCGTCACAGAAGAAATCACTTCTTCTACCTCTAAATTATCACCCATGATATACATTAGGGCATTGGGTTGCTTCATCTCGTTACGATCATACTTCTTAACTAACTCCATATTATCACTCCTGTTGAAATATCAAGCCACGGACGTGACCTTGACCATTAACCTTTTTCTATCCCCATCTAATTAAACAAGCTATTTTTTATTAGTTGATTCGATATCTGAATAAAAACGGCTAAAGGAATTTGTACATAAGAATCCTGTAAATGTGGTCCTAAAACAGTTAAATTATCCAGTAATTGATTGAATTGATCCGAAGTTGGCCTAATCTGAGACCTTCCTCTATTTTTAAAGGCGATGCCCAAGTGCTTTTTTAATGCCTTCCAATCATTTGAAGAACACGAATCGTGATGACACTTTACGGCTATCGCACCGTCAGGAAATTGAATAATACAAAAGCTCCAATCATCATGTTCGGGATTAAACGGACAATATTTGAACTTGTAGAGAGTAGAATTTCCTTCCCAAGCTTTCTTCTCATAGACTCCCAAATTATGACGCTTTATTAAATCTTCAACATCTATTCTCCGCATAGTGGGATTACCAGTATTCCTATAATCACAGCTTTTATGCGAATCATTAATTCCTTTTTCTGATAGTTTAGTGATTTCTTTAATTTTCTCTATCGGGATGGTCTGAATAACTTTTGGTTGATGGATAACTTTTGATATACGATGTGGTCGTTCCTCACTAGACTCCCCTTTACAGGCAATTGTCCCATAAAGTTTTACTATTCTTGACGCGTTATAAGTTGTAGTATCTACCTTAGCGCCATCACTAGCAGGAAATAAACTGTTTAACGTTTGTAGGAACTCTTTTAACAATAATCGATTCGTATCTTCATTTGCTAAATCAATTGGATACAACAGATGATATCCATTACCACTATCGCAAACAATCGGATCAAACCAACCTTTACTTTTTAAAAATCTAAAGATTTTTTTTGCCTTTACATAGGCAGTTTTCTTTTCATCGTCAGTTGATGAAATACCAGCCTTCCGCTCTGGATCTAAATCAATAAGAAGATATGAGAACTTTTTAATCCCACTATCCTTGGTTGTCTGTTTTACATTAAAATTTAGAGTATTTTGTTCCTCAAGTTGAACGACAGTAGCAAGCGGGTTCAGTGTAAAATAAATATCATAGGTTCCTATATAAGCACCAATATCATTTGCTAATCGTGTAAAATCATTGTAATAGCCTGAGACTACTCCATTTTTAGTTTTCAGTATACGCACCTCCACGAATTCCTTTTCCGCTCGAAAAATTTTCAAATTTTTTACTACGTTGGCTTGAATCTCCGTTAAACTCATTTTCATACTCACCTTTTCCTTCTTAAATAAAGTTTTTATAAATTTAGGGAAAAAAAACTCCCTTTATTATTCAAATTTTTTTAAAATCCCTGCTTCCATAGCCGTTCTAAACGTAATTTCTTTTTTTCTACCATCTTTTTTATTTATACTTCTATCAAAATAGGGAATTTTAGAGCATTCTAAAATTATGCAGTTTACATCGTCACCATTTAAACTTCTTTTTCGGGTATTTTTACCTTTTTCATGATTTAACCATCCTTCTTTTTTCCATTGTTTAATCACTATCTCAGGCGTTTCATACTTTAAATCTTTCAATATTTCCATAATCACTTTATAAATAATAATAATCTGATTAAATTGGGGTGTACTATCACCATCATGATTTTTGGTTGAAGGATGATAGATTATTTTCCCCCAAACATCGTTATACCCTAAATTTGAGGGAGAACTCTCTCCACCACTTTCGATAAAAAAGTGTTTTTTCTTAATAGAAATATAATCGACCAAATTAGCAATCGCTCTATGGCCTAATTCTGCTTCTTCCAACTTCTCTGTTTCATTTTTAATTAGAAGAGTTCCTATTTTGTTTAGGTCAAATCCCCATTTAAATTTTTGATTAGCCAGTTCTCCAGTCACCATAAATACAGCTAACTTATTAGCAATCCTTGTGGTAATTGGACTTTCTGGTAGAAAACGTTCCATCTGTTCACTCCAGTGATTCATCATTTTTAAAACCCTTTCTTTTCCTAAATCCATTAAATAAATAACAAACTTAGGACCTATATGACCATAATTCTGGGTAACTGTTTCTTTTATTTCATCTGATTGTACTGCTGAGGTTGTCCAAATAATATCCGATAATTCAATGAGTCGAACTCTTAGCCCTGTATTTTGTTTCGAGTTTCCGAATAATGACTTCTCACCCGTAGAAATAATCAAAGTGCTCCATGTACCCGACTCTTGCATTGTTAAATCTGAGGTCATACGGCTTGTTTCCTTACCTTCTGAGAAAGAATAAATAATTTTTGTAAAATCATCCCCTCTTGACATACTCACCTCATCCAATGCAATAACAACACCATTATTGCCAGTAAGACTTCTTTGGATTGCGTTCACCGTACCATTCCAGCTAAGCATTAAACCATTCCCTTTTATAACAGGAGATCCAAAAACCGATATAGCCAATTGGCAAGCAGTCGTTTTCCCAGTGGAACTATCATTTATAATATGAGCTATTATATTTTCCATCGACATTTCCCTTGAAATAAACCCAACAACCGCTGATGCCAATCCCATAACAACTGCCAATTCCATTGGTGAATTACCACAGACATGCCGCTTTATTAAAGCTCGCCATTTTTTTCACTTCCTGTCGGTTTAATATCTAAATCACCACTATAAGTTGATTTTCCAGGCGAATTTTTTCCTAATAACTGATGATGCTTAAAGTAAATCCCCTGACTTGATTGACTAAATCCGATGTGGGAATGCTTATAAAAGCAGCTAACTATCTCTTTACGGTTAATCAGATGACAAAGAACCTGATTTTTATTACCAAAGTCAACACCAACCCCATATTTCGATAATTCGGCTACCTTCTTCGAATTCGCCAAGACATTAGCTGGTATATCGAGTTTTTTTATTTGTCTATCAGGACCTCTATACTCTAAACAAAGAAAATGCTCTTGGGTTTCTAATTTGATAAACTGTTCGTTTAAATCAATATAATCTGCCACCCTAGTATCTGCATACCCTAGTTTTCTTTCATAGACCCCTGTCTCATCCCCTATAATTTCTGGGTATCTCGTAGAATCTTCCTGTTTTTTCTTTTGTTGAACTGGAAAATAATTAATTTCTCTGTTAGTTGTACTAGTCATACTTCATTCCTCCTAAATTAGATGGGATAACCAAAATCCATTGTCCCAATCACACAATTAAATTTTACGGCGGTTATCTCTTACAAGACTAGTTTAATAAATTTCAACCTTTTGTTTGATTGGAATTTTTTAAGCCTTTTTTTATTCAAACACAAAAAAAAAGCGCTATAATCGGATTTATAACGCTAACTTTATTCTTAACTGAGATGTCAATCAGACATGGAAATTCCTATTTTGCATAAATATATCTGATATTCCTTCAATATATACTTGAAATCCTTGTTTAAAAAATCGTTGTTTAGTTGCACAGTGGTGTCACGAAGATGGCTTAATACAAATGCATGACAAGTTGATAAACAATTATCCTCTACCCCTAAAACTGTATCTTGAGTTGATTCAATTTCTTCGTAGCACCGCTCAATAATGTGATTTAAATAGGTGCTAAAACTTTTAATACCCATGAGATATTTTTTTACATCATTATACATATTCTTCGTCTTCAGGCTATTCAAAAACCTCATTATGCATAAATTATTTACACAATCATTCCCTTGAATTTGAGTAAATAGTATATCAAATATTTCTCGTTGTTTCTCTTCGCTAATTTTTGCTGACAAAAATTTTCTTCTTAAAGCACTTAACTCCATAAACTGATGGAATTTAAATGTTTTTTCTATCATAAATTCAATCTCACATTGAAGTTCGCATTCTGGTAGTGGAAGATCTGATCTAGTTTTTATTATATCAACCCAATCCGTCTTAGGGGGAACATCATACGGAGAAAACTGTTTTACCTGTAAAATATAATCTTTCCTGTGTAATAGGAATTCACGAAATTCTTGAATGAAAAGCAAATACTCTTTGAAAACAATTGTACCTATTTTTCCTTTTTCATATTTTTTTAAGAACTTTTTTTTACACTTATTTTCTGCCTGTTTCCTTTTGTATAAATAGGCAAGAGCATACGCTAAATCCGTAGTAATGTATCCGCTTTTCTCATTTCTAAAACCTCTAGTGCTCCATATGTTAAAAGATTCTAAAAATTTATAAAAATTTGATGCTTCATTCCCTGGTTCTATACTATAGCTAGCTAAGTAATTATCCCAAAGAGGATCATCTTTTGTCTTGACATACTCATAATCAATCTGATTATTACTATCGGAAACATAATTTAAAAATACATCTTTTTTAGACAATAACTGTTCCTCGTTGTTCCTATTGTCTAAAAGAAATGTATCGTCTCGCAATCCCTCAAAGTTAAGGTCTTCTAATTCATTCCTTCTCAAAAGAAGTCCTAGTTTATCCTTTAAATGATACATATAGATGATGGGGAATAAGAAATTATCTTTTTCCTCCTTACCAAAAATAGCAGCTAATGTTTCGTGAATGGATTCAAGTTCATCTTTCCAAATTTCATCTACCTCGCATTTGATATTTCTTATCATTTCATCTAGGGAAAGATTAGTTGGAACATATCTTTTATTAATTCCTACTCCATTACTAAATCTTTTTATCCACTCATCAGGCGATATCAACACACCACCCACTTTTCCATATAAATCTAAATCTTTCATTTTTTTCACACCTTCCTGATACAACTACTTATTATTATACCTGCTCCTATTTTTTTTAGTTTTATTTTACGGCATTTTTTGCATTATCGGATAAAATAAGTTCTGACTCAAAAACTAATCCATTCTGTTAGAATTTCATCTTTCTCCCTCATACTAGATAATCCCTCCTCATATCCCTCTAGTTTTCTGCTCAATACTTGAATCTTATCTATCAAGTATATAATTTATTTATTTTATAGGGAGATAGGGGGAGTATATATATAATTCTTGATTTTACCTCATTTTTTTGTCCCCCTATCCTTCTCCCTGTTTATTTTTCAAACAGGGAGAGGGAGGAATTTATTTGAACTGAACATATCCAACGACTAAAAAAAGAAACACGCACCAAATCATCATATAGAATCTAAAGCCCTTTTATTGGGCCTTAGACCATCTATTATTCTTTCAGACTGAGAATCAATATTCTTCAGCTAACATCATGAGTGCTGTGTCTAGCTCTTCAATAATATATATCTTTTGTTGTTGGGGGGATTTACAATGAACGTAATATACCTGTTTATACCTAGGGACTTCTTGACGATGTTCAATTTCCTGTATGTCAACTCCTACACGTCTCAATTCAAACACCTGCAAATAATCATAACTATCCCTTTGTCTCACTTGGTCATAGCACTCCCAACACAACAACTGAATCTCCGATGGAATTTCATTCATTACACCTTTAGTTAGATAACGTTTCACCAATTATTCCTCCATTATAGCGACTGAATCCTCCCAAGGGATTCAGCCTTTTATTTATCAGTAGTTAATTTTTTACTAAATTATCATCAAATAATGCTTCAAGCTTCACTCCATCACTTACAACCAGCGCTTCACTTCATTAGGATCAAGTCCAAATTGTTTAGACACTTTCTCAATGGCCTCATTATCACTTAGCCCCAGCGCTAACGCTTGCAGAATAACTGAAATAACCTTCAATACCAAAATCATGATAACACCCCTCCTAAACTCAGTTGATTTAATCCGATGACCAACACGGTCACCATAAACCCTATCCATTTGAACATTCTCATTCTCTCCCCACTCCCTCTAAATCAAATTGAGACTTATAACGATTCCATAATGATTGACACATAAAAAGAGTGACTGCATAGTCACTCGACAATAAGATTAATAGTTCATAATATGTTCCTTGTTGATGTGTCTGAAACGCCTCACAAAACTCCACCACACTACATGGATAAGATTGAAGAAAGTGCTCCAACTCTTTCACATTCGTGTCATTGATAAGCAGGACGTACCCTCCGTCATCCATCGGCTTACGATAAGAACCATAAGCTTCATCTAAAATAGTTAGAACTAATCTTATACGGTTACTAACTTCTCTATCCAATCCTTCTTCTTGCATTTCTCTAACATGATACCACTTCATAATAAGCCTCCTCTGTTCATTTCAATTAATAATAATTACGAATAACTGTTACTAATTAATCCCTAAATAACGGGACCAATCTCCAGTTAGAACGTACCGTTGGACATAAAGGGTGATACGCTTGATCGGTATGCGGTCCACAGATTTTAACCATCTTTTGTTTAAATGGCTTGAGGTGAGTATGAAGAAATTCCCTCTGATAATCCATGATCCTCTTACTTCCACTTCCTACTGAACCATAAGCAATAATGACCACTTCAGACTTTACACAACTGCGTTGGATATACCCGATATTTTCTTCCCTCACTAGTTGTTGAATAGGAATCCCTAATGGGAGCTTCTTACAGACCAGCGAAAAGAGGTTCACAATATCACATCCTCCATAATCTAACCGGTTTAAATTGTTAATCACATTCATCGTCGTTATATCTAAATTTACTGGATGTGCGGTCGTTGGTTGAATAAGAATAACAGTCGCTTTAGGCTTATCTTTATTCCATTCTATCCTTAATATATAGCGATGCTTCTCATCTTCACTTGTAACAGCCTCACATCGTAAACTCCAACGATTAATCACTGACATCATTTATCACCTCCTTCATTCATCCCCATGCGGTTCCAATAAACTCAACCTCTACTAAATCACTCGAGTCAAGAATAATTTCACCCTTGTGATACTGCTCCTTTACATAAGCAACGGCATCTCCATCAATTTGATTTTTATCCACTTCAATCACACGTTCTAATGTTTCCGTTATACACACCATGACAATCTGACTCATCACATAACCTCCATTCCGACTAAATAGAAAAGAGCTAAGCACCTCATCTGGCACTTAGCTCTTTATAAATAACCCTTTTCTTTCAACGATGTAAAAGAACCATCTCCAATAATGAGATGGTCTAACACCTTGATACCGAGTAACTCACCCGCTTCATATAAGCGGTTGGTTAATTGAATATCTTGATCTGATGGTGTGGTATCTCCTGATGGATGATTATGAAACGCCATGATACTTGCTGCATTAGATAAGATGGCTGTTTTAAATACTTCTCTTGGATGGACAATAGCTTTATTTAGTGAACCAACTGATACCACTGAGATATTAGTTGGTTCATTCTTTGTATTCAAACAAGCAATAATGAATTGCTCCCGATCTAATCCCTCTAGTTGTTCTTTAATCATTTCATAGGCATCATTAGGTGATAAGATTTGACGTGTTTGATAAAGGAAGCTAGACTCCTTTACCATTTTAATTGATACAATATTGATACGTTTTGTGACATTCGACATGTATATTACCTCCTGAGTAACTATTCAAGGAAATAATATATGTTTATAATTTAGTTTAAAACGATCATATGTTTGATATAATGGTTATATTCAATTCATTTATAAAGGCGGTATTAAGGATGCCAAGTATTCAATATGGAACAACGGTGATTGATTACCAGATTACCTACAAACAAGGTAAGAAAGATATTTCAATCTTAATCGAATATAAAATAGGTGTAACTGTTGTAGCACCACCTCATACAAACGATGAACAAATTGCTGCTATTATAAAAAAGAAAGCTCCTGCTATCCACAAGCAACTTAGAAAGTTAGCTGAAATTAAATCAGAAGAAAGTTCACGTCAATTTAAGAGTGGAGAAAAAATCCCGTACTTAGGACGCAACTATCGATTAAAAGTCATTAAAGATGACTCTTTAACAGATTGTCATATTCAATTCCATCAAGGTAAATTTACAGCCAAAGTACCTACTCATTTCAATGACACAGAGCGTATACAATCTCTCAATCATTTATTTAAGAAATGGTATGTTGAAATGGGGTCTAAAAAATTAAAACAACGTCTTAAACTTTATGAGAACAAACTTAATCTATCACCTAACCAATTAACCGTCAAAGAACAAGAAAAATCATGGGGGACATGTACGCCATCAGGAAATATTCATATTAATTGGCGTATCTTCACTGCTCCTATGCGATATGTTGACTATGTCCTTGTTCACGAACTCTGTCATTTGAAATACATGGATCATAGTGATGACTTTTGGAATCTCATCAGCAGCTTACTCCCCGACTATGAAGATCGTAAAGAATGGTTACGAATTCATGGTCCAAATTTAAAACTATAAGAAAAGGAGCTAATAAAAGCTCCTTTTTCTAATTTCCATAATGCACTTCCGCTAGCTCGGCTAGTCCTTGTACAGTTTTTTTGAATGGTCCACGTGCATTAAGTGTATCGTTGATTTCTCGACGGATTGCTAAACGCATTTCTCGTTTTGTATCTTCTTTTTTCGTCCACTCCACAATCTTTGCATATTCTGCAATAACATTTGTGACATTGATCGTTAATTGCTCAATGAGTTTCTTATCTTCAACTAAAGCCTCAATCGCTTCATCTTGTTCTAAGAAACGATAGAATGGCATTTGTTTTGCATCTAAGCTTCCTTTTGTTTGCTTTCCAACTTGACTCGCTTGTTTAATTAAAGAACCTAGCTCTTCCATATATTCAGCAATTTGTAATTGATGTTCACGTCGTCTTCGGATTAACTCTTCTAGTCGTTCCATTAACGTTTGATAAATAGGATCACTTCCTAATTTGACACGGATTTCATGTTTCAATGCATGTTCCATTTCTGCAGCTTTGGTTTCTGGTGTCTTAGCTGCCTCTAATCGTTCATTGAAATAATCTGACATTAAATTAATTGGTTCATGTAAGACTTCAATGTGATTAACCACTAAATAGTCTTCTACAACGGCACGAACTTTTTCTCCATAATCTGAGATATCCATCCCTTCGGCACGATATAGATTTTTAGCTGCTTGACGGATTTTCCCAAACTTCTTCAAATCTGAGATGTAAGGATTTGCTTTTGGATTAGGCATCACCATATCCATATCTTTAACAAATCGTTTAAACTTTTCCTCAAAGATTTGTCGAGTATCTTCCGGTTCTAAAACTTTTACACATGCATCAAAATCATCTAAGCTAACGGTATGAAACACATTTAAAACGGCTTGATGATGCATTTGAAGTCTTGGAATCACGGAATCAATATCACTTAATGCACCTTCAACATCGGTATTACTGAACTTTTCTAATGCTTCATCTAAGAAACGAGAAACCCCAAAATAATCGACTAATAAACCATAAGTCTTCTTATCGTAGGTACGATTCGTACGAGCAATCGCTTGAAGTAAGTTATGTTCCTTAATTGGTTTATCTAAGTACATCACCTGTTCAATCGGGGCATCAAACCCTGTTAGTAATTTATCCACTACAATGATGAAACTTAATGGATCATTTGGATCTTTAAATCGTTTAATGATTTCTTTTTCCTGTTCTTCCTCTAAACGATATTTCCAAATCAATTCATTATCTTTATCTTTCGCTGAGGTTGAAAAGACAACCGCTGATTCTAAATCGGTAAACTGATCAATGTATTCTTTATACATAACGGCCGCTCGACGATTAATCGCAACTACCTGTGCTTTGAATCCATTTGGTTTAATATATTCTTCATAATGTTTTACAATATCCATCGCAATATGTTGAATTCGTTTCGGAGTGGCAACAATAAGTTGATCATTGACATACTTCTTCTTGGCACGTTCTCTGGCCTCATCATCGAGTTCACGTGTCACCATATTGAACATTTCTTCAAGTGATCCCCCTTGAATTTGAACATCGGGTAACCGTGACTCATAGAAAATTGGGACCGTTGCTCCATCTTTCACCGCTTGTTCAATCGTATAGGTATCAATATAAGTCCCAAATGTTTTCGTCGTATGTTTATCATCTTTGTCAATTGGCGTTCCTGTAAATCCTAAGTAAATCGCATTCGGTAAAGCCGTTCTCATATTCACACTCAAAGTCCCATACTGTGTACGATGAGCCTCATCGACCATCACAATAATGTTTGAGGCTTCTGAAAGAAGTGGGAATGACTTTTCTTCTTCACTTGTTTGGAATTTATGAACTAAGGTCATGACTGTTTCCCCGACTGCTCCATTTAACAACTGACGCAAATCTGATACAGACGTCGCTTGTTTTGGATTAGGGAAACCACATCGTCTAAACGTGGCGGTAATTTGATCATCTAAATCTTTTCGATCAGTTACCACAACAATCGTCGGATTTTCTAACTGTTTTAATCGTCTTAGTTTGACAGCTAAAAAGACCATTGAAATAGACTTCCCACTACCTTGTGTCGCCCAAATGACACCACCACGTTCCGTATTGTATTTTGCATTTTTAATTCGATCAATCGCTTTATTAACTGCACGAAACTGTTGATATCTGGCTACCTTTTTAATGATTTTTTGTCCTTCACCCTCAAACACAATAAACGTTTGAACTAAATCAAGTAGATTCGAACGACTTAGCATTCCAAGCGTTAGAATTTGTTGAGGTTCCATCCCTTCTTCTAATAGATACGGATATGGATCTTTCCATGCACTGTAATGTTGTGGACGTGCTCCAATTGTTCCTACCTTTGCTTGATACCAACTAGCTGCAATACAAAGTTGGTTATAGTGGAATAACGTCTCAACATCCTTTTGATAACGTAACATTTGATGAATCGCTTGTCCCATTTGTTCATTTGGATTTAACATTGGACTTTTACATTCAATCACAACAAGTGGTAATCCATTCACATAAAGCACTAAATCAGGACGAATAGTTGCTTTAGCCGTCTTAATCGTTAACTGTTCCACTACTAAAAACTCATTCGCTTCAATATTCTCAAAATCAATCAATCGAACCGTTTGATGTTTCTTCCCTTTTCCTAAATCCTGTTGAACTGAAATCATATTCACTAAGTAACCATAAAACTCTTGGTTCGCTTCCATTAAAGACGTCGCAGAAATGTGTGACACCTTACGAATCACTTGTGTAACATTACTCTCGTTCATCCAAGGATTCAGTCGAATAACTGCCGATTCTAATCGTTGTTTTAATAACACGTCAGATTCTAATCGCTCATTCACAAGCTCGGATCCAATCAAATGAGTATATCCTAATTCAACTAACTGCTCAATTAAACGGTTCTCAACTAACTCCTTCTCATTCCAAGCCTCATGCCTCACATAAACACCCCATTTCTCCTACATCATAAATATATCACTTTATAAAATAGTATCTCATAATGAAATACTATTTTCCTTTAATCTATCTTAACACGAGTTTTTCCTGTCAATAATTGTTGCATTAATCCTTTTTTAATGTCTGACAATTTATCCATATGCTTTTGTTCTAAATCGATTTTATCATCAATCCCTTTTAAAATATTAGAAATATTCTCTTGTTCATCAATTGAAGGTAGTGCAATCTTAAATTCTTTAACAATTTGCGTTGTTAAATTAGTAAACACTCCTCCATGTGTAGCTTTGGAATCTAATTGTTGTCTTAGTTGAGTAAATATGTAATATAAATATTCTTTACTAACTTTTGGATTAATATCTTTTAATGCTAAAAAACCATCGTGTATACATGCATCAATAGCTAAAATAGCAGGTAATCCAACAGTCCCACTACAAACAATAACAAAATCACCTTTTGACATCTGTCTACTTAATTTCGCACCTTCTTCTGTTAAAAAATCAATTTTAGGAGTTACATACTTTTTATCTCTTGTTACATCTGCCCCCATTAGTCGTGGAACATTTCCCCCATAGTACCTTGGATCCCCTTTTGGTCTTGGACTAGCTCCTCTTATTACAGTAGAAAAAGACTCTATAGATACTACTTCCCATTCAAGTGGAATTTCTCCAATTTCTGTTTGTTTAAATTCTGTATGTCCAATTCCTTTTGTGAGGAGTTGTTGCATTAATCCTTTTTTGACTTCCTCTGTTTTAGCAATCACTTGTTCTGTCTTTTCAATCACTGCATCAACAGATGAAAGAATCTCTGCAATTTTTTTCTGTTCTTTTAAAGGTGGAATTGGTATAAGTGAATTTACGAAATCTTTCAAATTTAAGTTAAATCTCCCATCACCAGTTGAGAAACTGATCGCCTGTTTTTTATACATATTAGAATTAAAGTATTTTGATAAATAATAGTTATATATAATCTCAGGATTAACTGTTGTATTCAATGTGGCAAACCCGTGTGCACCATCCATATCTTTTTCAATAACTGCAGACGTTCCTATATCTCCAGTATGAACAGTTACAATATCGCCCACTTTAAGCCTTTTATTCTCATTTGCTTCAGCAAATTCATAAGTTAAAAAAACCATATTTTCTTTATCAATTTTATCTTCTTTAATATTTGAGTTTCTTATCAGCGGTACACCCTGTTCACAATAATGAGCTGTCATAGTTTTTACTAATCCAATTGTTACATTATTTGTAATATATCCCAACTTTTTCACATCCCAGTCAAGAGGTAGATAACCTAATTCAGTTTTTTTATAACCTTCTTTATTCACAATATCCCAACTCCTTTAAGAAGCTGTACATCGTTGCTTCGATTTCGTTGCGTTCAAGTTCTAGTTGTTTTAATTCTTGGATGGCTTGTGTCACATCAATTTGCTCTTCCTCTTCTGTTGTATCGATATAACGAGAGATATTTAAATTGTAGTCATTTTCTTTAATTTCATCTAATGTAACAATACGTGAATACTTTTCAATTTCTTCATAATTATCAAAAGTTGAAACGATTTTTTCTACGTCTTCATCACGTAACACATTTTGATTTTTCCCTTCTTGGAAATCCCGTGAGGCATCAATAAAGAAGATTTTATTTTGACGTGCTTCTTCTTTATCTTTATTATATAGGATAATCGTGGCTGGAATTCCAGTCCCATAGAATAAGTTAGCAGGTAATCCAATAATCGCTTCAATTAAATCTTCCTTCACTAATCCCTGACGGATTTTTCCTTCAGCTCCACCACGGAACAGAATTCCATGAGGTAAGACAACTCCTGCTTTCCCTGTATGATTTAACGTCGCTAACATATGTTGAACAAACGCATAGTCCCCAGCATTCGCAGGTGGCAAGCCAAAACGGAAACGTCCAAATTCATCGGCACTTGCTTCTTCACGTCCCCAATTTTTTAAACTATACGGAGGGTTTGCAATCACTCGATCAAATAACATTAATTCTCCATTTTCAGTTAACTTCGGATCACGAATCGTATCTCCCTTTTCAATACGATGATCACTTAATCCATGTAACAATAAGTTCATCTTACAAATTGCCCATGTATTTAAGTTTTTCTCTTGTCCATATAGTGATAAGTTATTCGGATTTCCACCTTTAGATTTAATGTAATCTACCGATTGGATGAGCATCCCACCTGATCCTGATGTTGGGTCACAGATTCGCATTCCTTCTTCCGGTTTGATTAATTTAACAAGTAATTCAACCACTTTTGTTGGCGTATAGAATTCTCCACCTTTTTTACCTGCATCATCGGCAAATTGTTTAATTAAATACTCATAAGCACGACCTAACATATCAGGTTCTTCTAATGATTCATTACTTAAATTAATTTTCGAGAAATGTTGAATTAATTGAATTAGTAATGTATCTGGTAACTTTTCTTTATCGTTAAAATCAATTTGCTTAAATACACCTTCTAATGATCCATTCTCTTCTTCTAAACGTTCAAACGCATGATTTAAGGCAGGTCCAATATCAGTCGTTAACGATTGTAAATAAGACCAACGAGCTTCCTTTGGAACAAAGAACTGATACTCATCACGTTCTTCTTCTGCATCTTCTAAGTCCCATCCTTCATCATCAACTAAATGATGACAAATCTCTTCAAACACGTCATTGACACGTTTTAAAAAAAGCAATCCAAAAATATAATTTTTATAATCCGATGAATCAATTGATCCACGTAAGATATTCGCTGATTCCCATAAATGAGACTCTAGCTCCTGTAATGTAATGCTACCCATCATCATTTCCTCCTAAGAAACTTTTTTTACAATATATAATTCTATTTTATCCTTATCAATATAGAAAGACAAACAAAAAAATAAACTGAAACAAGTTACTTCTTGTATGACACAGACTAAGTATCAAGATATCCTTCTGCATAAATTTATAGCTATTAACCATCTAAAATTCATACATTATCACATCCGGTCATCTACTTCTTCTATCAATCTCCTGATATAATGGAATCATCTAATCATTTAGGGGGATAGATATGGCTGACATTCATTATTTTCCAAGGTATTCTCAAAAAGAGAATATGGTAACAAATAATACGTTACTTTTATTTAATCGACTTTATCAACATCACACGCATCGATTTAAGCAGTTTATTAATTTGATTTTAGAAGATTCAGATTTAGAGTTAGATACAACGGTGAAATTTTCTCAACAAGTAAAAGCGACTGGTAGTATTCCTGATGCTGTCGTTGAACAAGAAAGTTTTAAAATCGTGATTGAAACAAAACTTTATGGTCAACAAAATCTTTCACAATTAATGGGACATCTTACTTCATTCTCTAATGAAGATAAACAAATCTTACTTTGGATCAATACTGATCCAATTAGTCAGATGTATCGTGAAGAAATCGAAAAGGAAATTAATATTTATAATCGGGCTCACAAAACTTCGATTCAGTTTGCCTTTACAACATTTAAAGAGATTTGTAAGAAATTCAAAGAAGTTCTTAATCCGTATGAAGTTGAAATGATCGATCTCATTAATGACTTTGAAGCGTTCTGTTACGATGCTAATTTAATTCCACATCATGAAAGTTTGATGCGATCACTTTTAACTAGTAAAACATTAGAACGAAACTTTAAATATAATCTATACTACGCACCTCGTACACGTAACTACCGACTGCATAAATATATCGGTCTATATGGAGCAAAAGCCATTCGTGGAATTGGTGAAATTAGTTGTATCATTGATGCCAATTTTAATCATGATACACAAGAGTTTGATATCATCAATACCTTACAAGGTCATCTAACACCACAACAAAAACAAAATATCATTGATGTCATCAAAGAAGTTTTAGAAACTGAAGGACAGGACTTAGGAGGTGGAGATCAACGATTCTTCCTTGTAAAACAATTCATTCCATGTGAATTCAAAAAAATTACTAAAGGAGCTCCTCAAGGAACTCGTTATTTTGATTTAACACAATTCATCGAAAACTTCACTGATGAAATGTCAATTGAAGAAATCGCCCAACAATTAAATCAAACTACATGGAATTAAAAAGAAGCTAGCCACTATCTATGGCTAGCTTCTTTCATCATCATTCAATATAATGCTTTTTATATTGAATCTTACCATTTCATCTTTAATAATAACCAATATCTTTTTTCAGATGATATTCTAACATAAGTTCATCTACTAAATATCCATCAGCATAACAATGTAAATCACTAATTCCTTGTGAAATTAGTTGATATGTTTTTGATGTATAGAACAATCCCATTGCTTCTTCTTCAGTTATATGAGCCTCTTTAGCTAAGCTTTCAATAATTCTTGCAAATTTCCGTTGTAATAAAATTTTATTAGCTTCCATTAAACATCTCTACTTTCTTTATATGTCAAATAGTTATCAATGACTTCTTGATTAACGATACAGATTTGAAAGTTTGGTTTATAATATTTTAATCTTCCTAAAGCCTCTTCTTTACTAATTAACTGATCCAAGTAAAGCTCAACCGTATTAAACACTTTATCATCTGCAATACCGCCTGCTATAACATCATAATCCTGATAAATCAATTCACCATTGCGACACTTAATAATAAAATCTAACCACCCAGTGTTATACTCCTCAAATATCAGGATACGTAAATCTTGCTTTACTTTCTCAAAGTCAAACTCATACACATTAACAATACCTGGTTTTCCTAATCTCTTAAATCTGGATACCCAACTAACAGCTTGTTCTTCAATTGGCGTGACATAAAACCCTTTTCCAAAATCTAATTTATTTCTTGAATATTTAATATCTGGATTTACAATTTCACAATAAGAACCATGATAAACTAGCATTAGATCAACTCCTTCTGCTTCATCATATCTACAATCTCATTTATAATATATTCCTTACTTTGTGTATGTAATGGCTCATAAGACGGCACAATATAGTCAAATAATAGCCTACTTTTAACACCTAGTAATTGATAAATATCCTGTGCATTCATCTTTAAATAATCAGCAATGTTTTCCACACAAAATACAGCAAACTCAATTTCTTTTTGGCTCAAACAAAACACCTCCAAATTACAATTTATATCTATCATTATACTCCTAAATCTCTTTAAACTCTTTACTTACATTATAAATTATTTTTCACTCACAATCTATATTATAAGGATACTACAACAGTTATAACCTCTAATCGCTTCATTTTGAGACGTGGATACTAACCGGAACGGCCCATCTCCACCAAAAAATACACAACGTAAACAAAAACCATTATCTGAGTTCAGAACGAATCTGAGTTGAGATAATGGTTTTTTATATTAACTATCCTTTAAAAACTTTAAAAACTTTCTTATACTTTTTAATTCCTGTCTATCGTAATCTAATAACCATCCCTCATGCAACTTCCTTTTTCCATCATTAACTTGACAGCGAAGATCCACTAGTTTATGCCAAATAATATTGGCCTCATTTCGTAATTCGGGTGAAAGACTATAGCCAAATTTTATAATCATTAACGTTTGTTGATACGCGATCCAGGGGATATGATTCACATCATCGACCCCAAGCCAATCAATTATAAACATTTTTAATTCCTCATTGACCTTATCCCAAAAGGGATTAATATGTATTTTCCTAAATTCTCTTCCAATTTCTCCCCGAGGTGCGACCAAACCTTTTTTATAATCCTTTACGCTGTCATTTTCATAGACTATTTTTAATAACTCATTTATCTCTTTCTCTGTTAAAAATCTTACAAAAAATCCTTTAAATTCGTTCATTAAAATATTGGTGAATTTTTTCAGTCCACGCATAGAGAGTATAAAAGTATATTTAAGCTCGTTATCAGAAAAATTATCGACTATACATTGTCCGTCCAAATCCATTTCAGAAATTACTGATTGGCTACAATAACTAAATTCAAAATTAGAAATATTCTTTTTAAGGATACGAATAATTTCCGACTGGTTCAACAGGAAGAGTTCAGATAATAATTCTACAGTAAATCTATTATTGCATTCACCAAATAAACTCTCCATACCACATGCCCCCCAATTTTAGGAATTTTATAATCAAATCATGTGAATTTAAACACTCTTTTTGGCAACGTTATATATTATAATTTATGATTCGACAAAGCCTAATATGAAACCTATTTGAATTTCATTACCACTCACATAATATTTCTAACTAATTATCATTTCACATCATCTAGACACATTCTCAATAACCTTTTGGGCGCTTAATCCCGTTGCTTAACGTAATATCCATAAGAGATTCTACCTAAAGCCATTTTCCGTTCAACGCTTTCATTCTACACACACCTTTCTACTTAAACATAAGCAGACAATTATCCTACATATCGCTTCACTGCCCGTAAAAAGCAAGCTAAATCTTTTTTATCTGTAATCCTTATATAGCTTATTAACGAATCAAATCACCCTCTATTTCTAACCGTTGATTTCGAACCAGTTAAATAGAGCTGATTCGTAAGCGCGTAATATAAACATGTCTATTTTGACCTCCAACTTTAAGCTATACTTTAGCTATCAAAGAAAAGGAGGTCATTTTTATGAAGGAAAGTCCATTAATTGTTCCGATTCAACTTGAAACAGATTCTACTAAAAAAAGAACTCCCATCTGTTGTGTTCAACTGAATGGAAGTGAAATAACTTTTTATCCTGGGATTAATGACGATCTTTTAAGGAGAGTTCTGACGGAGTTGATGAAAAATGTTAGTTGATTTCACTCATGTTAAAAATATTTTTGTCGTTTGTGGTCGGACGGATATGCGTTGTGGGATTGATCGTCTCGCGGGAATTATTACGGATAAATATAATTTAGATTTATTTGATGATGCCTTATTTCTTTTCTGTGGTCTAAAAAAGGATCGATTTAAAGCACTTTATTGGGATACGGATGGCTTTATCTTATTATATAAAAGGATAGAGAACGGGGCCCCCACACGGTTTAATTCCTCCCTAAGTGGGGAATGGAACCTTCAATGGCCACGAAACCAAGAAGAAGTCAAAAAGTTAACGAGTCAGGAGCTTCGCTGGTTACTTGAGGGACTCTCTATCCAACAGCCTAAAGCTATCAAACCCGCCCGCAAAGGATGCATTAATTAAAAATGGTAATAAATCCTGTATTTTCTATATAAAGTTGGACATACTAAGACTAATAAAATCATTTAGAAAAGAGGTGAGCCAAGTTGAACACGTTTGAATCAAAACTAATCGAAGAAAATCAGAAACTATTAAAGAAACTGGATCAACAAGCTCAACTACTCGCCCAAAAAGAGGAAAAAATTAATAAGCTCCAATTAAAAATGATGGAGCAGACCGACAAAATTGATACGCTTATTGAACAGGTTGAGTTTCTTTCAAAAAAGCTTTTTGGATCCTCAAGCGAGAAAACTAAGGTTGATCCAGGTCAGCTTACCCTTTTTGGGGATCCTGTATTAGAAGAACCTCTGACAAAGGATGAACCGACAGAGGAAATTACGTATCGCCGTCGTAAGACATCTGGTCGTAAAGCAGAATTAACGAAAGATTTACCTATTGAAGAAGTTCATTGTGAACTTCATGGAGAGGATTGTACATGTGACCATTGCGGTCAGGCCATGAAACCAATGGGGAAAAAGGTTGTTCGTGAAGAAGTCTGTTTTGTACCTGCACGATTATATAAGAAAGTTTATATTTCACATGCCTACGAATGTGATTGTCATGATCCTAATCTTGAAGCTAAATCCATTCGTTGTGCCGAGGTTCCTAAGGGACCTATCCAACGTAGCTTAGCAGGACCAACAACATTGGCTTGGCTTTTTCATCAAAAATTTGAACTCGGATTACCAACTTATCGCCAAGAGAAAGAATGGTCGTCTTATGGATTAGAAGTAAGTCGGAAAACTCTCTCTAATTGGATTATCCGTGCCTCTTTTGATTGGCTAGAACCTTTATATAAACTATTTCTAGATAAATTACGCCAACAAGAGGTCCTACATGCGGATGAAACATATTATCAGATTTTAAATCGTTCGGATGGAAAACCTGCTACATCAGAGGCTCGAATTTGGTTGATTCGTACCATCAAAGATGTGTCCCATCCCATTGTTTTTTATCACGCCGATTTAACACGCGCGAAGTCTGTTATTTTAGAACTACTTCGGTCGTTTAAAGGATGGCTTCATTGTGATGGCTATATAGCTTACAAAGATTTGCCAAATGTGACCACTGTGGGTCCCCTGCCATTTACGAAGTAAATGTCTCCACCGTTGGTAGGGAATGGGTGTTGGGCACATGCACGCCGGAAATTTCAAGAGGTTTCAACGGAACATGGGAAAGCCAAACAAGCCGTTCACTTCTGTAATCAAATCTTTCGGTTAGAACGAGAGTTGATACACCTTTCCCCTGAGGAACGTCAAATCCAAAGAGAATCAAAAATTCGGCCAATCATTGAATCCTTTTATCAATTTATTGAAGGAATTCGTACGGTTAAAGGTAAGTTACAAACAGCGATTGTTTATGCCCAGAACCAAAGACGAGCACTCACAGAATTCTTGTCAAATGGACGTTTAGAGATCTCTAATAATTTAGCCGAACAAGCTATTAGACCCGTTGTCGTTGGACGTAAGAATTACCTCTTTTCAACGAGTGTCAAAGGGGCCCAAGCAAACGCCATGGCATATACCTTAATTGAAACAGCCAAAGCCAACGGATTAAATGTCTATTGTTATTTAACCTACCTTTTTGAAAAACTTCCAAATTGCGAATTCTTAGTAAATCCACAGCTATTGGAGGACTTTTTACCCTGGTCAAAAATAATTCAAGAAAATTGTAAATAAAAAGCAAGATTCAGTGTGCCCTTAGTGTACAACGAACCTTGCTTTTTTTCTATCCGTATTATAATTACCCGCTTACGCTGATTCAATTAAATTCATAAAAAAACACTAGTTTAACTAGTGTTTTCAACTGCGGCTAAAAGCCTCTATTACCGTTCAGGATCCAAAGGTCCTTTAAAAGGGGTCGGCAACATCTCCACTCGCATGGAAATATAATCAGGAAATGCATTCCCCTCTGTTATTTCTCCCCTCCTTCGCGTCATTCCTTTAATATTTTTCTAATACCTCGTTAAAGGCTTTACGGAAACACCCGTATAACGGAAGATGTTCATTTATAAAAAAAGTCACCGAGGCTACAATAGACCTCGATGACTTCGTTATCCATAATAATTAGAGGAATGAAACGTGGAAAGATAGATCTAAATTATATATCCTTTCCGGATAATAAATATGACCCAGTTTATTCAATTCTATCTTTAATTGAGTTTCCTTTAGTCTACCCCGTCGCTGATTAATCTAATCAGATTTAGAGAATTAAGGTAAATTTGTTTTTTTAACCTTACTAAAAGTCCCATCTCTTATAGACTATACCTCGTTTTTAATATCCTGTCTAATTTAACTAAAATTTATAATTCCCTACGTAACTCTCTTTCTTTTAAGTCCTTAATAATTTGAGGATACTCTTTATCAAGTTTATATGGAATCATTAATAAAAGTTGAATTAAGGCAACGGCAATTGGTAGGATTAAATATAAAACTTTAATTGCCATAAGCGCTGTATCCGGTTGGACACTTAATGCTCCATCATACGCACCCATTGCTAAAACACCACCTACTAAGGCACTTCCTAATCCCGCTCCAAATTTTCCTCCAAAGCTTTGAGCGCTAAAAATTAACCCCTCTGTACGTACGTTTGACTTCCATTGTCCATACTCTACCGTATCTGCAATAAACGCAAATTGTACCCCCATTACACAGGCAAATCCTGCTCCGCGCAACAATGATGTCCCAATAACTAACATCGTATTAGACGGATTGATTAATAAAACTAAATAACTAATTAAAATTACTATCCATCCTAGAACATTTGTATACCTCTTTCCAATCCTTTTAACAAGTGGTGCAATGCATAATAATGTTATCACCATTGGAACCATGTATGCTGAATTCAAAATAGAAGCAATATTTACATCATTTAAAATATACTCACTATAGTATGTATTAACACTTATCATTAAGGCATTAAAAATGCTAGTAAATGCTCCTAATACTGTAACAATAATCCAGTATTTATTAGTAATCAACGCCTTTAAACCAACCTTAACTGGAACATCCTCACGTTTTGATGCATCTTCCCCAACAACTTCTTTCGTTCCAATAAAATTAATCACAAATAATCCAACTGCAACAGCTGTAAAAATTGCATACGCTAGTGACCAAGAATATCTTGTCCCACCCAGAGCCTGAATTAATGGCATCGTCATCGAAGCTACAATAAAATTAGCAATTTGTGCAAATACAATACGATAAATATTTAAAAGAGAGCGTTCATATTGGTTCTGTGTCATTAATGAACTTAAAGCTCCATAAGGTACATTAATTCCAGTATAAAAGGTATTGACCAAATTATAGGTTACAAAAATATAAATTAACTTTATTGTGTTATCCGATTCAGGAACTGAGAACATGGCTACCGTAGCAATAGCAAACGGAATAGCCATACGCAATAGCCATGGTCGCGCCTTCCCATGTTTCGATTTTGTCTTATCAACAATAATTCCCATAATAATATCAGTAAATCCATCAATAATACGAGAGAGCAACATAATAGTCCCTATCGATAATGCGCTTACATGAGCGACATTTGTATAATAATACATTAACCACGCACTCATTGCCCCCCAAACTACATTACAAGCTGCGTCCCCACAGCCATAAGCTACCTTAGAACTCAAACTTAATCCGTTTGTTACTGCTTTACAATTTTTCATTTTTAAAGCTATACTCATTGAAAATCCCCCTCTACCAGATTGTTTTAACTGTATATACACTTACCTCATCGATTACATCTGTATCCGTACAAGATAATTCAAAAATCCCTTCTTTGGATTCTGTATAAAAAAGCTTTGTTCCCGCTGCTTCGCCATCATTAAGGAAAACTTCAACGACTCGACGATCAACAAAGATTTCAACGGTACGAACCTCTTTTATAGGTGCAATAAATTGAACATGACTCGATTTGACTCCATTTGTTTGAATGGATACCTCATTATTATTACATTTTAATCGAATACTACTTTCCTCATTTTTTCCAAGCAATAAATCAAAATCACTGTTTCCTTTAAATATCAATTTACTATAGTAACAATTCCCCTTGATTTTATTGATTCTAATATTTTGTTTCGAAACTCTGCATAATTCCTTATCAATTAAAGAGTATACCTCCTTAACGGGTTTCATATATAAATGATTATTTTTCAATGAAAGCTCACGAGGTAATGCCATACTACCATAAGCACCATTTTTTTCTACCACGTGCTCCTCATAAAAATCTGAAATCCATCCAATAGCAATTCTTCTACCAGCATATTCAAACGTTTGAACGGCATAATAATTGCTTCCAAAGTCGAACAAGCCTCTCTTTTCAACGTTTAAACGATGTCCCTCTAATTCACCTATATAATACATCGTCGGCTGAATACGACCTTGGTCATCTGTATAAAACATATACGCTGCAATGGCCACAAATTTCCCATCTAACTCAAATAAATCTGGACACTCTATTGTATATACACCTTTTTGACTTTCTAGTATTACCTCCCCCGAATATTCAAAATTTCTCATATCTTTTGATTCATACAAGACAATTGCGGGGATATTATTTAGCTGAGTTCCCAGAACCATTTTCCATTTCTCATTATGATAGAAAACTTTTGGATCACGAAAATTAAACGAGAATGGTTTTCCCGGTTTTTCAATGATAATCTCCTCTTTTCCAAAATTAATCCCATCCCTCGAGGAAACCATTGTTTGATACTGTACTGTTTCATCACAGTCCTCCGACGGTCCAAGATGGCGTGTTAAATAAAATTGAATACGATCATCTAATGCTACCGCACATCCGGAAAATGCCCCCCCTTTTAAATCTTTGGCATTTAATATTTCTTCTTGCGGAAACAAGACATACGGTAAATGTATCCAGTGCACCAAATCCCGACTGACTGCATGCCCCCAATACATATGTCCCCACTTTTGTTCATGAGGATTCGCCTGGTAGAACATATGATAGTATCCTTTATAGTAACAAAGACCATTTGGATCATTAATCCAATTTTTATATGGCCCAAAATGGTATTGTTCGCGATACGGGGTATCATACCAATCAGATAAATCATCTTGTGTAGTCAACGAATAGTTATCACTTATCTCAATAAATTTAACTCCCTTATCCAATATGTCATCACATTGACTTAAATATGCAATAGAAATATCAACATTTTCTAATATCAATTGATACTCTTGCTTTTTTATTAAAGGAAATTTTAACAAAATGTAATTATATTTCCCTGCTATGCTTTCCTGACTTTCATTAGTTATCTTATTTACTAATTTAATCCCACCTTGAGTTCCACTCTTACACCTAGCAAATATCTCAAGACAACAATAATTTCCTGAATAAAAATTCACTATACCCCTCCTTAATTAATGTAACATCAATGCAATAACGATTTCAAAAACGATTTCCATTAATGTGATATAAAAAGTATCAAACCGGTTCGATATTTTTATCATACATTATTCACCTTCCGTTTGCAAGCGTTTTTAAACCTGAAAATGGTAAAAAAGAAGCTATCCGGTATAAGATAGCTTCTTTTTTTTATAGAGTTGTTTCCCCTTCACATAACTGTACATCTAACATTATCCTGCTACTCTTCAATTCTTTTCCTTCTATTAAATCTACAATAGTAGTTGCAGCCTTAATCGCTAACTGTTCAATAGGTTGAACAATCGAAGTTAGCCGTTTCTCACTCATAGAGGTAATATACGTTCCATCATAAGCAATAAGTTTTAATTGTTTTGGAATATTATATCCATATTCTCTAGCCTGTTGTAAACACGCCAACATAGCTAAATCTGAACCAAAAATCGCATCCACATTTGGATAACATTCAAATAGCTCTCGTGCAACTTTTAAAAAATCTTGAGAATCGAAACAATTAACATCCATTTCAACTTCAAATACGTTGATATTATTTTTCTCTAGTAACTCTTTGAAGGACTCGTGGTATTGATGAGCAGGGGTTTTTACAATTGAGGCCCCTTTAATGTGTACGACATTCTTACAATTATTATCAATTAATTTTAGTGCCGCCATTTCACCGCCTTTTTGATGATTAGAAGAAACAATCGGTATCTTTTCGTCAATATACCGGTCAATCGCTACTAATGGACGATTAACCCTCTTATAATCTTCAACATCTAGCGAATGGGCCCCCATAATAATTCCATCCATAACCTGACTTCTTAATAAATCAAGAAACTCATGTTCTACTCGATCTCTATTAGCCGTTCCACAAACCATCGTTTTGTAACCTAACTGGTATAAATGTCTCTCGGCATACCTAATAAAGGTACTAAAAAAGGGATGATTTAAACTTGGAACAATAATGCCAATAATATTAGTTTTATTTCTAGATAAATTTCGTGCTAACTCATTAGGTTTATAATCTAGCTCTCTCATCGCCTCCTCTACCTTCTCTCTCGTCTTTTGGGAAACGTAGCCCGTATTATTTAAAACAAGAGATACCGTACTTGGTGCTACATTAGCACGTTTAGCTACATCTTTAATGTTCGCCATATAACCTCCATATATTTATTATTACTAAAACTAACTCTATTTTATCACGAACTAAATAGCTATGTTTATAACATACCGAATCTAATTTGAATTTTTATTCAATTAAAAATAAATAGGGAGCGAAGCTTCTAACGATTACCTATGCAATAAGTTCAATCAACTAATCCATATTCCCCGTCATAATCGCCTTTCCATTACAAAAAAGCCAATTCCAGACTATCACGGTGATTCCTTGGTCTTTGTGAACAAACAGTGAATCGAAATCACCCGTCTAAATGGATTAACCCAATTCCTCCAATAGTAATCACCGTTTAACTCATTTGAAAGATAGTAGATCAACTTAAATGATGTTAATTTGTTGACTTAAATCTAGTCGATAACAAGAACTCCTATTCCTATCTTATAATTGATAGGTAAGATAACTTGGATAGGTAAGATAACTTGGAAATATTTATAACAAAAAGACAAAGATCAATCTTACGGTACTGGTTTACTTCCAATACGGGACTCATCTTTGTCTTTTTATTGTTCTATTCTTTATTTAAAGGCATCGTCTGTTATTCATCTCGATGAGCGTGATTCCGAGAATGATGGTTAGAAATTCAGCAAAGGGGATGGTTGCCCATACGCCATTAATACCTAGAATTTGGGGTAAAAGGATTATTCCTAAGATAATAAATAATAGCCCTCTACTCGCCGCAATGATAACTGAATTCAGGGCTTCCCCAATAAATGTAAAGTATCCAGAAGTGATAATATTAAATCCATTCATAAAAAAGGCGATAGCGTATATTTTTGCCCCTTGAGCAACCAAATCAACAATCTGTTGATCAACGCTCATAAAGAGTTTAATTAGATTTTCTCCGAATAAAAATAAAACGATAAATATTAACGTTCCAATCGCGATACCTACAGCATGGGCCAACTTTAAAATTTGTTTCACCCGATCATAGCGTTCACTTCCGTGACTACAACTAACAATAGGGCCAATTCCATCGGATATTCCAAATAAAATACAAATCCCAAATTGCCCCACGTAATTAATAGCAGTGAATGCCGCCACGCCATTTTCACCCGCTATACTCATAAAAGCCATATTAAAAATATAGGCGCTAATCGCTACAAAAAGCGAAATAATTCCTTCAGAAGATCCATTATATAAAACAGGTAAAACCGTCGTTAAATCCCATTTACCCAGATGAATATTAATCAATTTTTCTTTATCAAGTAACGGTAATATGACCATTAATAACGCTGATGAATAAGAAAGCCCTGTTGCCATAGCCGCTCCCGTTATCCCTAAACCTAACTTAGCGATAAATAAATAATTTAATCCTAGATTACATAGTAGACTAACTAACATCCCTTTAAAATATAAATCGGGCCTTCCAATTAAGCGATTAGAAAATCCACACAAAAACATAATGGCCATTGGAATCGTAAAGATAGAAATTGTTTTTATATACGTACATACCAGGGGTTTTAAGAAATCGCTTGCCCCTAAAAATGTCGCAATTTTATCATTAAATCCGACTCCCATTAAAGTGATGAATCCACCGACTAAAAGAATAAGATAGAGAAAGGTTTTGAATGCATTTTGTACCTTTTCAATATGACCTTCTCCCATCCTTAACCCTATAAAACTTTGCGTTCCGATACTCACAATCATACTCATACCTAGGATTAATTGCATAAAAGGGGCAGCAATATTTATACTCGCCATGGCGTGAGTTCCAAGAACATTTCCAACAAACATCCCATCAATGATGGTTTGCATCCCCGCAATAAGCATAGATAAAATAGCCGGTATACAAAAAGTTAAAAATACTTTAGAGACCTTTCCCTCTAATAAAAGATTATCTTGCATCATGTTTCCTCCAACTTTATTAACTAATTATGTCTAAAAGAATAAAGTATGGAGCAACTCGAGAGTCAAGCCCCTTTTTTTATTTATTCATGGATCGGGATATAAATTTTAGCAAAGTGTATCGTACTTTCATCAAGACGAACCATATTAAACGTACACTCGATGATAGGAAGCACCTCATCTTCTATTCCGTATTTACTTATCGTAGCGTTAATAAAATCTATCATATTCCCCACGGTACCTTTTCTCGAGAAAGTCATGTATCTTCCCTTCAAATGATACTTCATATAATTTTTATATTTTTCAATATCAAAACTCTCATCTTCAAAGATTTCAAACCCAATGAGGATACTATCAACAATTAATGCTCCTTCCTCATTGTATTTTGTGATTAAAATTAAATCTTTATTTTTTACAATTTCAGCTAATGACTCGTCCCCTTTTTGACTAATAAACAGCAATGTTTTATCTATCGATTCATAGGTTGGGATTTCTGGCAATTCATCATTTTCAAAATTTCTCATCGCAATCGTTTTTTGCTTAAATCGGCTCACCTCTTTTTTAAGTTCATTTAACTGTTTAATCTTTTCTTCAATAAAAGACTCGTGATCAGAAAATAACTTGATATAATCGTCAATATTACCTCGATTTAAAATTTCCTGTAATCGCTTAAGGGGAATATCTAATTGTCTACTTAACAAAATAAATTCTAGTAACTCTAAGTCGCGAATAGTATAGTATCTATATCCATTCTCCTTTTTTAACGTAGGTTTTAATAAACCTATTTTATCGTAATATCTTAGGGTATCATGGCGCACATGATACATTTTCGTCACCTGTCCAATTGTAAATAGCAATTAACTCCCTCCTCAATCTATACTGGCACACTAGGGGCGGTCGAACTTGTTGTGATCAATCAAACCTCTCTCGTTTCTTTATTTCACCTTTTGGGTGGATCTCAATTTACAAATAACCTTACCTACCCCATACCCAATAAGACCCTCTATCGAATAAATCACCGCGTAACCCATCATCGTTAAAAATAGGCCTCTCGTATCATCCCTCATTAAAACAAGGAGATAGAACATCGTTGCCACCACAGAAACACCCACTGGCACCCATCCCTTAAAGTGATTCATCGCACTTATAATTGATTGCATCACGATCAGCAGCGGGAATAAAACAACGAGGGAAATAACCATCCAACCTTTAACAAAATCAAACATTCCGTTAACATTTAACGAAGACGTTGCAATCAAGGTTAAACTAGTTAACATGATGACATAAACCGTCGGAAACAACGTAATAACCCTAAACTTTTTTCTCATATAATTCCCCTTACGACAATATTTAACCTCATTATATCGTTTTACACTAAAATTGTAAATTAAAGGATATGAGCGTTAGGGAAGGAAAGACATCGGTTAATCCCAGAAGGGATAGAGAATGGTTGACATTGATTTATATTCGATGCCCGCATCATAATGATGAGATAAAACAATGACTCCCCTTATCCAAACTGCCTCGTCTGAAACAGCCAACTAACCTTTAAAAAGGCTTCCCTAGTTAAATTGGGAAGCCTGCATCGATTTATGCAAAAAAGCCAACGAGTTTCTTCTTAATCTCGCTGGCCTTTTTTTGTATCGATCAGGTTATTCTATTTTTAATGTTTTATATCGGTGATTTTTATTCGATCAAGTCCTCTCTATTAAATAATGACTTGAGAATGACTGAGGAATTTATGTCTTTTTAATCATAGCACATAAATTCGTTTTCCATCCATTCGCGGTAATCGTCGAGACGCCAACCTTGATTCCCTTTTTTCGAGCGGTTAAAGCGTAAGCGGTAATCTCGGCGATGAACCTTTCTTTTTTCACCTTCGACCACTAGGCCGTCTCGACTTAATGTATAGTCAACAACGCGAGCTGATAAGCAAATGACGATTGAGAATTCGTTAGCTGTTTCTGAAAAAGAGACGAGGCGTACGGCGGTAATTCGTTTCGTTTTAACATGTGGGGTCCACTTTTTTTGGCGATAGCGTTCCAGTTGTGATTGATGAAGCCTAAAAAGTTCAGGTGTTTCCATGTCTTCAACCAGACGCATATCTTTTGCCGACCAGGCTTCTTGGACGTTGATAAAAATCTCTTGAACGGTATGGACTAAGTCTCTTTCTTTAAACGTTGGATCCGCATCTCGTAGCTGCGCTAATGCAATCCGGCCTTCTTTTTTCAAATTTCTACGGTTTCTTGGACGGTCATAAAACCCTCTTGCCATTAAGCCAGCGATGATAAAGAGGACGACTGGTGAAGTTTGTGAACCGTAGCGTCTCCCATAAGCCGAACTTGAAGAGGAAGAGTGATAGGTCGTTGTTCCTCCACGGCTTCCACCGCCTCCTCTACTCGAACTTCCACCTGAAAAGGAACCCCCGACGTCTGCTTGTGCAACAACTTGGCAGTACCCTATCATTAAGGTAATGACGATTCCAAAAACCGCCCACTTTTTTTTCATATGAAATTCCCCTCTCCCTCAACCTAGACTGACCATCGACTCATTCTTACTTTTTTATCCATTATACTCCCATGCTTTTTATATGAGCACGATTATATCACATCCCCCCTCGTTTGACTAGCACCTGGTTCCTCCCCTCAATGGTTAATCTCCCCTCCTTCGAATACACAAAAAAGGTGTTGTCCGTTGACAACACCTTTTTTCACTGATTGAATAACTATCAGTTGTAAACTATATTATAATTCTTCTCCATTTGTTGCAATGACTTGTTTATACCAATCAAAGCTTTTCTTTTTCATTCGTTTCATCGTTCCTGATCCATCGTCATGTTTATCAACATAAATGAATCCATAACGTTTTTTATATTCACCTGTTGTAAATGACACACAATCGATACATCCCCATGGAGTATATCCCATTAAGTCAACCCCATCTAATACAACGGCTTTTTTCATTTCTTCAATATGGGCTCTTAAATAGTCAATTCGATAATCGTCGTTAATCGATCCATCTTCTTCAACTTTATCAATCGCGCCAAATCCATTTTCAACGATAAATAATGGTTTTTGATAACGTTCGTAGAGTAGATTTAAGGCATAACGTAATCCAATCGGATCAATTTGCCATCCCCAATCAGATGCTTTTACGTGAGGATTTGGAACACTTCCAGGGAATCCATCAAGCCCCGTTCCCTCTACTACATGATCAGCTTTAACAGCGTTTGTCATATAATAACTTAATCCGATATAATCGACCGTCCCATTTTTCAAAATCTCTTTATCTCCCGGCTCCATATGGATATTAAATCCTTTTCGTTGCCACTCTTTAATCGCATAAGATGGGTACTCTCCACGAACATGAACATCTGAGAATAAGTAACGATCATGCATCGATTCCACAGAGTACATCATATCTTCTGGTTTACAAGAGTAAGGGTAAAGAGGAACACAAGCCATCATACATCCAATTTTAAACTCAGGATTAATTTGATGACCTAGCGTCACAACCTTTGCACTGGCCACTAATTGATGGTGAACAACTTGATACATACATTCTTCCGGATTTTCATGATGATTAAAAATAACCCCTGAACACGTGTATCCGAATAATGGGTACTTATAATTTTTTTGATTATTAATTTCATTAAACGTCATCCAATATTTTACTTTATCTTTGTAACGTTTCATCACTGTTTCACTATAGTGAACAAAGAAATCGATCACTTTACGATTCGTCCATCCACCATATTCTTTAACTAAATGATGTGGCATTTCAAAATGAGATAACGTAATGACTGGCTCAATATTATATTTTAATAATTCATCAAATAAGTCATCATAAAACTTTAATCCTTCCTCATTTGGTTCTAATTCATCACCTTTTGGAAAGATTCTCGTCCAAGCAATAGACGTTCTAAAACATTTAAATCCTAATTCTGCAAATAGTGCAATATCTTCTTTGTAATGACCGTAAAAATCAACAGCCTCATGGTTTGGATAATATTTTCCCTCTTCAATTGAATCGGTAATAACGCGATCGACTCCGTGTGCCCCTCCGGTTAGGACATCTACGATGCTCACGCCTTTACCACCTTTATTATAGCCACCTTCTACTTGATGGGCTGCAACAGCTCCACCCCATAAAAAATCTTTAGGTAATTGATTCATCTTTGTCTCTCCTTATCTATTAGCGTCATCCTTTATCGTTTATTTATCAGTTTAATTAGTTTGTTTCGTCATCAAATCCGACAATCATTGTTAATACCATTCCAAGTACAAATGAAACGACAATTGAAATGATGAATCCAATGAACGGCGTCATATGACCTGATTTAAAGAAGGCTGGAATTGTTGCAATACCCGGCATATTGTAGCTCCATGATACAGCATTGAAGGCTCCGGCAATTGCTCCACCCACAGCACCCGCGATACATCCACAGATCATTGGTTTTTTAAGTCGTAAGTTAACTCCGTAAACAACAGGTTCAGTAATTCCAAAAACGGCTGTCACAGCGGCTGGTAAAGAAACCTCTTTTAATTCTTTATTTTTAGACTTAAAGAAGACTCCAAACGCTGCCCCTGCTTGTGAAAACACAGCTGATGCTTGTAAAGCGGTAAACGTATCAAAACCAAGTGAGGCGTAGTTTCCTACCGTAACAGGTGTAATTCCCCAGTGAACTCCGAAAATAACAAGTACTTGCCAAAGTCCTCCAACAATGATTCCAGCTACAATCGGACTTAAATTATATAAGTAGTTATAAGTATCTCCAATAGCTCCACCAATTGTCGCTCCAAATGGTCCAAACACTAATAAAGTAAATGGAACCATGATAGCAATCGTAAACATTGGTGTAAATAAGTTTCGAATCACGGTTGGTAATACTTTTTCAAAGAATCGTGCAACATATGCAGCTACCCATACGGCTAAAATAACTGGGATAACTGATGAAGTATAGCTTAACATTTGAATTTGAATGCCTAAGAAACTTAACTGCGTTCCATTATCGACCATGGCATTATAATCAGGCGAAATAAGTGCACACGCGATAACAATCGCAATAAATTGATTTACCTTAAACTTTTTAGCGGCTGTAACCGAAATCAATACAGGTAAAAAGGTAAAGGCTGTCCAAGAAATAAAGTTTAAAACTTGATAAGTTCCACCTTCCGTATCTATCCAGCCTAAAGCCACTAAAACGCCTAAAATTCCTTGTAAAATCCCACACGCTGCCAACGTGTATAAGAATGGGGCAAAAATACTTGAAATCACGTCAATGATACGGCTGAAAATTCCAACTTTTTCAGTCGATGTTGAAACATTCTCTTCACTAATATCCACTAACTTTAACACGTGTTCATAGGCATCCTTCACGTGATTTCCAATCACAACTTGGAATTGTCCCCCCGCTTCTACCGTTGTAATAACTCCTTTAATCTTACCAACTGTCTCTTTATTCACATGTGAGTGATCATTTAAAATAAAACGTAATCGTGTAGCACAGTGCGTTACATTATTGATGTTCTCATTCCCACCTAGGGCAACAATTAACTCTTTTGCTGTTTGACCATAATCAATCGCCATTTTTAATATACCTCCACATCATTCTCTAACTTTGTTTCATACATATTGTAAATAATAAAGCCCTTTCTGTCATTAGTATTTCGGGATATAAGCATATGTGACAGCGCTTTGATATTTGTGCCAAATGCGAAACAATTTGTGACAACAAAAAAGTGCATAGACACTAACTGTGTGTATGCACCTACTTAATCCGTCTACCGATTGACTCTAAAATAAAGACAACAGGAACTTGTGTGGTGATATCATATTCCTTATTGTTTTTTTGACTCGTCATATAGTAAGACAAGTTATAGTGTGACATTTTAGCCAACGTTGAACTTGTACTATTCGTAATGCTTACAATCGTGCAACGTTGCTGTAAAAAATGTCTCGCTAAATTTATCGTTTGCTCTGTTTCTCCTGAAACGGATAAAACAATGGCGACTGCTCTTTCACTCACGTGTCCTATATTCGGATAAAAGGGATCATCAATCACATAACTGAACTTTCCGATATTAGAGAAATAACGAGCTCCATACTTACCTAAGATTCCAGATGTTCCAACACCAATAAAAACAATTTGTTCCGAGGCACTCACAATATCGGCAACCTGATTTATCTTTTCCTCGAATTCCCCATGATGAATGGTTTCAAAGTAATGCGTAATTTCAGAAATATCATTGAGAGGTTGTTTTTCCTTCTTCTCCTCTAAATACATTTTAAACTGTACTTTAAATTCAGCATAGCCTTCACAATCTAACTTTTTACAAAATCGCATAATGGCCGATGTTGATACATGTGTCGCATCGGCTAACTCTCTGATGGTCATAAATCGAATTTGCTGAGCATTTTGCAAGATGTAGTTGTAAATTAACATCTCGACATCCGTAAATTTTTTTATTTGTTCATGATTAAACATAAAACTTCCTCTTTATGCACTTTTATTTTTTATACTCCTGGTATCATACTATCATATTTTGGCACGAAGTTCTATAAAAGTAAGCCTTTTTTTATAACCGTTATCATTTGTACCCTCTGCCCAATTAATTCACCTAATTGGACCTAAAACATGCTTAGTCTATCGCCTCATCCTCCGCCTATTTATCTTTACTAATTAAAAAAACCATTACCCACACTCGGATAATGGTTAGCCCTCATCAATTAAAAAGTAATATGGTCTGGATCTGGACCGATACGCTCCTCTTTATTGAGCGCGTTAATTTGTGCCATGTCTTCCGCTGTTAGTTCGAAATCAAAGATATCAGCATTTCCTTGAATTCGATTGGCATTAACCGATTTTGGAATCGTGACCACACCGTTTTGAATATCCCAACGTAACACAATTTGAGCAACTGTTTTATTGTATTTCTTTGCTAATTGTTGTAAGACATCAATCTCAAACACCTGTCCCTGCATTAAAGGTCCCCATGCTTCTAATTGGATTCCTTTTTCCTTACAATAGTTTGCAAGTGAAGTTTGCATCATCCGTGGATGATATTCCACTTGATTAACAGCTGGCACCACCGTAGCTACCTCTAATAAATCCTCAAGATGGTGCTCTTTAAAATTCGAAACACCAATCGCACGAATACGTCCTTGGCGGTATAATTCTTCTAGAGCGCGCCATGTTTCACGGTTTAAAGCTTTAGGCCAATGGATAAGATATAGGTCTAAATAATCCGTCTGTAATTTTTTTAATGACGTTTCAAATGCCTTTAAGGTTGATTCATATCCTTGATCACTATTCCACACTTTGCTCGTTAAAAAAATTTCTTCTCGTGGCACACCACTTTCTTTAATGGCTTGCCCAACCCCCTCTTCGTTTTGATACACAGCAGCTGTATCAATATGGCGATATCCCAGACTAAGTGCACACTTCACCGCATCAATCGTTTGCTGTCCATCTTCAACCTTGAAAGTTCCAAATCCAATGATCGGCATCTTGACACCATTATTTAATGTAATCATCTTCGCTAACACATTCTTCATCCTTCCTCAACTGATTATTTATTTCCTTATTATACCACCTTTAAAGTTAAGCAACAAATCATTTCCTATGTTATTAAGACGCTAATTATTAAACAGAGAGACCGCCTATCCTACTGAAAAATCTCCCTATAACGTCTAAAAAGAGCAAAGATTAACGTCTTTGCCCTTTTTATCACACTGTCGCTTATTTTCCTTTAACAATGGATCCTAAATCTATTGTTTTATCCATAACATTAAATTTTAGTTCATCTTTTTTATTTACTTTAACAACGCATCCCGCAATAATTGCTAAAATGGCATTAATAATAGCGAAGAACCCTCCTCCAAAAAGGTACAATATCCCTGATACAATGAGTCCAAATCGCATTTTTTTTGTGTTCGAATTTGCCCAAACTAAGGACAGGATGTTAAAAACTAAACCTAATATGACTAACATCGATTGAAATCCTAATCCCCCATCTTCAGTTAGACCTGCAAAGAAAAGGACAATTAAAAATGTTAACCCTGATAGAACCGCTGAAATAATTCCCAAAACGAAACTAATCATATTCTCATTTTTTTTCATCAACAAATCCCCCCAGACTTGATCCCCACTGGACACTCCATTCTATAAACGACACATTTATCATCTAAGTGGACATTACATCAAATCATATGTAAATAACTGTCCTCATATGATAAAATCGCACCTTTTTTCGATATATTCCTACCTATAACAACCATTGAAATTAGAGCGAGTCTGTTATCAATCATTATTTTTAAACCATCGATTGATTCAAATCCTTCGTTATTTTTTATTCTTATTGCTCATACAGTACACCCTTTATTTATCATACTCCTCACACATTCTAACGATTATTAAAATGTTATGACTAGGGATCAAAAGTAATCCCTTCCTCCTTTAATTTAAGATTTTATTCCTCTGAGTTAATTTTCATTACTGCAGATAGATAGTCATCGTACGATATTTTCCCAAGTGAAAAATCCAATGTTTTTATGTAAATTTTTTCGGTTTTTGTATTTTTGCGTGCGGCTAATTGCCCTACTAATTTTTCCTCATGAATGAGTGGGGTTAGGACATGTTCCTGCTTCGAAAAGGCTTGAAAATACCTTATTCCAAACTTTCTTTGAGAAATAGCATCTATATGAATCCCATCCGGGTTAGAAGTTAACCCCTTCGCCGTTACAAAATAACAATTTTCTTGATTAAACGCAAATCTCTCTAATTCTTTATTAATGAACTCATATTCCTTACAATTTTGCCCGAATCCTTGCTTGCCCAAAAAGTCTGGTAATCCTCCGATAATTAATGGGATATTTGGAGCACCGAGCTCTTCACGAAGCGTTTCTATAATTAGAAGTAATTTTTTATAGTAGACTTTATAATTTCCATTAAAACTATCGCTTTCTCCTTGATGCCAGAGAATACCAATTAATTCACTGCTTTGCATCGCAAATTTAGCCTCACTAAGTGCATGCTTAAATAATGATTGATCAATTGCCCAATCATCTAATGCGCTTCCTCCTTCAGCACACGGAATTAACCCTAACGTTTCACTTGGATTTTCATGACACCATGCCTCTGCGAATGAACCTGCTAAGCTAATCCCTGAAACCGGTCGATCAACATTGATGGGTTCAGTCATGAGTTGCCACCTTCCATTACGCAACATTTGAATTCGTTCATTATAAATAGGAGGAACATCGCTAATAAACCCTCTTCCAGCCATATTGGATTGTCCTAACATTAAAATCGATTTAATCACCTTTTCCACCTTCTCCTTTGATAAATTTAATGACAACTAGTTATGATTTACTCTCTGAAAGGAATTATTCGGCCTCCCCTAGATGAACAGCTAAAAAAAATTCTTTAAGACCTTTAACTTTAAGATAATTCTCTTTTCGAACACAAGAATCTGTTTCATCAAATATAAAATCTTTTTATGCGAATCAAAGTTGAATTTCTTTTTATTAGAAGACTAGGATCCTTCTTCATCCACGTGATTCCCCTTACATAAATTTTACTTATAATCTATATAAAAATAATCTATTTTACTTATTTTCAAAATGGGATTAAACTATATCAGTAACGTTGATTAAGAGGTTTTTCATGATGAATTAAGCCTCATGTTTACAAAAAAACATCCATTTTAACGTTATCAATGGACCCTCTTTAATTTAAAAATTATTAGCAACATCCTTAAAATGTGCGTTTAATACATCAAAAATTAGGCATTATAAGAGTAGACCTTGTTTTTCGATGAGTATTTTGCTCTAAAATGGTAGAGCTTATCACTCATAAATGTAGATATATTGTATAAAATATAAATCTTAATCTTACATTCAACAAGGTAAGATTTCTTAAAACAATGTCAGATTAAATGAACGTTGATGTACTAGAAAGGGGAAATCACCGATGTGTACTGCACTATCACTAACAGCTAAAGACGGTTCTCATTTATTTGGTCGCAACATGGATATTGAGTATTCGTTCAATCAATCCGTTCTCTTAACTCCAAGACATTTTGGTTATAAAAATCGTGCAACTGGAGAAGTAGAACAAACGAAATATGCGATTATCGGAATGGGAACACTAATTGATGAACATCCTTCTTATGCAGATGTTTGTAATGAGAAGGGATTAGCTGCAGCGGGATTAAATTTCCCGAAATACGCACACTGGGACGACAAATCCGTAGAGGGTAAAACAAATATTGCACCTTATGATTTACTCTTATGGGTTGCCGCTAATTTTGAAACGGTTAAAGAGGTAAAAGAAGCTTTAAAAAATGTTGTACTAGTTGGGGTTCCATTAAATGAACAAGTACCGATTTCTCCACTCCATTGGATGATCTGCGATAAAACAGGTGAAAGTATTGTCGTTGAAAAAACCGTAAATGGATTAAAAGTAATGGATAATAAGGTCGGTGTTTTGACGAATGCGCCAACATTTGATTGGCACCTTACAAATTTAACACAGTATATGGGACTTACTGCTACCCAACCTCAAGATACCGCATGGGGTGAACAGAATCTAAAACCATTAGGTCAAGGGCTTGGTGCCTTTGGATTACCTGGTGACTACTCTTCACCTTCACGCTTCGTAAAAGCTGCCTTCTTACGTAATCATATTGATTATGCAGATGTCAATTATTCTGGAATGAGCGAGTTTTTCCATATTTTAAACGGGGTCGCCATGGTACGCGGATCGGTTGTAACGCCTCAGCATTTAAATGACATCACTTTGTATACGTCATGTATCGATCAAGAAAAAGGAATCTACTATTATAAAACTTATACGAACCATAGTATTTCCGCGATCAATATGCATCACGAAGATTTAGATGCCAAAGAAGTGAAGTTGTTTACATTTAATGACGAGTTTACTGTTACGCAACAAAATTAAAGATTCTTATTTTTAAGAAACAATCTTTTCGGGAGCTATTAACTCCTTATCATTGATTAACCGATTAGTCCTAGAAATTGTTTCTTAAAAATCGCCCATTTATAACGAAAACTAAATACGGAAAATGATATAGGAGGACTCTGATATGGATCAGACTGTAAAAGCTAGCAATGGTAAAAGATATTTTATCGTGTTCATTTGTATGTTAATCCAAGCATTACCATACTGTATTTCTCAAAACTTACAAAGTCAAATGCAAACACCGGTTTCTGAATCAGGGGTCGTAACTGAAGTTGGATTTACCTTATTATATTTATCAGGAACAATCCCTGCCTTATTCAACCCATTTTTTGCGAAATTCTATGAAAAATTCAAAATTAAATATATTTATGTAGCCGGATTAATTATTGGTGGTCTAGCGTTCGCATCATACGGTTTAGCCCAAAATGCTATTATGTTTAATGGTAGTGCCTTCTTCACTCAAATTGGGACTATCTTATTCACTGGTTTATCTTTACCAGTTATGATGAGTCATTGGTTCCCAGGTGAGGGTCGTGGGACTGCGTTAGGAATTGCCTTAGCGGGTGGATCAATCGGTAACGTCTTCTTACAGCCAATTACTGTTAACTTATTAGCTAATGTTGGATGGCGTGGAACATACATCATCTTAGGATTAGCGATGATTGTGATTGGGGTTCCTTTAGCTTTATTATTCATTAGATATCCAAAACAAGGCGAAATTCCAGCTGATAAAGCTTCTAATACAGAAACAGCAAAACCAACTCGTCAAAAATTCGATGGGTTATCAGATAAAGAAACAAGTAAAACATCTGCTTTCTGGACTTTCTGGGCAGGTTGTGCATTAATCTGTTTCGCAGTAGTTGCGGTATCAACACAAGCTATTCCGGTCTTAGCTAAAAAAGGATTCGAAGCAAGTCAATTAGGGGTTGCGGGTTCAATCTTTGGTGTATCATGTTTAATTGGTAACGTTGCAGGTGGTAAATTATTCGATAAATTAGGATCATTCGTTCCTATGGTTTTATCAGGAATCGCTAACGTCTTAGCTTTAATTATCATGGCCTTTATGCCAACCGGAAGCTTTGTTGGATTCCTTGTTCCTATCTTATCTGGATTAACTGTCTTTACAATCACATCAGCACCAGCCTTTATGCCGTCAGATGTTTTTGGACAACGTGATGGAACAATGAAGTTAGCAAAAGTCGGTATGTCATTCGCCTTAGGTAGTTCGATTTCAGCCTTATTATTTACAACCCTTTCAAATAAAATTGGATTAACTTCTGCTTGTATGTTATTCATTGCCGTTGGGGTAGTCGGTTACATCTTAAACTTAATGGGGCAAATCCAAGCTAAAAAATTATTACAAAATTAATTATTCTTTATTCAACATTCAACGACGGAGTGAAAGTATTCACTCCGTTTTTGTCTCTTTTGAAAGAAATGTTAATCCACGGGTCCTGCTGATGACGAACTTAAGATTCCTCTTAGGCAGCTCAGCACCTTCCCCTCACGAAACGTTCAATTATCTTATAAAGATCCCTTCCTAAAAAGTAAAGACTTATATCAAAAAGCCATTAAGGATAATCCCTTAATGGCTTTTTGATTAAAGACGTTTATAATCCTTTTCCGATAAAAGACTCGCAGCCTCTTCATCCAAAATGAGAACTGTATCCGGATGAAACTGTAAAATAGAAGAAGGGACCTCCGGTGAGACATGACCATGTACCGTATCGTAGATTGCCTTTGCTTTGGCTCTACCTGATGCAAGCAACATTATTTTACGACTTTTTAGAATGGTTCCTGTCCCCATCGTAATAGCCTGCTTAGGAACTTCATCAAGTGTTTCAAAAAATCGAGCATTAGCCTCTCGAGTTGAATCATCGAGTTCAACGACGTGCGTTCCCTTCTCAAAACTAATTTGTGGTTCGTTAAAACCAATATGAGCATTATTTCCAATCCCTAGCACTTGAATATCAATACCATTTGATTTTGCAATGAGTTGATCATAAAAATTACATTCGTCATCGACATTTTCAGTATTACCGTTAGGAATATGAATCCTTCTCGGTTTAACATTGACATGATCAAATAAATGATTCTGCATAAAGTAATGATAGCTTTGCTCATTATCTTTTGATAATCCTAAATATTCATCTAAATTAAATGTTGTTACCTCCGATAAATCAATCATCTTCTCTTGATACATTTGAACAAGTTTTTTATACATCCCAATTGGTGTACTACCGGTTGCAAGACCTAAAACACAATCAGGTTTTAACATGACTTGACTAGAAATCATTTGAGCCGCCTTTTGACTCATCTCATCATAGTCTTTACAAACTAAAATTCTCATTTCCCTCACCAAACTCTCTTTCAAAATTTATTAACTACTTCGCGACCTTCAACAAACGATAAATAACAATTGAGTTCCTCATCAAAAACGACAATGTCTGCATCTTTTGATACATCCAGACTTCCCTTTTGATGATGAATACCGATGGATGTCGCTGGATTTAAAGAGGCCATATGAATCGCCTCCCACAACGTGATATCTGTATGCTTATAAAAATTATAGACGGCCTTATTTAAGGTCAACACACTTCCAGCTAAATTTCCACTAGCAAGTCGAGCGGCCCCATCTTTAACAAACACGGCTTGCCCACCTAAATCGTACGTTCCATCTTTCATACATCCGGCGCGCATACTATCTGTGATCAACACAATTTTCTCTTTTCCCTTATTCGCCAACACAAACGGGAATAAATCTTTATGAATATGGATCGTATCCGCAATTAATTCTGTAAAAACATCACTACTTAATGCAGCCCCAACCACGCCAGGCTCCCGATGATTAAGTGGCGTCATTGCATTAAATAGGTGAGTGACATGACTACATCCGCAGGCAAAGGCCTCTTTAGCTTGTTGATAGGTGGCATTCGTATGGCCAATAGATAAGGTTATCTCTGTTCTTTCCTTCACCGCCTTGGTAAACGCGTAACTTTCATCCAATTCTGGTGCATAGGAAACCAATTTAATAACATCGGTATATGGTTCTATAAATGAAAAATTCGGTTTTACGATATATTGACTCGACTGCGCCCCCTTATACGACTCATTAATGAACGGTCCCTCCATATGGGCACCCAAAACTTTAGCCCCAACTAATGGCCGTCTCATACATTCCCGAATAACGGTTAAAGCTCCATAAATATCTTCTTGGCTCATGGTCATCGTTGTCGGTAAGAAAGCCGTCACCCCATTTTGAGCAATTCCTTGACTAATGGTCTCGATGGCCTCAACCGATTGATCCATCGTATCGGCACCACAACTTCCATGCACGTGTACATCAATTAATCCTGGAGACACATACATGCCACGGGCATCGATGACTTCACAATCTTCGGGAACCTCCACTTGAATCGATCTGATCACTTCGTCAAATACAAGCACCTGATTTTCAAGAATACCTTGGGGCGTTATGATTTTCCCATTCTTAATTGCCTTCATTCTCACACCTCTATCCCTCAAATTTATCTTCATAAGTGGGGTCTTTTTAATGGGTTATAACCAAAATAACTCATTAGACATGAGGAGAGGTTTAACTAGACCGCTTCACCTCTTCACCTTATAAAGCCTTTAACATCTCTTCATTAAACCTCTTTGTAATTAATTGAGGGCGCGTAATAGCTCCCCCGACAACAACACAATGAGCTCCCATTTCAAGTGCCCGTCGTGCCTTTTCAGGAGTATCAAAATTTCCTTCCGCAACAATAGGAACTTGGCAAGTGGCAATCAATTCAGCCAATACTTCAAAATTATTTAGCTGTTTTGAATGCTCTGTATAACCCACTAACGTCGTTCCAATGTAGTGAAATCCTAACTTTTCTGCTCGTAATCCTTCCTCCACTGTTGAAATATCCGCCATAAACTTTTGATGAGGATATTTTGTTAGCGCTGCTTTTATCAATGACTCATCTTGACTCATCGTTGCGTCCATCGCAATAATCTCAATATTTAACTGAGCCAATGCATCAACTTCCTTCATCGTGGGTGTGATGTAGGGAACCAACTGTTCATAGTCTTGTTTAATTATGCCGATAATCGGAAGGTTGACCTCAGATTGAATCGCTTTAATATCAGAAACGGTATTTGCACGAATCCCTATGGCCCCTCCTTCCTTTGCAGCGCGTGCCATTTTTCCCATAATAAATGAACTATGTAGTGGTTCATTTGGTAACGCTTGACATGATACGATTAAACCTCTTTCCATAATTGTCACTCCCTTTTTTTCGTCACTCTGCTCCCATTAAATCATTAATTTTTTGTTTTAATGGGTCTGCCTTAGCACCAAAAATAGCTTGAATGCCTCCTTTAACCTCTAATACAGCGGCTGCTCCTAGTGCTTTAATCTTATTTTTATCTACTTTATTCACATCTTTAACGGCTACTCGCAGCCTTGTGATACAAGCATCTACGTCATCAATATTTTCTTTCCCACCTAAGGCTTCTAAAATTTGTACAGCCGTTTCATTTAAAGAGTCATGAACAACAGCTGTTGCTACTACTTCCTCGTCCTCTTCACGCCCCGGCGTCGGAACATTAAATTTGGTAATTAAAAATCTAAAGGTAATGTAATATAACCCAAACCAAAAGGCACCGACAATTAAAATGTAAATCCAATTTGTTTTCTCATTCCCTTGTAAAACACCGAATAACAGAAAGTCAATTAATCCTCCCGAAAAAGTATTTCCAACGGAGATGTTTAAAATATCGGCGATCAAAAATGATAATCCGTCAAATAACGCATGAATCACGTATAGCCATGGCGCCACAAATAAGAACATAAATTCAATGGGTTCTGTAATCCCTGTTACAAATGAGGTCACTGCCGCCCCTAAGAACATTCCAGCAATCGCCTTTCTCTTATGATTAGGCACACAATGGTACATCGCTAAACAAGCAGCCGGTAATCCAAACATCATCGTCGCATATCGTCCTGCAAAAAATCGTGTCCCATCACTAAATAACCCAGCATGGTTAGGATCAGCAAGTTCAGCAAAAAAGATATTTTGCGCTCCGACAATCACCTGACCTGCAACTTCCGTAACCCCTCCTAATTCAGTATACCAAAATAGTGGGTAAACCATGTGATGCAATCCAATAGATCCCGTTAATCGGAGTAAAAATCCATAAAGGAATGTTCCGAGTGGACCAAAATTAGCAATGATGTTTCCAATAGAAACTAATCCTTGCTGGAAGGTCGGCCAAATGAGAAAAAAGATTGCCCCTATAAAAATGGCCGTAAACGACGAAACAATCGGAACAAATCGTGATCCACCGAAAAACCCTAGCACCGATGGAAGTTGGATATTATGATACCGATTATGTAATGCGGCAACCACCGATCCAATAACAATGGCCCCCACAACCCCTGTATCAATTGACTCAACACTCGGATTAAACGCGGTAATCATTCCAGAGATAGCGGCATTCATCACAAGGAATGAAACGGCCCCCGCCAAGGCCGCCGTCCCCTTATCCTTTTTCGCGAGCCCCACCGCTAATCCAATACACATGATTAATGCTAAATGACTAAAGATGACGTTTCCCGCTGAAGACATAATTTGAAATATTCCTTGTAACCAAGAAATATCTAACATAGGAAAGGCCATCACGGTATTAGGATTCGATAATGCCCCACCAATCCCTAATAATAACCCCGCTGCCGGAAGAATGGCAATCGGTAACATAAAGGACTTTCCTATCTTTTGTAGTTGCTTAAACATATTCCCCTCACCTCTTTTTTGAAAATTATTTTCTTTATACTCATATCTTAACCGCTTTCAACTCATTAATCAACTATTTTTTAAAATTATTTTCATTGTCGCTATTTATTTATGAGAATTATTTTCATTTTAAAACTTAATTATTCAACCAAAACACCGCCTTCCATCAACAGCATCCCATCTTTTATGATGAAATATAGGTTCATTCGACCAAGGATACAATCATTTTTATTGATATCAATAAAAAAAGGCATCCTACAATAGCTAGAATGCCTCCTACTAAATTTTTATGTTGTGTTAAAAAGAATCGCGATGCTTTTGAATCAGATTAACAACAAGGGTTGTTTTCTTAGTTGCGACCTCTTTTACGTCTCGTACAAATTTTAATCAGTGAAATAAAGATAACCCAAATTTCTAAGCGCCCAAACAGCATCCCCACTATTTCCGTCCACAATAAAAGTGGATGAAGATCAGGAGCAGTTATTCCAATCGAAAGACCGACCGTTCCTAATGATGACGCAAACTCAAATAACGACTCCTGAAGAGGATAACCCATCACTAAAAATATAAACGTCCCAATCCCTAACAAGACCATATAAATAAAAGCATAATTTGAAGCCTCTTTGAAGTCATCATTCGTTAAATAAACTTTTCCCTCGGGCTTTAATACAAAGGGTTCCTTAATAAAATGTTCAGGTTTAAATTGAAGATACACGTTCCAAATACTCTGTTTGACTAATAAAAGGAAACGATAGAGCTTAATCCCACCTGATGTTGAACCGGCTCCTCCCCCGATAATCATCAAAACAATCATGATAAACAATGCGGACGAAGTGAATGTTGTGTAACTTGTTGTCGCATATCCCGTTGTAGACAACGCTGAAATAACTTGGAAAATAGCCACTCGGAACGAGTCACCTAATGACCCCAATACCGTTCCGGCTAATGAAACTGTCAAAAGTGCCACCCCAATTCCAATCAAAAGCGCCATAAACTTAATTTCACCTAGTTTAAAAAACGATTTTAATCTTCCCCTAAGCAGCAGAAGATGGGCAGCAAAATTCGTTGTTCCTAATAACATCAGAACAATGGTAATCACCTCGATTGCCACAGAATCATAGGCCTCAATGCTTAATGTTTTAACGGAGAAACCACCTGTAGAAAGGGCACCAATTGAATGGTTAATCGCGTCAAATAACGGCATCCCAAATAAGGTGTAGAGTAGCACGCCAATAATAATATAGCCAAAATAAATTCCTAAAATAAGGCGTGAAGATTTAATCAAGTTAGGAAGCAAATAGTCATTATGCCCCTCTGATTGATAAAGTTGCAATCCAAATGTACTTGAAAGGGCCGACAGTAACACTAGAACGATTCCTACCCCTCCAAAAAATTGAGTAACACTTCGATGAATTAAAAAAATGTGCGCCGTTTGTTCCGTATTAACAACCGATAATCCCGTCGTCGTCCAACCACTTACCGATTCAAAAATGGCTTGTGTTACATTTAATTGATGAGAGAAAACAAATGGCATGGCCGAAAATATAATCGCGAGGATCCAAGCCCCTACCACAATTACCGCATCATCCCCCACCGAGAGTCGTTGTGATCGCTCAAAAGGAAGTACCTTCGTTAATCCCCCTCCTAATAAGATAGCGATAAGGGCAGGAATAATGAAATCCTTGCAATAAATCACCTCTTGCGGATAAAAGGGGAGCACCAATAAAGGAATGAATAAAATGAGGCCAATAATCATCATAAAGCGTGATAAATAAGCCATGACTAAATATTTTTGTTTAACGCGTTTCATAGGAATCACCTACTAACTGTCCGATAAATGATTGAGGTTGAGTGCTTGTTGATAAAATGATAAGTTTATCACCCGATAAAATAAATGTATCTCCTTTTGGAATTAGGGCCTGATTATTTCGAATGATGCAACTAATAATCATTTCTTCAGAAATATCAATGTCTTTAATCTGTTGATTTACAATTGGATCCTGCTCCTTCACCAGCAACTCCATTAAATGAATATGGCCCGATTCCATCACCGTTAAATGAGATAAATCATTAATCGTCGCAAGTTGTTCAATCATATTTGACACCACGTAAGTCGCACTAATCGCCGAATCAATCCCTAATTTTTTAAACACGTCAACATTTTTAGGATTGTTGACGGTCGCAAAAGCTCTCTTTATCCCATAAACTTTCTTCGCTAATTGACAAATGACAAAATTCGCACAATCTTTCGGTGTTAATGCAATGACGATATCTTGATTTTCAATCTCGGCTTCTTCTAATATATAACGTTTTGTTCCATCCCCACAAATAATCGTCGTGTCGTATTTACGGGCTAATTGTCTACAATATTCCTCATCATCGTGTATTAACGTCACGCTATTTTTTTTATCAAGTAATGAATTCATTAAGAAATCGGCTTTCCCGCGTCCTCCAACAATTAAAACCTTCATTAGAAATTTCCTCCTTCACGTCGCGTCATCAATTTATCAAACTCCTGCATAGTTAATCGAGTAGGACGAATTATTTTAACTTCTAAATCTTGATACAACACCTGTTTATCTACATCATATAGTCGTGAGACAACGTCTTCGACATGAAAAATCTCCTTTGCAATTCGAGCAATCATAATATTAGCATTGTCATCTTCCGTTGCAGCAACGACTAATGAGGCTTGTTCAATTCCTGCCTGGATTAACGCATTAATATCCGTTGCGTCTTTTACTAGTTTATATCCACTAAATCCGCAATGAAGTTTACGAAAAGAAGCAGCGTTTGAATCAATAACAACAACATTACATCCCTGTTGGGAAAAAGCAGCGGCGATCGTTGCCCCAAACTGGCTACAACCCGCAATAATTATATAATTCTTTTTTTTCGAATTCATCTCACAAACATCCTTTCAGATTTAAATAAATACTCTATTTTGTTCCCATCAACTTTTATCCAAAATCAATCACTTCTAATGTTCTTTCGTTTGAATAAGACACCAAACGATTGAGGTTATTCATCGCTGGTAAAAATGAAGCATCCAGCGAGCTCGACGCCAGATAAAGTTTGCGTGCATGAGAATACTCACCTTTCATTTCATAATAGATCCCTAATAAGTTATATACCGTTGCAGATGTATCATTGACTACCATCGCCTCATGAATCATTGCAAGCGCTTGGGGATATTGATAACTTTTTAAATACTTAATCGAATTTGAGATACACTCTTCAAAGTGAGTCTCACTAATTAGTTGCCCCATCATCTTCACCTCGTCTTAACTAATGGCATCTCCTAGTTTAACAAAATTAGTATAAAGATTGTATTAAGATAACTGCCTCTCGTATAAGAGTCTCATAAAGATATTTCCTGTTATTTAACGCAAAAAAGGAGCTATCAACTCAAAGTGATAACTCCTTTTTATTCATCCACTAAACGATAACCAACCCCAACTTCCGTAATGATATAGCGCGGATGCGTCGGCTCTAGTTCAATTTTTCTTCTGATATTTGCCATGAATACGCGTAAAGACTGTGTTTCATTCTCGCCATAGCCACCCCATATCTCATGAATCATAAATCGATGAGTTAATACGCGGCCAGCATGCTTCGCCATTAATTCAATCAGTTTAAATTCAATCGGGGTTAAATGGACCTCTTCCTCACGAATCACCACTTTGCGTTTATCAAAGTCGATTAACAAATCTCCCACTTTAAAAGAAGTGGCTTCCTCATGCATTTGAGCCATCTGACCTAATGCGTGAACTTGTTTTAATTGGCGTAAAGCAACACGAACACGGGCTAATAATTCTGAAACATTAAACGGCTCTGTTAAATAATCATCTGCCCCTGTATCTAATGCTTCAACTTTAATTCGTTCATGTCCATGTGCCGAAACGACAATAATCTTCGCATGAGTGAGCGGACGAATCTTTTCAATAATTTCAAGCCCATCCATATCCGGTAGTCCTAAATCTAAAATGATGACATCAGGATTACTTGAAAAGACTAAGGCCAATGCGCCTTGACCCGTTGTTGTTTCAATACATTTATATCCCTGTGCCTCCATCGACACCTTCACAAACTTAGCAATTGATTTATCATCTTCTACGATTAAAATCAACGGCTTAATCTCCATCATCATCACTTCCATTCTTAATCATCGATTAGAGCTCGTCTTCTCCCCTTAAATTCATACGAGGGGGACTTATTCGACACCAATCTCTTTATTTTATTCTAACGCCTCATCCTAACGTCCACTTTCCAAAACTAAACCTTAAGGGCTTATTCATACGATCGATATTCAAATCGTTAGCTCCGACTTAAATGACGAACCTCTTTATGTTTTTACCTTTAGTTTATCACATCTGGTATAAAGATTGTATTAAATAACTTATTCCTAGCATAAAGAAAGTGTAAAGATTTTATCCTTCTACGCTCGATAGTGCCCCATTCTCATAATCCATTGGAATCAAAAATTCAAACGTACATCCATTAAGCACATTATTAAAGACCGTTATTGTCCCATGATGGGCTTGCACAATTGATTTACAAATCGTAAGACCTAAGCCAATTCCTTTTTTATGCGATACTCCCCCTTGCCCTTTTGTATAAAATCGATCAAAAATAAACGGTAAATCTTCTTCTGAAATTCCCCTTCCTTCATCAATTACTTGAAAACAGACATCCTTTCCAACTGGGTAAGCTCTAACAGTAATAACTTGATTCTCTTTTGAAAAATGGACGGCATTATCGAGTAAGTTGACAAGAACCGTTTCAATTAATACGGCATCAACATTTAGGAAAACCATCTCTTCTTCAATATCGACCACAATCTTAACCTGCGGATGGAAGCGTTGAATTCGTGTAACTGCCTCGGTAATCAATTCCTCTAATAATTCCGGATGTTTATCTAATTCTAATCTTCCCTCGTCAATCTTTGTCATACTTAAAATATTTTCAATCGACCGTTGAAGCCAAGTGGTCTCATCATAAATATTATTTAACAACTCTAAGCGAATTTCCTCGGTAATGATGTGATTGTTTTGAATAAGAGTTGAAGTAGACCCTAAAATACTCGTCAGCGGTGTTTTTAAATCGTGTGAAATTGAACGAAGTAAGTTTCCTCTTAGGCGCTCGCGTTCGGCCTCTAAATTAGCCTGTTTATGTTGCTCGTATAATCGTTCTCTTTCAAGAGCAAAAGCGATTTGAGTTGACAAGGATTGAAGTAATGTCATTTCATTTTCATCAAGTTTATCCTTATTTATAAGTGAAATCGCAATCACACCGAGTGTATCATTTTTTCCCAGAATCGGATAGTAGTAAATTTGTAAGTTTGGATCTAACCCATCATGATCGGAGGAAATTACCTTTGCCATTTCTTCGGTAGAGAGACTCTTTAAAAACAAGGAAGCCTCTTCTTTCAATGAATAACTATAATTTTGAAGCGGTAATAATTGATGATTTTCATCACATCGAGAAATCGCCACATCTCTTTTTAAAATACGAGCTAAATTTTTCACGCTTTCATTTACAATTGGTTCCTGACCCTGAACGAGTAATAAGTGTTTATTACTTTCATATAAAAATTTCATTCGATTTTCTCTTACCTTTGCCACCGCTGCAATCCGTTTAATACGATTGGTAAGTATACTGGCCATAAGGGTCACCATCAACATAATGAAAAAAGTAATGAGGTAATCCGCATCATAAACATTAAACGAATACCGTGGTTCAATAAAAAAGAAATTAAAACAGGGCACGACGATCAGGGAAGAAATAAAACTATAGATAAAAAAATCGGTAAATTGCGCTGTCAATAAAACAGATAAGGTAAAAACAAGAATAATATTCGCCTCATTAAATCCAAGATAATCAAACAGAAACGAAAGAACTAAACCGATTAAGAAAATAAAAATCATTTTTATACTATTTTTAATAACAGATAACCTTTTCAACAAAATTCCTTCTTTCTACATATAGGGCGAAAAAGATTTTATCTAGGAGGAATAATTTCTAATTGTGTTCGTGTAACTTAGGAAATCACCCTAGCACACGGATTGATACTCGCCAAACTACCGCCTCAACGCATCGTGATGAACGAGGCTTGGACCACCCGATTCAAACCAGTGATTGTTCTTTTGAAAAGGATACGAGAAAAAAACTAGTGTCAAATGGTCACCTCATCAACAGGCGCCTTCGATGAAAATCAATCCTAGTATCGACAAATCCCCCTATTTTAATTCTATTCTTTCCCTTTTTCAATCCATTCATTTAACCCAATAAGGCTAATTTTATTTTCCCAATCTCTTTTAATAACTCAACCTCTAAAACAACTTTGTCACCTTCATCAATGATGACCATCTCTCGATTTAAAGCCCCTACCACAAAGGGTAATCCTAAATGGCGAATCAACAATAGACAGGACTCTTCCCTATTTAAGCGTTGATAATGCTTATCTAAAAATTGCCAAAGCAACTTCCCCTCATCAAACGTAAGATTCCCGCTAACGACTTGGTGATCGACAATCTTCACCATTAACACCTGTTTCAAGTCTGATAGATCGGCGCTCCCCTCTAACATTCGTTCAAACAATGCCACCCCCTGCAACGTAATAATCTGTTTATCAAGTAATCGTTCTAGTTCTAGAGAAATTTCTTCATCTTTTGGTGAAAAGACATCGGACAATTCATCAAGCGAGACTTGGTCCTTTAACTCGATAATCTTACTGATTCTCTCGAGCACCTGTTCACGGGGAAAAAAGGTTTCCTGCCCAGTTGAAACGGACTTTTTAATAAACCATTCCTCCGGAATAAGTTTTTTACGCTTCCATCGATAAAGTTGTCCATATGAGATATTCATCGTCTGTAATAACTCTTTTTTTGAGATTAATGCTGTTTCCACTTTTATCACCTAACTTCTAACAGATTGTGAAACCGAAATGGTTTTGGATGGACTGGCTACTAGCGTCCGATATTCTAACCGGTCAATCGTAGAATGATCCCCTAGTTTAATCACATCTCCGCGGACGACCTTCGCTCGAATACATCTTAAATTTAACTGGTCACCCTCAATTTCTTCTGCGACCATAAGGGCCCGTTGATTAGATTTAAAGGCGGCTTTTTTGATGGTTAAATTCGTAGCCCCAATACTGTGACACTGACAAATAGTAGCAACTTCTATCACAACATTTTCACCATTTACGAGTGCAGCCTGACACACACCACCTTTGAAGATTAACTCCTCTCCTTCAATATCACCTTCAAGTTGTAATACCCCTTTAGATAATAGCGTTTCCGTCTGTAATCGGCCCCTTCCAGTTATACTTCCGTAACTTTTTATTTTTCGCCCTTTTAAGCGCTCATTTATTTGAATATAGCCCATATTTTTTAGCTTCTCAATAACCGCATCTTTCGATAATTGAACCATTCCATAAACACTTAATCGGTTCATGGTGACCTCCTGTTCAAAGGTAGCAGTCCCATAAACACTCATTTTCTTCGCTTTCACCTGTCCATTAAACAGTGCCTCACCTAAAATTTTAATTTCTTCTGCTTCCACCTTTCCATTAAATATTGCCGTGCCGTAAACTTTAATGGAATCAGCTACAACGTCAGTCTGAATCGTTCCGTCACCAAACACGCGTACCTTCGACACTTCTCCACCCGAAACGGATCCATCCCCATAAATCATTATTTTTCTGGCCATTTCCGGTTCTCCTTTCTAAATTTGTTTAATGGTTTTAACAACTGAACCAGGGGCAATTTCTAATTGTTCTTTATACTCAATCGTATCGATGTGACATCCCGGCCCTACAAACACACGATCGCCGTAAACCTGTTTGACTTGTGCATATTCTAAATGAATGTCCTCTCCCTCGATTAATTCACCACTTATTAACCCCGTTCGCTTTTTAAGAGAAAACCACTTATTTTGTGATAACCGTGTACTTTCTAATGAGCGTGTTATCCGAATAGTGGTTGCCGTGATGACCTCAAAAAAAGAATCCTCAACAAACAAGAGCTCTAAATGATTCGCCTCAAGTGATTCTTTTAATTTGGCTTTCCCTTCAATCACGGCCTGTTCGAACTTAAGGGATTGATCGACATGTAAATAGCCAAACACATTTAAAGTAAGTGCCTTCATCTCACCTACTACTTTACATAATCCAGAAACATGAATCTCTTTCGCTTTAAGAGATTTAGACTTTAAGGTTCCTTCAATGACGAGCTGCTGCTCACACTCAACCTCTTTTGAAAAACCAACACCTGAGACCGTAAACTGCTGACATTTAATAGGTCCGGTGAAACGACCGATCCCTTCAATACTCACATCGCCAAATGTTCCTCCACCACTTTGACCTATTCCGTTTATCTCTAAATTAAACATCGCTTCTCCTCCTGCATCGTTGCTTGTTTTACTGTTGAGGTTGAATCAACCACTAACGTCCCACCGTATTCAATCGCCTCAATTTCACAGTGCGGTCCAATCACGATATCCTGACCACGGATTTTTTTTATTCTCGCATTTTCAACATAAACAGAATCCGCTTCAATTAAGTTCCCTTTGACGACGGTTGTGCCTGAAAATAAATGACACAGTGTTGAAAATCGTGATAGTAATCCATGTTTCGGTTCTAACTCACAAATTTTAACGTCGCTCGCTCCGAGTTCATTAAATGAAGATCCAGACGTTGATGAAATCTCAACCTTTTCTGAATTAATCATGCCCTTACAATCCATCCGTCCTTTCACTTTTAAGACTTCGGATTCAACCGAATCGGCCGTCATCATTCCTCGAATCTCTAACACATGTGCACACAGTTCCCCTGTTATCGTTACCATCCCAGATATCTCTGCGTTTTCTACCTTTAAACTGTTCGCACTTAATTTTCCTGAAAGCTTTAATATCCCAACTTCAAGTTCCTGTAAGGCAGTCAAAAGGCCAGAAATTGTTAACTCACGGATATTCATCCGACTCTCACCTTTTACCTTCCCACTTACTACAAACTTTTCCTGACAACTGACGTTCTTCTTCGCTGTTAACAAACCACTTACCTTTGCCTCATGTACCTCTAGGTGATGATTGAACGTTGCTTGGCCACTTACTTCTAATTGTGACACAGTTACACCTTCATCAAACATTCCTAGCCCACTTACTTTCAAAAGCTCAGCAGTCAACGCTCCTTGAATAGATCCATATCCCGAAAGACGGACCTCTTTATAACTTCCACCTAACACCTGCTCTTTTCCACTAATAGATAAACAATCGTTACGACGCATTTTTCTCAACACCTTTCCCTATCGACAGTGTTACACTCTACTTTTAATATAACATAACAATGTTACGTTGTCACGCGTTAATAAAACATTGTTTCGCAAAAAGTTAAACAAACAAAACAGTGTGTACTAAAATAAGAATACCTGTCCTCTTCCTAAAACAGGCCTCATAGCTTAAATTAATGGTTACTTAAAAGTATCCAACCCGTCATAAAAAGAGGTGCCCTAGTTCGGACACCTCTTTTTAAATGCTTTGAGCATCATTCCCTCTATTCCTCATTGATTCGACTAAACATTTAACTTGCTCACTCTACCGATTTAAGCGTAAATACTTTGAATTCTTCTAAGCTAATCGGCGGTGAATACAAATAACCTTGAATATAGACAACACCTGGATATAATTCTTGCAAAACTTCGAGTTGTTTAGGATACTCTAACCCTTCCATCACCATTCTTTTTTGATAATATTCAATCACTTTTCCTATAAATAAGACGGATGCCTGGCGAATAAAAGAGGTTTGGATTTCATCGATAAAATGTTTATCTAGCTTAATAATGTCATAATCAATTTTATCGAGCATATCTAAATTCGCATACTCGACACCGAAATCATCGATCGCCACTTTAACCCCAAGCGATCTTAATTCACGAATCACCTGATTCGTCAAGCTTTGATTCTCAAGGTGATACTTTTCGATAATCTCAAAACAAAGTTTAATTTCAGTTAAATCCACATGAGCTAAAATCTCCTTTACCTGTTCAATAAATGAAGGGCTAGCTAGCTCTTTAAAGGAAACATTTAAAGAAATATAAAATTCGTCATCAAGATGTTGATTATGCGCTTTAATTTCTGGATAATCTTGAATCACCCGTTGTAAAACCCACAGCGTGATGCGTTCCATTAATCCAAGTTCCTCAACCGTCTCTAGAAAATGAAACGGTGATAAAATGTTATCGTTGTCTTTCATCCTTAATAACGCCTCACATGCCATCACTTTATGTTGATCTGGATTAACGATCGGTTGGTAATAAAGAATAAATTCATCATGAGCTAACTTATGGATAAATCGATACTTTTGTTTTCGCTTTTCCCAAACCGCTAAGAGACGATGAGAAAAAAAGGTTGCCACCGCCATTAAAATGAAGACTAGTCCAATCACTGAAGCCTCCATCTGTCGTTGATACTCACTAAACTCCAACTGATTCGTTGTAGGTGTTGCCAAAACAGACTGATGCGGCATCACTAATCCACCTAAAAGTATAAATCGTAACCCGAAATAATCCAAAATACTTTTCCTCAGATGAGATGATTCACCTAATGTTTCTGTTGCTAAGATTTTCTTCGTCGTAAAATTACTGCCCAAAACTTTATTAATCATCTTATCCTCCAACTACTAATTTAGCCGGTTGTACCATTTTCTCCTGACTTCCAAGGTACCCACATTCACGAAAGCCACTCATCGAATCTAAATCAGAATATTTTCTTCTTTCTAGTGTATCAGACTCTTGTGCATTCGACATCAATTATTTTTAATTAAATTTTTTAAAACTCCCCTTTTATCTAGGCAAATCGTGTTTTCGGTATTAGTTGAGTTGCTTCGTGATAAGTGTAATCACTAATTTGAGATGTTGGTGAATAATTCTAAATTTAGGGTTCCCATCGTTCATTAACACGTAATTATTCATCTTTAGTAAGAGCTTGAGTAAAAGAGGATGGATTTCACGTAAAAAACAATGAACGTGATGTTGAATGTTCCCCTTTATTTTTTTAACCCCCATCTCAATCTCTCCATAAAATAGTGTCCGATGTTTTTGATCTAAAAAATGGTTTAAAGAAGGATACCCTTTTTCAACATAAAAATTGGCTTTCTTCTTCTCCATTGACCCTTTTAGCAGCGTAAGTGCATGCGAGTGGGTCTTTGCAAATTGATTCATGCCCTTCATGTTATTCTCCCCCTATTTATCATTTCATCTCAAATATATGTCTCTTTCCCGCTATTATAACAAAAGGGTCGTGTCATTTTTTCCAAAATCCCCACTAAAATCATAAATATCACGCTTTTTTCATATATATTAATGACGAGAAATGTTTTACTTTTAAGAAGATTTGCATCCTCATCGTCACCTCTCGTATCCTATGACGTTATGCATGGAATACAGAGAAACTAAGGAGGTGTCCTATGTATCCCGTTTATAAAAAGCTTGGAACTGTTGAAAACTGTGAAGAGATTGAGGTTGCGTTTCCTTTGCAACATCAGGATCAGCAACCGGGGATGGAATATTTGATGAACCCTCGTCCCATCTCAGAAAATCCATATATTAAAGGAAGTGGGCGATTGAAAGGCAAAGTTGCCCTGATTACAGGAGGAGATTCCGGTATTGGCCGGGCAGTTGCCTATGCCTTTGCACGCGAAGGGGCCAACGTGGCCATTGCCTATTTAAACGAAGAAATCGACGCAAAGGAGACAAAGCAACATATTTTAGAACTAGGTCAGGAATGTATCTTAATTTCGGGCGATTTAACTGACATCGACCACACAAAAGAAGCCGTCGAAAAGACACTGAAACATTTTCAAAAACTTGATATCCTTGTTAATAATCACGCCGTCCAATATACTGCCGATAGTATTCTTGATATAAGTGCCGAACAATTAGATTTAACTTTTAAGACAAATATATATTCTTTTTTCTATCTTGTCCAAGCTGCGCTTCCTCATCTAAAATCGGGAAGTACAATTATTAATACGACTTCCGTCACCGCTTACGAGGGAGAAAAACAATTGATCGATTATAGTGCTACTAAAGGGGCTATTGTTGCGTTCACTCGATCGCTTTCTAGTTCCTTAGTCGATCGTGGCATTCGTGTGAATGGAGTCGCCCCTGGACCTATTTGGACCCCTCTCCAACCTGCCTCTTGGTCAGCGGAGCACATTGAAACATTCGGAACAAAAACACCAAAAGTTCCGATGAATCGGGCAGGTCAACCGTTCGAAGTAGCTGAATCTTACGTCTTCTTAGCAAGCGATGATTCAAGTTATATGACCGGACAAATTCTTCATCCAAATGGAGGAACGATTACAGGGAGTTAATGACTCAACATGATCTATGTTAATCACCTCAACTCATTCATCAGTTGTGAACCTCTCATCTATAAAAGAAGGGTGAGCCTATCTCAAACGGATAGACTCACCCTTTTTAAGCTTCTAATGGTTCATAGTAACGCTGCATGCGGTTTAAACGTGCCTTTGCTTTTTCAATTAAATCTTGTGGAGATAATAGGTGGATCCAATCCCCTTGACTAAAGATCCACATGAGTAGTCCTTGTTCATAAGCCATTGCCTCAATAATACAGTATCCGTCGCCCTCTTCAATCACTCGTGAGATAGGAAATTTATCAAGCACTGCTTCAACGGAATGACCCGTAAATTTAAACGTAAACTTAATCAACTCCCCCTGATACATCATGTTAATTTTGTTACGAAAATCACCGGATTCAAATCGGTGAGCATACGGAATTTTAAATGTTTCTTTCAACACTTGATACGATAAAATTCGATCGACACGGAAGGAAATCGGATATGGGATTTCTCTGTCGGTCACATAACACACCACATAGAAATAAAAATCACAGAACAGGAGTCCAACTGGGGCAACTGTATAAGTCGATATCGTATGATTCGCCTTTTTATATTCCATGATCATTTTATGAGAACTATCAATTAATTGACTAAAGTCCCATATGCGATCCATTAATTGTTGTTCATGTTTAAGCGGCGTAAAATGAAGCCGTTCATTACTAATAAAATTTTGGATTCTTTTTTTATCATTCATGTCTAACAACGTACAAAGGGAGTCAATCATCTGGTCAAGTTCTTCAACAGCTAACGAACGTGTACCAAGTAAGAGTTTAATCAAAACTAACACTTGCTTGGCATCTAGCGGTTGATTAACGGGATTTTTTAAGTAATACTTCTTTTTTTGATAGTCATATTCAATGTATTGGTCCCCCATCGACCCCATTCGATGACTAAAATAAGTACGTAATGTTGCAATATCCCGTTCAAACGTCCGACTATCAATCCTAAACATTTCTTGAATTTCTTCCTTTGAGACTTCACTCTTTTCTAATAACCGTTCTAGCATATATAAAATTCGTGTATTTTTATCATACATATCATTATCACCCACTACTAAAAAAATTCTCTTATCATCTACATCGGAAGTAATTCTTCATCTCCTACCATTATACTAAGCAATACCGACACAATTTGTCGGTACAAAAAAATAGTTAAAAATTATTTGTTCAAAGAAAAAGGATGACCTGTTAAGTAAACTAGAACCTATAAGATAGACACTTGAAAAAAGTGTGAGCTTATAGGTTCTTTTGTTTTATAATAGAAAAAAGATAACTTGATAGAAGAATGGTGAAGAGAATGAGTCAAAAGAAGTTTACAGAGAAAGAAATCAAAATCTTAAATAAAAATCCTTATGTTAAAAAGGTATCAGAAAAAGCAATTACTTATCAGGATGAATTTAAACGTTTATTAGTTCTACAACTGGATGAGGGAAAAACTCCCCGTATGGTTTTTGAACAAGCAGGATTTAATGTTGAAATGATTGGAATGAAACGAATTGAAGCTGCTGCTTCTCGTTGGAAATTAGCTTATAAAAAATCAGGATTAGTTGGATTAAAAGATACGCGTCAAATGAACTCGGGACGTCGTTTAAATAGGGAATTAACAGCTCAAGAACAGACAGCTAAACTTGAAGCTAAAATTAAATTATTAGAAGCTGAGAATGAACTACTAAAAAAGGTGTATTTGATGGAGAGGGGGTTACTAAACTAGCCAAATCCCTAACTCCCTCACAGAAGTATGAGTTAATTAAACAAGTCATTGAACACTTTAACTTAAAAGGTGTCATCGGCTATTTTTGTGATGTCTTAAACGTCTCACGCTCAGGCTATTATCGATATTTTAGTGATGATGCAAAACAGAATCGACTGAAGCGTGAAGAAGTTGATTTAATGGTTAGGGATCTTATTTTGAACATTTTTAATCGTCGTGGATATAAAAAGGGATCTCTTCAAATTAAAATGACATTAGAAGGTGAAATGGGGATTGTTTATAGCCTTAAACGAATTAGAGGCATCATGAAAAAATACGGAATTACCTGTCCCCATCGTCGACGTAACCCTTATTTGAAACTAAGAAAGGCAACAGAAGAACATCGCGTTGTTCTTAATCTTTTAAATCGAGAATTTAGACAAGAAACTCCAGGTAAAGTCTTACTCACTGATATTACTTATTTATATTATGGAACCGGCAAAGTAGCCTATCTATCAACTATTTTAGATGCCTCTACCAATGAAATTTTATCTTATCATGTTTCGGATAGTTTACGGATGTCATTGGTGATTGAAACGATTGAAAAACTATTTAGGAATAAACGAATCCCACTTCATCCAGAAGCTTTTAGCCACTCGGATCAAGGAGTACATTATACAAGTCCAAGCTTCCAAGCTCTATTAAAGAAAAAGGGATTAGGTCAGTCCATGTCTCGAAAAGGAAACTGTTGGGATAATGCACCCCAAGAATCCTTCTTTGGTCACTTCAAAGATGAGGCTCCTATTAAAGAATGCCAAACATTAGATGAGGTAAAGCGCGAAGTTAAACGATATATGATGTATCATAATACAGCACGTTACCAATGGAATTTAAAAAAGATGACTCCTGTAGGTTATAGAAGTCATCTTTTAAATGTAGCTTAGCTCATGTTTTTTTAAAATGTCCTTGACATAGGTTCTAGATTAAAGTTAAGGTTCATCCTTTTTAAGAACTGATTGAAAAGCAGTTTGACTGCGGTCACGATTTACTTATTTTTCTATTTAATAAGGGTCCCATCTTTTTATACCTTCACACAACACAAACATCTCATTGCTTATGGGATAGTAACTTCATCCTATTCCACATCCGACACAACATCGCTATATTCAGGAGCAAAGTAATTGGTCTCATACGATTCTATCACCAAACGCTCCCCTTGAGCAACTGGTTTTAAAACGGCGACCATATTTCCAATCAACTCACTATCCATTGCAGGCTGCCACGTTGATTTAGGTTGAAGGTATTCAAAGTAGGAATAATCGACCATTGCAGGATCAAAACGATAAATCGTTCCTTCGACTAAAAAGCGATCCTCCTCGATTTCAAACACGCGATCCACTTGAGTAAAATTTGAGGATAAAAATCCACATTCTAGTGCGGGTTGATAATAATTATCTTCCTGAAATCCCCATGTCGCACTTCCCTTTTTCTCCAACTCATGGTCAAAATAAAGACTAATTTGTTCATTAAAATTATCATAAGGAATAACATCGTAATACGTCTCATTCAATAGCTCATGATTGACTTCCCCCCCCCCCAACATATAACCAATACGCTAGATTTAACAATTCTTCATGGGTCGTTACCCCCTCTTGATAGGTGCTCATCCCTGTCTCATTTAATCTACTAAAATAATGATTAGCACGATAAAAATCCTCATTAGTTAACCGATCAGTTATCTCTTTTTTCTCTTCAAGTATCGTTGGTTTTTCTTCAGTTATCTCCGGTTTTTCTTCGGTTATCTCCGTTTTTGGCGAAGTTTTTATTTTTGAATCCACTACCTCCTCGATTCCTTTTAACACGGGTTGACACCCCGATAACAAAAGAGTCCCTATGATTAAACAAATTAACTTTTTCATCCCAGTTTCCCCCCATCTTGCTTGATGCTACGCTTATTATACCTATAATCTCCGTCAAATTCCGTCGGCAGCCATTTTGAGTTTACCTTTTTTTAACAAAAAAGAACCAAATTTCATATTAGAAATTTGGTTCTCCGTCATTTAAAATCTAGAGGCTAACTCTTCTTCACTTAAATATCTAAAATATTGTAACTCAGCCATAATAACGCCCTCTGATTCTTCAATATCTCGAACCTCAGGTACGATGTAGACCTCTAATCGATCGCCCACCTGTAATTGTGGGAATTTATTCGAAACGGTTAAAGAAATAGTATACGGGTAATCGTTGCTATATGGAACAATATTTAAAATGGCTGTATAACTTTCGGATGCGCCGTCTCCTTCCATAATATAATCAACCACCCCTGCTGTTAGAATAGGTTGTTGCTCATAATCAAAAATATCTGTTTGATAAGCCGGGATATAGTCAGTCGGAGAATAGGTTCGTTCATCTGGGATTTCTAAATGATCTTCCTCCTCTAATGTTTCAGTCTGAGGCTCTTCATATTCGGCACGATCTGCATTCACTTCTTGACTCTCATCAGAAGCCTCTTCTTCTATCCCCTCAAAATAATTCGCTTGATACTGATCAATCACATCATGTAATAGCTTTTCTGATTGAACAAATGTCACCGTCACATTTCCGATAAGTTGAGCATCCATTGAAGATGTCCACGTTGATTTAGGTTGAACATATTGAGAATAAAGATCTTCTTCCATACTTGACTTGAAACGATATAGGGTTCCCTCTACTAAAAGGCTTCCGTCCCCATTATCATATACTCGGTCAACTTGGGTCACTTTATTTTTTGAAAATCCGGTTTCAAGTAAGGGATGATAAAATGTATCCTCTTGAAATAACCACTCATCATTTCCTTCCTTCTCTAACTGACAATCAAAATAAAAATTCAATTTTTTGTTAAATTCCTCATACGGAAATGGGTTGTAAGACGCACCGTCAACCTCTACTCTATCAGGAATTTTTCCTTCAAACGCATAGAGCATAAAACCTAAATCTAATAGCTGGGTCTGATCTGGAGATTGGCTATCATACGATAAAAAACCCGCCTGACTTAACTCACTTAAATATTCATTAAGATGGGTTAATTCCTGATTTGTTAAATTTGTCGTTATTTCTTCTCTTTTCTTTGACACCTCTTCAACTGGTTGCTCCTCAATCTTCTGATCTTTTGGCGACTGACACCCAGCAAGCATTATCATTGCAAGTAAAAACCCGATTTTTTTCTTCATGACCTTCCCCCTATTTTTCTAGTAATATCCATTCTCACATAATAATTCATAACATAAATTGACTTCTTCGTCGGTAAATAACTGGGCATACTCTCCCTTCACAATGACTGCTTCCATCGTTAACTTCATTTGTCCAAGTTCGACGAGACGATTAAAGTTGTCAGAAGTTCGGCGCTTTCGAAAAATTTCGCGTGCTGTTTTAACAATGCCGAATCGTTCAATCGTTTGAACAAGACGCGTCATTTTACAACCGTACACCGTTTCAATATGTTGACAATTTTTTATCACTTCTTGTTGTAGCTTTTGTTCTAATGGGCTCATTCGTTTACAAAACTCCTATCTTCATAATTATTTTAATCTTACTCTTATTAAATATAACGATTTAAAATCTATGCTGACTAGATGTCTCTATTTTACCATTACCTATCCACTAACGTCTGCTCTTTTTTAAAAAAGGGTATAGGGAAAGAAAAAATGTCCACTCTAAGGTTGAAATTACTATCAGGAGGTTCCTCTATGTTTAAACATGAAAAATAATATTTGCACCCTGTTCGGGTTGAACGTCCAAACCCACAATATGCCATCCTATTACAAGAACAATTAGGTGGTGAAAATGGAGAGTTAAAAGCAGCATTACAATATATGTCACAAAGCTTTCGCATTAAAGACTCTGAGATTAAAGACCTCTTTTTAGACATCGCTGCTGAAGAATTAAGCCATATGGAAATTGTTGCTCAAACGATTAACCTATTAAATGGTCATGATTTAAATTACCAAGCAGCAGTTGCGGGTGAAGTAGAAGCACATGTTGTGCATGGACTAAATCCAGAACTGGTTAACTCATCAGGATTTCCTTGGACAGCAACTTATGTCAATGTTACCGGTGATTTAGTAGCTGACCTTCTCTCAAACATCGCATCTGAACAACGAGCAAAAGTTGTTTATGAATATTTATACCGTCAAATTGATGATAAATATGTAAGAGAGACGATCGACTTTCTACTCAATCGTGAAGAAGCCCATAATGCTCTCTTCCGTGAGGCCCTCAATAAAGTAAAAAATACGGGTTCTAATCGTGACTTTGGGGTAACTGAAGATTCTAAACTCTACTTTGACTTATCAAGTCCAGGGCCTAAACATGAATCGCCAAATCCAACACCTCCATCATTTGAAAACCCAAACAAATAAGATTTCATTAAAGAATAGTCATCCTCACAATAAAAGTGGACCATAAATGTGTCCACTTTTATTTTTACACTTTTTAATACATAAGACACCTGCCGATTTGACAAGGTGTCTTATGTTTTTTAGCTCTCACTTACATGTAACGAATGATCAATTAACTGCAAATTATATTGCCGAATTAATTCACCAATTCTTTGGGCGTATATTTTATTTCCCTGTTCATCCATGACCGTACTATACCCAGCATCCTCTAAAGCCTGTGCTTGGGAGCGATAGGTTTTAGCCTCGAAGACACCGTGATTTTTATATCTTGGATTGTTAACTAAAAATTCGCCATGGTCAATAAGAGATTCTTTGAATGATCCATAACTTCGAAAAGTATCCATCACTTCAGTATTATACCCCTCTGTTGTTGCAACCGTGATCGCCTCGCCATCCCAGTTAACTCCAACTTTAATTCCAAACAAGTTATTAGCTTGTAAAGATAATTCTGATTGGCCAAAGTTAGATTCTAAAATAGCTTGCGCAATTGTAATCGACGGTAATATTCCATAAAGTCGATAGTTTTCAATGGCACCTTCCTTTAAAGAGTTAATAAACATCATTTCAAATGAATCTGATTTTAATTTATGAGGAACATACCCATAATCGGCAAGCATATTTAAATGTTCATAGGCTTTCTCCCTTTCAGTTTCGCTATATGCCCTTGAGTCTAAAACTTGCTCAAAAGATTGTAAAACGCCATCTTGAATAAAATAAGAACCTACCTCTTCTAAATCTGTAGCGGAAATTTGCGATAAGTCTTTCGTATCATCGACGGCAATTAAAGCGATAAGCTCCTGCCAATTTAATTGAAACTGGTCTCCCCCTTGCTCATCGACATAATTAATAATAAAGGGAAGGTCTAATTGTTCCCTTTTTAATGAATGATTAAAATTTTCCCCTGAAAAAAAACCAAAATAACTAAGCACCAATATTGGAATAAAAAGGACTGATACAAAACTTTTCTTCATAAAATCCCCCTATTTCTAAAAGTCTACTTTACACTCAACGAAAAATGGATGAACATCCTCCCATCCAGTTGTCTTTTAGTTTATTTATTATAGCATAAATTTTAATCGGTTGACCCCTTTGGAATGTTTTCATACAAATCTACCGTATCTTTAATTAATTGTGGACATTTTTACTATAATTTATCCGATTATTATATAAATAAACAAAAAAATAACCTAATCCACTTGGGAAATTAGGTTATTTTTTTTGTTAAAAACTTATAACTCGGAGCTATTTCTTCTCCTACCTTCCTAGACGTGAGCATAAAAAAAGAGTAGTATTCGACGAGTATTCACTCTACCTCTGTTTTAATCACCCTGTTATCAACTCATTGTTTTGAGCAATTAAGATTTGTAAAAATCTTTTTCAAACGATATTCTCTTAAGGGCGAATCTAGCAATGAGCCTTTGAGATTCATATAGGTTGAACGGTTCATCATAAATTTAGATTTAGCTTTTATCTCTCTATGGCTTTCACGTATTGACCCAATTTAATCCCTTTTTCAATCTCACTCCTATACGACTCCGGCAATTGCGCATAACATAAAATATAACTAAGGGATAATTGCTTCTCTACAATCATCTTTCCGTGTTTAACCCCAAATAAATATAACATAATAACGCGATCTTGTGCCTGCGCAGCCTGATTGTATAACTCTCTTAAGGCTTTTCCTAATCGCAACTCCTCCACACATATCACCCTATCTTATTACTAAGTTCTATATTAAACGGACATTAGGTCTCTTTCGATTCGATTCCAAACTGATCAATTAATTGCTTAATCCAACGTTCAGAATACCCTAATGTTCTCGCTAAATCTCTTAAATTCTTTCCATTATAATGTTGTTTTAAATACTTCTCGGTGTATGTTTTACTATATAATCTCATTGGGAAAGACACCTGTTGTCCCCTATAATACTGATAAATCTTATGAGTCATTTCCTCGCCTAATACCTCTACCATGTCACTATAGATTCCGTTATAGTCCTGTGCCTTACCTTTCATGATTCACCTCCTTCAATAGACTCTCTCAATCATAAAGTTTTTATCCAAAATTATCATTGCAGTTTTTCCTTGTAAAATTCCACAAATAATTCCAATATTAGAGTTATTAAAGGGAGATAAATCAACAAAAAAAGCCTTTAAATCAAGGGCTTTAACACTTTTCCTCTTCTTAGATAGATAAGAATAAATAAACTAAAATTCATCCAAAATGCCTGAATTTGTCGATATTTTTTTCATATTATAACCGGTTACGCGTCGAAATTTCGATAAATAATCCATGCTTTCTAGTTAATTTGATTGCGTACCTGATATCTACTTTTTAAATTTTTAATTAAATTTTAGTGATTTTTGTCTGAGAATAAAATTTTACAGTACATTTTAAAGAGAAGCGTTTAGATAACAATACTAAACATTCACTTCCTTTTTGATCCTCCCCGGCGATCAAAAAAGCGCCTTATTCCTTTTCCCAATAATTACTATCAATGAGATAATCCATTATTATTCATACTAGTATGGGCCTAATTTATTTCTTAAAATTAGTGATATCTTCCCTCTTCAATTATCCATCAAATATCGACAAAATACCTAGAAAAACATGATATTATCGACAATTTAGTACTTATCTTTTAGTAGTTTACTAAAATCATTCCCTATTTCCCCCTTCGGTACGTTTACGCGTACCACGTCATTTTACATTATATGATATTTTTCTTGAGGGAGCAATTCTTTTCAAAGGTAGGTACTTCATAAATGTCTAAAAAAGTTATTGTGAATCTTAATGAACTACTTCAGCAAGAAGGTTTATCATTAAGAGAGTTATCTCGACTAACTGATATCCGTCATGCTGCTTTGAGTGAACTAGCTAATCAAAAGAGAAAAAACATTAATTTTAATCATATTGAGAGGATTGCAGATGCCCTAGATATTGAAGATATTCGAGATATTATTAGTATCGAAAATCAAAACTAGGGTCTTTCCCCCTACACTCATTAAAAAAGTCATCTTTCGATGACTTTTTTTTATCCTTATTATATTAAGACTCTTTACGATGTATAGGTATTTACCTATGTGTTTGATAAAATATACTTATTTCCTATATTATAAATGTCAATAAAAAAGTGTACCACGTGCTCAAAAAATAGTGGTTCTTCCTGACTTTTGGTGATAAAACGCTTTACCTGATATAATGAAAAGACATCGTAGAGAGGTATATCATCATGAATCTTAATGTCTTTTTCCCTGAAAATCTTATGATTCAATCCATTGAAAATAATGAGCATATAATCTTGATTTGTTTAAAATCTGAATCAAAATTTAACCACTGTCCCTTATGTGGGATGAAAAGTCACCAGGTACACAGTACGTATCTTAGAAAACCATTAGATGCGTCTATCCTTAATAAACCTGTTCAATTAAGGATACAAGCTAAAAAGTTTTTTTGTTTAAATCCTAACTGTAAACGTCAAATTTTTACTGAAAGATTTACTGGCTTTTTAAATGCCTATCGGCGTTTAACCATTCGTCTTGAAGAGGTTTTTCTTCAATTATCATTATCGATGAGTGCGGAAGCTTTATCACGCTTTCTTTTTAAACTTGGATATAAACGAAGTGGAGATGCACTATTAGATTTATTACGACGTATCGATTCTACTGAAAAAGATATAAAAAATCAGTCATTAACCCATATTGGGGTTGATGACTTTTCTTTTCGTCGAGGGGTCGACTTTGGAACGGTTATTTGTGATTTAGAAACGCATCGTCCGGTTGAAATTCTGGCCTCTCGTTCGACTCAAGCGTTTAAAGAATGGTTGGAAAAACATCCCTCAGTTGAATTAGTGACACGTGATCGTGCAACAACTTATACTAAAGCCATTCATTTAACGAATCCTAACATTATTCAGGTTGCCGACAAGTGGCACTTTCTTAAAAACCTATTAACGGTTGTTAAAGAAACCATTAGTTCTCGTTTTCCTAAAGGATGGTTTATCATGCCTGAATCTTCAATCACTAAAAAAACAGATCCAGCGACAGATATAACGATTACTAACGTGAACTCAATATCCAGTCATGAATCATTATCTGAAAAGGAACAAGCAAAATGGGCACTCATTTTGGAGATTCAAAAGGTCTACCAACAAGTAGGCTCTATTCGTCAAACAGCCAGACAACTTAAGTTAAGTCGGACAACCGTAGCGAAGTATATTCAGTTATCTGAACCTCCCAAGCAAATACGAAAGCCCCGTGTTAATCAATTTGTCCCCTATTTAAATCAAATCACACAATGGTGTCAGGAGGGAAAAACTGCTCGTTGGATTCATGAACAACTCATCCACCAAGGGTTTAAAGGAGGAGCTTCTTCAACTCGTCGAAAAGTTCAAGAAATTAAAGCAAATCTCCCCGTAAAAACAAGTGAGAAGGCAACAGAAAAAATATCAAAAAAATCTAGTAAATTATTGAAAGCAACGAAGTTTCAACTCACCTCATTCATTTGGCGAAAACCAACGTCTTTAACTCAACCAGAATTAAATTTATTAAATGAACTCTTTCAAGCTCATGCAGACTTAAGTGAACTATATACAGCCATCCAAGTATTTAGAGATTTGGTCACGATGGGGCAAGTATTCAAATTATCTCAATGGCTAGAACGTTACGCTACTCATGAGATTAAATTACTGCGTGAGTTTTGTCTTCGAATGAAACGTGATGAGCAATCGATCAGTAACGCATTAGTTTATCCATACACTAATGCGATTTGTGAAGGGAATGTCAACCGAATTAAAATGATTAAACGCCAAATGTATGGACGAGCAAGTTTTGAACTTCTACGTATTAAAGTGCTCTATTCCTAGAAAGGGCTTTTCACCAAAATAGCGGAAGAATCACATTTATTGTTAGCATTCATACTATATAATGAAAAAGCATGTAAAATATTCATGTTAAGGTAATTTGTTGCACTGTGAGTGTTTTTTTAAAAAGGAGCGCTGTTATGGAAAAGAAAAAATTAGATTCAAAAATTTTATGGGAGTTATTTAGGTCCACTTTTATTTTAAGTGCTTCGACTTTTGGGGGTGGATTCGTTATTGTTTCTCTGATGAAAAAGAAATTTGTAGAAGAACTAGGATGGTTAGAGGAAAGTGAAATGCTTGATATTACGGCTATTGCGCAATCTTCTCCAGGACCTATCCCAATCAATGCATCAGTTATTCTAGGTTATCGTATGCAAGGGATTATCGGATCATTAGTCGCGATTTTAGGGACATCAATTCCTCCTATTTTTATTATTTCGGTCATCTCTTTATTTTATAAGCAATTTAGAGAAAGTACAGTGATTGCGACTGCCCTTATGGTTATGCGTGCTGGGGTTGCCGCTGTTATTTGTGATGTTGTCATTAAACTTGCACAAAATATCATTAAAACAAAAAGTGTTCTTTATACATCGCTCATGTTTATTACTTTCATCATGACATATGTTTTTGGCATTAGTGCTATGACAGTTATCTTCCTATGCCTAGGCATCGGTTTTGTTACTTTATTTATGGAAATTGTGAAATCAAAACAGCAAGTGGTAAAGGAGGGCTAAAACAATGAGTATCATTTGGAGTTTATTTTTAAGTTTTATTCAAGTTGGATTATTTAGCGTTGGGGGTGGCTACGCCGCACTTCCTCTTATTCAAAATCAAATTGTTAATATTCGTGAATTAATGACATTAGCCGAATTTGCGGATCTCGTAACTATTGCAGAGATGACACCGGGACCTATTTCAATTAATGCGGCAACTTTTGTTGGAACAAAATTAAGTGGATTACCTGGTGCTTTAATCTGTACAATTGGTGTTATTATTCCATCATTCATCATTTGTTTAACATTGGCTCATTTTTACTACAAATATCGTAATTTTTCTGGTGTCCAAACCATTTTAGCAAGTTTAAGACCAGCGGTTGTGGCCCTTATTTCATCAGCTGGATTATCAATTTTAACACTTGCGATTTTCCAAGCTGAAAAACAAGATATTGTATTATCAAACTTTCGAATTGTTGAATTCTTATTGTTCGTTGTAGGATTAGTGGCCATCCGTAAATTCAAAGTTGGACCTATCCCAGTTATTTTTGGTTCGGGATTTATTGGGACACTTATTTACTTACTTCCAACGTTATTTTAATGCAGACAGTCTAAAAAATACTTTAATGAATCTGATAAAAATTTATTTTTATGGTACACAACATAAATTTCTCTTGATAATGAAACTTCTTCAAGGGCAATCTTATGTAGTGTGCCTTTTTTTAAATCTTCTTCGACAACTAAACTCGATAAAATTGCAATCCCCCGTGATTGAATCGCTGCCTGTTTTATAGATAATGTATCGGAGCTACTCCATCTTTCAAAAACATCAACTCGATATTCCTTTAAGATATTATCAAAAATAATCTTCGTCCCACTTCCCTCTTCGCGGGCAATAATATCTTGCCCTTGGAGATCGTAGATGCTTAATTTATCACATCCGTAAAAAGGATGTTGCTTTCCAACAACCAAAATTAATTGATCTTCATAGACCGATTTAGAGATTAAATCTTTACTCGATACCTTTCCTTCAACTAAGGCAACATCTAACTTACTCGATAATAAAAGTCTTTCAATCTTTCTTGTATTACGAATCATAACCTGTGTTTTAATCTTCGGATGCTGCTCGTTAAACTCATTTAAAATACGGTTTATTAATGATCCCCCGACAGTAATAGAGGCACCAATTCGTAAAGAAATAACATCCGACTTATTTTTCATCATCGTTTCCATTTCATCAAATGATTGAATAAGGTGCGTCGCGTACTTTAATAGGGCATCTCCACTTTGCGTGAGATACAATTTTTTTGACAAACGTTCGAACAATCTTACACCATAATATTGTTCTAACTCTTTAATAGCCTGACTAACCGACGGTTGGGTAATAAAAAGTTGTTCGGCTGCTGCACTCATATTTTGTAGTGATGCGACCGTAATAAAAATACGTAAATGACGAATACTCATCAAAAATTACCTCCTAATTTATATCAAACAAGTCATCATTTTACTTGATTTGTATCTTTTATCATAGCACTACACCGAAAGATCATCAACAAAAAAGATTGGCGTGGAGTATCTCCCCGTACCAATCTTTTTTAATCTTATTCTGCTCGAAGTGCAATCACCGGGTCCTTTTTAGACGCTAATCGCGAAGGAATTAAGCCTGCTATCATCGTTAGGATAACGCTAATAACGACTAACACAATGGCACCACCTAATGGTAAAGCTGCTAGATTATTAACACCTGATAAATGAGAAATAATCGAATTAATCGGGATATTCAATAAATACGTTACACCGATTCCAATCATTCCAGCTGCAAAACCAACAATCACCGTCTCCGCGTTGAAGACACGTGAAATATCGCGCTTAGAGGCACCCATACTTCTTAAAATTCCAATCTCCTTTGTTCGTTCAAGAACAGAAATATACGTAATAATCCCAATCATAATTGATGAAACAACCAATGAAATGGACACAAACCCAATAAGTAAATATGTAATCATATCAATAATAGAGGTCATAGAGGAAGTCATAAGACCGACCATATCTGTATATTCAATTGTATTACTATCATGCCCCGCCTTTTGTTGGTCCTCATTATATTGTTCAATAGCTTGAGTTACAGTCTCTCGCGAGCTAAAATCCTTTAAATATAGGGAAATCGTCGCTGGCTTATTTAAATCACGGGCACCCAATAGTTGTAAATTATTATCATAACTTGCTGATAATGTATCTGCATAAGCTTTCAAATAATTAACCTGCTCACTCTCTGGAAGGGCAGCTAACATCATTTTTTGTTCGTCTGTTAACTGTGATAATAGCTCCTCCTGTGTTGTAAATTCTCCTGTGGCAAACGGCTGATTTGTGAATACATTGATTGTTGCATTTGCCTTTTGTTCTTGGACAATCTCACTCTGATTGATCTTTTCAATCACGTAATCGATTAAATCACGACGATAGGCCACAGTTCCCGAAATGGTTGTTGCAACTGCCTCTTTATTTGGTCGAATGATTCCAACCACCTGAATTGGAATAGATTTTTCACTGATTAAGGTTGAAAGATAAGTCTCATCCGCTGTACGATCGACCCAGGTATCTCCAACTTTTTCATAATAATCAGAATTTAAGACAAGTTTGAATTCTTGCTTTAAAATGTCATCATAGGTATACGATTGCTTTGGATACTTGTCATAATCAATCGCCACTCCCTCTTCAACCGCTGCTTGGATTTCTTTATATTCCTCAACATCTTTTAATCCTAACGCATAAAGTGTCATATCCGAAATTTCATTCGAGTCATCGACAACCACAACCACCTCATTAAAGTTCTGAGGCCAAGCTCCTGCAATTAAATCATATTGCCCAAAAAGTAACTCTTGGTTATCTATCATCTCGGTCCAGATTCCCGTCGATGACATTCCCACGGCACTTCCTAACTCTTCATTCATCATCTGTGATTGCTCTGTTTCAAGTAGTGGACTAGGATTAACTTTAATCATTCCATCCTGTGTATCAGATTTATAAATTTGTAAATCTAGATCGTACCCATATTGAATCGCATTTGTTTGATCTTTAATTACCTGTCCATCCTTGCTCTCTAAAAACGATTTAAACTGAGCTAAATTATTATCTGAAAGTTTAACCGATGCTAATTGTAATATATCTGCTGCATAACCACCCTGATAAATTTTATCTGTTTCATGCTCCTCTTCTCCACTCATATTTAATAAAGTATCGATATGTTGTTGGCGAGTTGAGAGTAAATCAATTCCCTGTTGCGCAATCGTAATGGGATATGATGATAACGTATCTTCTTGAACTTGATTAATATACTCCCGCATTCCACTTGAGAGCGATAAAATCATTGCAATTCCAATAATTCCGATACTCCCAGCAAAAGCCGTTAAAATCGTTCGTCCTTTTTTAGTTTTTAAGTTGTTAAAGCTTAAAGATAAGGCTGTTAAAAAAGACATTGAAACATGTCGACCTTTTTCTTCCTTTTCCGAAGATGGTGTCTGCACAATCTCTAATGGACTCGTATCATCTTGGATTCTTCCGTCCAATAGCCGAATAATCCGTGTTGAATACTGTTCTGCTAATTCCGGATTATGTGTGACCATGATAACCAATTTATCGCGGGCGATTTCTTTTAATAATTCCATAATTTGAACACTCGTTTCAGTGTCTAATGCACCTGTCGGTTCATCGGCTAATAAAATTTCAGGGTTATTAATTAAGGCCCGAGCAATAGCTACCCGCTGCATTTGTCCCCCTGACATCTGATTCGGCTTCTTATGTAAATGATCCGCCAAACCTACTTTAGTTAAAACCTCAGTAGCACGCCGTCTTCGTTCCGATTTAGACACCCCCGCAAGAGTGAGCGCTAATTCAACATTAGCCAATACTGTTTGATGTGGAATTAAATTATAACTTTGAAAAACAAAACCAATCGACTTATTTCGATAAAGGTCCCAATCTGAATCTTTATATTTTTGTGTTGATACCCCATTAATAATTAAATCACCGGTTGTATATTGATCAAGCCCCCCAATAATATTAAGGAGGGTTGTCTTCCCGGAACCACTTGGTCCTAAAATAGAAACAAATTCATTCGCTCTAAAATTAATGGATACTCCTTTTAACACTTTTTGGGTCGAATCACCAATCATATAATCTTTAACAATATTTTTTAACTGTAACATTTCTCTCCTCCTCTTTTAAGCCTGGATTTTACCACCTTTAAATAAACTCAAAATAAACTCTCCAACTAAAAAAACCTTACAACATATCTATCTTTCATCTAAAGCGCCCTAATAAAACCGTCGCACATAATAAATTACCCCTGCCATTGGGTCTAAAGATCAAGTTTATTTTTCTACGACAAATACTTTATCTATCTCTTCTTCGTCTATTTATGTTTAGCACTCCACGATTTAAAAGTCAGCCTAACTTCTAGGCTACTAAGGTCATTATGGACACTCCCTCATTCTATGATACAAACTTTTGATATATTTTGTTTTTTTCGTTTAAACGTTTTCAAGTCATCCCACAATAAAAGAAAATAAAAGCGGAATAATCCCCGCTCCATTTCAATAATTTATAACAAATGAGAAAATGTGAATCCTTCGCCTCTTCTCAAAAGGAGGAACGTATACTTCATTCACTAAATCGAGTATAATTGACAAAAGAACTATATTCTTTCTAGTCTACTTAGCTGTTGTCAATTTATAACCATTAAACATCAAAAGGAGGTTTCAAATGAAAAGAATTCTATCCGTTCTTTTACTCTGCATCGTTATCTTAACTGGTTGTTCCTCAAATGCTGATGAACTGCTTTTTAAAAATTTTACCGAAACACTTTCGGGTGGAGATTACGCCGCGCTTTATCAGCTACTGAGTGAAGAATCAAAACAAAGAATAACAGAAGAGGAATTTGTAACAAAATACAAAAGTATTTATTCTGGAATTAAAGCCACACATTTTACATTTGAAATGGGAGAAATTGATCATAAAAATGACATTATCCCTTTCAATTTAACAATGGATACTATCGCAGGAACATTAAAGCTTAAGGATTTTGCACTTCCATTTGTTAAAGAAAATAAGGAGTTAAAAATTCTTTGGAGTGAAAGTTTAATTTTTCCAACGATGAAACGCGGCGATAAAGTACGAATTAGTACGAAAACTGCGAATCGCGGAAGTATTCTCGACCGAAACAATGAAGCTTTAGCGACTGATGGCGACTTAATTAGCGTTGGAATTCACCCCGCCGTATTCGAACAAGAAAATGAAGCTGAAAAAATAGCTAAAATTTCTGAGTTACTCGATATTAGTGAGGAAACTATTACAAAAAAATTAAAGGCAAATACGAATAAGGAATACTTTGTTCCACTGGTTGATCTTCTCCCCGATGCGAAGGCACTCGTCATACTAGAAAGTTTAAATTTAGATGGCGTTATTAAACAGGCAAAACATGGACGTATTTATAAAGACAGCGAAGCCTTTGGAAGATTACTCGGTTACATTCGTCCCATTAATGAGGAAGAGTTGTCAAAAGATACAGAGGGTATTTATACTGCTCAGTCTATGATCGGTAAATCTGGGCTTGAGCAAGTCTATGAAACAACCTTACGTGGAATCAACGGTTATGAAATTTATATCGAGCGTGAGGGTGAAAAAGTTGACACGTTGATTAGTAAGGAACCTGAAAATGGGAAGGATATTCACTTATCCCTCGACTCTAACCTTCAACAAATTGTCTACGATAGTATGAAAGGGCAAAAGGGATCATCGACAGCAGTTGATTCAACAACGGGGGAAGTCTTAGCACTTGTAAGTTCACCTTCCTATAACTCTAACTGGTTTACAACCTATATGACAAAAAGTGTTCAACAACAACGCGAGGCAATTGGTTATGAAGACGAGAAAAACCGATTTGCTAGCCTCTATTCCCCTGGGTCTACATTTAAATTGATTACAGCGGCAACTGGGCTTGAAAATGGAACATTAAATCCAAACGAAGTTAAAACCATCAATGGTTCTACTTGGCAACCTAATCGTTCATGGGGAAATTATAATATTCACCGCATTAACGATCAAACATCTATTAGCCTTAAAGAAGCGATTAAATATTCCGATAATATTTATTTTGCAATGAATGCCCTAGCTATGGGAAGCGACGCTCTTATTCAGGGGGCTAATAATTTCACCATCGGAAGCGATTTAAATATTGGTTACCCAATTAAGGAAAGTCAGATTTCTAATAGTGGATCACTAACGGGAGATATTTTACTAGCAGATACAGGCTACGGACAAGGCGAAATTTTAGTTTCCACTTTAAATATGGCACTTGCGTATAGCTCACTTGCCAACAATGGAAGCATTATGTCCCCGCATCTTGTTTTAAGTGAAGATTATCAGTCAACAGTTTTAAAGGATGCGATTATTTCAGAACAGAATCTATCCATTCTACAAGCCGATTTTCAAGCAGTCGTAAATGATGCTGACGGAACGGGCCACCTTGCTAAAATAAATGGGGTTCAATTAGCCGGAAAAACGGGAACGGCGGAAATCAAATCAACTCAAGGACAAACTGGAAGTGAAAATGGTTGGTTTGTTGCAACTGATTTAGGATCGTCTAAATTATCAGTTGCAATGGTTGTAGAGGATGTCCAAGAAGGTGTCGGCACATTAGGTGTTGTTAAAATGGTTAAAGAGGTTTTCGTTAATTACCTTAAATAATGAAAAAGGTAGGAACTTCTCTCACGAGAGTCTCCTACCTTTTTTTATTTTTCGAGCCATTGGGCTAAATTTTGAGTTAAAAAATGGGGTGAAAATTCAATAATGCGATACGTTTGAATCCCGTATGTATAAAAAGGTTCATTTTCTAAATAGGTTTGTACATAAGCTAAGGAATCGGACCTCATTATAAACAATCCGCCACTCATATCCTCCTTAAGACCTGCCATTAAAATATTTCCCGCGTCCATTTCCTTTTGCGTATAACTCTTATGTTCCATCATTACCTTTTCATTCATTTGTTCTATATGTTGGAGTGTCCCTTCTACCATAAAAAACTTCATTCATAAGCACCTCTATTTCTATTCGTTTCAATTATTCTAATTCAATCACATCACTGTTGTCTATGAAAATACAACTAAACCCTCTACTATATCATTATTTGTCCCGCTGGCCTACAGTCCCGTTATGACGCTTAATTAAAAATAATCGTTATTAGCTTTTTATTAAAGTTTAAGGGGATAAAGAATAAAAGACCTGCCATACCTGAAGGGAGTGGCAAGTCTTTTATGATAATAATAGAAGGAGTCTATACAGAAAATCTGCCTTTAAAAAGAATTCTTAAGGTTAACAATTCTTTTAACTTATTATGGATATTCTTCCTTTTTTTAATCAACACCTTTTATTTTTAGCAAAAAGAAAACTTATAGACAACGTTGTCTATAAGTTTTCTACCTATGCTATAACGGAAGAAAAGACATGATAGTGTAAGCCTTTATTTCTAAAGATTTGCTACCTTCTTTATTATAGCTAATCCTTCCCTTTCTAAACTTAATACTTCATTTAAAATTAGAAATAAGGCAAAATTAAACGCCTATCTACAACTTTTATCTAGAATAGGAATAATCGGTCTATTCCTTTTTTATTTAATGTATTCGTAAATAGCCTGAGATACCCCGCCATTTTTATTATCAGCAGTTATATAATCTGCTACTTCTTTCACTTCCGGTGTCGCATTTCCCATAGCAACCGCAATACCTGCCACTTTTAACATAGATAAATCATTCTCGCTATCTCCAATACACATTACCTGATCTGGTGAAACTTTTAAATATTCTGCTAACTGTTTTACGGCTTCCCCTTTCGAGCTTCCTTTTCTCATTACCTCAAAGTTATTGTTCCAGGAAGATACCACCTCTAAATGGGGGCAACTTTCTTTAAGCTTTGCCTTAATTCGACTTAACTGATCCGCGTTTTGGCCAACACAAACGCCTTTTAACACTTCCCCGTCGAATGGGGCTAATTCATCCAGCGTAGAAATCACCTCTAACCGAATTTTCTGTTGATCAGGTAACGTTTGATTTAATACTTTATAAATATTAGTATCCGGAAGTTCTAGGGTTGAAATGATTCCGAAATTAGCAGTTAAATAAGAGAGTAGTCCCTCCTCTTGCGTTAATTCCATAAACTGCTTAATATCCGACAAATTTAGTGGGTTACAGTAAATTTGTTCACCGTTTGTTCCCCCTATAAAGGCCCCGTTTGAGGCGATAATCGGTGTTTTTAATCCTATCGTTTCAGCATACAGCTTGGCACAATTATAGACCCGTCCTGTTGTAATAGCTACATGGACGCCCTTATCATTAGCATACTTAATTGCCTCTTGATCTACCTGGGCAACTCGTTGCTGATCCATTAACAATGTTCCGTCCATATCAATACAAATTAATTTGATATTCATATACATTCCTCGTTTGGGCGCAAATAAAACCTTTTTAAATTTAAGATGAACCAACTTTTTTTTAATGTCATACACGTAAAGAGACGGTACAATTTTTTATCGCACAGTATCTAACGTTTCTTTTAAAATGGAAACAGATTTTGTTAATTGTTTTAACTCGTCTTCTGTAATATTTAAATCAAATACCTCACGAACTCCATCACGATTAATAATGGCTGGAACTCCAGTAAAGATATCATGTAATCCATATTGTCCCTCTAAATATGCTGAGACTGGTAAGACACAGTTTTCATCATTTAAAATGGCTTTAACTAAACGCGTCGTACACATACCGATTCCGTAATAAGTCGCACGTTTACGATCGATGATATGATAAGCCGCATCACGAACATTAACGTAAATTTTGTCTAAGTCTTCTTTCGTAAATTCTGGATGATCTTTTACAATATCTAAAATAGGTTTAACACCAACAGTTGTATGTGACCATAATGGGGTTTCAGTATCCCCATGTTCTCCGACAATATATCCATGAACGTTACGTGGGTCAACTTTTAAATATTTCCCGATTTCATGACGTAAACGTGCAGTGTCTAATGTAGTCCCTGTTCCAATTACACGGTGTTTTGGTAATCCTGATTCTTGCCAAGCAATATAGGTTAAAACATCAACTGGGTTACTTGCAACTAATAAGATTCCGTTAAAACCTGATGCCATAACATTTTTGACAACATCTCGCATAATTTTTGCGTTACGCTCTACTAAAGCTAAACGTGTCTCACCTGGTTGTTGATTGACTCCCGCTGTAATAACAACAACATCTGCCGTTTTACAATCTTCATAAGTTCCTGCCCAAATATTAATTTTTTCGGGCCCGAAAGGAATCCCGTGACTTAAATCCATTGCTTCTCCTTCAGCTTTATCTTTATTAACATCAATTAAAACAAGTTCCTCTGTTCCACCTTGGTTAATCAATGAGTAAGCAAAGCTCATTCCAACAAACCCTGTTCCTACTAATACAACACGTCTAATTTCTTTTTTCATTCACCACTACCTCCTTGGATTGCTATTAAATAGTTTACCTCTTTATTTACTATAGGTAAAATAAATAAATCTAATTAATGTAATAGCATTTATCTATAGTTATACTGCTTAACAATAAACTATTCTTTCAAATTATCCCCAAAATTACCCCCTGTCTATACATCTTCCATTCATCTTTGTAAAAATAACAGCTAGCCTCATTCTAAAATTTAGGAGCTTCATCTTACTTTAAATTCCCTTTATATATGCATTTTTATAAAAAAATATGCAAAAATTTAAATTTTTTATTAAAATTTTAATTCTCTGCCACATTTCTTCCTTTTTTTACATCCTAGCTTGTTATAATACTATCGAATCGAATATTTAGGAGGGAGCTTATGAAGAAACTTATCGTAGCTATCATGACTTGCTTCTTTATGGTTTTTAGTTTGTTTGGTTGCCAAACATTAAACGAAAAAGACTCTAAAGAGAACAAGACAGACGTAGTGAATAACGAGTCTTCAGTGAATGAAGGTCAAAAAGATCAAGCCGATAAAGCTGATCAACCTGATTCTAGTTCTAAACAGCAAACCACGGATACCGATTCTAACACTAATACTAATCACGATGCTTCGGATGCATCTGATTCAGATTCTGATTCAGGCTCCAAGCAGAAAACACAAACACAAAAGAAGACGAGTCGACTCTACTATTATGATGTAGAAAAAGAAAAAATGTTTTACGTCGATAAAACAGTCGAACTTGTCGATGGCGCTTATATTAACGCCTTAACAAATGCTCTGAAAAATAATCAAAAAAATGAAGATTTTGTTGCGGTAAACGATGAAACCTTTGTTACATCAGCTAAGCTTGATGAAGAAAAAGGAATTTTAAATGTTTATTTCAATGATAGCTTCGATTTATCAACAGATTTAGATTCAAAAATTGAACCTAAATTTATTGAGTCGCTCGTCAACACTTATGGTTATAACTATAATGTTGAAAAAGTTGCTCTATTCGTTAACAAGGAACCTTATAAAAATCCTAGTGACACCACGTCTAGTGGATATTTTAAAGTTTCGGTCGACGATGCAACCGAGTATGTGAAAAAAGGATAAATCCTTCGGGATTTATCCTTTTTTTCATTTAACTAAAAAACGACATTCCAATCATCACAAGGCCAAGAATCGAAAGAATGGCGCCTAGTGTTCGGCTTAAAACAACCTCTGACGCCCGATTGGCAAATTGTGCGGATAACCGCGCCCCCAATAAAGTAAAAAGAATACATAAAAATAAGATAACTAAATCTGGCATTCCGCCAATAATAAAATGAGAAACACCTCCAGTTAATGCAGTGAAGGTCATAATAAAAACGCTCGTCCCAATGGCGGTTTTTAACTCATATCGCAAAACACTTGTTAAAATTAATAATAACATCATTCCGCCACCTGCACCAATAAATCCGCAAATAAACCCGATAAGTCCTCCGCATAAAAGAGATTGGATGATTTTCGTTCGAACCGTTTTTTCATCCGCCACTTCCTTTGGAGTTAGGACAGGCTTCACGATAAATTTAATTCCAACTAATAACATCATATAAATTGAAAAATTCCCCATGATTTGATTAGGTACTAATTTGGAAACATAGCTTCCGATTAGGGTAAATACAAGGACGCTCCCTAACATAACTAAGCCATTTTTTATATCAATATTTTTATTTTTAGCATACGTATAGGCGGATACGGCGCTGGCTAAAACGTCTGAAGCTAAAGCAATCCCTACTGCTTCATAGGCAGAAACACCTAAAAAACTAATTAACATCGGGGAAATCACAGACGCGGCACTAAGCCCTGATAACCCAGTACCTACTCCCGCAAAAAGGCCAGCTATTAAACAGATAACAATTTTTAAAATCACAATGGTTCCCTCCTCTTCTTTCACTCACCCTTTTACTACTCATCCATTGCCATCTTATCACATCACACACCTTCATTTATCTTTTCTACATTTTATATCATTCTATGACTCATTTCCTCGCTTTATTCCATATGAAACAGGGATAAAAGTCGAAAAACTGTCATTATTTTTCGGTTTTTAAGGGGAAATCTTCCCCAACAAAACTTCCCGTCTGGAGAGTTTTTTTCTCCTATTTGATTCATCTCAAGGAAAAGCAACAATCCTGATAGGAGGTTTTTTTATACGATGAACGATTAATGTCTCACGATAACTCTAGAATGGACCGATTCTTTCTGATAAAATGGAATCAGTTTAAAAGGAAACAACAAAATTCTTCAACTTTTACCATCTTAATTGAAGAGCGAATCGCAATACGCGAAAATAATTATTAAAATAATAGTATGGAGGTTTTTTTATTATGACAAAGATATTTGCCCTCTTGGGAACCGCGCTCATTGTTCTCGTCACTTATCTCGCATCAAATAACCGGGAAAAAATTCAATGGAAATCTGTAGGGTTGGCGTTTTTAGGCCAATTTATTCTTGCCTTCTTTCTTATTAAAACCCCTATTTGGATTGGGGTAGAATGGCTTTCAGTAGGCGTTAGCTGGATATTAGATCAATCAAAAATAGGAATTGACTTTGTCTTTGGTGGAATCAGTGATCAGTTTGTGTTCTTTCTTAACTCCTTATTACCTATCGTTTTCATTTCAGCATTAATGGGGATTTTATTTCACCTTAATCTATTACAACGCTTTATTTCTATCGTAAGTAAATGTTTAGCCCGTTTTTTAAAAGTCGATACGTTAGTTGCAACAAACGGAATAGCCAATATGTTTTTAGGTCAAACAGAATCTCTATTCGTCACTAAATCCTATCTTCCTCAGGCAAAAGATAACGTCATCTTTGCAACACTTGTCGGTGGAATGACATCCATTAGTGTATCTGTTGTTGGACTTTACGCCTCTTATGGCGCTTCAATGACATGGATTTTAATTTCTATGCCTCTGACTGTTCTTTCAACATTCGTTCTTACGCAAATTTTCATGCCGACTGAATATGATCGTGAGGTTGTCATTCATGTAGAAAATGATAAAGGGGTAAATGTTATAGAAACAATGATGAACTATGCGATGACAGGATTTAAAAGTGTCATTGGGATTACCGTCGCTCTTATCGTGTTTTTATCTCTTGTTGGAATGATTAATAATTTTATCGCCTTGTTTGCCCCGAACTTATCAATTGAATCAATTTTAGGTGTTCTCTTTACACCAATTGCCTATTTAATGGGAGTCTCTCAAGAAGAAGTTTCGCTCGTCTCTCAAATTCTCGCAACAAAATTAGTGACCAATGAAGCTGTTGCCTTTGCCTTACCCCAATTTAGTGAGTTATCGGAAAATGTAAAGGCGATGATGACTGTTGCACTGTGTGGGTTTGCCGGGATTGGATCCATTGGAATCCTTGTGGGTGGTTATTCTGCAATCGCCCCAAATAAAGTTCCTGTAGTTGCCCGACTTGGTGTGAAGGCCCTTTTAATCGCCACCCTCGTTAATATTATGACAGCTGGCGTTGTCGGACTCTTCTTATAAAAAAATGGACGATAATTCGTCCATTTTTTTATAAAGTATAAGATCACCGTTCCCAAATCGTTAGATTTTCATATATTACTATTGAAGCTAGTCATTAAATCCGATTAAAATAATGTTCCCCGAAGCTTCAAAGTTCAGCTAACGTGCCCCTGAATTTTGATAAATTATTTTAATCCTTGCCCCTATACGTGGCTAGCTTACTCAATACTAGTTCCCCCTACTAGTTTCATATATATAAAAACCTTCTATCCCCTAGAAGGTTTTTCTTATTTTTAGAAGCTGTCGAGGTCTTACTCCCCTTGTGGCGACTCCCCATAAACATATTGCCCCGTACATATCAAACGAGCCGGCCCTGTCATATATACCCCATCTTCCTCTTGTTCCATCAGAAGAGTTCCTCCTTTGATAGAAACGGTGATGGATTGATCACACTGGTACAGTTGCCTGCTTAACACAGCACAGGCTGCTGATCCAGTTCCGCAGGCGAGCGTAAGACCCACTCCTTTTTCCCATGTTAAAACCTCAATGTGATGAGGATCAATCACCCGACAAAAGTTCACATTTGTTTTTTGTGGATACATGGCATGATTTTCAATCAGCTCCCCTAAGTGGGTCGCCATCTTCTCATCAATTTCTGAAACGAACATAACCGTATGAATCGTTCCAATAAAGAGGCTACTTATCGTGTAAGGTTCTCCCTCTAATTCAATGGTTTGATTAATGAATTTTCCATCCGATGTCACCTTAGGAACTGCCGGATGAACATAACATGGACATCCCATATTGACTCTAACGTTGCTTTCTTCATTCGTCATAGACACGAGTTCAACCGTCAGCACGCCCGCCAATGTCTCCACCGAAAAAGAGGTTTGCCCCACCAGGCCATGATCATACACATATTTGGCAAAACATCGAATTCCATTTCCACACATCGTAGCTATACTGCCATCAGCATTGTAAAAAATCATTCGAATGTCAGCAACCGTTGAGGGGGCAACAACTATCATCCCATCCGCGCCAATTCCGAATCGTCGATCGCACACATTTTTAGCGAGCGAAGAATACGTAACGCCATCTATCTCAGACTGTTTCACAATAATAAAATCATTTCCCGTTCCTTGATACTTACAAAATTTTAACAAAGGATCCCCTCCCATCAACTCTCAACTGAGTACTTTACAACTTCTTTTTTTATCATATTCCCCTTCCTGCAACAATATAACGAAAAATAATAGTTAAATAATTAAGGATCAGAAGAATATGACTCCTCCCCGTTCCTTAGTGGGTAAAATAGTGAAAAGAAGACAAAATTCGTTTGGGATCTTAGATTTCAATGGTTCACAAACAGGGGAACAAGACTCCCCCTTCAAATAAAGTTTAACGGCACGAAGTTTTAACTCCTTAGAGCTTAGAATAGTTAAAATGGCGATTAATCTTTTTGAATTGTATAAGAAAAAGTACCTCCTTAGTAGACCTTAAAGCGATTCTACCATATGAGATAGGCGCGCTTTTATTTTTTTGTCTACCCCGAAGGTACTATACCAGATTTTTACTTTACTACTTTTTTTAATTATTGACGTAAATCTTCTACCAATTGAGTTTTAGCCGTCGTTTGCTCGTCTTTTTGTTTAATAACACGCGCTGGCATTCCAGCTACAACCGTATAAGGCGCCACATCTTCTGTCACAACAGCTCCTGCAGCAACAACCGCACCTTCTCCTACACGAACACCTTCTAAAATAACGGCATTGGCCCCAATCATTACACCATCTTCAACAATAACGGGAGTTTTACTAGGTGGTTCCAATACACCAGCAATCACGGAACCTGCTCCAACATGAACATTTTTTCCAATCGTTCCGCGTGCCCCAATAACCGCATTCATATCAATCATCGTATTTTCACCAATCTCTGCCCCGATATTCAAAACAGCTCCCATCATAATAACGGCGTTATCTCCAATACTGACCCTATCGCGAATAATAGCACCCGGTTCAATACGCGCTTTAACTTCTTTTAAGTTGAGCATTGGAACCGCCGAATTACGACGATCGTTTTCCATTTCATAGTACGCGATACGATCCTTATTTTGAATAAGAACAGGTTGAACATCCTCATATTCACCAAAAATAACTAGAAATTCTCCTTCTCCAAAGACGCGGCAATTGGGAAACTCCACACCCTTTAAATCACCTTTTACATACACTTTAACGGGCGTACTTTTTTTCGCTTCCTTAATATAACGTGCAATTTCATATGGATCTAACAATCCCACCTGACTCATTCAAAAACCTCCCCTAATTTGCATTCATCACATCATGCATATTATATAACTTAGGCTCACGTTGTGTCACAAACTCAGCTGCTCTAATCGCCTGCTGTGCAAAAATCTTTTTCGATAATGCTGTATGCTTAATCTCAATCATTTCATCTGGACCTGCAAAAATAACCGTATGCTCTCCTGGAATGGTTCCACCACGAACCGAATGAATTCCAATCTCTTTTTCTTCTCGTTTCGTATGGTTTCCTTGGCGACCATAATGGTATTCCATTGAATTATGAAGCTCCTCATTAATTGAACTTGCAATCATAAACGCCGTTCCACTCGGAGCATCCACCTTTTTATTATGATGTTTCTCAATAACCTCAATATCAAATTGGTCATTTAATAAGCGTGTTGCCGTCTTTACCAAATCAAGCAATACATTAACACCTAAAGACGTATTCCCTGAACGGAAAATTGGAATTTGATGAGACGCCTCTACAATCTTTGACTCCTGTTCCTCCGTAAGACCTGTTGTTGCAATGACGGCCGGTACACGGTTTAATAGACAATAATCAATCAATGCATCAATATTCTCTGGTTTTGAAAAATCAATCACCACATCACATGGCACTGTCACTTCCTTCGGAGTTTTAAAAACAGGATATTCATTTTCAAATCGCGTCGGATCTAAATCGATTCCAAACACAACGGTCGTGTGTTGATCCTCTTGCAATAACTCATTTAAAATACGCCCCATCGTTCCATTACAACCACTTAAACCAACTTTTAACATCTACATTCACCTCTTACAATAATTGTTGCTTCATCATTTCTTCTTTTAATTTTTCTACATGTTCTGCTGTCATTTCTGTTAGTGGGAGACGAAGTCCACCCACATTCATTCCCATTAAATTCATAGCTGTCTTAACTGGAATTGGATTGACCTCAATAAAGAGCGCATGAACCAATCCATTCATCTCTAACTGTAACTGGCGTGATTTTAAAACATCACCCGTTAAGTATGCTTCAACTAAATCATGCGTTTGTTGAGGTAAGATATTCGCTAATACCGAAATAACTCCTTGTCCACCCAGTGAAAGAATAGGAACAATCATATCATCATTTCCACTGTAGATGAGAAAATCATTTCCACATAAGCGAGCAATTTCGGCTACCTGTGCGATATCTCCACTCGCTTCTTTAATTCCTATAATATTAGGAATTAACGCTAATTCTTTAACGACACATGGCTTTAAGTTAACTCCTGTTCGACCAGGAACATTATACAAAATAATCGGTATATTTACCGCATTCGCAATCATTTCATAATAACGTCTCAGTCCAAGATCTGTCGCCTTATTATAATAAGGGGTCACGACGAGTAATCCATCCACACCGATCGATTCACAATATTGACTTAACTCAAGAGCATACGCTGCATTATTACTCCCTGTTCCGGCAATGACCTTCACACGCTTGGCAACAACATCCACCGTAAATTTAATAACCGAACGACGTTCTTCATCACTCATCGTTGCAGACTCGCCCGTCGTTCCACAAATAATAATGGCATCTGTTTGATTTTGAATATGCCACTCTAATAACTCCTGTAACCGATCGTAGTCTACACTACCATCCGTTTTAAATGGTGTCACGAGTGCCACACCTGATCCTCTAAACATTAGAACATCCCTCCTACATAAATGTCAGTAAAGATTCGGCAATTTGAACCGCATTAGTTGCAGCACCTTTTCTTATGTTATCGGCAACGACCCATAAATTTAAACCAGAATCTACACTAAAGTCACGACGAATTCTTCCAACGTGAACTTCATCATGCCCCGCTACATCAATTGGAAGGGGATAATCTAAGTGATTTTCTTTGCCGTGTACGACAAGATTAGGCACTTGTTCTAATAAGCGATAAACGTCGTCTAACTCAAACTCTTTTTCAAATTCTAAATTCATGGAAACGCAGTGTCCGTATTTTACAGGCACGCGTGCCGTTGTCGCTGTAATTTTAATTTCTTGGTCGTTTAGGATTTTTTTCGTTTCCTCAATCATCTTAATTTCCTCTTTCGTATATCCATTATCAAAGAAAATATCAATGTGAGGTAGACAGTTTCCTGTAATTGGGTGTGGATAAAATTTTTGTGTTCCATCTTCTAAATCTCTTAAGCCTTTAATCCCTGATCCAGACACCGCCTGATAAGTTGAATAAACAATTCGTTTAATTTGATACGCCTCGTGTAAGACACGTAATGGAACAACCGACTGAATGGTTGAACAATTTGGATTAGCGATTAAATAATCGTCTGGTGTTAACGTGTCCCCATTCACCTCTGGAACAATTAACGCAACCTCTGGATCCATTCGCCATGCACTTGAATTATCAACGACACGTACCCCTTTAGATACAGCGATAGGTGCAAATTTTTTACTCACTTCTCCTCCCGCTGAAAATAAAGCAATGTCAATAGGGTAATCGAATGATTGCTCCGTTAATTCTTCAACAACATAAGTCTCACCCTTAAATGTGATTTCCTTTCCTGCCGAACGGCTTGATGCAAAACAGTACAGGTGATGAATAGGAAAGTTTCTTTCTTCCAACACCTTTAAAAAAGTTTGCCCGACTAATCCAGTCGCCCCAACAATCGCAACATTAACCCCACTCATTTCACACACTCCCTAATAAATTTTTAGTAAATTTCCAACTTCCTGATAAAGTTTAAGTCCCCGCATAAAAACCTCATCACTAAAATTAAATTTTGAATGATGTAAAGGGTACGTAAATCCCCGTTCCTCATTTCGAGTTCCTAGCATAAAAAACAATCCCGGAACTTCCTTCTGATAATAAGCGAAATCCTCCGCAATCATCATCGGGTCCATTTCAACCATCGATGAGGCGAGGGAAGAAGACTTAATCAATTCCACTAAATGAGCATCATTTACGATACACGGGTACATATCTCTAAATGTTGTCGTAATTTGGGCCTTAAACATCGACTCAAGACCTTGATTAATCTCAACCATTCGACGCTTTATCGTTTCATAAACCTCTTCACTAAATGCTCGAATCGTTCCCGTCAACTCTACTTCTTCTGCAATAATATTTCGCCGTTCTCCACCATGCATCGTCCCAATCGTTAAAACACCACAAGAAATAGGGTTTAAATTACGACTAACAATCGTCTGATAACTCATTAATAACTGTGAAGCAATGACTAACGCATCCGTTGATAAATGTGGTAAAGCCCCATGACCTCCACGGCCCTGCACCTTAATATCAACCTCACCCGTCTGAGCTGTCATCACACCTTTTCTAAGACCGAACTTTCCTTCTTCAATTTCTGGATACAGATGTAAGCCAAAAATGTATTGAACGTGATACTTCGTGAACACCCCTTCGGAAACAACGACCTCGGCACCTCCAGGGCCCTCTTCCGCGGGTTGAAAAATTAGTAGAACGCTCTTTTTTAGTTCATTGATGGTCGATAAATATGTCGCAAATCCTAAAAGAATGGACATGTGACCATCATGACCACATCCGTGCATTTGCCCCTCATGAATAGAAGGATGCTCCATCTGAGTTTCTTCAGTTAAACTAAGACCATCCATATCCGCCCGAAAAGCAATACATGTTTCACTCTCTCCTCGGCGATAGGCGAGGAGTCCTGTCTTTGCCGTAGGATATACCTCGTATCCTAATTGAAGTAATTGTTCTTTAAGATAGGCTGATGTCTTAAACTCACAAAAGCCTAGTTCAGGAATTTGATGCAAATACCTCCGATGAGACTTCATTATTTCATTTAAATCCATCTGTCATCCCCCCTTACAGGTTCAACTCCTGTGATAAAATGGCCACGGCTCGTTCTTTATCTAAACGATCAATCGCATAAGAAATACTAATCTCCGAAGTCGTCACTTGTCTAAATGGTATTTTATGATCACTTAAAATTCGGAATAAGCGACCACTCACTCCACTTTGATTTCGCATTCCCATTCCGACGACTGAAAGCTTTGAAATTTCAGACTCCATACATACATGATACTGCGGATCTAACTCGTCCATCACCGCTTGAACCGCCCCTCTATCCTCAACTTTGGCCGTAAAGGATACACTCAGCAGTCCCTCGAATGAGGCCGCCTGACTAATCATGTCCACATTAACATGACGCGCGGCTAACTTGTCAAAAATTAAAGCCATGTTTTCTGCTGCGTCAGGAATCTGACTAATCGTTACCATTAAAATATCATCACAAACACTTAGTCCTGTTACTACTTTTTCTTCCATTGTCCCATCATACTCCTTAATATACGTTCCCTTCTCTTGGTTCATGCTTGAAGCGACATAAATAGGAACTTTATACTTTTGACCGATTAAAATTGACCTTGGTTCCATGACTCCTGCTCCAAGACTCGCCATTTCCATCATTTCTTCATAACTAATCACTTCTAATTTCTTAGCGGGCTTATACAAGCGTGGATCGACAGAATAAATCCCCTCAACATCCGTATAAATATGACAAGGAAAAGATAATTTTGCGGCAAGTGCAACTGCCGTTGTATCTGATCCTCCACGGCCAAGTGTTGTTATTTCCCCTAATTCGTTCATACCTTGAAATCCCGCGACAATGACAATTTTTCCTTCTGCCAAATAATCCTTAACTTTATCAATATCAATATCGATAATTTTATTTTTGGTATGAGGGCCCGCTGTTTTAATTCCCGCTTGAAATCCCGTTAAAGAAATAGCCTCGTACCCTTCCTCCTGAAGCGCCATCGTTAATAAAGCAATCGAAACTTGTTCACCCGTCGAAAGTAATAAATCTAACTCTCTTTCATCGGGGTGTTGACTGATTTGACCCGCCAGTTCCACTAAATGATCCGTTGTTTTTCCCATTGCAGAAACAACAACGACCATATCCAGACCCTTCTCCTTTTCTCGGATAATTCGTTTGGCTACATTTTTTATTTTTTCTGGCGTCGCCACTGAGGTTCCCCCATATTTATGCACTAATCCCCTCATGATTCTCCCCCTCTACAAAACTTCTAACGCTAATAATTCCTCTAATGTTTGTCTACGGCAAACTAATCGACATTTTTCATCGTGAACAAAAACAACGGGTGCCTTCGGAATTTTATTATAATTTGAAGACATCGAATAACCATACGCCCCCGTTGAAGCAATAATTAAAATATCTCCGCTAGCAATTCCTAAAATATCAACATCTGTAATTAAAATGTCTCCACTTTCACAACATTTTCCCGCAATCGTTACTTGTTTTTGATCACCACTTCTCATTTTATTAACAATCGCACACTCATAGCGTGCCTGGTAAAGAGAAGGCCGGATATTATCAGTCATTCCGCCGTCAACGCTAACATATGTCCTAATATCCTTAATGTCTTTTGTTGATCCTACCGTATAAAGTGTGCTTCCCGCATTGGCCACGATTGAACGTCCAGGTTCAATAACAAGGGTTGGGACCTCAATACCTAGCCGCTGACAAGAGCTATCAACTTTACTCAAAATAGCTTCACAAAACTGCTCGATTGTTTTTGGGTGATCATTTTCAGTATAATATACGCCTACTCCCCCACCGAGATCCACCTCTCGAATCTTAATCTGATACTTCTCGTCAAGTTCTTTCACTAAGTTCATCATAATGTCTACTTCATCTAGGAAAGGTTCTACATCAAAAATTTGCGATCCAATATGAGCGTGCAATCCAACAAGCTCTAGGTGCTCATAGCGTGAAAAAACCGATAAACACTCATACAAGTCACCATTGGTTAACGTAAACCCAAACTTAGAATCAATTTGTCCTGTTTTAATGTAATCATGGGTATGGGCTTCAATCCCAGGCGTTATCCTTAAATAAATGGCTTGCTTGCGTCCACGCTGCTTACAAAACGCCTCAAGTAAATCAAGCTCATAATAATTATCAACAACAAAACGACCAACCCCTAAATCAAGACCCATCTGAATTTCATCAATCGTTTTATTATTTCCGTGAAAAAGAACACGCTCCATTGGAAATTCCGCCTTATGGGCCGTGTACAGTTCACCACCCGATACCACATCTAGATATAGACCTTCTTCCTTAATTAATTGACACATGTAAAGTGGTAAGAAAGCCTTTCCTGCATAAGCAACTCGATTTTTACGTTCATTTACTTTAAAATAATTCACATAATCTCTACAATTTTGACGAAGTAATTGTTCATCAAATACATATAACGGAGTCTGGTAACTTTTAGCGAGATCTAAACAACTCACCCCTCCAATATGTAATTCATCATTTTTTACTGACATCGTTCCTAATAGTTTCATTGCGTCGTCCTTTCTTTAGATAACGAAAAAATCGTACTTACAAAGAAAAGCTCCCCAGATTAAAAGTTAAGGAAGCTTCATTCATCATCCCATATAAAAATGGTATTAGCACTTGTGAGACTGGCCGAATTATTCATCTCACTTATCGTACAGTAAAAAATATATTCACGTCTAAGCCAATTTATACGGATTCGATACGTTTTAATAACCGTTTTCTTACGATTTTTTCCAATCATTACTCGTTTTATTCTACATTTAATTAGGGTATGATAGAACTATTCCTAATCGTATAAGAAATGGGGAATTATAATGTTTGAAGAATTAATGATGCAACCTTTGTCACACTTCTATGAGGAAGGAACCTATGAAGAAATTCCTTACTGCGCCAATTGCAATTTAGAAGTAGGCCCTGGAGGGCGAGTTGATACTAGATTTCCCGAACGTGACGATTATAATCGTTGTCGTCAATGCATCGGTAAATAAACAAAGACGTGAATAAGCATAACCCCAGTTATGCTTATTCACGTTTTTTCATGGCAACCTTTCAAATGACTAAATGACATATAGACTCTCATTCATAACAACATCATGGTCACCAATGATTGACCCTAACTCCGGCATTAAAATTGAATGTGCCCCATTTTATGCTTTTATTGTTGAAAAATAAACACGAATTTAAACAATAACTCTCTCTTTTTATGAAAAATACATTATATTTTACTTTATTTTTTAGTTCCCGCGCATGTTGGAGATGACAAAAAAGCATGAAAATCACTCAGGATCTTCATGCCTCTTATTTATCAAGGTTCTAAAATCAATTGCTTATCTAAACGATACACTCGGTCACAGCAAGCAAAAATCTCTTCATCATGAGAAATAATAATAACACTTTTATCTTTTAAATAGGTACGAATACACTCGATGATTAACCGCTTATACTTCCCATCCACATAATTTAGCGGTTCATCTAAAATATAGATTTCCCCGTCTAAATACATCCCGCGTAAGAGTTGAATGATTTTTTGTTCGCCGCTTGAAAGAAGCGGAGTGTCGGGCTGAACCGTTGTATTTAAATCGCGTTGATTATCTTTTAGCACATTTAAAAGTGATTGCACTTCTTCTAGAGCGAAAAACGCGTCTAACTTTTCTAAAGAAGGATCCGTTGTGAGTGCAATATTTTCAAGAACAGTTCCCCTAAATAAAAATAATTTTGGAGGAAGATAGATGACGTGTTCCCTAATCGTTCGCGCATCAAGCGCCGTATAATCCACACCGCTATAGTGTAGGTTCCCTTCATATCCGTCACGCAATTTAATTAGGAAACTAGCAAGCGTTGATTTTCCAGCACCATTTCCACCTTTAATTCCGACTTTTTCACCTTTGGCTAACACCAAATTCAAGTGATTAAACAGAGTCCGGTGTTCATACGAAAAAGTTAAGTCATTAATCACCAGGTCTGTATACGCTGGAAGCTGTGTCGAAGAAGAGTCCGGCTCCTCCTCGAGTAAAAGAAAATTCTTAACTCGCTCAAATGAGACGTTCCACACCTTCATTTCTTTTGTCAACTCCATAAATGTTTCGATTGGACTCCACACTTTAGAAAAATATAAATTAAACGAAATTAACGCCCCTATCGAAAGTTGCTGATTAAATACTAAATACCCGCCGAAACAATAAATCAACAACGTCGCTAAATTCATCACACCCGTCACCCAAAAATAATCATACTGCATCACGTTTTTTGTTTTTTGAAGTGATTGTTTAAAATACCGATTCAGTCCATGATGAATCCGATGCTCCATAAACGATTGCGCACGATTTACTTTAATATCCAGACGCCCTGCCATGAGTTCCTCTGCCATACTTTTTAATTGTTCGTCTTCTTGAATCAATGCGTGACTTGTCTTCTCGATTCTTGGCGCATAAATTTTATAAAGAAAAAGGAAAATGGGGATTAACACTAATAAAAGCAAGGTCAAAATCACATTCATCCTAAACATGATGAAAATTAACGCGACGACATAACCCCCATCAATCAAAACATCAACCCAAGCACTAACGATTAATGGACGAATCGTCTCAGTATCATTAAAAATTTTTTGAATAATTTCCCCTGTTGTCGTGGAAATAAACTGATCATTCTTACCGTTAAATAGTTTGACTAACATATTCTGCTTCATTTGATTTAATACCCGAATCTCAATTAACTGTTGTAAATAATACTTTAACGATAATACACATGAAAATAAAATCATTGCTCCGATGAGCAACAACGTCGTTGACTTAAATCCCCCTAACTGTTGGTACTGAATATCATCAATTAATTGTTTCGTTAAATACGGAATCAGTAACAGTAACCCTTTAACCAAAAGGCTAACCGTGATGTAAAGTATGAGCCTTCCTTTTGATTGATGATACCCCTTAAAAAATTGATAAACTTCCCTCATCCAATCTCCCCCCTTTTGAACTATTATCTCTAGTCTGCCGCTTTTACCATTATATGCAAATCATTATTCATAAAAAAACACGACACCCTTCATCTTGTGTCGTGTTTTTTTGTTTTATTTTACTCAGCTAATTCCACTTTAACCGGTTGTGGAGCTACAATTTCTTTATCGATTCCTACAATATCTAAGATTCTTTGAGAACGTTCACGAGTCGATCCTGTGATAAGTTCATATTTCACATTTTCGGCATTTAAGAAACCTAAAATCGCATTATCGACTTGTTGTGCGACTTCTTCGTCTTGCCAACGAATCCCATCTTTTTTATAACCAAATTCACGAGGAACAAAGAAAATATAGTCATAGTTTGGTAAATCGCGAATCGCTAAACTGTATAAATCATTTAAAATTTCAATTTCTTTTTTCGTACGTTTTTTATCCCCAAGCATTAAACGTCCATAAATATAAGGAACAAATGTTGCATAGTCTGTCACGGCATACTCATGTCCTTTTAAAGCATTCTCTAAATGTAATTGTCCCAAGTAAATTCCATATTGTTCCGAAATCGATTCAATCATCCCTTTATCACGTAAATAATCGGTACTATATTCCGTCGCTACTCCTACGTTAATATCACGAATTTTCATATCGACATATAACTGTTGAATAAGCGTTGTTTTCCCACATCTTGGTCCACCTAGGATTGCAATTCTTACTGTCATCTTTCACGTCTCCAATGTATCGAATTTTTTTATCTCAGAACTCTTCTTTGAGTCTAAATTATATCAATAAATCACATTTTTTTCAATGACATTTTCTTTCAAACACCGACACCTATTTAGGCTACTTATTAACAGTTCGGTATTGAATCGCCAACCCCTTTAAGAAGTTACGTAAATAGCGATCCCCACACTCACGATAATTTTTATGACCCTCTTTACGCAATACAGCACTTAACTCTCCTTTTGAGAGCGAAACACCCGCTAAATTCAAGATTGAAATCACTTCTTCCGCCGTTAACGATAACGCAATTTTTAATTTTTTTAATACAATATTGTTAACATTATTGCGCTTAATCGTTACGGGCTGAGACGTCGATTCTGTTTTTTGTTCCTGTGGCCCACGTTTAAAAATAATTAACCCATTTAAAAAAGCGTCTAACATTTTGTTTGTACACACAAGCGTTTCTTCATCACTCGCATCTGTAAACCCAAATTCCTCTTTAACCTTTGTTAATAACTTTTTAACATCGTCTTCTGTGAGTATAACGCCACCTAGCTTGAAAATTTTAACCATTTGACCATCTTTTAAATTTAAGGCATATCGAATTCGTATTAAAATATCGTTATTGTTCATGTTGAATCCTCCAATAGTTCGTCTTTTTTCTTATTATATCACGAAAAAGGGAGCCACCTCATAAAAGATCGCTCCTTGTTTATTATAGCGACTTCGGTGTCACTAACTCTAAATGATAGAAATCTTCATAACCATAATCACCGACATGATTTAAATAAACACGAATAATTGCTCGAATGTTTGTGCCACAGCTTCGAAGTTCGTCTTCTAATTCGTCACTATTATGGTAGTCAATTAAACGCTCAACCACTTCTGAAATCGTCGATGAATCTAATTCTAACAAATCGACGTTTGATTCGATGTAACTTCCTTCTCGTAAAAACATCACTAAATAATATTGATCCACTTGAAATGCCTCCTCAACGTTTTACTTTATTATAGCATAATTCATATTTTATTCATCAGTTGTCCATCCTACTTAACGAAAATATTTTTTTATCGACAAGTTCGACATTTCAGAGTATACTTAAAAAATATCGCTAAAGGATGTGAAATGATGCGTTTAAATAAATTTATTAGTGAATCAGGAAAAGCGTCTCGTCGTGGAGCAGATAAGTTAATTGAAGAGGGACGCGTTAAAATTAATGGACGAAAAGCGAAAATTGGTGACCAAGTGAAACCTGGAGATGAGGTTATGGTCAATGGTCAACGTCTTCGCTTAGCGCGTAATAATGTCTATATTGCCTTAAATAAACCGGTAGGTATTACGTGTACAACAGAAAAAAACGTCAAAGGAAATATTATCGATTTAGTGAATCACCCTCTTCGAATTTTTAATATCGGGCGACTTGATAAAGATTCAGATGGGCTCATTTTATTAACGAACGATGGAGATATCGTGAATGAAATTTTACGAGCTGAGAATAATCACGAAAAAGAATATATTGTCTCAGTTGACAAACCAATTACCCCTGAATTTATCGAAAAAATGTCAAAGGGAGTCCGAATTCTTGGAACAAAAACACTTCCTTGTTATGTAGAACAACTCTCTAAGTACGAATTTAAAATCATTTTAACCCAAGGTCTTAATCGTCAAATTCGCCGGATGTGTGAAGCATTAGGCTATGAAGTTTACCGTCTTCAACGTGTCCGTATTATGAATATCCATTTAGGAAATCTTCCAATTGGACAATGGCGCGACTTAACAAAAAAAGAAAAAGATCGTTTATTTAAAGATTTAAACTATACACCACAAGAGTGGTAAAAAAAAACAGCGATTCCCACTAAGAAGGGGGCGCTGTTTTTTCATTTCGTTTCATCTGCTTCATCAATGCCCGGGTATCGGGATCAGTTTTTAAAGATTCCCTAATTTTTTGGAGCGCCTTATTATAAGTAAAGGTATCAAGTGTTGTCTTTTGTAAATACCTTAACGTTAGCTGTGGATAATTCACATAACAAACAGAAATCGCCCAGGCAATCGCCATCCGCACATAATAGCCGGAATGCATCGTTTCTTCAAGCAACCCAAGCACCTGCTCCACATAACGATTATTCACATAATAATTCAAGAGCATCACGACGCCAAAACGGACTTCAAATTCATTCGTCGATTTTAAATACGCCGTGACTTCAGACCAAAAATACTCTGGATGACACCCCACCACCTTCAATCCTGAACAAAAACTATCGCACACTGACCAGTTATCAATCAATGGAACAAATTCTTTGATGTAGTAAAGGTGGCGCTCAAGAGGAAGATTCTTCAGGTAACCAATGACCATCCCTCTTAACATCACTTCCTCAAAGTAAACCGTCTCACGCTCTGATAAAAAAGAAGTAGCTCCCTCTTTCACAATCCTTTGTGCCATTTTCCTTAAGTAGGGTAGCCTCACCCCTAGAATATGAGGTGTCCCCGGTAATAAACGTGAGGCGAAGACCTGATAATCAGGCTCTGCTAGCTTTAAAAGTTCAGCCCTTATATTCATTAATCACCCTCCTAAACAATTTTAAGACCTAGCAAGCTGGCTAGTGCGACCGCCTGCTCGCTTGAAACGGTCAATCCTCTTAAGTTTTCAACTGGAACGATGATCTGTTGAATATCACAACTTGAAAAGTCGAGGGTTGCTAACGATGTATTTATAAATTCACTTTCTGCTAATTGGCATTCTTCATAGCTTACCTTCTTATACTGGCATTCATTAAAACTGTTGTTTTTCATTTGATTATTTATAAAGTTAACAAATTTAAATTTACTGTAGGAAAAATTAGCATATTGCATCGTATTCTCCAAAAAAGTAGTATGCCAAATACTACAATTCGATAAGTCACTCCCTGTTAATCGACAATTTTTAAATTCACAGCGATGGATACTTCCATCCATTAATTTTAGATGAGAGAGCTCGCAATTTTCAAAGACGGTATCCGTTAGATCCATTCGGTCAAATTGACACGGTTCGAAGTGAACATTTTTAAAATGACATTTGCTAATATAAAGGCGATCCATCAGTTGAGATGAAATCGTCACATTTTCAAATAACATTCCTTGAATAAAAGAGTCTTCTCTAATAAGTAACTCAAAACATTGTTCAGGTTTCAACAATGGGGATAATTTCGGTTTTTCTATTTTTTGCATTTTCTATCGCACCCTATTTCAAATTTACTACTATCATATCACGATTTCTTCTTCTCTGTCTTCCTAAAAAAAGCCATCTACAGCGAACTAAACTCATGCTTAGTTCGCTGTAGATGGCCTTTAACCCACTCCCTATCTCTTATTCCTACATTTTAGAGAAATTAATTAACCGTTGACTTTTAATAATGGGTGCCTCCTGAGTTAATTCAATGACCGTTTGAATCATTCCTAACACATCTGAAGGATGAGCCCCGATAATTCGCTGTTGAATTTGTAAGCTATAATATTTTTCATACGGTTGTTTCACCGGATATAGCGTATATAATGTAGTAATCATTGGCTGAATTAAGTCTTTTCTCACACCCGCATAAGGTGTCATTGGGCCACGACTATCAATCATAAACGTTTGTCCTGTCGCCGGGCAAGTGACTCCAATCATTCCATTCATATTAATATATCCAGCTTGACACGTCAATTTTTTAGCTAGATCCTCTTCATCTAGTAGAAGTTTTAATCTGTTATCCTCCAACGTGTATAAACGAACAATCACCGCATCATTCTCGCCGCCTGTTCGCCCTGTAATTAAAATTTGATTTTGATTCATCTTTAAAAAATCGCCGAGAAACAACTGTAAATCGTACCCTATAAGATCTAATTGAAACTTTAATTTTCGATCATCCATATAATGAATTAATAATTCGACTTGCTGAATATAGGGTTGATTCGGACTATACGGTGTTCCAAAAAGAACGACTTTTTCACAATTATAATCTCCATCGATATCACCAAATTGAATACTAAGAACTGCTTGATCAAGTTGCATACTCCTGATTCCTCCCCTCATCTCTTTAAACTATATGTCCATCAAAGAAAAACATGATTAGGCAATAAAAATCTTCTAAAACTAAAACCCGTTAAATACAAAAAAGGAGCAGGTAAGCCGTTTATTTCAACGAATGATCCATGATTTTTACAAAATACTCCGCTTTATTCCCGAGTCATGAATCAATCGGTCTTTTCTTAGCAAAAAAAAGATGGGCCCTTTCCCAATAATAGCCCATCTGAATATAAATTAAACGATTTTCAAACTAGTCAACTCACCGTCTATCTCCCAATCGAACAGAATTTTACACCTTAAGAAACAACCCGAATGACTGGATACATATGAACTAAAGACCGAATCTAGCGACGATAAAACGCTCTAACAATTAAACCTTTTATCATCACCTATCTTTTAGCTCCCCCTTATAAAAGACACCTTCTTTATCCATCTTTTCACGATAGAGGCCCTATAGACTGATAACCTTTACCCCCATAAAGGTTCTTTAACAATTAAAAAACTCCCAATAATTAAATGATATGCATGATAAACTCACGACAGACACTTCCCACCTATAGAGTTAAATCCAATAACTAAGACTTTATCTCTCATCAACTCTATACATTGATTATAGCGAAGTCTATCCAAGAATTCGAGTGCGCAAAGGTATACAACAAACAAGAATCCCCTTTCTTTTATACAAAATCCCTCTCTCTTTTTTTAGAGAGAGGGATTTTCAAATTAGTCCACTGATTTTAATGATTCCACCATTTCGACGTTTTTTAACTTATAGTACATGGCAAAATTCACAATTACAGCAAAGAGAATGGTTAATCCCGCTGCGTATAAATAACTAGTTCCCGCAATTTGACGACCAAACATCATCATGTCTACCTCAACTGTCGTCATAACAAATAAATGTAATAACACTCCTAATCCAAGCCCAACAAGTGTTCCAATTAACGTTAAAATAATATTTTCTCGATAAATATAGGCTGATACTTCCTGATCGTAAAAGCCAAGTACTTTAATCGTTGCAATCTCACGCATACGCTCCGAAATATTTACATTCGTTAAGTTATATAACACAACAAATGCTAAAGCACCCGCGGAAATAATTAATAAAATAATAACATAGTTTAAATTCGTTAACATGTCATCAAAGTTATCTTTTAAAGCCGAAACAAAGCTCACCCCACTAATCTCATCACGTGCCATCAATTCACTAGCAACTTGAGACTTCGTCTTCGAATCAGACAAATCAGAAGAAACGAGTAATTGATTAGGCTCTACTTCTCGTCCAAATAACTTTTGATACAATGACTTTGATAAATAAATATAGTGAGAAATGTAGTTTTCTGTAATTCCTACTATACTAACCTGGGCCTGCTCTCCCTTCGAATTCTCAACCGTCACCTGGTCACCCACCTTAACCTTTAACTGTTTGGCTGCCTTTTCAGTTAAGATCGCCCCCTGATCTGTGAGTTGAAGTTCTTCGTTAGTCAAGCGATTTTGGAAATGAATCACATCCCCTAAGCTCTCTAAATCATCTGGGATAAATAACGTCAGTTCCTTCTGCTCATCATTTGCCATCACTTTACCATTTTCGGTCGTTGTCAATAAAGTAGCACCGAATGTTTCCTCATGAGACAACGCATCTTTAAACATATGACGATCCGTATTTGTTACCATTCGATCAAAAGAAATCGTCATATCATATAAAAATAAAGTATTGAATTGTTTATCCACAATCGTACGAATGGAGTCTTTTAACCCAAATCCGGTTAAGAGTAATGCCGTACATCCCGCAATCCCAAATACAGTCATAAAAAATCGTTTCTTATAACGGAAAATATTACGGACAGTCACTTTGGCAATAAAGCTTAATCGATTCCAAATAAATGGAATTCGTTCTAGTAAAATTCGTTTTCCTTCTTTTGGGGCCTTCGGTCTCATTAAAAGTGAAGGGGTCTCGACTAATTCTGCACTAAGTGCAAAATAAGCAGATAAGGTCGTCACAGAAACGGCAATAACAACCGCCAATAAAATGAGCGGCCAACTAAATACAATAATCGGTTGAGGTAAAATATACATCATCGAATACGCATTTACAACAACACTTGGAAACACGAGATTACCTACAGCCACACCTAGTATACTTCCAATCATACTAGCAAGTCCGGCATAAATCAAAAATTTAGAGGCAATTTGATATTTCCCATACCCAAGTGCTTTCAATGTTCCGATATTCATTCGCTGCTCATCTACCATCCGTGTCATGGTTGTTAGGCAAACAAGGGCAGCTACCATGAAGAAGAAAACCGGGAAAACTTGTGAAATCGCGTTAATACTATCGGATGCCCCTTGATAATCAACAAATGAATAATGTTTATTTCGATCGAGAATCAACCATTTAGGATGCGATATTTCATCAATTTGTTCTTGAGCCTTTGCTAGTTGCTCCTCGACCTTTTTGAATTCTTCTTCTGCCTCTTTCTTACCTTCCTCATATTGCTGTTTTCCCTCATTATATTCTATTTCACCTTGTTGCAGCTGACGTCTAGCTTCGTCAAACTTCTCCTGAGCTGTTTTTATTTGAAAATCTAACTGAGTTTTTTGCTGGTTTAACGCTTCTTTCGCTTGTATTAACCCTTGCTTTGCCTCAATTAATTGTTGTTCACCGTCAATAAGTTCCTGTTCCTTTTTAGCAAGTTCTTCTCTTCCAGTCTGTAGTTGTTCATTCGCCTGTTGATATTGAGCTTCAAGCTTTGTTAACTCTTCCTTTGTTGCCACCTTTTCTTCTTCAGATAACAACGGTCCATTCAATAATTCCTTTAATCCATCAATGGCTTCAGCTAATTGACTAACCTTAGTTGTTGCTTGATTCATTTCTTGTTTAGCTAATTCAATTTGCTCCCAGGATGACGCTTTTATAGCGTAAAATTGTTGATATTTCTCATCAAATACTTTTTGTTGATCAGTGAGTTCTGTTTCGGCCTGATTTAACTGTTGTTTGGCCTGATTGATGGTCGTTTGAAAGGCAGACTCTTGTTGTGTCAACTCATTTTTACCCGAGGTAATGGTTTGTTGTGCCTCCTCTAACTGGGCGGCAGCCTGTTGTAACTCGCCTTCAACCTTTTTCCGTTGAGCGTCATACTCTTCCTTCCCTTTGTTCAATTCCTCCGTTGCAGCCTGCACAACTTCATCATAGCGTACTTGCGTGCGTTGGTGAGCTACCTCTTCTATCGACGAAACGAGGGGATTTAACGCCTCTTGATATTTTTGACTAAAGGTATCTAAATCTCTGACCCCTTCCGCGGTTAAAAAGATTTCGGTATATATTTCTGACTTAAAATCTTCTTGTGGAATCATCACAAAGCTAGAAATCTGACCACTACCGATAGTTGAACTTCCCTTATCAAATGATAGGTAATACGGCGTTTGTACAATTCCAACAACTGTGTATTCTACCGTGTGAAGTTGATCACTAAGCGGGGTGTCGGTTCCAGACTCAAGGGTTAACTTAGAACCAATTTTAATTTGATCCATATAAGCACCTTGCTCAATCACAACTTCACCTGATTTTTGTGGGAGGCGCCCTTCAATGACTTTCACGCGATTAAGATAATTTTTATTTTCATCACTTAAATCTTTAGGCAATGCGTGCAGCTTAAGGACTAATTCACGATTATGATACGTCGTTAAAACATCTTGTGAATAAGTCGGAAAAATTCCCTCAATTCCATCGAGCTTTCGAAGGGCCTCAACATCATCTTCGGTAAAGCCCAATGTGGAAACAAGACGTAAATCCATCATATGATAATCGTCATAGTATTGATCCACAGTCTTTTCCATTGAAAGAGGCGCCGACTTGATTCCAACAAAAAAGGCTACCCCTAACGCACAAATCATTAAAATTGAAAAAAAGCGTCCAAATGATTTTTTGATATCTCGAAATGTGTCTTTTGTTAAACTTTTCGCCATCGTTACCACTCAATCCTTTCAACAGGAATCGGGTTCTCATTGATTTCAATACTCGCAACTCGACCATTACGAACATGGATTACTTTATCTCCCATCGGGGCAATCGCAAGATTATGAGTAATCATGACGACCGTCATTCCCATTTGTCGACACGTATCTTGTAATAACTTTAAAATAGCCTTCCCTGTATTGTAGTCAAGTGCTCCCGTTGGTTCATCACAAAGGAGTAGCTTCGGATTTTTGGCTAACGCCCGTGCAATCGCAACTCGTTGTTGTTCCCCACCCGATAATTGAGCTGGAAAGTTATTTTTACGATGGGAAAGACCGACCGCCTCCAATACTTCATGAATATCTAATGGATTTTCACAAATCTGCGTTGCTAGTTCAACATTTTCAAGGGCTGTTAAGTTTTGAACAAGATTATAAAATTGAAACACAAACCCTATATCGTGGCGACGATACGTAATTAATTGCTTATTGGTGTAATGGGTAATTTCTTTCCCCCCAACAAAGATTTCACCACTGCTTGCAGTATCCATCCCCCCTAATATATTCAAAACTGTACTTTTCCCGGCCCCACTCGCACCTGCGATGACGACGAACTCACCTTTATCAATCGAAAAATTGACGCCACTTAATGCCTCAATCTCCACTTCACCCATTTTATAGATCTTTTTTACCTCTTTAAACGTGATATACTCCTTCACACACCGTCACTCCTTTTATAGTTACAATTCACTAGTTAGACCGTCACCTACATGCCTTGAATCCGCCCTATCTCTCCCCGGTTTCTTCATTATCCTATCGATAAAATAAACAAGATTTCACCGTTAGGAAAAGAAGATAAGTTGTTTGGTTTCTATAAGGGAAAGACCCACTATAAAGGGAATCAAATCTTTGGGAATGTATTCAGTTATTATAAGTTATAACTAAATAAACTGCCTTTCACCTTTGATTATCCACACTTTCCAACCTATCGTGATACCGAGTAAAACGGACGAAATTCAACATAAAACCATTTATTTAGATCCATCGTAGAACCATTATTTTAACTTATAATTATCTTTAATTATGCGTGAGTTCCTATAAAGATACAAGACTTAAATCTAAATTTATTTAATCCCTACATCTATTTTTTTCATTTTTTCTCTTGCATTATTTCAAGAAGGATGTTATGCTATTAAAGCAACCCCTTGCGTTAAGACAAGGAATGTTTCGAGGTTTAGGGAAAGAACAATTTCCATGTACTGTTCTTGATGTGTTGTTAACATTATCGTCGGAAATGATAATGACGAAGCATTCACAAAAAGAAAGTAATTACCACATAAGTTAATTACGAGCGCTTTTTCATAAATAGAGCTCAGATTGCAAACGTAAATGATAAACAATAGATTATCACAGAAACCAATATGACGGCTAATTTCCGAATAACAGACGGAAAACGCGGCCACTAGGCTCTGTTTATTTTTCTTGTTTAAACGCACCACGCGTTTTATAGGAAGAAGGCCTGTAAAACCTTTGGGGTTATTAAACACCAAAGGAGGATATAAAAATGAAACAAATTCAAATGTTAAAAGACGCGGTTAAAGGTTTAGTTATTGGAACTGCCTTATTTTACATCACACCGCCGTTCATTGAAATGATTGCAACACTAACTTCTGTTAGATAAAACATCAGTTATAAATGAAAACAGCCCAGATGGGCTGTTTTTTTATTGTTCTAAATGATCATTCGGATGGACGATATCGTCAACGAATTCTTTTGTTTTATTTACCACTTTTTTTGAGGCATGCTCAATTTTCTCGCCCACGTTTTCTAGACCATCTTTCGCTTCATGTAAAACGTGTTCTGTTGCATGAGCGACATGTTTGGCTCCTTTAGCGATATGATGAGCGACATCTTCAGCAACATCCTCAGCACCATTCACCACTTTTTTAGCCCCATGAGCCACGTCTTCAGCCGCATCTTTAACACCATGGGCTGCTTTATGCGCCATTTTACTTGCACCATGGGCCACATCTTCAGCTACATCTTCAACGCCGTGCATGACTTTTTTAGCTCCACATGCGACATCTTCAGCCATATCTTTAACACCATAAGCTGCTTTATGCGCCATTTTACTTGCACCATGGGCCACATCTTCGGCTACATCGTCCACGCCATGCATGACTTTTTTAGCCCCGTGTTCTACGTCGGCCGCTAAATCTTTCACTTCGTGGGCCACTTTATGTGCGACGTGTTTTGCCCCAGTTGCCACTTCCTCAGCAAACTCTTCTTGATCGGGAGTACGATTACAATTAGACATTTGAACTACCTCCTCTAACGAAATTGGTTTCATAAACGGAAACCACTATTAGTATTCTCAAATCCTCTTTAAAATACGCAAATTTATATTTTTTTCGACGGGGCAGCGCAAATTTTACAACTTTTAAATCAAAAAAATTTGTTCAACGTGCAACCTATATAAATAATCGTTATATCCATCTTTTTATAAGTCATCTAACGATTAATCTCTTTGACCAAATTCATTTAAATTCTCCATCATAGACTAATAGGGCTAATTAACATTCTCATAAGAATAAATCTAACAAGTTAACTTTTCATCTTTTATAATTAAGTTTCCCTTTGCATCAACCTTTCAAACATTTCTCACTTTTTATTCCTACCACCCTAGTTCCCACCTATTTTCAAATAAACGCCTATTTGCATTCTTTTTGATATATTCAAACGCTTTCATTTTGTGTTATAATAAGAATAAATCTAGTCTTTTTCGGGGGAGGAAGCATTTCATTGTGTCACATTTAAGTCTTGAAGTTAATTATAAACATTTCCGTGATTTATATCTATGTTTTTGTGGAATACACCAGTGCGAGTCTTCTCATTCGTTTGGACCAGCTATCCGCTCTAACTATTTATTACATTTTGTAATGGATGGAAAGGGGCGTTATTACTCAAAAGATCAATGCTATGAGATCACTAAAAATCAATGTTTTCTCATTCGTCCTGACGAACTTACCTTTTACCAGGCTGACCCGGTCCAACCATGGACTTATGTTTGGATTGGGTTTGATGGAGAAATGGCAAAAAAATATTTAGAGGCTGCGGGATTTTCCGACCAACAATTAGTCTTACACTACGAGCATTGTGAAGAGTTACAAAATTATGTCACCGAAATGCTCAACTACAACAGTCTTACACAGGCAAATGAATTAAAATACCAAGGATTACTTTACTTATGTTTAGCAAAATTAGCGGAATCAGCTCCAAACAATCTATCTAAACAGGCTAAAAACGAAAACCATTACATTAACCAGGCCATTGCCTTTATTCAAAATAACTATGCCAATTCTATTAAAGTTAGTGATGTATCCCACTATCTTTGTCTCAATCGAACCTATTTGACTGCCTTATTTCAAAAGCATGTTGGCATGTCTGTTCAACAATTCCTGATCCAATTTCGAATGACAAAGGCCGCACAGTTGTTAACTGAAACCGACTTATCCGTCTCGGATATCGCCCGATCCTGTGGATACCAAGATCCACTTGCGTTTTCAAAGTCTTTTAAAAAGATTCACTGTGTCTCACCTACTGAATTCCGTCTCATAAAAAAACAAGACGTCTAACTCGTCTTGTTTTTTTATGAAAGGAACTTTTTAGAAAAGAATGTTAAGTGTCTAATTCAGACTTTCATTTACATTAGACATTTTCATCTCCCTGTTCATCGGTAATATACGAGGGTTAAAAAAGATAGCGTTAATTTGATTCACAAGTGGGCCTAATAAAAAGGTTAATAAAAGAGTTCCCACCCCAATTGGACCGTTTAATAGTAAAGCAATCCCAATCGCGGTTAAATCAACGACCAACTTTGCTGTTCCGATTCTAAGGTGATAGACTTCATGAAGAGAAACTGTAATATCATCATTCGGATTAGCCGGTAGCTTCGGTTTTAGGTAAATAGCGAGTCCAAAGGCAATACAGATAAGGGCGCTAAAAAACACAAAAAGTTGCATTAAAAACGACTGAATAGAAATTGTCTCCACAACGCTAACCCATCCTTCAGTAAAAACAGCCATTAAAAAGGCTGCTATTAATGGTTTTAATCGAGGCTTCTGTCGACGAATCAATGCAGATATTAAAATAGCCACTCCAGCCATCCCAACAATAATAACCGATAAATTTAAACCTGTTCGCTTAGCCAATGCAAAATTGATCGAATCTAATGATCCTGTTCCAAGTCCTGCCCTAGAACTCAGTGCCACACCTAACGTTAGTAATAAAATCCCCCCGATATATTCTATATAATCTACTTTTGCTCGTTTCATGCCAACCCCTCTTTCTTCAAAATGATCTACTGTCATTATAGGGGTTAGAGAAAAAAACGTACATTTCAAAAACTCAGATTGATATGGTTAGATGTCTGTTTTTTCCTATTATCCAACGAGTTATACCTAGCCACTCTCCTATATCCCTTCAGCCAATCCATTTAAATTAAGTTGTTCCCCTCTTATTATCGCCCTCTTAAGTCATATCTGCCATAATACCGTTCAAGGCAGCCTATCATATAACTAAAAGCATTAAAGGTTTTTAAAAATTATCCGGACCTTTATAGGACAAAACAGATGTCACAGTTAAAAGAATCTAGTTGTATAATTCTTATCATAAAGCAACTAAAATAAAAAGAGAGCACCAGAAAACGTTACTCTTTTCTCACAATTTCAACATAGTAAAACTACTTAAGACGTCCTACATATTTTCACTTAAAAGGGTAATTTTCTAAGAGGTGGTTCCGAGCTTTTAAAAGTTATGAAATAAATCCTTTCCCCTTTAATAGAATCTCTAATTCGTCAACTAATAAGTTTAATGTCTGTAAAAGGCATTGGTCATCTACGCCGATACTTTTAATTATCGTCTGAACATATTGAGTTGTATGAGGTGGATAAATTACGCATATTGACTCTGTGATTGATAAGAGACGTTTCTCACCTGGATGAAGAACACCATTTATCGCAAAGATAATATCGTAATAACTTGCTAAAAAGGCTGTTACCCGATGATTGATACTATTTAAATCACCACGTGAGATCGCCTTTTCAATTTGGTGATAGTAAGAAGAAAAGGCGTTCCTTAAAATCGGATAATTTTTATCTACAATCGCCTGTTTGAGAGATCTTGGATAAACGTGCTGATACTTTTTCCTTAAATGTTTGAGTTCTTGATTTCTATCATAAAGTACTTCGGCATTTAAAACATTGTAAACAAAACACGTAGTATATCCCGTTTGAGCCTGGACATCTTCCATCACACTAGCTAAGTTTTGACGAATCTCCTCTAAATCAAAAAAACAAATATCGATATCGATTAACGAATCACGGGTTATAAATTCATCCGAACTTCCAAAAAACTCGTTTCCAATCTCCATACAATCTGAAAACCTTGATGCAATTTCTCGCCTCTTCGCAATCGGAATGGCTCTGGTCACAAACAAATCCAAATCAATATCAGATTGGGAATCATTTCTCCCTGACGCTCGGGACCCTGCAAGCGTGATTGCTTCTACCTCATCTAATTTCATGTATTCGGATACAAGCTTCTCTATGATTAACTCCATTTTATCCCCTCCCCTTTAACCATATGACTAACAAAACTTGGTCATGAATATTCTTTATACGAGGTGATTATATGAATCCTAAACAACAAATCCGACAAGATATACTTAATAAACGACGTCAATTGGACGAATCAATCATCAACCACCACAGCACCCTCATTTCTCGCCGTGTCTGTCAATCCCCCCTCTTCCAACAGGCCTCTACCCTCTTTATCTATCTTAATTATCAAAATGAGGTTAAAACAATCCCCATTATACAAGAAGCCCTTCGGTTAAATAAGACAGTGGCCATTCCTAAAATTATTAACCATTCCATGGAATTTTATAAAATTAACTCCCTTGAAGAAGTGGCACGTGGAACCTTTAATATTTTAGAGCCGACAACAACTGAGCGTGTTACCGATAAAAAAGGAGTAATGATTATGCCCGGTGTTGCATTTGATAGATGTTGTCATCGTATTGGATATGGAAAAGGATTTTACGATCGCTACCTCAAAAATTTCCCTGAACTTATTACCATTGCACTCGCTTATGAATGTCAAATGGTCGATTCAATCGCATCTGAACCTCACGATATTTGTCCCCAATATATCTTTACAGAATGCCAGATCTATACAAAAAGGAGTGAGACATAAACGGTCTCACTCCTTTTTATTTCGCCTTTAAATAATCCGTAGCAAAATCAATTAATGTGCGGTAATCTACTAATTTACACGTTGTTTTCCCAATTTCAAAAACTGGCACCTCATGGTTTGCTGCCTCATAGGCCGCACCGATTTCATTAAAAACAGTTGAATCAAAGGCTAAATCCTCAAACTCAGCTAACTTTGCTTCTCCCTCTCGATTCACAATAGCCTCATGCATTTTCTTTGGTCGACAATCTGCATAGTATTCAGCCAAATGGAGAGCTGTTAATTGATTATAATCAATTCCTAAACACAATACCTTTGCATCTTGTGCATACAACTTTTGTACGGGAGATTGCTCACCGAACATCGAACCTAATTGATGACCTGACATAAACCAAGCCGCTTTACGACCTGAAGCTAAATATGAGGCTACCGGATGAGCACTTCGGTAAACCCGAGGCATACGGGCAAATGCTTCTGCCACTTCACCTGATAAAATAGGTGACAGACTTTCATTATACGCAGGCGTATGCTTCACCATTAATTCCTTCCACTTCTTTGGCAATGCTTCATCAAAAAAGGTTGGACATGATTGGTGAATAGAATGAGCAGGCATAACGATTGTCGTAAGATACCCTGTCACTTCATAAATGGCCTCAACAATGGTCTGAGCCCCACCAATAATATAATCAAATGCCTCCAAGTTTGCATATACCACCAATAAATCTAAATCAGCAAGTTTTAATTTTTTTAGTTGCTTTACCACATCTGCTTTAGTTATTGGTGTTGTCGTACTCTTTTTTACTCCTGTTAATTCCATGATGCTTCCCCTTCCAATCCATGATAACCAATCGTTATCATCTTCATTTCTCTTCTCTAACTGATATAATAAGTTACCCTAATACCCCACATTATAACTTACTATATTTATTTTATCTAAGCACATTATACAGGAAAAGTGCCTAGCTGCTTACAAGAAAAAATACCCATCCATCTAGAAAACATAAGATTTTACCACCTATTTCTATTTATAGTTTTATCCTACCAATTTAGAAAATGATTCATCCTAAATTTCTGCAAAAAAAGAAAAGATTGTTCACTTATTCGCACAGCTATGTCGTTTTATATATACTTTTGTAAAATCTATATTTTTTATCATTAGGGGCGTGTTTAACCTAAGTTTTCTATAAAGAAAAACATTCTTATCCTAAACATTAGATTAGAGAATGATTAATGAAAGGGGAGTTAGACAACTTTCAAGAATGCCCCCCATACTTCCCTTTCATTGAATTTTTTCGTTTTCGGAGCTTTCTTTTGAATTTTTACGATGATTCTCTCTCCATTTTTTTACTGAGTGTTTCCAATGATTTGCTCTTTTAAGGGTCGCCCATACCGTTTTATAATTGATCTGTCTATATAAGGCAGGTTTTATCCATGCCTCGTTGGCCATTGAAACAAGCTGTGGAAGATCGGCCCCTAATCTTACGGATGTCATCGTGTTCTCCTTTACTCCAATAATAGAAGTCGCAGGTAAACGATTGACCATCAATGCTGCATGGGGTCGAGACGATTGGCAATTCGGCTCTTTGATGACTGTCCATTCCTTTTCAACTGTCCACTTTGATTGATTCAAAGGATTTTGATCGGAATTATCCGTTAAATCTATAACCTCATGCCCTTCATCTTGAAAATAAGAAATAATTTTTTCTTTTAATTCTGTACTTGCCTGATTACAATTTAATCCAATTTTCATAAATTAATGTTACTGAAAACTAATCGTACATTAAACATCCTACTCGTTCATTTCGTCTACAGACGAAGTGACTCCGTTGAAAGTCTATCGCGACAGATTGCTAACTTTTATCCAATTCGTGTTCTAGTAACATCTTCCTCCCTTCTTATCCGTTTCATCTTGAAAATAAGAAATAATTTTTTCTTTTAATTCTGTACTTGCCTGATTACAATTTAATCCAATTTTCATAAATTAATGTTACTGAAAACTAATCGTACATTAAACATCCTACTCGTTCATTTCGTCTACAGACGAAGTGACTCCGTTGAAAGTCTATCGCGACAGATTGCTAACTTTTATCCAATTCGTGTTCTAGTAACATCTTCCTCCCTTCTTATCCGTTTCATCTTGGCAACTCACCTATTTGTGTGTCATCACCCTTTTTTCTATTGCTTGAACTCGTATACTATCCAATCACTTTTCTATTATCGAGTCATATCTTAGTATAGCTGTATTATAAACAACTTATTATTCGTTCAAACATCCCGCTGATTTTTTAAGTTCCTACCAAAGAATAATCAGCCTAAAAAGTGGCTAATCCTTAATAAGATAATTTCCCTAAAAGGGTTAATTCACGTGTTAAATATTTTTGTATGATTCAAACCTTCTCTCTCCCTATCCCCCCCTTATTCGTAATTCATCGAGAGCTTTCATTCGAAAGGCGGTAATTCTCCAAATGATTATCTCATCAAACAAAAAAAAAGAGCCGGATATTACCGACTCTCTCATCTTTATAAATTAAGCAGTGATTGTTGCTTTCCAAATTCCGTGTAAGTTACACCAAGCGTAAACTTCAACTTCCCCTTTAAAGTTTCCTAATGGGAATACAGCTTCTGGTTTTTCAGTTGCTTTAATTGAACGACGTAATACTAAATCTCCAGCTTTAACAGCTACGAATGGAATCCAATGTTTTTCGATACTTGGGTGTTCTACCTCACCCACACATACTTTTAATTCTCCATTTTCAATTGATAAAACTGGCATATGTTTTTCAATTGCAGCTTCTGTTGAGTTAGGTACTAATTCTTCCATTGGTTTTCCATCACAAGTTAATGGTGCTTGTTGACCTTCAACAACTTCGATTACTGTTTGTTTTTCTGGGCAAATATAAAATTTCATCCTAGAGTCCTCCATTCAATTTTGAATATCTAAATATACTCATATTATAACCATTAATAGTTCCAACATCAACGATAACGCACTTTATTTTTCCCCTCTTATCACTATACCTCAATATCCAGCAATTTACTTTCATTTCCGACAAATCCTCATCTATCTATCCGATGAGGATTCAACCTTTTTATAAAAAAAAAGAAATCCCATTCTCCTAAACTGGATGAGGGATTTCTTTCATTTTAATCTAACGTTGCTACCGGATGCTCAGACTGTAGTTTTGGAATGATTCTAAAGTATGACCAAATTAACCATACAGTTGCACCAATCCAAGCTAACGGACTCGCTAAACAAACCCCTTGATACCCGAGTAGCCCTGGCAAAGTAAAAGCAACAATCGTACGCATAATTAACTCCATAACTCCTGCGAACATGGGAACAACAGTATTTCCAAGACCTTGAAGCGCAAAGCGATATAAAAATAGGAGCCCTAAAACGGGATAAAAAATAGCAGTAATCTTTAAATACTCCATGGAAATAGGTAAAGCCTCGACATTTTCTGCGGGAATAAACAATTGAACAATATAACTCCCTAGAAAAATAACAATAACACTTGATAAAGCATTTGTTAGGATTGTAATCCATGTACTTTGTCGGACCCCTTGACGTACACGATCAATACGTCGTGCTCCTAGGTTTTGGGCCGCATAGGTTGCCATCGTCATCCCAATTGCAATTCCCGGTTGAACCACTAGCTGTTCTACTTTCGTCGCTGCTGTAAAAGCTGCTACAGTCGTTGAACCAAAACTATTCACTGCCACTTGTAAAATCATCACTCCAATCGCTGTGATCGCGTATTGAAGTGCCATTGGTAACGACACATACATTAACTCTTTAACTAACATCGGATCATACTTAAAATGTTCTTTCTTGAGGGTCAAGATATCGAACTTTTTAATCATATAGAAATAGCATAATAATCCCGAAAGCCCCTGTGAAACAACCGTCGCAATTGCCGCTCCCGCGACACCCATTTTAAAATTAATAATCAACACTAAATCTAAAATAATATTTGTAATTGAAGCTAAAATTAAAAAATATAGTGGCGTTTTACTATCCCCAAATGCACGCAATAAAGACGCCAATAAATTATAAACAATAATTGAAACTAATCCTCCAAAGAAAATCGTCACATAAGAAGTTGCATCTTCTAAAATATCAACGGGTGTATTCATTAATTGAAGAACCGGTTTAGCAAGTAATACACAAATCACTGTTAAAACAACCGTCGCAATCGCTGATAGGTAAATTGAGGTTGCCGTTGCCTTTTTAATTCCAAGCTCGTCATTGGCCCCATAGCGTTGAGAAACAATCACTGAAAACCCATGCGTTAATCCATTTACAAAACCTTGAACTAAAAAAATAACGCCTCCCGTTGCCCCAACAGCTGCTAATGCCCCAACGCCAACAAATTGACCAACAATGGCTGTATCGACCATACTATAGAACTGTTGAAACAAATTACCAATTAAAATAGGAATAGTAAAAGCCAAAATTAATTTGGCCGGACTTCCTTTCGTCATATCTGTCATCATTCATCACTCTCTTCTAAAAAAATCTATCTCATTTTATCAATCGCTACTTTAACTGTCAATGTTTAAAAGACATTAAAAAGATTTTATCCTCTATCCACGAATACTTTGCTCAAAATTAAAAAGATGATCGGAATCATAGGTTCTTTTCACCCTTTGAAGTCGCGCTAAGTTATCTCCATAATATTCTTTTTCATAGTTCTCACCTTGCTCTATTGGGAAGTTAATAAATGATCCCTTAGTGTATGTACGAAGTGTAGAAAAACGCTCCTGAACAAAAAGAATATTCTCTTCTTTATATTTCCTATCTTCAAACACCGATTGAAACCCAATAATAAATCTAGCATCTCGATAATAAAAGGCAGTTGCAGAACCTAAGATATCTGAAATGGCGCCCCCTAATCCATACAGTGTTAGTGCGGTATAAACAGATCCCTGTGCCCGCTCCTCCATTAAATTCAACATGTTTATGAACTCATCCCTTGTATAATCGCGCATGACAAATCGACCACCTGAACAATACATTTCAAAGTCTGGGTGACTATCTTGAATTTCACGATTAGCCTCTAATACACTCATCTCTCTCAAATCAAATAGAGGAGCAGATGAAAATTCACTTAATAACATCGCCGCTTCTTCTTTTTGCCCGTAAAATAAACCTGTAAGTTTAACACCTCTTCCTTTTCCATCACTATGGTACATCGCCATTTTTAAATTCATTCGACGGTCCAATCCATGAAAAAGTGTTTGGTATATTAAAGCCACCTCGGCCACTTTTTCAAAATCTTGGTGTGGATAATCAATATTGATAAGCGTCGCTATTGCTCTTTTTTGTGAGAGGCGATAGGTTAAAGAGGTAACAACTCCAAAGTTTCCACCACCGCCTCCTCGAAGAGCAAAAAACAATTCAGCATGTTGTTTTTGATTCACTGTGAGTACTTCTCCACTAGCAATCACAATTTCTGCTTCAATTAACGAATCACACCCTAACCCCAACAATCGACTAGAATATCCCCATCCACCACCTAATGTATACCCCGCAACACCGACGGTCGGACACCCCCCACCAGCAAACGCATATCCTGCCTGACAAACTTTTTCATACAATTCCCGATTGCGAACTCCCCCCTGAACAGTGACTGACTGATCAGTTAATACAATCTTATCCATTCGACTTACATCGATTACCACTACTCCATCTCCCGTTGAATATCCTGCATAATGATGAGTTCCTGATCGCACGCGAAAAGGGAGTCGTTTCTCTCTCACATAATGAATAGCAAAAACAACATCTTCAGTTTGCTGACAATAAATAATCATAGATGGATGTTTATCGATTGCACGGTTCCAAGATAAACAACACGTTTCATAATTAGGGCTTTCTTTGGTTACAATTAATCCATTTAATTGAGCGTTCATTTTTAAGTACCTCTCACCTTTGAATTCAATCTTATTATTTCCACTATCATATCATAATTTTATTTTTTTCTACAAATTCTACGATATCGTTTCAATAAGTTTTGCGTTATAATCTAAATAAAGAAATCTTAGTAACCGTAAGGAGCTTGTATGACGCAACAGTATTCATTTTTAAAATTCAAGGATCCAACATTTGAAGATTTCCACCTCCTATATTGTGGGCGCCAGAATTGTCCGTCTGGTTATAGTTTCGGCCCAGCCGTACGACCAAACTACCTGATTCATTATGTGATTAAAGGAAAAGGATATTATTATGTAAACGATCGAAAATATACGATTGAAGCAAGGCAAGGTTTTTTAATTCGCCCCGGAGAATTAACCTTTTATCAAGCCGATGAAACCGATCCTTGGACGTATTTATGGATTGGATTTAATGGGAGTAAGGCAAAAACTTATTTAAAGTATGGAGGAATGGGAGAAACAGACTATACATTTGGATGCCAAGAATCTGAACAACTGACTCAGTACCTTGAGCAAATGCTTGAGCACGATACATGGGGACACTATCATGAACTCTCGTTGCAAGGTATTCTCTTTTTATTCTTTGCGACGTTAGCGAAATCGGCAGAACTTCCCTATGAGGAAGATGTTGAAACAGATAATCTTTATATTAGCAAGGCAGTCGAGTATATTCAAAAAAACTATCAAAACCCTATTTTAGTGACCGATATTGCCAATTACGTTTCATTAAGTCGTACCTATTTAACGACCCTATTCCAACAAACACTTCATCTTTCCCCGCAACAATTTTTAATGAAATTTAGAATTACAAAGGCATCGGAACTTCTTATTAATTCGGAACTTGCCGTCCATACCATCGCTAACTCGTGTGGCTACAATGATCCACTGGCTTTTTCCAAAGCTTTTAAGAAAATAACAGGGTTAAGTCCCTTAAATTACCGTAAGGCTAATACTCAAAACCACTATAAACGGGATAGCGACCCCCACCAACATGAAAAAGGGAACGATTAAATCATTAGTCGTTCCCTTTTTTGTAGGCGTGTGCGAAATGTGTGGTGGCATTATTCTGCTTTTAATAAATAAATACGTGACTGATAATCACCATTTGTTCCATCGTATGGTGCTTTATTTTCTCCACATGAACCATCAGATGTAATCAATCCAGCATTCATGAGTTCATCCCCGTAATTAGTGGTCTCATTAATTGAAACCGTATATTTTAAATCTGGATTTAACCCCTGTAATTTAACGCGGCGGAATCCTACATTGACCTCATTTAACGGACGATAATATCCAACAAGTGCCGTTTTTTGATCTTGTGAAACAATCATCCAGCATGTTTCATTCCCCTCAAATGGGCTTAATAAGCGATAGAATGTTCCATTAAAAATGGTCTCACGGTATTCTTTAAAGAAGGCAACTTGCTGCTTCACTTCATTCTTTTCTGCCTCTGTTAATTTATTTAAGTCAAGCTCATAACCAAATGTTCCAAAATACGCGACATTGGCACGTGTTGATAGCGGCGCATTACGATATAACTGATGATTAGGAATAGCTGAGACATGTGAACCCATACTACTAATCGGATAAACCATTGATGTTCCATATTGGATTTTTAAACGTTCCACAGCATCTGTATCATCACTTGTCCATGTTTGTGGTGCGTAATATAACATTCCTGGGTCAAAACGTGATCCCCCACTCGCACATGATTCAAATAAAATTTCTGGGAATTCAGTCGTTAAACGATCATATAAGTCGTAAACCCCTAAAATATATTTATGGAATACTTTTCCTTGATCTTTAGCTGATGCAACTGCTGAGAAACATTCTGTAATATTTCGATTCATATCCCATTTTACGTAAGAGATAGGCGCTTCTGATAATACTTTTGCCATTGCTTCATAAATGTAATCAACCACTTCCTTACGTGAGAAGTCTAAGACAAATTGATGGCGTCCATGACAAGCCCCACGATTTGGTGTTGTTAAAATCCAGTCAGGATGTGCGCGGTACAAATCACTGTTTTTATTTACCATTTCAGGTTCAAACCATAACCCAAACTTAATTCCAAGATCCGTTACACGATTCGCAAGTCCGGCGATTCCATTTGGCAACTTATCGAAGTTTTTAACGTACCAATCTCCTAAACCTACAGTATCATCTTCGCGGTTACCAAACCATCCATCATCCAATACAAATAATTCAATTCCTAATTCTTTAGCATCTTTAGCGATTGATACAATTTTATCTTCATTAAAATCAAAATACGTTGCTTCCCAGTTATTTACTAAAATTGGGCGTACGCGATCTCTCCAATATCCACGGCATAAGCGTGTACGATATAATTCATGGTACGTTTGACTCATTCCATTTAATCCATCTTCGCTATAAACCATAACAACTTCTGGTGTTTGGAACACGTCACCTTGTTTTAATACCCAATTAAAACGATTTGGATGTAATCCCATCATCACACGTGTCGTACCATAGGTATGAACCTCTGCCTGTGCTAAGAAGTTTCCACTATATACTAAACTAAATCCATACACTTCTCCACTATTTTCCGTCGTTTGCGGACGTTTTAATGCTAAAAATGGATTGTAATTTGAGCTACTAGCTCCACGCATACTATACACAGACTGAATTCCATGTTCTAATTTACGATTTTTTACATAGCGCTCTCTTGACCATGCTCCCGTTAATTCAACCATTTCATAGTTGTAATCTGGAAAATCAACTGCCATACTCATGGCATTTGTTAAGGTTACTTCCTCTTGTCCTAAATGTTTAAATGTCGCATGACGTGTAATAACCGGACGCTCTTCATAAATCGTATACGTTAAAACTAATTCTGTTTGAATTAACGCATCTTTTAATGTAATTTCTAATGTTGTTGCTTCTTCATCTGACTCAACATAAGTTGACGGCATCTTATCAATTAACGTTGGTTTTCCTTTATAAATTTGGTGTGAAACGTATTCGAACTCGGTAATATCACTACCATTTTGTTGTAAAATTTCATAAGCTGGATATTTGAAGTCCCCCGTTCCATAGCATGGATATTCTTGACGAATATGTTCTAATGAAAAACTCATATTTCCTTCAAATGTACACGCTGATAACGGACGCGGACGTTGTTCTAGCAAATGAGAAAACGATGCATTATGACGAATTTTCTTTCCATAGTATAATTGCCCCAATTGCCCATTCGGTAAAACAGTCATAATATAGCTAATTGCTTGATTATATAAGTGAAACTCTTTTGTTTGATCGTTAAATAAGATCGGCATTCTCTTCTCTCCTCGCTCTTATTGATTTTGAATATGTTTTCATTATAAACTTAAAAACGTTTTCTTTCTATGTTTAGATGTTATAGATATATGGTTAAATGTATGTTATTTAATCTCCCTTAACGAAGAAACAGCATCTATCCGATCAAAATAAAAAATCCAGTTACGAGAAGTAACTGGACCTGTCTTTTAAGGTTTTAATAATTATTTGAGGGGATAAATTTCTGTTAAAAAGCTTGGCAAGAAATTTATTGCAATATTTTTTGTCTTTTTTTAAGACAAATTTATTATATCGTACGTTTTTCTAAAACACAAATAATATGACTTTTATTTTTTAAAATTATGTTTTATTGTCACATCCTTCAAAAAAATGCCACCAACCACCCTTGTTAATACGCATCAACTTCTGTTTTCCCTTTCGAACAAAAACTTCTTTAATCATGCCCCCTATCTCATCCACTCATGCTATTTAAGAAAACTTAAAGAAGAGACTATTTTGCTTTAGCGAAATAGTCTCTTTTAATTTCAATTTGTTTCTCTTACTAAATGCTCAAACGAAATGACGTCTGACTGACTTCCAATCACTGCCTTAAATAATTCATCGCTATCTTCAAGAACCCAATCACTTCCTTGTTTGTGTAAGGTTACTTCAATTTGTTGGGTGATGTAATCCTTTTGAATATCTGGGTTATCAATAAGATTTACAAGCAAACTAACCTCTAAATCATCAATATGAGCGGATGCCTCAAGAACATCATCCTCAATCGGTTTAATCGTTTGTTCTACGACATTTGATTCATAATGTTGAAGCATATGATCTAAATTAACATTACTTACCTCGAGCGTCACAATTGCTTTATCATCATCAATCTGACTTTGTAATACTTTATAATTCATATTAGGTAATACCTTATTTAATAGGACGGTTTCAACCGCTGAATTCGTAGTTAATTTAACAGCGACATCATCCGTATTATATTGTAAATTTTTATAATCCTCTAGTAATTCTTTGACACTTTCCTGCGGACGATAATTTTGGTAAGAAACTGTAAATAGTACAAATAATAATGTTGGAACAATAATTGAACTCGCTAACCGAATCTTCTTTTCCACACCAACCAACCTCCTCAAGTATACATTATTAGAATGAACAACTTCTTTTTAAACATACCCTTCCTTTAAAATAATTCCTAAACATCCGTTTAAAAATTCCACCATCGACTAATCATCTATCTCTGTTTTCATTTTTTATACGATAGATAAAAAGAGATTTCTAAATTTATGAGCGTCACTAAATAATTAAACAATGGTGCGCTACAAAGTAAGCGTACATCTATCTAAACATATTGAAGTCGTAAAAGCTCACTCTGACCTATAGTTATTATAAGTCAAGTCATTCCAAATTATACAAAATTAAAAAAGGGGGGAATGGAACGCTCCATCACCCCTTTTATTGATCTTCACGAAGAAGATAGATATTGTGATCTTGATCTTCGAATGTAAACATTTTTCCGTAAGGCATGATTTGTAACTCGCCAACCTTTACCCCATTTGCTTGCAATTGTTGATAAGCACCCTCAATATCTGTTGTGCTTAAAATCACATTAGGGTGTAACACATTTGCCTTTGGATTCTGTTTTAGCATGAGTTCCTTTTCATAAATAACAAAAGAAGTTTTTTCTGCTTCTTTTGGGCGAACTTCCATCCATTTAAAGTGAGGTCCCATCGGTTGTTCATGACAAATGAATCCCATTTTTTCTGTCCAAAATTGTTTCGCCTCTTCTTGGTTATTTACATAAATTGTTACCTTTGCAATATAATTAACCACAGATTCATTCCTCCAACTCATTTATAATCCTTATTATTGTAACGTATTTTCTAATAATTAAACAATAAAACACATCACATTTAACCTGGAAAAAATTTTATCTTATTTAGACAAATAACATGAGCTTTTAATAACATCTTAACCGATGATGCATAAAATAAAGTATAGGTGTCGTTGATTTTTTAGGATGACTAAGGAGGAATTTTAATATGTTATCACCCGAACAACCGAATCATAATCAAGCTATTAATAATTTAATTGCGTCTATTGCTTTACAGGAATCTTTTTTCGTAGATACGATTTATACAGAAGCAAAGCGATTAACTGATATCGTTAACTCACAAGGGATAACCCCCGCTGAACTTTATACGTCTAAAAATTGTTTATCTGAACTTACCCATGCTATCACAGGACTTGAAAGAATATTACAAGCCAAAATTGAGTTTTTTGAATCCGAATTTTCAAAATAAAAACCTCCATCGTGGAGGTTTTTTAACGAATATACCCTTTTTCCTTTAACTTTGCCACTGAGGTTTCAAGAGCTGACTTTGTTTTAACTTCAATTAAAACACCCGTCTTATTTTCCAAGGCCAACTTTAACCCCTCATCAATCTTTACATCCCCAGTGTACAATGGTTGATGGTCGCGCTCTAACGTTGCATCATGAAGATGAAGATGTTTAATCAGAGCGCGATGGTTTAAGATAAACGTTTGATCTTTATGAGAAGCAATATAATCATGTCCTACATCGAAGGTCAAACAAAACCTTCCGCTCTTAAGTAGCTCATTTACTGCCTTTTGAATATATCGCCGGTCTAATACCCCCGTATTCTCAATCGCAATCTGTACACCCGTTCCACCTAACCAAATATCAACCAGTTCTAAACTCGCTCTAATATTATCTAAATATTTTGACTCGTATTTTTCATAAAGAGCTATCTCACCTTCCGGCGTTTTAAACTCCATTCCCGAATTCATATGAATGTTTAAAATTTTACATCCAAGTCGATCAGCTACCCCAATCGCCTCCTCTAACACTTTTAAATGAGCCTCACGAACATGACGATTAAAATGACCCAAATCTAAATCCTCAGGTAAATGAATCGTACAAGAAACACCATACTGTTGCTTTAGGCGATTAAGATACTGAACATTCATTGTTTCAGGTTGGCACATCGGTAAATTACAATTTAATTCAACAAAATCGAGCCCTAGTTCCTTGCAGAGTTGAAAATTCTCTTCCATTCCGTCCACATCCATTAACTGGGGCATTCCGTAACTTAAATTTATCATCTAATAATTCCTCCTTATCCTCTTAATAAGGGATCTTATCTTTTTTCTGATACCAAATTTTAAAAGCCTCTAACGCCTCTTCACGAAGCATCTCTTCTAGAGCAATAGTGGGGGAGTTTTTAGATTTATCCTTTAAGAAGTCATAAATAAATTCATCGGCAAATCCAATTTCCTTGGCGTCACGCACGTTACATCCGTAATACACCTTTTTTATACCTGCCCATAAAATCGCGGCTAGGCACATCGGACAAGGTTCCGATGACGTCACTAAGATGCAATCACTTAAATCAAAACGATTTAGGATTTGCGAAGCACGACGTATCGCATTGATTTCAGCATGAGCCGTTGGATCATTTGTTTTAATCACTTGATTATGTTCTAATGCAATTATTTTTCCATCCTGTAAAATAGCCGCCCCAAAAGGTCCACCATCCCCATTATTTACTCCCTCTATTGCTTCTTTAATACATAATCTCATGGCTTCATCCATGGTTAATCCCTCGCTTTCAGTAATTATGACCCATCAAACGATAACAAACCTTTCATTTCCCCACCTATTTAAATAAAAAGTGGCCTATTAAACGAGCAGTCCTGCCAGTAACAATTTATTTTTTTACCTAAACTAACTTTGTTTAACTCCTACTATTAAATATATACACCTATTTCTTTTTTAGACTATAAAATTAAAAAAAGCTATAGATAGAATGTCTATCTATAGCTTTTAAGCTAATGAAGTTAAAAATTATAATTTAACGATGTTAGCTGCTTGAGGTCCACGATCTCCTTCAACGATTTCGAAAGAAACTTGTTGACCTTCTTCTAAAGTTTTGAATCCTTCTCCTTGGATTGCTGAGAAGTGAGCGAATACATCGTTTCCACCTTCAACAGTGATGAATCCGAAACCTTTTTCTGAGTTAAACCATTTTACTGTACCTGTTGTCATAATCAAGTACCTCCTAAGATTTTTTATTTCTTAATGCCGTATTTCAAATAATTTCAATCAATGTTCGAGTTAAATACTACCCCAGTGGTTCAAATTTAAATTAGAAAAGACTATTAAGTTATATTTATTATAACATACATACCAAAAATATGTAAACTAAAATATACATTCCTTTAAGAAAAAATTTTTATTTTTTTTCTTTGTTTTTGTGCATTCTATCAAAATAAAAAATTAGGGTTAACAGGCCCCTTTCTTTCTTATATAATAAAGACAAATTCTTATAGATTCAGAACGATCATTCCCCTTATTTCGATTCCAAAGGTGACTGATAATCAACAAAATGTTCTCCTATCTGCAAACATATTATTTATGAAAGACGGTGGTATTTCTCATGAATTTTGATCAATTATTAAATGTCAGTATGCGACTCGGAACTATGCTTCTTGAAAATGGAGCAGAGATTTATCGCGTTGAAGAGTCCATTCGTCGAATGGTGTTAGCTTATGGTGCACGCGAGGTGGATGTTTACGCAATTCCAAATACTATCATCGTCACCTTAATGACCACCCAACATATTAATTTAACTAAAACTAAGCGGATTCACGACCGAACAACGAATTTAGATAAGGTCGAGCGATTAAATCATTTATGTCGACAAATTTGTCAAAATACCCCTGATTTAAATATTGTGGACGCCCAATTAGATGAGATTTCTAAACGGCCTATCTACGGTTTTTACGCTCAATTAATGGCCTATGCCATTACTTCTTCAATGTTCACCCTCTTTTTTGGAGGGGCATTTGTTGATGCTTTTTGGCCCTTTTGGATTGGTCCTCTCTTAAAAATAACGGCCTATCATCTGACAAAGTTAAGAACGAATCCCTTTTTTACAACGATTTTATGCAGTTTTTTATGTGGGCTCCTTTCAAACCTCATCTGCCACTTTCATTTAGCTCTCCATGTCGATAAAATGATTATTGGACTTGTCATGAATCTCGTTCCTGGGGTAGCTATTACAAACTCTGTTCGAGATATTATTGCAGGTGATTTTATTGCGGGTCAAACAAAAATGACTGAGGCTTTATTAACCGCAACGTCAATTGCTGTTGGAACAGGGATTGCCTTTTCCATCTCATCATCTTTTTAGGAGGGATTTTCTTGGATATTATATTACCTTGTCTCTATGCCTTTATTGCAACCGCCGGATTTTGCATCATTTTTAATATTCGCGGAAAAATGGTACTTTATGCCTCACTCGGTGGCTCGCTTGGATGGCTTGCATTTGTTTGGTCTTCTTTTTTAGGAACAGACCTTATTCAATACTTTATTGCCACCGTTATTATTGCACTTTATTCAGAGATTATGGCACGCATCCATAAGGTTCCGATTACTGTATATCTCATCGCTGCCTTAATCCCACTTGTGCCCGGTAGCGGAATTTATTACACGATGGAACACGCCCTAACCGGGGATATCGACGCCTTTTTAGAAACATTTATTCACACGATTGCGATTGCTGGTTCACTCGCTTTTGGAATTTTACTTGTTTCTTCGCTTTTCCGTCTTACTAACCATATTCATATTGATCGCAACCAATAAAAGGGTCCCACAACCGATGTGGTGACCCTTTTTTGTTTCGAAAAATTTCAGAAATGACTCTATCATTCAGTTATCTTTTCTTTCAGCAAAATCGATAAGTGTTGGTAGCCGATGATCAAATTTTTCAATTTCTCTTACCTCTTGAAATTCAAAATCTAAATTATAGACATGAACGGAATGAACCGAAGATTTACCGACTCGATTTAGGGTTAACAGCTGATCTGTTTCAAAGTTTACTCCAACCGATCGGTGTTCTCCGATTTCTTTGATAGCGGGGGAAGTTGAATCCAAATGATTAAAGTCCAGCTTCAATAATAAGTTATCTTCTTGTACCGTTGCAGGATCGTAACCCTCTGATCCTTTAGCCTTATCACACGCCAATTCTAATATAAGGTTTCCCTTATCTTCTTCGAAAAAGGATAACGGCGTACAAAGATTTCTCGCCTCATTATTCGTTTCTGCAAAACTCAGTCGTGACTTTACCTGTACCTGTTCATCCACCTCCAGGATCGTAAACTGTCCAGTCTCTAGTCCTTCTCCTAACAAAAATAATGAATCTTGATAAGGATAAAAATAAATCACGTCTCGTCCTAAATTTAATTCCTCATTCACATCAATTGAAGCTACTTGATTGAATTCTTTATCATAAATCAATATTTTTTCTTCCCTTATAATATTGTCATTTTCATCAAACTGGGGATAGGCAGCATCTGCATAAACATATATCTTATCCTTAAATGTAGTTCCCGTCCAAATATGAAGATTACTTTCTAAATCTAGACATTCCCATGATTCGTCTAAATAGCAAATCCCTGAACGATAAGACTCCCCATCACCCGAAAAACCACCATTAATGATCACGGCTAATTGTTCAGAATAAGGATTAATACTTTCATATTTCCGATCTAATGTCATTAATTCATCTAAGGTCTGGGTTTGAGTATTATAAGTTAAAATCGTTGAAATCTCCGGGTAAGCATCAAAATAAACAGTATTCCCCGTCTGGCGAAGTGACGAATATCCGACTCCTTTTCCTTTTGGTAACTTCACCTTATCAATGACTTCACCCGATGAATTCCCATAAACAAGATAAGAACGTGTGTAATAATCATTAGGTATAATTTGTATACTAGAAAAATCCTTAGGTCTTCCTCCTACTATCCATTTAACTAAACAACAGCTAATGAAAATAGCGCCAATTAATAAACTAAAACGTAAAATATTTCGTTTCATTTTTTTATTCCCCTTTACCTTCCACAAACTAAAACTTCTTTATTTTCAACTTTTTATTTTCTAATGATCATTTAATTGAAAATCATCCCTATAAATACGACACGTCATCCTAAAATACCTTGAATGAAATTCCAATTAGTTCATGAGAACACTGACCTACTAAAAAATATCGGTTACCTTTATCATGAATAAACGCATTAAACATGCCTCTAATCCCTAATTTCATACTGTTTTTACATAATTATACTTTTTTTTTCGGATTATTTCAAGTTTTTTAAATATTTCCTCACTCCCTTACTTTTTTTCAACAAAAAAAGAGTAGCCTCTGTACTAGAGAAACTACCCTTTTAAATACTTGTATAAATAAATGTCATCATTCTGTCATGGAATTAACATTCCCTTTAATGTTTTGACAGTCTTTCATTTAATTAATTTTTTTGTGTGAGAAATTTTTATTAATCAATTCCGAGTATGGTGTGACCCGCACCATCGATGGCCTGTTGAATTAAGGCACTTGTTCCGCCGGTGTTCACTAACATTGATTGCGCCCCTACACAAACCTGTAAATTTGTTGTTTCGAGGGATTGTAATGTTCTATTCACATGTGTCACACAATTTTTACAGCTCATTCCATGTAATCGAAGTTTTCTTCTCACGTTACCATTCCTCCATTCTATTTCTTTACACGCTCAAGTGTAAGATTTATGAGGTCCTTGACCTTTTTACTACGATAACTACTTCATAAATTGATACGGCAAATAGCTTCATTTTTTACTTTCTTTTTTATCTCATCTAGTACATTATACGTCATCGCACACAAAAGATTACCAATATTTACCTACAAAATTGTGTTCTTTTTGTGACTAACCGGTGATCACACCTTGTTTTTCTATAGATAAAAAAGGTGGCATCCCATAAGCCCGTTGCATCTGTGTGCTTAACCGAAATAAAAGTTAAACTCTTTCAAACATGGACACGTCCATCCTTTTGTTGATCAAGCCTTTTCCCAAACAAAAAAGGTGAGCAACTATCTGCTCACCTTTTTCATTCCCTAAGCCTTAAATTTACGTAAACGGAGCGCGTTAAGTAAAACAGAAACTGAACTTAAACTCATCGCTGCTGCCGCAATCATTGGATTTAATAACGGTCCGCCAAATAAATGTAAAACTCCCATTGCTACAGGAATACCTAGCACATTATAGGCGAAAGCCCAAAATAAGTTTTCCTTAATATTCAAAATCGTTGCCTTGCTTAGTCGAATAGCGGTTGAAACATCCATTAAATCACTCTTCATTAAGACAATATCAGCCGACTCAATTGCAACATCGGTCCCGCTTCCAATCGCAATCCCAATATCGGCCTGAGCAAGAGCGGGCGCATCATTAATCCCATCTCCAACCATTCCGACCTTACGTCCCGATTGTTGTAACTTTTTAACCTCATTCGCCTTATCAGCTGGCAACACTTCCGCCAACACGAGATCAATTCCAACCTGACGCGCAATCGCATCCGCCGTTTTTTGATTATCCCCAGTAATCATTGCCACCTGGATTCCCATCTGATGTAACGTCTCGATTGCTTTTTTACTGCTCTCTTTTACGGTATCCGCTACGGCAATCACACCAGCTAACTCTCCATCGATCGCCATATACATCGGAGTCTTTCCTTCATAGGCTAATTCATCCGTTTTTTCTTGTAAAGAAGAGACATCGATCTGATGTTCAACCATAAGCTTTAGATTACCAATAAGCAACTTCTGACCTAAAATCACACCTTCGATTCCACGACCAATCATCGCGTGAAATGACTCTAACTCGCATAAAGCATAGCCCCGATCCTGTGCCTCGCGAACAATCGCTTCTCCTAACGGATGTTCGGACGCCTTCTCGGCACTCGCTGCATAACTTAATAATTGCTCTTCGGATAGGGACAACGCTAAAACGTCGGTCACCTTCGGCTTCCCTTCTGTAATCGTTCCTGTTTTATCAAAAACGATCGTCTGTAAACGGTGCGTCATTTCTAGGGCTTCTCCCCCTTTAATGAGGACCCCATACTCCGCACCTTTTCCTGTTCCGACCATAATAGCCGTCGGTGTTGCCAATCCAAGCGCACACGGACAGGCAATCACTAAAACGGAAATAAAAATAGACAAGGCAAATACATCACTTTCGCCTGACACTTTCCATAAAAGTGAGGAAATCACAGCCAATCCCATGACGATAGGAACAAAATAAGCAGAAATAATATCCGCCATTTTAGCAATCGGAGCTTTAGATCCTTGGGCATCCTCGACTAACTTCACAATTTGAGATAATGCCGTGTCGCGCCCCACTCGTGTCGCTTTATATTTAATAAAGCCTGTTTTATTTAAACTGGCCCCAATGACTTGACTTCCTACGGTTTTTTCCACCGGAATACTTTCACCCGTTAACATCGACTCATCAATGGCCGTCATTCCTTCTACGACCTCTCCATCAACAGGCAACTTTTCACCAGGTTTCACAAGGACAAGATCTCCGACCATGACCTCCTCAATCGGAACTTCTAACTCCACACCCTTTCTTTCAACAGTAGCCGTTTTTGGAGCGAGCCCCATTAACGCTTTAATTGCCTGAGATGTTTTTCCTTTCGAGACTGCCTCTAAATATTTTCCGAGCGTAATTAAAGTTAAAATAACGGCTGCCGATTCAAAGTAAAGATGCATCGCATAATGTGCATCCCCCTGCGAAATTTGATAAATACCAAATAAACTATATAAAAAGGCGGTCAATGTCCCAATCGCGACTAACGAATCCATATTGGGACTTAATTGAACTAAATTTTTAATGCCGACCTGATAAAACTTATACCCTGTGAAGACAACAGGTAACGTCAACACAAGTTGAATCAATCCAAAATTTAGAGGGTTCCTCATTGGATCAATCATGTGCGGAAGGGGTAATCCCACCATATGGCCCATTGAAATAATTAAAAGAGGCACCGAAAAAATGAGAGAAATCATAAATCGCTTAAACAATCGGTGGGCCTCGCTCACTTCCTTCGTTGGCTGCTGCTTGATCTCCTCATCCGTTAATAACTCAAATCCGGCCGACTGGGTCGCCTCCTTAAGCTGATTATATCCAATCACATCGGCATTTAGCTTTACCGTCAACTTTTCAGTTGCAAAATTCACGCTTGCCGCCTCGACCCCCTCTAACTTTTGAACAAGACGTTCAAGGCGGTTCGCACATGATGAGCAGCTCATTCCTTTAACCTTAAAGGAATAATCTTTTATATCTTTTCTCACTTTGAATCCCGCTTTTTCAACCGCTAACTCTACTGCCATGGGTGATGTTTTCGCCTCATCATAAACCACTGTTAACATCTCCGTCGCAAAATTAACATTTCCTTGCTCAATCCCCTCTAGCTTATTAATGGCCTTCTCTAATCGATTCGCACACGATGAACAACTCATCCCTTCAATTTTCATCGATATTTTCTTCGTCATCTAGTAGCCTCCTCTTTCATTCTCTTCCTTTAATGGATTTCTACCCGTTTATTTACTGATAGCACGCTCCAACACAGAGATAATTTCATTAATTTTTTCCTCACTGCCTCCGTTAAGACAGGCCTGAGTCACACAGTAATCTAAATGTTGTTTCAATATTAAAATATTTGCTCGTTTTAAGAGCGCCTGAGAAGCGAATATCTGATTTGTCACATCCATACAATAACGATCCTCTTCAATCATTTTAATAATCCCATCTATTTGACCACGTGCTGTTTTTAACACCTGGATTGCTTTCTTTTTTTCTTCATTCATCTCTTACTACCTCCTCCCCCCCCTGGGTGGGGGGTAAACTTATTATATCACCCTATTTAGTTTTGTCAATCACCGATTCATTTATAACTCACACCTCTTCTTTGTACGAGACTAACCGAGTGCAACATCTAAAATCATCATAACCAAAAATCCAATCATCACACCGGCGGTACCGGAATGGGAATGATCCCCTAATTGGGCCTCTGGAATCAACTCTTCGACAACGACATAAATCATTGCCCCCGCAGCAAATGCTAAAAACCAGGGCATAATCCCAATAATCGAACCGACAAGCGCAGCCCCAAGTACACCCGCTATCGGTTCAACAATCCCCGATAATGAACCAAATGCAAATGCCTTTTTCGTACTAACCCCTTGCTCCCTTAACGGAAGTGACACTGCTGCTCCCTCCGGTAAGTTTTGAAGACCGATCCCTATCGCTAAAATTAACGCGGCACTTAAACTAAGTGAACTTCCCTCCCTTGCAGCTAACGCAAAGGAAAGACCCACTGCAAGTCCCTCGGGAATATTATGTAAAGTAATCGCTAAAAACAAAAGAGTAGATTTTTTAAAATTTGTCTTCGGTCCTTCCTCTAACCCACTCATCATATGCAAATGGGGAAGTACCTGATCCAATAAATATAAGAATGCGCCCCCTAAGACAAAACCTCCAGCCGCAGGAATCCATCCAATCCCTCCTTGCTCAGCCGCCATTTCAATCGCCGGAATTAAAAGTGACCAAACCGAAGCCGCAATCATCACTCCCGCCGCAAAACCAAGACAAATGCGCTGATAAAACGCATTAATTCCATTCTTAAAGAAAAAAACAAAAGCAGCACCGATTGTGGTCGCTAAAAACGTCATCATCGTTCCTAAAAAAGCTAATAAAACTGGACTCATTCTAGTCCCCCCCTCATCAAAACTTTCAATTTAACGCTCATCATCACTGCTAATAATGCGTAAATTCCCGCTAAGCCTAAATAAACCACCCATAGCGAGTCCCATCCTTGTAATCCTAGACTAATCAACCACCCTCCGATTGCATAAGAGAGAAGACTGATCCATAAAATCCATCTTTGTTTTCCTAAAGACTGTAACGTCTGCTGGTATACCGTGACACCATTATAAAAAACACCAAGACTTAAAGCGCCTATAAAGTAGGTTTCCGTTGCTAAGATCAATTCCTCCTGATTCGTTAGAAAGTGAATGACAGGATTCCAACCTACTACCATCATAACTGAAATAATCAAATACATTCCCACCGAACGAATTGTTGCTAAACGATAACACGATGGACTTTTATGAACCAACGTTAACGACGCCTGGGCATAAGCATACATCGGCATCCAGGCAATCGTTTGTAACTGATTAATTACTTGATAGACCGCCATTTCCTGCAAACCAATCCGTGAAATAAGTGCGCCGATTACAAGAACAAACACCGTACTTTCCAAAAATTCTTGAATCATCATCGGAATCGAACCCCATAAAATGACGCCTATCCTCTCCCAGTTCACTTTCCTAAATGTCAATAGACCTTTTCTTTGAAAAAGACACCCATAAATAATTAAATTGAAGATAAGTGCTAAAATCGACCCGATAGCATTTCCAATCATTCCAAGTGAACACCCGTAAACAAACACAAGGTCCAATAAAACGTTTGTTATGGCCACTATCGTATTTCCTATTAAAATGTACGTTGTTTGATTCACAATTTTCAAATAACTTGAACACGTAAAAAGTAATAAGTTTAATCCGATGGAGTTACTAAAAATCATCGCATAATTTAATGATTCAGACAGAACGGCACCCTTCAATTGGTAAATGTATTGAAAAATAAATGGCCCGCATCCTACTATCCCGAGTATTGACAAAAGACCGATGCCAATACTTAGAACAACTTGTGCCCACATATCATCGATCACCTTAACCGATGTCGTCTCTTTTGAACCTAAAATATTAAATCGAGTGGCCGTCATCCCTAAAATCCCCGTTACACTATTGATAAACCCTGAAACAATAGCGACTGCCGCAAAACACTCCATCGACAAATGCCCCATAATCGCCTGATCACACAAACCGATGACTAATCCTAAAACATTACTCAACATTAGCGGAAGTGCTAATTGATCTAACTCATTTTTCTTAAACACATTATCCCCTTCTTTTCAAAATCTTAGAAAAGAAGGGTTAATTCAGACAGCATCTTCATCTCCATTCCCCCTAACCGTTAGCGTTGTCGATAAAACTCCATTATTCCTTCAAATATATCAATCCCAAAACCAATGACTGAAATTCCAACCAATATCTGGCTCACGACATGATCCTCCACTAGCCAATTCACCGATTGAAATGAAAAAAGGGTTGTAAAAAAAGACTCATTAAAGATGGAAGGACTTAAAATCATCGTACAAAAAAGGAGGCACGATAATCCTTTATAAATCACACAAAAAAGAAAAAGTTTTCCCGTCATCCGTCCAACTATAAAACGGCACCCATAGTAAATAAATCCTAAGACATAAACCATCAAAAAGAACGGTTGATACTTTTCAAAGACCGTTAAATTTAAAAGTGGCTCTAAAATCTTTAATTCCCCATCCACGACATGATAACTAGCGATAATCTGTGGGAAAAAACAAAAAACGAAAATTAAAACACACGTCCCAATCATATTAAACAAACAATCCGTGCGAGAAAAATGCCCCTTTCCCCGTGGACGAGGTGCTGTCAGATTTTTAATAATCTGTCCATTAATGATATCGGTTGGTACATTAAGGACTTTCATCAACACAAACACAAGCGTCACAAAAATAAAGGTCCCCAACCATCCTTGAATCGCTCCAATGATTAATGACCTCATCATTAAACCAACGACCTGAAAAATAATTATTTCTTCAGCCCATTCCATTTGAATCATCCCACTCAAAAAAGCGAGCGCTCCCCAAATAACAGGAATAATTTTTAACAACATCTCTAAACTTGCACGATATAGGGTATAAAACTCCTCACCTAAAAACTTCCTCATCAAATCCCCCCCCTCGTATAATAAGTTTATGCCCTTCTTTATGGGCGTTAATTGTTCTTTGAAAACTAAATGATGGCTTAATTCTTCTTTCCGTCATTTCAGTTAATTGGTTACCCTCTTTTTGTCTGAGATTTTATCGGACATCCCACCATATAGGTAATGGAATTGGATCCATCAGGAATATACTTTCTCCCCCTGTAGTTTGACTACTTTTAAAGACTGTGACCCAGACCAAAACTGTTCGACATACGCACAAGCTGTATCGATTCGTCCCATATTCCTCTTCTTAGTAGGCTGAGGGCAGCACTCATGGGGCGATTCTTTAGAATACTTATACACGAGGTTGTCGCCATGTTTTGGGCCCTAGGGATATCCGTCCGCATCCGAGTTTATTCCAAATTTATCTCAAAGAAAGGAGGTCCTTTCCATGAAATTGTTTGTCGGTATTGATGTGAGTTCTGAAAAGCTTGATGTTTGTTTTCTAGATAGTTCAGACACCACTCTGAAGGAAGTCACACTTCCTAATAATCTAAACGGTGCCTCATCTATCAAGGAATCTGTTCTAACGTTTCACCACTCTTTTAACTATGAAAAGATTGTGATTGGAATGGAGTCCACCTCTATTTACAGTTTTCATCCTGCCACATTTTTATCTGAGGACACTGACTTAAATTCCCTTGGATGCGTGGAAGTTGTCGTTCAAAATCCGAAGTCTATCCATCGATACAAAGGCCTTTTTGAAGAGGATAAAACCGACCGCATTGATGCCTTTCGTATTGCGGATTTCTTACGCATTGAACGCTTTAATAAGACGGTTTTAAAAGAGGAGCGTTACATCGCTCTTCAACGGTTGACTCGTTCGAGATACCAACTCGTTCACCAATTAACCGAATGTAAACAACACTTTCTTGAGAACCTTTACTATAAATGTAATACGCTCTCTAAGGAACTTGATACTTCTGTTTTTGGTGCCACCATGCTTGATCTTCTCTCTGACTCGCTTTCACTTGATGAAATTGCCCAAATGGAGTTAGAAGATTTAGCCCTTCTCTTACAAGAAAAGGGGCGCGGTCGCTTTAGTGACCCGCAAAAGATAGCTAAAATGATTAAGAAAGCGATTCGCGACTCTTATCGTTTAGCCCAAGTCGTCCAAGAATCAGTGGATATGGTTTTAGCGACTTATGCGAGATTAATTCAAACATTGAAAAAACAAATTAAAGATTTAGAAAAAAGTATTGTCGCCTTATTTGAAGTTGTTTCAGAGGTCCAATGCTTAAAAAGTATTCCAGGAATCGGTATCGTGTATGCCGCCGGTATTGTCGCTGAAATCGGTCAAATTGAACGTTTTGAAAATGAAGCCCAATTAGCCAAGTATTGCGGACTTTATTGGAAGAAGAATCAATCTGGAAACTTTGAATCGGAACGCACACCTATGACACGAACAGGTAATCAATATCTTCGATATTATATGGTTGAAGCTGCCAACTCTATAAGACGTCATGAAGAGAGTTACCGTCTCTATTATCAAAAGAAATATGATGAAGTTCCGAAATTTAAACACAAACGAGCCCTCGTCCTTACCGCTAGAAAATTTGTGCGTTTGGTGGATACGCTACTACGTAACCGCCAACTCTACACGCCAGAAAGGAGCGTATAACTCAAAGGCTAACATCTGTTGCTTTTGAATCCTTTCTGTTCTGGCGCTAGGCTAATTTTTTTAGAGATTAGCCGAGGGTCTAGTTCAGTGCGCCTAAATTTTTAAAATCTTTAACTATTTTTATCAATTAACTATTTGACTTAATACCACAAGTCTTTCTTAATCAATATATGACAAAAGGTCAGAGATTATTAACCTCCTACCTTTCAAAAGTCTCTCCATTCATTAATGGCTATTTCCCACTTTCTTAAAAGGCACTTCACAAATAGATATAGTCTTTCCACCAATCTTTCCACCAATGATATCCGACATTAGTGTTACATAATAAATATTGATTTCATTAGATAACATGGGGATTAGGAAGGGAATAATAAAAAAATAAACATCGTTCCAGCGACATTAAGATGGCTCCATTAATCATATTCATTCCTTTGCATCCACCCCAAAACATATATTAAAAGACGACCTCTCTTAAACCTAGCGTATAAATCAACGATTATAAAATTAAAAAACAATTTTCAAAAAACAGCTAGCACACTCCAAACACTCATACATATAATGACTATCGGAGCTTCTCATAATTCAATTTATTATTAATCTTATGAGAAAATCTACCTAAAAATAAACAAAAGGAGATTACGTATAATGAATACTGAAATAACACATAATTTAAATGAAAATTCAACAAAGGGAAGCACTAGACCAGGGACTAACGCCCCAGTACATAATCTATCAAAGGGAGCCTATGCCTTTAAAATTGACAGAATTGGAGCAAAGGTATACACTGATAGTTGGTTTACTGGAAAGTCATCTATTACAGTTTCCATCACTAGTTTCTCTGTCATCTCTCCTCAACCATCAGGAACACAAAATCAAACAACTATATATCTTTATAATAAAAACAACAAGAGTGTTGGTAATAAAACTATTACAGTTTCTGGGGGAAAAGGAAGTACAACATTTTATGGTTTAAGTGCAAATGAAAAATATTACGTTTTATTTACAGTTCCTACAAATGGAAACGTCTACTCAATAAAAGGTGATATAAAGTAAATTTCTAGGTAAAATAAAAGTAGTAATCCCACTTAAAGGAGGTATAGAACCATGACTAAAAAATGGATTCAACTCTTATTTTGGATATATTTCTTAATGTTAATGAACTTCATCGTTTTTAAATTTTTTGGCGACGTGAATGAAGTATTGAATCGCATGATGATTAATAAAAATTCAGTTGAAATGGGCTCTTCCTCCTTAGTAAATCTCATCCCATTTAAAACCTTCATTCAAGACATCCACTACTCCAAAGCCCACCTCATATTAAATGTCATCCTTTTTATTCCGTTTGGTATTTTATTCCCTTTAGCTTATCCAAGTCGATCTTCATTTTTAAGCTTTACTGTTATCGCCCTGCTTAGTATTTTAGGGATTGAACTAACCCAACGCCTCACTTACTTAGGAATCTTTGATGTCGATGATATTTTCTTAAATTTTCTAGGTTGTCTCATCGGCTATATGGGATATAAACTCATCAAACGATAAACAAACCCTTAATCGTCACGAAAAAGTCTCATTGACTCATTCGGGTGATGAAATATTAACCTAAAAAAATCTCGACTAATCTATAAAAGAGCCAGTAGGCTTTCATTTAACTAATGAAAATCTACCGGCTCTTTTATCGTTGTAACACTTCACTAAACAGCGAGCTCTCGCTTTCTTAAAATACGCTTAATTAATAAACAATAACAAATCGACGTAATCGTCGCACCAATCGTATCAGAAAGTGGTGCCGCATAATAAACGTGAGTCACATCTGATACTAGCGGAATGAGGCAGACGAAAATAAAGAAAAATGATTTTCGTCCCATCGATAGTAAAATAGCGACATTAATGACACCCATTCCCGTAAATCCATCCACCACCACGTATTGAATAGCCACTCCAATTAAGGCGAGCGTATAAATCTTAATTGCCCAACTCGTTAACTGAATCGTTTCTACATTATCAGTAAAAATTCTAACAAATAAATGGGGAATCGTTTGAGCAATCACTAACATAATCAGGATGAAAATTAAACTTAAAATAAAGATATACTTTTGAGCTGACAGTACCCGTTTTGAATTTCGAGCTCCATAATTATAACCTAAAATGGCTTGTGTTCCCATCGTAATCCCACTAAGAGGCATCGTAATCATGAGCATAAAACTTTGTAAAATGGCAGTCGCTGTAATGAGAAGATCTCCCATCTTTTCTCCACCATAACTTTTAAAAACCATATTTAAGGCAATGAGCATCACGCTATCCAAAGCAACAATAATGAATGGAATAACTCCAATTTTTAAAATCTTTTTCATGATTGAGCAAGAATAGCCACCAAAGGTAATCGGGATTAATGTCTGCTTCCCAAATAAAAACCTCAACGTATACGCACATGAAACAACTTGGGAAATAACGGTCGCCAGGGCGGCCCCTTGAATTTTCATATCAAGCGTAAAAATAAAAATAGGATCCAGAACAATGTTTAAAATAGCTCCAATTAAAACCGACTTCATGGCCACCTTCGCGAATCCCTGACTTAAAATAAATTGATTCATCCCAAGAGCAAGTAGAGCAAAAATGGTCCCTAGAATATAGACCGAAAAATATTCATCTGCTAGTGGATAAATCACCTCACTTGCTCCAAACCCGAGTAATAAAGGCTTCTTAAACAGCAATAAAAGAATAGTTAACACACAAGAAATCACACAAAGCATCATAAACGAGTTGGCTAATACACGGCGTGCCTCATCCTTTTTATCCTCTCCCAAATAAATACTTAATAATGGGGCCCCACCAACTCCAATCCACGACGCAAAAGCTAAAACGAGAGCTGTAATCGGGGCGCATATTCCAATTCCGGCGAGCGCTAAATCGCCAATCTCGGCAATATTTCCAACATAAATGCGATCGATTACGCCGTATAAAACATTAATAAACTGGGCCAACATAGATGGAATGGCCAACCTAAACACCAGTTTCTTAATATCATCTCTTCCTAAATCATTTTCCAAAACCATTGATTTTATCTCCTCCTTAACCCTCTCACACTCTATCTTGTTAAATCACTTAATCGCACGTTAAGTATTTCATAAAATAAAGTATTTAGCAATCGCCAAATACTTTATTCATATATAAGTATAAATGACAACAGCACTTTGGTAAATGAACTCTTTCTGAAACTTTAGATGAACTTTTTGGAGAAAAGTAGAATGATAAATGAACTTGAAAATAATACAAGTCTCTTGTCATTAAAAACAATTCTTCCCCCCCTCTTACCTATTTCTAATCTGTGGTTTCCTAACTCTATATGAAAAGGAGTCACGCCTATTCATGCATGACTCCTTTTTCTGATTTATTTAGTAAAAGTAATTATAACTTTAAATAAGTCTCCATCGATTTGGATATCTAAACTTCCGCCTTGAAGCTCCACAAAACTTTTTGAAATCGCTAGTCCTAATCCTGAACCTTCCGTATGACGGGATTGATCCCCACGAACAAAACGCTCCGTTAACTCCTGTGCACTTACACAAAGTTCATCTGCTGACATATTTTTAAATACAATTTGAACGACTTCTGATTGATCTAAAATCTCAATGTACGCCCGAGTTCCTGGCATCGCATACTTCGTCATATTTAAAATTAAATTGTCAAACACGCGGAATGTTCGTTCACTATCTAATTTTAATATCACTTTATGGGCTGGAAACTGGCGCCGAATCATTAAATTCGCATCCTGAATTTTATCCTCAAGTTCGAGTAACGTTTGTTTCATTAACGAGGTCACTTCTACCTCTTGAAGATTCATCGTAATATTCCCACTACTTGCCTTACTCATTTCAAATAAATCTTCAATCAATACTTTTAGGCGTTGCGCCTTTTGATCAAGCGTTTGTAAGTATTGCTCCCGCTTCTCTTTAGACAACGTCTCATCTTTCAATAAATCTGTGTACGTAATAATCGACGTTAACGGCGTTTTCAAGTCATGCGACACATTCGCAATTAAATCGCTCCTCATCTTCTGACTCCGAACCTCTTCGTTTACCGCCTTTTTAAATCCATCTTGAATGGCCATAATTTCTTCTTTGAAGGCATTGAAAATGCCAAGATCCTGATTCATTTCAACCTCTAAATTCCCATCTGCTAATGCCTCTGTCACCTGAGATAGAGTGGCATAGTTTTGTTGAAGAGTTAGAAGGTGTTTACGTAAAAAGATGTACAATCCGACACTATAGATAATCACGCCAAAAACCCCGAAAAACCAACCAAAACAACATAAGGAAACTAAAATTGCTTGGATAAAAATAAACAAGGCTAACTTTTTCGTATTTTCTTCTTTTAAATCAACTTCTGTCAACCGTTTCCCTTGACGATAAATGAATCGTCCTAGGCGATAACACCAACAATTTTGACGCATTGTTCGTCTCCCTCCTTGAACAATCAACTGTTTAAAATACAGGAGAGTCATAAATGTAACTAAAAGAAGCATAAACCATAAGCTTAGATTTTGAATAAATGTTAAGTTCACCGAAAACTTCTCAGATAACTCAAGTAAGAAGGGTGGGTTAGAAATCACAGAATGGATCAGCTCAATCATCAATAGATAAACGCCAATTAAGCCAGTAGAAATAATACTCACTATCTCAAGTGGCCATTTAAACCATCCCTTTATGAGTTTAAATTGATTCAGACCGGCAAGCGGAATGAGTATCGTAACCCCAGTAAGCAAAAGGACAACTATTGATTCATAAAATATACTAATCGTAGAAGTTGCATAATAACCACTCCCATAATCAAACCCGGCTGTACTCCCCTTAGGGATTCCATAAATAAACGTCATATTTTTAATGGGGGCTAGCTCAGAAGACATAAAATAAGGATTAGAAGTTTCCTTTAAACTCTCGTAGGCAAATTGTTGCGATGACTTCCCGCTTTCTCCATAAAAATAAGGAATGGATAATCTCCCAGCCGCATCATAATCTAAACGAATAAAATATTGATATTCTTTTTGAAGCTCCTTTAAGTCATTTTCACTTAATTCATTTAATAAGAGAGCTAGGTTCTTGTCTTTTTCCAACTCCTCAGTCGAAAAAGAGGGATTTTCAGTGGCCTCATCCGCCTCCGACTCTGACTTAGTCTCCCGGACGATTGAATCCAATTCAGATAGATGATATTCCCCCCGAAGAGATCGTATTTCTTCTGAAATCATCTCAGATAATAAACACTCGATGACTTGTACTAATTGTTCTTCAGTGAGTTGTTCAAACGGAACGTCTGCCAACTCCCGCGCTAACTGGGGATTAATTGTTTTTAAGATACGCCGATAATCTACGGCAACTGTTGGAACAGAATATTCATTTCCTCCCTCTGAATACTCTTCATCGATATACTCCTCGTACCCAATATCATCTGTCTCGGTATAATACTCAAATAGAGTTTCACACCATGCGCCTAAATTTCTTGAATTTCCCTTATCATCATAGAGATCTTTAGCTAGACCAATGAAATCATTGTGTCTTTCATCTAAAGCTTCAATATAAGTTAAATAATTTTTTATCGTGATTTGACTATACATATCATATTGATCGTAATATCCTTCTTGATTTTTCTTAACATAGGTTGCAATCTTTGGATAGGTTGCCATCATTCCCAACGAAAGTCCTAAGATCACAAAGAAGGATACAATTAAACAAAACCATTTATTGTTTTTCAATTTTGTAGCCAACGCCCCACACCACCTTTAAATATTTTGGTTTTTTTGGATTAATCTCAATTTTCTCTCGAATATTACGGATATGAACCATAATGGTATCCGTACTTACTGCCGTTTCATTCCAAATCCGTTCATAAATCTCCTCAGCCGGAAAGACACGACCAGGATGCCTCATTAACAAATTCAGAATTTTATATTCGATAGGAGTTAATTTTACCAAACTCCCATCGACAGTGAACTCTTTCGTCTCCATATTTAACTCAAGTCCCCCAATCGTTAACACATTTTGTTGATTTTCGGGATTAATGGCCGAAAAACGCTGGTATCTTCTTAGTTGTGAATTGACACGGGCGAGTAATTCAAGCGGACGAAACGGTTTGGTTACATAGTCATCCGCCCCCATATTGAGTCCCATAATTTGATCAACTTCCTCCGATTTAGCCGATAACATAATCACTGGAAAATGATGCGTTTCTCTTAATTTCATCGTAAAAGTAATGCCGTCCATCTTCGGCATCATGACATCGACAATCGCTAAATCAATGGGTTGTGAGGAAACCACTTCAAGTGCCTCAACCCCGTTTGCGGCGATGCTCACCAAATAGCCTTGATTCAATAAATACGCCTCAATCGCCACTGCAATCTCGCGCTCATCTTCAACAATTAAAATATGTGACTTTTTCATCCTATCCCTCTTCCTAACACAAACATGATTCTTTCATTATACCATTTTAAAAGATTGATCTCCCCACCACTTCAAGAAACCATCCCCTTTCTGTCTCTCCAACTGTTAACCCTAGTATAACAAGTAATTTTTAAGAAAAAGTAGGGATAAAACTAAAGAAATTCTAAAGAAAATAAAAACTTTTCTGTTACTAGACTTCTGCCCTCACCCACAAACATAAAAAAGGATGACCATAAGGTCATCCACTTATTTGCGTAATTTTAACGCCCGTGTACTATTAATGACTGCTAATAAAGTCACACCTACATCTGCAAACACCGCGGCCCACATCGTTGCTAAGCCACAAGCCACAAGTATCATGACGAGCACTTTAATCCCTAAAGCAAAAATAATATTTTGATATAAAATCGCGCGTGTTTGTTTTGCCTGTTCAATCGCTTTGCAAAGCGCCAACGGATCATCTTCCATTAACACGACATCTGCGGCTTCAATCGCGGCATCCGAACCAATACCTCCCATCGCTACCCCGATATCAGCACGCGCAAGAACCGGTGCATCATTCATTCCATCGCCAACAAAGACAACGTGTTTATCTTTTGATTTATGCCCTAAAATGGCCTCCACGTGTTCCACCTTTTGATCAGGCAATAACTCGGCATAAACCTCGTCCACTAAAAGTTCTTCCGCGACTTTATTTGCAACACCTACATGATCTCCTGTTAACATCACGATACGTTTTATCCCTTGTTGTTTTAATTTAGTCACCGCCATTTTCGCATTTTCCTTAATTTCATCAGAAATCACCATATATCCAGCGTAAACTCCATTCACTGCCAAGTGAATAACGGTACCTATTGTTTCAACCTCTTCACTTTCAAGATGTGCTTGAGTCATGAGTTTTTTATTTCCAATGAGAACTTGTTTTCCATCTACTGTTGCCTTAATTCCATGCCCCGCTATCTCTTCATACGCTGTTATTCGTGTTGAATCAATCACCTGACGATAAGCTTCAACAATAGACGTTGCGATTGGATGTGTTGACTGACTCTCCGCGTAAGCGGCGAACTCTAAAAATTGTGTTTCATCCATGCCCATAGGATTCATTTGAGTGACCTTAAACACCCCTGCTGTTAATGTTCCCGTTTTATCAAAAACAACCGTTTCGACATGATTTAATGCCTCTAGATAATTTCCGCCTTTAATTAGAACCCCTTGTTTCGATGCCCCGCCGAGTCCAGCGAAGAAACCGAGTGGAATCGAAACAACTAACGCACAAGGACATGAAACAACTAAAAAGCTTAGCGCACGATAAAGCCACGTTGAGAGGTCGGCCCCCATCATCGTTGGAACAACCGCAAGTAAAACAGCTAATCCGACAACAACCGGTGTATAAATACGGGCAAATTTAGTAATAAATTTTTCAGTCTCCGCCTTTTTAGATGAAGCATTTTCCACCAATTCAAGAATACGGGCTACGGTTGATTCCCCGGCTACTTTTGTCACACGAACCGTAATCAAAGCATTCGTATTAATGCAACCTGCTAAAACTTCGTCTCCTACGCGCACTAACCTCGGAACGGATTCCCCTGTTAAGGCAGACGTGTCTAAGTAACACTCACCTTCAATCACTTCTCCATCAAGCGGAATTCGTTCCCCTGGTTTCACCACAATCCATTCACCAATTAAAACGGCCTCCGGTACAACCTCTTTAACTCCTGATTTGGTCACTAAATTAGCATGATCGGCACGAATATCTAATAAGCTACTAATTGATTTACGCGAACGATTGACAGCATATCCTTGAAATAATTCACCGATTTCATAAAATAGCATCACTGCAATCGCTTCTGGGTATTCTCCAATGGCAAACGCTCCCACTGTCGCAACCATCATTAAAAAATTCTCATCAAAGATTTCACCCCGAAAAATATTTCGGAGCGCAGTTTGTAAAACTTCCCCTCCAATTAATAAATAACTGACAACATAAAGGGCAATCTTTACTGGTTCCTCAATAGCAAACAAACTCGCAATAATAAAGATAAATACCCCAAGTAATAAAGCTATATTCTCTACAAAGAAACTTCTCGTTTTGACTTTTTCATCATGATCTCCCCCACATTCTCCATGATGACACATATTATGAGGACCAATAGCGGTTTCGCTTTCTTTAACGACAACATCTGGTTCTAATTGTTTAACAATTTGTTTAATACCACCAACGATCTCATCCTTATTTACTGTATCTTTTATTAAAACCGTTAATTGGTTGGTAGAAAAATTAAGTGTTGCCTCTTCTACACCTTCTAAATGATTAATACGAGTTTCAATTTTATTCGCACAGTTCGCACAATTTAATCCCATTAATACTAGCTTAAACACTCGATTAGTCTCCATAACCATCCTCCTCCTATCCACTCATATGAATAATTATTCATATGTTCATACTCCTAATATATGCCCTCGACCCCACTTTGTCAACTTACCTTTCCAATAAAAGTTAATTTTTATTGTTATAAAAATTGTTTTTTTAAAAAAACAGTCGCATCATCTGACATTTTTTGATAAGATAAGAAAATATATTATTTTAAAGCAAGGGGGATTTTATACATGAGTTCACCACTTAAATCTGAACCTATTCATCGCTTACTACTTAAATATTGTATTCCAGCTATTATTAGTATGATGACCGTTTCCTTATATAATACCGTTGATAGAATTTTCATCGGCCACATCCCTGAAATTGGGAATATCGCCTTAACTAGCTTAGGAACAGTACTACCCTTTATAACGCTCATTTTAGCAAGTGAGCTCTTGATTACATACGGGGTCATCGCTAATCTTTCCTTAAAACTTGGGGAAAAAAAGGAAGCTGAAGCGCAAAATTTTCTAAATCAAGTTCCGGTTCTTGGCCTTCTCATCAGTCTTCTTCTCATTTTTATCTTCACAACCTTTAAAGCCCCGCTTCTCACCTTATTCGGGGCTACCAAAACGACACTTCCACTGGCCACTCAATATTTAGATATTATGATTCTTGGGATTCCTTTTTATATTATCGGATTTTCTCTCATGGCAAGCATTCGTTCAGAAGGAAATCCTAAACGAGCCGCCCTTATTTTGATTGCCAGTTGTTTAATTAACGTGATTTTGGATCCTATTTTCATTTTCACCTTTGATTTAGGAATTGCAGGTGCTGCAATTGCAACGGTCATTTCTTATCTTTTTGTATTTGCCTACGTCTTTTATTACTATACACGTGGGGCATCTAACCTAAAATTAAAACCTTCTTTATTCAAACCTCGTCGTACCTATATCATCCCTATTTTAATTTTTGGTCTTTCAACATCCCTTGTTCAAATTATGACCGCCCTCGTGCAAATATTATTTAACCGCTCTTTAGCACACTACGGAACTCCCCTATCTATTGGGGCCTTCACAACCATTACAACAATTACCAATTTAGCGTTAATGCCCGCCATCGGAATTAATCAAGGATGCGTGCCTATTATTGGGTATAACTATGGACAACGACGATTTGATCGAGTTAAGTCAACCTTCATCTTAGGAACACTTGCTTCAACAGTGATTTTTATGGTTGGGTATATTCTCATCCAACTGATTCCTGAGCACCTTGTTCGATTCTTTAATTCTGACGAGATGCTACTCACACAAACAGTAAGTGGACTCAAATATTATTTATTTACGCTTCCACTATGTGCTCTTGCAACAACTGCGCCTAACCTATTTCAAGCCATTGGACAATCAAGAATTTCTATTGGGTTAGTCGTTTTACGCCAACTTATTTTACTCGTCCCCCTCATCATTTTCCTACCAACTTTCTTTGGTTTAACTGGGGTGTGGATTGCGCAACCCATCACTGATTTAATCATTTCTCTCCTCGCTTTTTATTTAGTAAAACGAGAATTTAAACATTACTAAAACATATGGCCGCTAGTTATAAAACTAGCGGTTTTTTTATCCACTACCTCCTAAAATAACTAGCATAAAAAGAGCTCAAGATATTTTCCATTTCCTTAATTTTTAGCCAAATTTTTAAGATTAAAATCATTGAATTCGTGCATTCTAACATTAAAGGGAAAAATCATCATGGAATAAAAATTCAATTTTTTACCTGATTTCAATTTGATTGAAGCGGCATCCACTTTGATATTAAGATGCCTTTTCTTTACTGGTCCCTTTTTTTCTACCCCTCATCCTACGAACGATTGGACAGGAGTAAATCGTTAATTAAACAAGAACTACCTGTGACACGAATAAGGGAAGCAGAAGCGAAAATATTTCAAGCGCACACACACAACATCCCTTACCAACTTAACAGAAACTCCTTAAAACCTTTACGCGTCCTAATCATAACTTCAGAGAAGCACCATCAGAAAATTGGAAACGAACCAGAAATGGGAACAAAGAAAATAATTAAGAAAGATACACTTTAAAAAAAGAGAGGAGGAACTGCTACTAGACAGCCTAAAAACTAAAAAGTGTGAAACAACATAAATAAAGCTAACTTGTCTATATGAATGACATAAAAAAATTCAAATTCAACAAAGATTATAAACTTTCATTTCAATTTAACCAGTCCCAAAGTTAATAACAATCACTTTTTAGCTATGTTTGAAGTAGCAGTCACGTGAGGATATGTTTGAGAAATTAAAAATAAATAAAAAATATCTCAGTATCGGTCTGATTACCTTAATTATTGGCGTCATCTTAGTCTGTGTTTATCAAATATCTCGCCATGCAGGGGACATTTTTCTTACGTTAAGAATCATGTTGGCCCACCTATTTAATGCCCTTTCACCTATTATCTACGCCTTTATAATCTCTTATATTCTCTATCGACCGTTGCTGTTTTTAGAAAAATGGTGGATCAAAGGTTGGAAAGCCGTCTTTAAAAAAGAGCCTGATGCTAAAAAGGTGCGTCTCATCTGTCTCCTTCTTTTGATTCTCTCCTTACTGGGAAGCCTCTTCCTATTAATTCAGGCTGTTGTTCCACCACTTGTTCAAAATCTATTAACCATTGGGGCCGATATTCCGCATGTGCAAATGATTTTAACGGAAAGTCTTTCTAAACTAGCAGCATATTTTAAATCCCTACATATTACGGATGATCAGATTCATCAGGTGACGTTGTATATCACAGGAATGTTAAGTGGATTTCTTAAAAAAATGTTTGCTTCGGGAACAGGGATGGTCACTAATGTTGCTACCTTCTGCCTCAACTTATTCGCAACGTTAATTCTAACTTTTTATTTTTTAAAAGATAAAGAAATCATTTTTGATGTCCTCGATAAAGTGTCAACCATCACTTTAAAACCAACTTTTAAATTAAAGCTGAAACATTTTATTCATGATGTTCATCAAATTTTTGGGGGATTTGTTTTAGGTCAACTGCTTGATGCCTTACTTGTTGGAATTGCATCAACCATCCTCCTTTTCATTATCGGTCATCCCTTTGCCCTACTCATCGGTTTTATCGCAGGAGTCATGAACGTGATTCCTTATATTGGACCAATGATTGGTGCCACCTTAGCCATTATTTTAGGACTTTTTACTGATATAAAATTAGGTCTATTAGGCGCTGCACTTTTAATTATTTACCAACAAATTGACGGAAATTTTATTCAACCTAAAATCTTAGGAGATAGTACAGGATTAGCACCTGTTTGGATTTTTATGGCTATTTTAATTGGTGGTAATTATTTTGGAACAATCGGTATGATTTTATCGGTTCCTGTTCTTGCACTTATCAAAGTCTATCTCTCACGACGACTTCACAAAATAAAAAAAGAAACACCCGCTTCTTCAACAAATCTTCACCTCTAAATGATAGCCCTTTCTTTTTTGAGATTGTTATGAAACAGGCCTAATGTCTTTAGTTTTATTCAGTTTAACAGATGGGAATATTAACATTTTTATTTATTTTTCTTATAGATTCCGTTATAATTATGGATGAGGAAGATAAGAATAAGCAAGATTTGTGAAATTCTAAGTCCAATAATTTTAATAATACAATGGAGGTAACAACATGCTAGTTTCTGCTAAAGATATGTTACAAAAAGCCTATGAAGGTAAATACGCTGTTGGGCAATTCAACATCAACAACTTAGAGTGGACAAAAGCCATTTTATTAACTGCTCAAGAAAATAACTCACCAGTTATCTTAGGTGTTTCTGAAGGTGCTGCAAAATATATGTGCGGTTATGAAACAATCGTGGGTATGGTAAATGGAATGATGAAAGAATTAAACATCACTGTTCCTGTAGCTTTACACTTAGACCACGGAAGCTACCAAGGTGCATTAGATGCTATGGCAGCTGGATTCTCTTCAATCATGTTCGATGGTTCTCACTATGCAATCGAAGAAAACATCGCTAAAACAACTGAAATGGTTAAATTAACTTCTGAAAAAGGATTATCTTTAGAAGCTGAAGTTGGATCAATCGGTGGAGAAGAAGACGGTGTAGTTGGTAAAGGTGAAGTTGCTGACCCAGCTGAATGTAAACAAATCGCTGACTTAGGAGTTACTATGTTAGCTGCTGGTATCGGAAATATCCATGGTAAATACCCTGAAAACTGGGCTGGATTAGCATTCGATGCTTTAGAAGCAATCAACGCTTCAACTGGAAACACTCCATTAGTATTACACGGTGGAACAGGAATCCCTGAAGAAATGATCAAAAAAGCAATCTCTTTAGGTGTTGCTAAAATCAACGTTAACACTGAATGCCAATTAGCATTCCAAGAAGCTACTCGTAAATACATCGAAGCTGGAAAAGATTTAGAAGGTAAAGGATTCGACCCTCGTAAATTATTAAACCCAGGATTCGAAGCTATCAAAGCAACTGTTAAAGAAAAAATGGAATTATTCGGATCAATTAACAAAGCTTAATTTTCCTTCTTCCATCCAAACCGTCTACCTTTTGTAGGCGGTTTTTTTTTATTAATTCTTTTTACTCTCCCCCCTATAAACTGCATCTTATTAAAATTTAATAGAATGGCTTCCTAAAATACCAATATTTTTTTAACTTTTGTATATTTAGATAAAAAAAGGATAAAATATCTTTGTGTTTATTCGCTTCATCCAATTAATGGGTGATATTCCATTCATTTTTTTTATCCGTTCATGTGATAAAGAAAATAGATGTGTTAACTTATCCAATCAAAAGCGATTAAGTTAATAAAAATAATTTTAATTAGGATAGGAAGGTCATATCTATGAAAAAAAGTTTAACGGCTCTTGCCATCATCACAGTAATTACTCTTATAAGTGCATGTAGCAACACTAAACAAGGCGAAACACCATATCAAACTTCAACGGTAGAAGACAAAAAGAATGACGATTCTAAAAATAATACTGTTGATACAATTACCAATCCTTCGCTCGTAACAGATGATAAATCATTAGAGGTTGCACGCGAAACAAGTTGGATTGTAATCCTTCAAAATGATGTAACAGCTGATCACGATTTAGTTTTCCAAGGTGGTCTTAAAAAAGGTGACGTTGTTACTCCTCGCTTAATCACATTATATAATCAAGATGAAAACAAGGTTAAAACCGCTTCTTATACATTAACAGCTCCCCGTGCTACCTTTAAAGAAGATGGATCAGCAATTAAAGGTGGAACATTTAAAGGTGACGTCTATGTTGAATGTAATAACTTTAAACTAATTGATGCAACTATCGATGGAAATGTATACTTTAAAGATAAAGCGGCACAAGATAGTTTCCAATTAGATGACTCGTCAAAAGTAACAGGTAAAATGGAAATTCAATAACCGTTCTTTAAGAAATGAAGTCAAAACAGTAGTTTTTTCTACTCCTATATTGTTTTAAATCAAAAAAACTACCCATTATTGGGTAGTTTTTTTATTGGTTTAAATATTGCTCTAATATCCAATTATTTTCATAAATTTCCGTTGCTGCTTCAGTTCCTACATAACGTAAATGCCAGGGTTCATACTGATATCCTGTTTCAGATTCGCGCCCTTCTAAATAACGGATAATGAATCCAAAGCGATGGGCATTCTCTTTCAACCATATTCCTTCGTTCGTTTCACCAAATAAGATTGATAAGTCACCATCCACACTATCAGACGTCACATCAATAGCTAACCCCGTCTGATGTTCACTATGTCCAGCCCTTGCGCTAAATTTATCAGCTGCCTCTTGGCCACTCTCTGAAACATAACGTTGATAAAGTGCAACCTGAGTATCATATGATCGATAACCGCTACGTGCTAAGAGAATTAAACCAGCCTCTTCACGAGCAGTCGTAAATAATTGCTCAAGGTAAAAAGCTGCCTCTTCACGCAAATAGATTGATTGATTACGGTTTCCCCCAACCGTTAATACATTAGGTAATACGAGGTCATATGGCTCATAATTAGAATCCAACGCATAATTTTTATTCACTAAAACAAGTGTTGCATCCCCATCAGCAACCGTAACAATGTTTTCATAAAATCCAGGTTTATCTTGCGTTTCTTCTTCAAGAGATTGATTTTCTCCATCCTTTGCCTGATCTTCCCGTACCTGCGATACCTTTGAAGAGTCTTCTAATAACTTCGCATCACTTTCACCAGAAATAGTTAAATAATTACTTACACTCAAAACGCTGACCATCAATACTAATCCTAAAATAAATTTTAATTCAATTCTTTTACGTACTAGCTCCATCCATTTCATCGTTTCTTACCTATCCCATCTATTTGTTTATCTTCTTTTAGTATATCACAAATTAATCTAATTAGTTTAAATTATCGAAAGAATTAGACAATTATTGTATTTTTTTTCGTCATTAAACTCATAAAAAAGACGAATTTTCTATTCTATTTTCAAGATTATTATTATCCTCCGTTAGAAACCTCTTCATTATTCACTTGATGATCATCATCGCTATTTACTGGATGAAAATTAGAAATCAATTGCACTAAGTTAACCCCAGTTAATGCCTCGACCACTTCAGGAACCTCTGTCATCATTTTCGTAATATTTTGGGTAACCTTTGCTGCACCACGTCCATCACCATTATCGATAATAACCATTTTTTCTGTTTTTGATAAAGGTTCAGCTATATTTTTTGCAATTTCCGGCAACTTATCGACAATCATTTGGACCATAGCCGCCTCTTTATATTGTTTATAGGCCTCCGCTTTCTCACGAAGTGCTTCTGCCTCTGCCTTCATAGCTAGTGCAGTTGCTTCTCCCTTCAATTTCGTTGCTTCCGCTTCCGCCTGACCTTTAATGCGAATTGATTCTGCCTCAGCTTCCGCACTTTTAATAATAGAATATCGTTTTGCATCGGCTTCCTGTTCTTCTTTATACTTTTGGGCTTCTGCAACCTTTCTAACTGTTGCCTCTAGTTCTTTCTCCTGTTTAATCGCCTGCTGAACAGCAATCTCTGTTTGGCGTTGCTCCTCAAATAATTGAGTATTTTTCAAAGCTTCAATCACGCTCTTTTTCACCACATTCTGCTCAACCTCGTACGCGTAATCCGCTTTTGCCTGCGCCTTCTGCTCCTCTTCCTTATAAGCCTGTATACGTAATTCTTTTTCTTTCTTAGCTAAAGCTATTTCCGTTTCTGCTTTTAACTGCGCTTCGGTTCCAAGGCGCTTTGCCTCTGAAGTTTTCTGCATTTTATCCCGTTCAGCCTCAGCCTCCGCAATTGCAGCATTCTTCTTAACTTCTGCAATTTGTTTAGCTCCTAGTGCTGTTAAATACCCCTTTGTATCATCAATATCACGAATCGTAAATGTTTTAATCTCAAGCCCCATCTTATCTAGATCCGCCTTTGCAACATTTTCCACCTCATTGGCGAACATCTCGCGGTCCTTATAAATTTCCTCAATTGTCATTTTAGAGACAATTTCCCGAAGCTTTCCTTCTAGTACATCTTGAACCGTTTCTTTAATAACATTAATCGTTTCCTTCTCACGTCCTGTATTAAACTGTTCAACTGCTAACAAAACACTTCGGGGATCCGAATTAACCTTAATAATAGCTACCCCATCCGTATCAAGTGGTACACCGTTACTATCAAGTGATTCATGTGTCTTTACTTCAACCTTAATATTTTCTAAAGAAATTCGCGACGTTTGTTCTAAAAAAGGAATCACGATTCCCCCGCTTCCGCTAATAACACGACGCTTTAACCCCGTCACCACAATCGCCTTATCCTGTGGTGCCTTTTTCCATACAATTAACAACAGAATACACACCCCAACAAAAATAATGATAGGTATCATCTTCACTCCTCCTCAATTCCAACCTTATCATAAATATATGACAATATTCCCCCAGATAGAACACTAAGGTTTACTTATTAACCCCCTCACTTATAAGATAAAATAGTTGAAGGCATCACCTATTTTAAAAATTAAAGAGTATGAAAATATCGGTTTTATAACAAAATAATATTTATTCTGTCCCTTTAGGACGATTTAACATCTTTCAACATTGTTAGTTGACAATGATACCTATTAGACATATAATTTTATTATCACGTTATCTAGTATTAAAAACTAGATTATATAGTTAGGAGGAACAAGAATGAGAAATTATATACGCGAACCCATTAATAGTTTAACTCACCTTATAGGAGCTATCCTATCTTTACTAGCACTAATCGCTATGATTACAAAGGTATGCGTTTCTGGTAAGACCTCGATTGAATTAACAGCAGTTATTATATTTGGAATAAGTATGATTTTACTGTATGCTACCTCTGCAACTTACCATATGGTAATTTCATCTGATCACGTTCTTAACTTTTTACAACGACTCGACCACAGTATGATCTTTATATTAATTGCAGGTTCCTATACTCCCTTTTGCCTAATTGCACTAGATAACAAATTAGGGTGGATCTTATTTAGTATCGTTAGCCTCTTCGCCGTACTCGGCGTCGTCTTTAAATTAGCCTGGTTTAAATGCCCTCGAGTTATCTCTACAACAATCTATATTGTGATGGGATGGTTAGCTATTTTTGTTTTTAAACCTTTATTATTATCTTTAGGTACAAATGGATTATTTCTTTTAATCTTTGGTGGGTTGCTTTATACTGTTGGGGGTGTGATTTACGCCCTAAAACCAAAATCTTTATCCTTTAAACACTGGGGATTTCATGAAATATTTCACCTCTTTATCATGATGGGAAGCCTTTATCACTTCCTTTGTATTTACTTATACGTTCTATAACCAGTATCTAAAAGACGCTTAAACAACGTTTACTTCCCACACGCCTTTTTAGATATAACAAAAAAGACTGAGTAATTGACTCAGTCTTTTTTTGCTAAGAGGTCTTTTATATAATTAGCAGTCGAATTTATCGTTGCATCCTGCTTTTTTACACACGTCTTGAGGGCGACGTCCATGGTCACGACGATCATATTCTTTCACAACTTCTGTTTTAGTAATATAGTTATGATGATAATGATGATGTTCTACTTCTTTGCATACAACTGGAATAATATGTTTTACACAATGATGAACTTCTTTATCTGTTCTACAATATACGGTTGGTTCAACGATCACTTTACAACGACGTTCACGTTCACGTCCGCATCCACATCCGCATCCGCATCCCATTTGAGGTTTACGTTGTTGGCATCCGCATCCTCTCATAGGTTTTTCTGGTTTACGTTGTTGACAACCGCATCCTTTGAACTCTTCAAATTCACATTCTTCGGCTTCATATTCCTCTGCTTCATATTCTTGATTAAAGTCGAAGTAATTTTCTTCCATACCTTCAGTATACCATTCTGTTCCTTCTTGCATACGTGTATAATCGTTTCTTTTCATAGTTTCTTATCTCCTTTAATGTTAACTGTATTTTGTCGTTCATTACTACCTCCCACATCTGTTTAGTTACCGCATTGGAGTATTTATCTCATTTGAATAATACTCGATATTATTCTGCATAATGGGAACATACACATAGTGATGATGATAATAATGATTTCCGATTCTTGTTACAATGACTGGGGTGTCACCTCTTAAGTACCCAAAACTATCCATTGAATGAGTAGAATTGGGGTTTGGCTCAAATTGATGAGAAGATTTAAAGGTATTGGCTCCTTTTATTTCATTGGTTATAGCATAGGACTGCCATCCTTCCATGTTATCTCCTCCTTTCGGTTTCCCTTGAGCTTTACAATATACTATATTAAAAAGTCGAATTTTTGTTAGTATTTTATCCTAAAATTAGCGTATAAAATAAAAAAAATCATCCAAAAATTTGGATGATTCTATTTGATCAATTAACGCCATTCATAATCACATATAAATGCTTATAGCCTAAAGAATTTAATTGTTGAGCTACATATTTGCTACGTGTTCCCTTTTGGCAATAAATAATAATGTTTTTCTCCTTATACGGCTCTAACTCATTCAAATGTTCATTTAATTCAGACATCGGAATATTAATTGCATGATCCAAATGGAACTGAAGATATTCCGCGTGATTTCGAACATCTACTAATAGATTGTTTCGTGTATCATTTGCCATTTTTTCAGCTTCCGCCTTAGATAAATAGAGAATGCCTTGATTCTGATGGGCATTTGCAGATATATCCCTGTATTCTACTGGCGTAAAAGAAAATAAAAAGAAAAAAAGTAAAAGAGTTAGTCTATTAATTTTGGAAAATGTCATTAATGTCACACCCATTTCTAATCATTACTATTAGTATGAAAAGGGAAGATAAAAATATTCTCTTGTGACTATGAAATTTCATATATTTATTGCCTTTAATATGATACTCCATCTCTCTTATGAGGCAAGAGACTATCTAATACAAATAAAAAGGGAATCTATTATTTTAAAATGAAATATTCCCCTTTATTGCTCCCTACGATTGACTTGAAAAGAGTAGTTATTAAAAACATATTTAAACTTAATTTAAATTGAACTTTTTAAATTCACCTAAAAAAGAAAAAGGCGAGAATTTCATTAATAAATGAATGCCTTTTCTTAAACAAATTGCCACTATTCCACTTTTTCTGCTTTATCATCCTTTTTCAAATGACATCATAATCTTATGCGTTTTTCTTTTTAAGGAAAATCCCCATAATTGCTCCAATGAAAATAAGTGGCGATAATCTAATAAATAACCATTCGAAGATATGGAAGAGGACACCGACCACGACCGTTTCTGGATGACTATAGTCCCAACCAAGGTAAGGACTCTTTAATAAGAATAGCACAATAAAAATAATCAAAATAATAATAACGAGGGAGATCAATAACCATCGAATTTTTTTTCTTCTTGAGACTTTAATTTGCACGAGTTGCAAATTTATATCCTCTAGTTTTTTTGAAATAGCTAGTAGGTCTTCATTCATTTCAATCTTGGATACCCTAACCGTTTCACCTAATAAAACACTTACGTTTGTTTCTAAAATTGCTGATATAGAAATCAACATTTCGGAATCAGGAACTGATAATCCCCGTTCCCATTTTGAAACTGTTTGACGTACTACTTTTAACTCACGAGCTAGTTCCTCTTGAGATAATCCCCTTGACTGTCTCATTAACTTAATATTTTCATTTAACATATTTGTTAACCTCCTTTTTACTCCATCACTAAACCCATTGTATAAGGAGATAGTCGTTGCCACAAGCAACCTAAATTAACATGATAAATCCCCCCGTCTCTAAACATCTGACACCCTATTATTTTTCTCACATGACCCTCATTATTTCCAATTTACGAGAAAATAATCGTTATTATTCCTTGACGTTAATCCCTTTTTTCTTCTAAAATCTCATATTTTCAACTAAATTTTTTTCTCATCCTATGGAAAGATGCAATAAAAGACATCATTCTTCAATAAAACCTCATTAATTTCCGTTTTTAGAGGAGTTATTAATGAGAAAACAAGGCAACTGGTATACATCATACTAATTTCTATTAGATAAAAAAGAGTTAAACCCATGCCTATAAAAAAATTCCTGGGAAATAATTTCTCAGGAATTGGATATTATGCGTATTAAAAAATATTTTTTAACTCATTGATTTGTTCATCATCGTCTAGTTTAAATTTAAGTGGAGAAATCGTTATGTATCCCTTCATAATAGACTTCACATCAGTCTCTTCTGACTGATCAATATCTAACAAAGGACCAGACAAACGATGTCCCTCCGAATCCTCGACATAAACCTCCTCATAACGACTTATCCCAACGGTTGTAATTTTAACTCCTTTAGGATGGGCCAACGAAGGAAAATTAATATTTATTGTAGTATCTGATCGTAACGGACGCTCCAGTAATTTATTTAAAATTTCAGGCAAATAGGTAACTACAACGTCAAAGTTAGAATCTGTTGTCGAAATAGCCATAGCTGGATACCCACAGAGATTGGCCTCAATTGCACCAGATACTGTACCCGAGTACAATACATCTGTCCCAACGTTCCTTTCATCATTTATCCCTGATAGGACTAAATCAGGAATTATTTTTAAATGTGCCGTTGCATATTTTACACAATCAGCTGGAGTCCCATCGATACTTACCGCTAACTGAGTGCCCTCCATCAAGGTTGAATAAGATTTTAAGGAACGCCTCATCGTAATTCCATGACCGACAGCACTGTTGTTATGATGGGGAGCAACAACATACACCTCACCATAATGGGAAGCTAACTTAGCAAGTTTGCCAATCCCAGGGGCAGAAATTCCGTCATCATTTGTAATTAAAATCTTCATCTTATCCCCTCCTAATTTTGCGCCGCCAGGGCATTTAAATCTTCAATAATTTCATTAACAGTCGCCCATGCTTCTACCCGAGCACCTGCCGCTTGAATATGGCCACCACCGCCATATTTTTTAGCAACCTCATTAACAGCAGCACCGCTTGATCGAAGGTTAACTCTAATAACTCCTGAGTCTTTATCCTCAACAAAAAAGGCCCATATTTTTATTCCTTCAATGTTCGCTAATGTGTTAACTTGAGATGAAGCCGAATTCTCTGAAACCTTTAACTGTTTTAATAATTGATCAGTTAACTTAACATAAGCAACTCCGTGTTCAGTCTCCTCAAAATTTAAAAGAGTATACCCTTTAAATCGTACCATTTCTTTAGACTGCGTATACATTTGGGCATACAGCTCTACCATATCAAAATTATACTTCAATAGCTCTGATGCATATTTTAATGTCTGAGGTGAAACCCCCCTGAATAAAAATCGTCCACTATCCGATACGATTCCATTGTATAAACAGCGGGCCCCATTCGCATTAATTTTCAAATGACATTGTATTAATAAATGTGTAATCATTTCACATGTTGAAGTATAAGAAGTATCAATCCATTCAATATCCGCAAATTCATCTGTAAATGGATGATGATCAATTTTTATTTTATAAGCCCCTAATTTCCAACGTTCATCAGAGATTCGTGCCGCATTCGGTGTATCTGTAACAATAACTAGAGCCCCCTGGTAAGTTTCATCCTCAATCTTATCAGTAACCCCAATGTAGCGTAAGTAGTCAAGTTCTTCCCCTACAACGTATACTTTTTTATTTGGAAAAGTTGTTTTAATAATTTCGGATAGTCCAAACGATGAACCATATGCATCTCCATCCGGAATCACATGTCGGTGAATAATAATGGTTTCAAACTCTTCTATCTTATTAACAATTTGCTGGGTAATATCCATAATAATCATCTCCTACGATATAAAAAATAGGGATAGTTGCCTACCCCTATTCTAAACTACTATTATTTTAAAGAATTAACTGCTTCTTCAATTGCCTGTTCTGGAGAAACTCCATTTAACACAACTGATTCTACTGCTTTTTCAACTGCCATACGTACGTTGTATGAAGAGTATGCATCTTTATAGAATGATGGGTCATAGAAGAAATATTTTGCTTGTTCAGGCCCTACAATTTTTGTTTGATCATTTGATTCTACAACATAATTTTGGTAAGCATCAGATGCAACAACTGACTCACGGATTGGAAGATATGATGTTTCAGTTGCAAATAATAAGTTTCCTTCATATGATGATAAATATTTAGCAAACTCATAAGCAGCATAAACTTCTTCTTTTGATTTGTTTTGATCAAATACAACAACGTTTGTTCCTTGTTGAATAACCGCTCCTGTTTCATCAGAAACTTGAGGCATTGGAGCAATTCCTACTTCAAAGTCAGCTGTTGCAATGTGAGAGTATCCAGCTGTTGAACCCGTATACATATAAAGTAATTCACTCATAAAAGGTCCTGATAAATATTTATCTTCCCCTGGTAAGCGCCAATATCCAGCGTCTGCATTACGTTTTAATAACTCTAATGCTTCTTTAGCTGCTTTTGCTCCATCTTCGGCGAATAAAATATCTCCTTTAGAATTTGTATATTTACCACCGTATTGTTGAACCATCGTGATGAAATAGTTTGCAGGTGCGTCAATACCAAATGCTGTTTTTCCCGTTAACTCATGAATTTTAGCAGAAACTTCTTCTACTTCATCCCAAGTTGTAGGAACTTTTAAACCATTTTCATCAAAGAATTTTTTATTGTAATATAAAACTTCTGTTGATTTATTAAATGGAAGTGAATAGAATTTTCCACCTTCATATTGGCTATTTTCTTCACGGTAAGATTTAATAATGTCATCGAAATCTTTGATTCCCACTTTTCCATCATTAATATACGGATCTAAATCCACAACAGAACCTGATTGTAAATATTCAGCTACCCAGTCTGGATAAGCTTGCGCGATAGCTGGAACCGATCCAGATTTTAAAGCAGCTGTTGTTTTTGTTTTTAAATCGGTATATTGACCTTGGTAAACAGGTTTAACTGTAATTTTCTTTTCTGCTCCAACGGTAGCATTAAAATCTGCAACTAATTTTTCTACAGCTTCCTGATTTGTTCCTGCCATAGCATGCCAAAATTCAATGGTTACAGGATTTTCAATAGTTGTAACAATTTCTGATTGTTCTTTTTCTGGTTGTTTGTTATCCTTTGAGGAACATGCGACAAGGGATGTTAAACCAGCAACAAGAGATAATGATAACATTAATTTCTTCACGGTTTAGACCTCCTATTCAATTTACATTGAATGATATATTTATATGTATAAAGGAATCTTCCTTTTATACTCACCATTGATGTTATTAGGGGAGACTACCCTTTTAATCCTCCACGAGTCACTCCGCTAATAATATATTTTTGTAAGAATAAGTAAATGATTGCAACTGGAATAATAATAATTGTTGCTGCTGCCATTTGCAAATGAACTTGTGAACCCGATTCATTTGTAAAATGTGTTAACCCAATCGTTAAAACACGCATTTTATCATTATTTGTAATTAATAATGGCCATAAGAAGGCATTCCAACTTGCAATGAAATTTAAGATAGCAATCGTTACGATCGCACTAATCGTATTAGGAATCATGATTTTCCATAAGTATTTCCAATCACTACATCCATCAATTTTTGCTGCCTTATATAATTGTTCCGGTATTTGCATGAAATATTGTCTTAATAAGAAAATATAAAAAACATTTGCAATATAAGGAATAATTAACCCTTGAAATGTATCAATCCAACCCAACGTTGAAACCGTTTGATAATTTTGAATAATTAACATTTCACCTGGAACCATCATCGTCGCTAATAAAAGCGTAAAAATAGTATTACTTCCGAAAAATTTATAGCGTGTAAATGAAAAAGCCGCGAAAATCGTTACAAATAACGTTAAAATAGTATTTCCAACTGAAGAAATTAACGTATTTTTAAAATAAATATCGAAAGGAGCCATTTCCATTGCCGTTTTATAATTTTCGAATTGTGCCACCGCTGGAAAAATTTTAGGTGGCACAGAGATTGACTCACCATATGTTTTTAATGATGTTAAAAGCATGAAAATAAATGGGAAAAGCATCACCAATGCCCCTAAAATGAGCGCTGCATAAATGAGTACTTTGGCCCAAACTGACGTAATTTTTTTTGTATTACTTTCCACTCTGTACACTCCCTATTTTTATTTATAGTGAACTAATTTTTTACTTAACAACATTTGAATACCTGTAATAATCAAGATAATTACAAATAAGATAATTGATGCCGCTGCTGCTTTATGTACTTGAGAAGATCCATAAAACATATCATAAATGTAATATACGACAGTCATACAGCTATTAGCTGGGCCAGGTTTACCACCAAATAAGGCGAATACCTCATTATAGACTTTAAAACTTCCGATAACAGACGTAATTGTTAAGAAAAACACAGTCGGTGATAAAAGTGGCAACGTAATACGTGTGAAAACCTTCCATTTAGGTGTTCCATCTATCTGCGCCGCTTTATAATATTGGGGATCGATATTTTGCAATCCTGATAAGAAGATAACAATTTTAAATGCTAATCCACTCCAAATATTAAAGATAATAAGGGCCCAAATGGCCATCTTCGGATCGTTTAACCATTGAATCGGCTGTACTCCGAATAACCCTAAAAATTGATTAATGTATCCAAAATCACTATGGAATAACCAACTCCAAACGATTCCGATTGCAATAACAGACGTTACATAAGGTAAGAAATAAATTGCTTGAAAAAACTTACTCGCCTTAATTCCTGAATTTAAAAGTAAAGCAATGGCCAACGCAATAATCATCGAAACAGGTACTGCGATAACAACAATTAAAAAAGTATTCATTAACGCTTTTTGAAAATTAGCGTCTGTTAAAACAAACTGAAATGTTGATAATCCAAATCCACTTCCTTCGTCAGTATAGTAATTATATCTTTCGTAAAATCCCATACGAAATGACATTACTAATGGATACACAACAAAGATCAGTGTGATGATGAGGGTTGGTAATAAATATAAATAACCTAAAAAGTTTTGTTTAATCGTAGTTTTAGTCGCATTTGAGAGATTGGTTTTATTTTTCATTTTATACACCTACCCTAAACGATGACCTGAAGTTTTATCAAATAAATGAATGGCTTGTGGTTTTACAGCCAGTTTAACTTTATCTGAAACTTTCACTTCATAATCTGAATCAATTAAGCAACGAATTTTTTGTCCTTCAACTTCAACTGTCATTAAAGTATCACGTCCAATAACCTCTACCATCGTTACCGTCGCATCCATTCCTTCATGCTCTGATAAACGCCATGATTCTGGGCGCACCCCAATGATTACTTCACCATCTGCAGCCTCCATTTCACTTAAAACAGATGAACCAATCATAATTTTATGATTTTCAACTTTACCTGTTAAAAATCCCATCGGTGGCGTTCCCATAAATGAAGCGACGAACTGATTAGCTGGTTTACGGTACATCTCTTGAGGCGCCTCTTTTTGTTGTAATACCCCGTCCTTCATTAAAACGATTGTATCCGTAATACTCATAGCTTCTTCTTGATCATGAGTTACGAAAATAGTAGTAATACCCGTTTCTTGTTGGATACGGCGAATTTCTTCTCGCGTCTCTAAACGTAAGCGAGCATCAAGATTTGATAATGGTTCGTCTAATAACAATACGCGTGGTTTTTTAGCAATAGCACGAGCAATTGCCACACGTTGTTGCTGTCCTCCTGATAATTCTCCCGGCTTTCTATCCATAAGGTGACCAATTTGAACTAAATCAGCCATTTCTTGGGCAGTCTTTAATGCTTCCGCTTTAGGAACTTTAGCATTTTCTAAAGGAAACATAATGTTTTGACGGACTGTCATATGTGGATATAATGCGTAGTTTTGGAATACCAGTCCAATTCCACGTTTTTCTGGTGGTAAATCCGTTACATCTTCATCACCAAAATAAATACGTCCACTTGTTGGTTTTTCTAATCCTGCAATCATGTACAGTGTTGTCGATTTCCCACAACCCGATGGGCCTAAAAGTCCTGCTAATGTTCCATCGTCAATTGTGACATTCAAGTTGTTAACTGCGGTAAAATCGCCAAAGCTCTTTGTAATGCCCTCTAATCTTACTTCCATTGAACTAACCTCCAAAAATATGCATCCGTTTACGACTCAACTTATAGGGATACTTTTATAATTTTTTTGCATTCATTTAGTATTCTAAAGAATAATGGTAGTTTAAGTCAACAAAATTCCCTAAAAAAATAGAGATATCCTTCAATAACTGTCGAACTATGCAGATTGTTTTTTCACTCTCTTACAATTATGCCCAATAATAAAATTATTATAATAAACAAATATTTTTTTATTAATTCTTTACGATTAATCACACTTTCGCCCACTCCTTAATAAACTATCTTAGACCGAGAAATAATGTGTCGGTAATAAGGAGGATATTATGAAAAATTTCAAATGTTTTCTATCGTTCTTTATATTATTATTTGTATTTACAGGTCTCTTAGCCGGTTGTCAAAAGGATACAAGTTCATTAACAAAAATTAAGGTAGCAGAAGTAACTCACTCTGTCTTTTATGCCCCTAGTTATGTAGCCATGAGCGAAGGATTTTTCGAGGAAGAAGGCTTAGAGGTAGAATTAACAAATGCTGGTGGAGCTGACAAAGCAATGGCAGCCCTCATTTCTGGTGAAGTTCAGGTTGGGTTTATGGGACCTGAAGCAACCATCTATGTTTATAACGAAGGTGGAAAGGATATTCCAATCAACTTTGCTCAATTAACACAACGCGATGGAAGTTTCTTAGTATCTAAAAATCCTAATCCTAATTTTACATTCGATAGTCTAAAAGGATCTGAAATCATTGGTGGACGTAAAGGTGGCGTTCCTGAAATGACGCTTGAATATGTCCTTAAATCAAAAGGTTTAGATGCACGCCCTGATGATAAAAATGCAGAAGTCAATGTCCGAACAGATATTGCCTTTGATGCAATGGCAGGCGCATTTACTGGACTAGATGCGGATTATGTAACCTTATTTGAACCTTTAGCAACTTCTATGGAAAATGAAGGGAAAGGTTATATTGTAGCTTCTATTGGGGAACAAGTGGATAACATCCCTTACACTTGCTACAGTACGACAGCTTCTTATATGAACGAAAATGGTGATCAAATCCAGGCCTTTACAAATGCCATCTACAAAGCGCAACAATGGGTCGCTTCACACAGTAGTGAAGAAATCGCAACCTCAATCCATGGATTCTTTAGCGAAATGGAGTATGACGATTTAGTCACTGTTGTTAATCGATATAAATCAATTGATGCATGGGCAGAAACCCCTATTTTAAAAGAGGAAAGTCTAAATAACCTCATGACAGTCATGGAGGAAGCTGGACAACTTGATCAACGTGCACCTTACGATGTTATCGTGGATACAAGTTATGCTGAACATGCAGTTGAATCTATAAAATAACGTCATAAAAAAGGATTTAACCTCGATGATTCGGAGTTAAATCCTTTTTTAGGTACAAACCGCTTTATTTTTAATATGATATAGTATGACATATGCGCAAAATGGAGGTGTCATTATATGTCAAACATACTCGATGTGAATCATATCTACAAAGATTTCTACTCCTTAGATGAAGAACGTCAAATTCTCAAAGATATCAACTTTTCTGTAAAGGAAGGCGAAATTTTAGTGTTACTCGGGCCTTCAGGATGCGGAAAATCAACTATCTTAAATATAATTGCCGGACTTTTAGAACCTACTGCAGGATCTATCGATACCCACGGAAAAAAAATTGGCTATATGTTTCAAAAAGATCAACTTTTTGAGTGGCGAACCATTATGAAAAATATTACACTTGGTCTGGAAATTCAACATAAGCTAGATGATAAAACGAAAGTAGAAATACAAAGGCTATTACAAATTTATGATTTATGGGAATTCAGAAATAATTTTCCACGGGAACTTTCAGGGGGAATGAAACAACGTGCCGCTCTAATTCGAACGCTTGCCCTCAATCCTGATATCCTATTGTTAGATGAATCTTTCTCAGGGCTTGATTTTCAAACGAGACTAACCGTTACAGACGATATCTATAAAATCATTAAGAAAGAAAATAAAACTGCTATTCTTGTTACCCACGACATTTCAGAAGCTATTTCACTCGCTGATACTGTTGCTGTTTTGAGTCACCGTCCAACAACTATTCAGAGTGTTCACCAAATTCACTTAACATTAGATGGTGAAAAAACGCCATTCAATGCACGAACGGCTCCCGAATTCCAACATTACTTCGATTTATTCTGGAAGGAGTTGCAAAATGATGAAAAAAGACAGTAAAGGCTCAGCTGGTTACCTTAGCTATTTAAAAAATATCAAAAAAGAGGCCCGGCATATTTTATGGATTCAACTTTTATCGTGTCTCATTTTCTTAATTCTTTGGGAAGTTGCAGCCACGATTGGATGGATTGATGACTTCTTTGTGAGTAAACCTTCTGCCATTTGGTTCTTATTAATTAAATATATTGAAACGGGAGAAATATTTAGACATATTGGAATTTCCCTCTTTGAAACCTTAATTGGTTTAGTCATCGGAACAATTGGGGGGTTATTTATTGCGATTTGTTTATGGTGGTCAGATAAACTCGCTAAAATCTTTGACCCTTTCCTCGTTGTCCTAAATGCGCTTCCTAAAACAGCACTTGCCCCTATTTTAATTGTTTGGGTCGGCGCTAGCATGAAAGGAATTATTGTCATTGCTGTGATTACCTCAATTACCGTCACGATTATGTCTGCTTATAATTATTTCGTAACGGTGGATCCCGATAAAATCAAGCTCATGCAAAGTTTCGGGGCAAATAAATGGCAAATTCTCACCAAACTCATTTTACCCGCTAACGGAATTAATATGATTAATCTTTTAAAAATTAATATCGGTATGACCTGGGTCGGTGTCATCGTCGGAGAATTCATCGCCTCTAAAGCGGGAATTGGATATCTTATCGTTTACGGGGGACAAGTTTTCAAATTAAATGTTGTCATGATGGGCGTCTTCGTTCTATCCATCCTTACCCTTATTATGTATCAAGGGGTCAACCTTCTTGAAACCTATTTAAGAAAAAAACAAAGTACAAAAAAATAAGTGCCCGTTGACGACTACCCTCTCATGAACCTCTCCTCGTTTATAGTCATGAAGGAAAGAAAACGAGTCTTAATCTTACTCAATAGATTTTTCTATATCCGAATTTATTTGATAAAAGGAAGAAGGAACACAAATTGTTCCTTCTTCCTTTTTTAATGATAGGCCTTTAACTTTTTAATCGTAGAATCTGTTCCAAAGCTCGATAAATTATATAAAAATAATGCCTGAGTAAATTCATGTTCTCTTATATAATCATACGGATTTAAATTAAAATAGCGTAAATCGATTAAATGTATTTCCTCAAAATGCATGGCGAGAAATGGGACAAAATTATGGGCATAAGAGTCCTTAAACATCACTAATTTTTGACCATTTTCAACATTACTCTTAATCACCGTCAAAGCTTGATTCCCGTTGATAAACAGAGAATATTTGTCTCGCTGATCTAAATAATCATAATTATATAATCCATCTAATGACTCCCCTGTTCCCGGAAAAGTTAGTGAAAAGTCAACGGGGTGATTCGGATAGTACACATGAATCTCATCCGGTTTTAAGCGATGATCATTTGCTTTAAAATAGTGCGTCCCATAAAAATTGTGCGTAACAGTCTCTACATGATAATCCAAATAAGGATTAATTCCCCATTCTTTCAACAATTGTTGATACGCATAAAAGGCACCTAGCGTGGTCCAATGATGATCCGTCCTATAATAAATAGCTTCTTCTTTATGCTCCATTAAAATAGGCATGACATCGACCAGGTGAACCTTCAATTCATCCTGCGCCTGGGACAACATTTTTTCCTGATCATATGTTGGGGCAAAAAGAGGGAGTTTATCCTCATAAATCTTAACTGCTGTTGGAACAAGCATCACCGTTGTATTTAGTTGCTCCATTTTGTTGTGAAAAGAATTAATGGCCTGTAAATTAATATCAAAATACTCTCCTTTATCAGAAAACTTTTCTAATAAATAACCATCCTTTCCAAAGTACACACCATTATTCTCACTTTTGTGGACGAATTGTTCAAAATCCGATTTTAAACCAACCCAGTGGTCTTTTAAAACAAATTGATCCGTCATGTATTTATCAAAATCCCTTGTATAATCCCCTGACAATAGACGATCTAAAGAAAAGTGCGGAAATTGCTGAAGCAATCGATTCTCTGATTCTGACTTTTCGCGATCTGGCGTCAATAAATTAAGGAGGGAAAATCCAAAAATAAAGATTAAAAAAGTAAAAATGATTAATCGGTTCGTTAATTTGTTCATATAGCTATCCTTCCTTAAAACCTAAAATATAAAAATGGATTATAAGATGAGTCGACTAAATAGGCCGTTGAGGCAATTAAAATCAATAAACAAATCATAGGAACGATGAATGCTTTAATTACTGAACCATATGGGCTATTAAATAGTTTTTGCCCAATTAGACGAATCATAGGAGTAGAAGCGATCGTTAAGAGAACGAAAAGAATGATATTTTGGCTTAAATAATAGAGTGTTTCCTGGTTAACCCATGTCGCGTTCCTTAATCCAAAAAGCACCGTAAGATAATTGATTAATTGATGAAAGTCCTCAAACGCAAAAAGTCCCCATCCAATCAGTAATAAAATAATTGTATAGACATGCCGCATCCAGCGAGGAGCACGTGATAACCAAAAGAGCAAAAAGGCCTTTTCTATGATGATTAAGATTCCAAAGTATAAGCCCCATAACACAAAATTCCAACTTGCCCCATGCCACAATCCCGTTAACATCCAAACAATAAACAAATTCAAATACATTCTTTTTTTACCCTTACGATTTCCGCCTAATGGAATATACACATAGTCTCTAAACCATGATCCTAACGAAATATGCCATCGTCGCCAAAACTCGGTAATACTTTGTGAGATGTAGGGATAATTAAAGTTTTCTAATAATTCGAATCCAAATAAGTAGCCAAGACCAATAGCCATATCAGAATATCCACTGAAATCAAAGTAAATTTGAAATCCAAAGGCCACTAATCCAAGCCATGCCATTAAAATTGATAAATCACTCATCTCTGTTAATTGTATTTGATTCCATAGTAATCCTATATTATTAGCCAATAACACTTTTTTACCTAACCCAATGGTAAAACGCCAAATTCCTTTGGCAAAGAGATCTTCACTCTCTACTCGATGATCTAACTGATTTGCAATCGTTTGATATCGAACGATTGGTCCCGCGATAAGCTGTGGAAACATGGTGACATAAGCTCCTAAATCAATCATATTTTTCTTTGCCTTAGCTTCCTGTCTGAACACATCAATCGTATAGGACATCGTTTGAAAGGTATAAAAGGAAATTCCTATCGGTAAGGACATTTGGGGAATATAAAAATTGGTGTGAAATAATAAGTTAATATTAGTTAATAGGAACGTAGAATATTTAAAAAAGACTAATAACCCTAAATTAATAGTAATCGAAGACAACACCACAAGCTTAGCTTTTTTAGGTTGATTCCTGTACCTCTCTACTAATAGGCCGTGTACAAAGTCTGTCACCGTAGAGAAAAGCATTAAAATAATATAAATTGGCTCTCCCCAGGCATAAAAAATAAGACTCACGATTAATAAAATAGTATTTCTTAACCTTCGAGGCACACTGAAGTAGAGGAGTAGCGTAAGGGGTAAAAAAACAAATAGAAAAACTAAACTACTAAAAACCATTCATTATCATCTCCTTTCATATAAAAAGAAGATTGGGTTATCCCCAATCTAACTCTTTATTTTATTTAACAGCCTTTTCAAAAAGTTTAATAATTTTTTCAGACTCTTCACTTGTTACATATAAAATATAATTTCCTTTTGTTTTTATTTTATTGTTTTTTACCAATTCATATTGATCAGGTAAATAAGTTGACCATGTAGCTTCTTGATTTGATAAAACTTTTTCATAAGATGATTTAATACTTTCTGTCGCTTTCGCATCTTTTCCTTCAGCAACCATAATTAATTCTGATCTAACATTCATTAAGTTTTGTAAAATATATCCTGACTTAATATCTTCTGGATTAAAAATTCCTTCATACATCGCCATTTCATCTTGATTTGTCATATCAATTAACGCATATCCTGGTAAAACCCCATCTTCTAAACTTACATCGTATGCTTTTGCAAGTTCAGCTTGGATTTGATTAATAACTTCCTTAGGCGATACTTCACCCGAAGAAGGTGTTTCTTGTTTGTCCTTACTACATCCGACAGTTAATACAATCATTAATAAGGCCCCTAACATTAACTTTAAGTTTTTCATCTTTGATTCCTCCATGAAGTGATTCGATTTGATTAACAAATTTCTATTCGTTTAATTAGACGATTTATTCATTAATAGTGTTCCATTATTTAAATAAATAATAACATTATTTCCACTCTTTTTTTATTTCTCAATCAAGAATCATCCTTTATCGCTTGTGGATATTCCTTAAACGTCCATCAGTATCTATTAAAGTCCCTTATTGGGTTTACGTAAAAACCTTATAAACAAACACCTTGATTTTATAAATGGAACCCGTAGGGACTTCTTTCTTTGCTAATAAATTTCTCGCACTAGCCTCGTCTATCATTTGATTTATCCTCCGAATAAGTACGATTATTTCAATAAAACGATTACCTTGATCACTTAATCTATAAAAGGAGCAGATAAAAAAAGATCCTTCTCAAATGGAACAGGACCTTTTTTGGGGATCATTAAATTTGATAATTTTTGAGGGCAACAGCCAATCTTATTGGATTAACACTTTGCTCCTCCCCTTCAACATCATACTCATAGTTTTTAAATAACCTTAACAAATTAAAAAATAAGTCTAAATCATCATCTAAAACATAAGTTGAGTAGATGTTTTCATCAACCTTCACCACAATCTTTTGACGGACTAAATTTGTTACCTTTGCGTCTGCAACTTGATAGACCAATTCAACCGCTTCAAATTGTTCTGGTAAACTCTTAAGAAAACTAATTAAATTTAAGGCATCTTCATCATAAGGTTTCGGCTCATTCGAATGAATGACAATAGTATATCTAATCAAAACTGGTTTCTTAAACTGACCATTATTAAACTCGATGATGTTAAGTGTTTCAGTTTTTAACATATTATCCCCCCTTATTCTCTGACGATGCCTACTCCTATAGGCACTACCTCAAACATTATATGCCCCTTCATTTATAAATATGTATCTTACTTATAATTAATAACTATCCACCATATAACCTCTCCTTCTGTAATACATCGCTATCATCCGCTATAACTTTCGTATCCTTAAAGTTTCTCTCCTACTCTCCCGTCCATCAGGGAACTAAGCCTCTTTTCAAATATATGATTTTCTGTTTAATCGATCAATCTAGCAACCTTTCAAGGGAAAATATAGTTAAATAATTGGTCTACTATTTATGATAACTATAAAATTCAAATGCCGCTACTAATCTATAAAAAAAGTCAGTATTTCTTTTTAAAAATGAAATACTGACTTTTTTAATTTTAATACTTTTGTCGATCACGTAAGGCCTTTTCGATTTGACGATTAGCATCCTTTGCTTTAAGGTCTTGACGTTTATCATAATTTTTCTTACCTTTAGCAACTCCAAACAATAATTTAGCGTAGCCATCCTTGATATATAACTTTAAAGGAATTAATGAGTATCCTCCCATTTTTTGAACGCCAATTAAACGATCAATTTCCTTTTTATGTAACAATAACTTTCGGGTACGTAACGGATCATGATTAAAACGATTACCTTGCTCATAATGCGAAATATGCATGTTGTGAACAAATGCCTCATTACGATCGATCCTAACAAATGAATCCCGTAAATTAACCTTTCCAGCACGGATAGATTTAATTTCTGTCCCTTGTAGTACAAGTCCCGCTTCAAACGTATCTTCAATAAAATAATCATGCCCCGCTTTTTTATTCTGTGCTATTGTTGATCCCACGCCTTTTGGCATTATTACACCACCTTATAAAAACTTTATTGCTCTACCTTATCATAAGTAATATACTCTACTACTTCAACTGTTGATGAATAAGTCTCCATTAACGCCCTTACTGTCTCAAAGTACTCTGCCTGATCGGAATCAATCAATGGAATAACATCGTATTCTTGTCCAGCTTGTTTTGCATAATTATAAGTTGGCATTAACTGAGGGTGTTCAATCTCAATCGTCGTTACATTTCCAATTGTCGTCTTTTTAATATTAAATTTTAAAATAGCACCGACTAAGCGATCTAAACCTTTTTGTCCAGAAACAAAATTTCCAAGCGAATAAGCAACCAATGTCTTGTTTCCGTGTTGCCCTGTTAATAAATCCACAGGTTGTAAAACATGAGGATGAGTCCCTAAAATAATATGAACGCCTTGATCGGCTAACCATTGAGCCTGTTCTTTTTGCATCTCACTCGGAATATTTGAATATTCAACTCCCCAGTGCATCGATACGACAATAGCATCGGCCACACTTTTCGCTTTTTCTATATCAGAACGTGCAATTTCATAATCAAATTCATTGGCCAAGTATGGTTTATCCTCTGGTAGACGATGTCCATTAAACCCATAGGAATAAGATAATAAAGCAACTTTAATTCCATTTTGTTCAATAACAGGAATCTGTTCTCTTTTTTCTGCAGAATCCGTCGATCCAGACGTAATAATTCCTTCAAAGGTTTCCCAGTGTTTTTGAGCTGCTAAAACTCCGTCTTCACCTTTATCTAACGTATGGTTATTTGCACGTGAAAACATATTAAATCCAATATTAATTAAATCCCTTGCAATTTCATAAGGGCTATTAAAATTAGGATAACTCGATAGACCAATCTCAACCCCACCAATGTTTGTTTCTTGATTAACAAAGGCAAAATCAGCTGGATCAATATAAGGTTTGACATGTTCAAAAAGTGGCGCAAAGTCAAATGCCTCTCCTTCTACACGGAAATCATTATAAACCGTGTCATGTAACAAAATATCACCAATACCTACCATGCTTGCCTCATAAACATGAATCTCAGGTCCCTTAGAAAAGGTAATTCTAATTTTTTCTTCATAAGGTTCGGCATCATAACTAATAGGATACCCCTGATTTACCTCATTTGAGTATTCTGGTTCATTATATACAACTTGTTTAGAATCAATCAATTGACTAGCGATTAACTCATCTATATATGCTTTAACCTCTTCCTCAGACTGACTCGACACATCTTTTCCTTTAGAAAAGGTTAAAATGACATCGCATTTTTGTTCTTTACCGCACTTTTCTTGTTCGGTAACAGTCCCATAGGCAACTGTATCCGAATAAACAGAGCGGTAATCAATCGTTATATCATTACCCGATTCATAGTGTTTCACACGTTCAACATCCCAACCAACCATGTCTGGTAAGACGAACGATTGGGCTAATACTAATAAACCAACCATGACGAATAAAAATAAGATAACATTACGCCAATTAATTGATTTCAATTTCTTCATCATGACTTTCCTTGCTCCCTTTCAATCGATAACCTATTACTTCTTTTTCAACTTGCCATTTGAAGTAGCATTCGTTTTTTTACGTTTTGGTTTTGGATTTTTAAAGTTAGTATCCGTTGATTTATTCGTTTTACGCGAACGAACAGGACGATAATCACGGTTACCTCCTTTTCTATCACGTGAACGATCCTTTGAGCGCCCTTTACGTGACACTTCCCGTGTATCAATTCGTTTAAATCCGCGTTTTTGACGGCTTTTACTCATTCCTACTAACTGGAAGTCAATCGTACGTTCTTCTTTACTAGCTGCTAAAACGATAACTTTAACTTTATCCCCTATTTTGTACACCGTTTTAGTTCGACGCCCAATTAGAGCCAAATTATCCTCATCAAACTCATAGTAATCATCTGTTAAATCATTCACATGAACAAGACCCTCTACGGTATTTGGCAACTCCACATACATTCCCCACTTAGTTACTGAAGAAATAATCCCTTCAAACTCTTCATCAATAAATTGAGTCATGTATTCCGCCTTTTTCATATCCTCTACTTCGCGCTCTGCATCAATTGCATCCCGTTCACGCTTAGATGTCTGTTCACCAATTTCAGGCATGACCGCTGAATAATAAGCAAGGGTTTCTTTCGATAAATCTTGGTCAAATAAATAACGTCGAATTAATCGATGAACAACTAAGTCCGGATAACGTCGAATTGGGGAAGTGAAATGTGTGTAAAACTCGGCCGCCAATCCGAAATGGCCCAGACTCTCCTCACTGTACCGTGCCTTTTGTAACGAACGAAGCATCATCGTATTAATGGCTGCATGTTCTGGTTTACCATGTACCGCTTCTGTAATCATCTGTAAAGCTTTTGGATGAACATGTTCCTTCGTTCCCTTAATCTCATAACCTAATGCACGTGCTAATTTATAGAAACGTTCTAACTTTTCTGGTTTTGGATGTTCATGCACACGATAAATAAACGGAACATCCATCCAGTGAAAATGTTCTGCCACTGTCTCATTTGCCGCTAGCATAAAATCTTCGATAATTCGTTCCGCGATTTCTCGTTCACGAAGAACCACGTCAACTGGGAATCCATATTCATCCACAATAATTTTTGACTCTTCTAAATCGAAATCGATTGATCCTCGATCATGACGACGTTGACGTAAAATTTGAGAAAGTTCATACATCATTTTAAAAGTCGGAACTAACTCCTTGTAGCGCTCGCATAATTGTGGATCTTCATCAATTAAAATGCGATTAACGTGATTATAAGTCATCCGTTCAGTTGTCTTTATAATAGAAGGGAAAATTTCGTGGTTAACGACTTCACCTTTTGGAGAAATTTCCATCTCACACGTGATTGTTAAACGATCAACCTGTGGATTTAATGAACAAATTCCATTTGATAAACGATGTGGAATCATAGGAATCACACGGTCAACCAAGTAGACACTCGTTCCTCTAAAGAAGGCTTCTCGATCAAGAGGTGATCCCTCAGTCACATAGTAAGAAACATCGGCAATTGAGACTCCTAATAAATAATTCCCATTTTCAAGCATACGAACATGGACAGCATCATCTAAATCCTTCGCGTCATCCCCATCGATTGTAACGATCGTTTCCCCTCGTAAATCACGGCGTCCTTTATAACTATCATAATCAGGTTCACTCGGAATTTGCTCCGCCTGTTCTAATGCCTCTTTACTAAATTCGGGAACAATATCATACTTATACACAACCGATAAAATATCAATTCCCGGATCATTTTTATGTCCTAAAATTTCAGTGACTTCTGCTTTCACCACATTATTCTCTAAATAGTCTATAATACGAACACGCACCTTATGGTCTTTAACAGCACCCTTCGTTTTATTTTTAGGAATTGCCACAACAGCCTGATAGCGTGAATTGTCCGGTTTAACATAGCCAACCTGTTTGATTTCATAATACGTCCCAATAAAATCCGTCATTCCTCGTTCAAGAACCTGAGTAATTTCACCTTCTAAACTATCACCTTTTGAACTTGGTAAAATTTTTACGAGTACCGTATCCTTGTGTAACGCCCCGTTTAAATCCTCACTTCGAACATAAACGTCATCCATATCTTCAATTTCAACAAACCCAAATCCTTTGGGGTGAATAGAAATAATTCCTTTATAATAACCTAACTCACGCGCCAAATCATATCGATCATTTTTTGAACGCACCACGATCCCTTCATCTTCAAGAGATACCATCAATTTAACAAATTCCTTAAAAGACTTTGAATCATCAATCTGTAAATAATCCACTAATTCATCAATCGTCATTGCCTCATAGTGACTCGATCCTAATAACTCTAATACTGTATTGCGCAAATAGCACACCTCCAACTCATAACTTATATTCTATCATAACTCCATAAACATTTAACCATTTTTTACTACGAATAGATAAACTAACCAAACCTATCCTATCACTAGTTTATACAAATAGGTCTATTTTATATCACTATTATTCCCTACTCTAAAAAATTTACCCAATTTTTATAAAAAGGGCTCATCCATTACCTCTATTCCCCTCAAGCTCTACCTTACGAAAAAGAGTTTAACCGCATCCTTAACTTTTAAATCCTATTCATATCCTACTTCATTCAATAAAAAAACTCATATTCATTTTGAATATGAGCCCACAATTATTTCATAAAAACCATTAATCCTAAAACTAAAAAGGCAATTGAACAAATATATGTTGCTCGAACAACGTATACCTCTGCTCCGCGTTCCTTTTGATTTTTAAATAACTCGCTATTACCACCTGAAAGAGAATCACTTAACCCCTGTTTAGAACTTTGTAAGGCTACCAAAATAATTAGGATTACAGAAACAATCATAAATAGAATATCTACTACGCCATATTGAAACATCCTAAACCCTCCTTATACTATAACAAAACTTTATCATATCCAGTATACAATTTCAACCATTATTTAAGGAGAGTCTTAGATAATAAAAATAAATAAAAATAATCATTAAAGAGGGTAAAACATATAACAATAAATTTTTCACTTCTTTTCTTAATAACATATAAGTTAACAAAATAGACTCTAATAAACCGACAATAACTAACAATCGATTCGATGTATCTAAAAATTCAAAAATACTCCCTGATACATAACAAATATCCGCCAATGCTATAATAACGAAATTAAATAGGTTACTTCCTACAATATTTCCTACCGCTAAATCATAATTTTTTAGGCGCACAAGACTTACCAAACTTGCCATCTCCGGTAGAGAAGTTGCTACCCCTAAAAACATGGCCCCAATAAAGGAAGACCCAATTCCACTTATTCGAGCAATCTTGTCTGTAACAACAGAAATAAGTAAACTTGAAACAACAATTACAATAGCAGATAAAATAAATTGATAGACGAGAACCCTGAGCCGGCACGTAACCTTTGGATTTAACAATTCCTGCTCCTCGCCATCAGCAACTAGGCGAATATTGATATAATATAAAATTAAAATAAAAAATGATGTAATTCCAATATGACCTATTCGTCCGGTTAAAAACCCATATAAGTTCAAGAAAATAAAAAAATAAACGAACGTACTCAGCACATTTGTCTTTACATTCAACTGCTTTGTCCAATTAAATAGACGCGATTTAATAAATATTAAATTTCCTACCGCTAAAATAAAAATATTAAAAGCGTTGCTCCCTAAAATATCACCCATTGCTAAATCAGCATTATTTAACACAATGGTAGAAGAAAGACTTGTAATTAATTCCGGAAGGGAAGTCACCCCTGCTAATACGATACCTGCAATAAAGGCTCCACCAATTTTAGTCCGTTTTGTAAACTCATCTACACAAGAAGAAATACGTATGGATGATACAACAACAATGATTGATAATATAAAGTACTGAGTTAATAGCATCCCCATCAAAAGCTCCTCCTACGACCATAACCAAACTCATACATCTAACCGTATGTTATAATAAACTAAAATATGCAGTAAGAGCATTTCCTTGCAACAACAGACAAAAAAAGTTCGCTAAGCGCGAACTTTTTCTTTTTTCTCTTTCATTAATTCCCACATATATCTTCCGATAATTTTCAAAATACCTGCGATTGGAATAATTAATATCATTCCAATAACCCCAAAAAACTGTCCACCAATCATAATCAACGTAAATACAATAATCGGATGAAAATCAATCGATTTAGAAAAAACAAACGGTTTAACTAAATTTCCCTCAATCACATTCAAGGCTGCAACTCCTAAAATAACATAAATCGGGGTTAACGGCGAAACCATCAAACCAAAAATCGCAGCAGGTATCGTCCCAATAACCTGTCCCACATAGGGGATAATATTTAAAAATCCAATGAGAGTCCCAAAAACAATCGCATTATCTAATCCAATAATTGAAAAATAGATAGAGGCTATAATAGACAGAACAACAGAAACCAATAATGTTCCCGAAACATATGCGGTCACGACAGACTCACATTCTTTAAGCATTTTGAATAGTCGGTCCTGATGATGTATAAGTAATGCCTGGCGAATTCCTCCCCTTATTTCATGAAAATGGCTCAAAATATAGTACAACGCTACCGGTACCAAAAAAACCATTCCTAACACCAAGGTAAAACTACTACTAAATGAAGATAGCCACGGTCCTAAACGTGATAGAAACGATGAGAAAATTTTAATCACCTCAGAGTTTTGAGAAAACAACTTTGTAAAATCATAATGATAAAAATCGATATCGCTTAATTGCCACTTATCAACTAAAAATTGAAGTCTTTCTAATAGGGCAGGAATTCTTCCCATCACCTGCTGGATATTTACAACAAAATAGGGAATAAGGCTAAAAATAGCATAAAAAACAGTTCCTATAATCGTTAAGAATGTTAACCAGACGGAATAACTTCGCTTAATTTTAAATCGGCAAAACAATTCAACGACTGGATTTAATAAATAAGCAAGACAAATTGCAATCAAAAATGGTGACAAAATAAAATTCATGATAGCAAGAGCTGGAGTTAAAATCGGAAAAACTAATTTAATGATATGGATCAATACCAAAATACCGATTAAAATAAGAACCCCATTCAAACAAGCGTAATTGATTGATCCCTTGAAAAACTTCACTGACAATCCCCCTTTATAAATATGTAGCTAGAAGAATGATCTACACGCGCTAATTTCGGCATAAATAATCCACTTTATCCTTTTTAGAGTGTCCTCACCCTTAATCCAATTACAGTATATCCTTTAACACCTACTTGTAGACCTATCCCCTGCAATAAGCGTTAGCCTATCATTCAGATGATAAACTAAAAACCCCCTCTCTTTGTCGGAGAAAGAGAGGGGGCATAAAGTTAATCTAAACTAAAATAATTAAATTATTTTTTTAAGTTATAGAATGATTTAACTCCGTTGTAAACAGCTTGTTCACCTAATTCGTCTTCGATACGTAATAATTGGTTGTATTTTGCAATACGGTCAGTACGAGACATTGAACCTGTTTTGATTTGTCCAGCATTTGTAGCAACTGCGATGTCAGCGATTGTAGCATCTTCAGTTTCTCCTGAACGGTGAGATACAACTGCAGTGTATCCAGCTTTCTTAGCCATTTCGATAGCTTCGAAAGTTTCAGTTAATGTACCGATTTGGTTAACTTTGATTAAGATAGAGTTTGCAACGTTTTTCTCGATACCTTCAGCTAAACGCTCAGTGTTAGTTACGAAGAAATCGTCTCCAACTAATTGCACTTTATCTCCGATTTTTTTAGTTAAATAATCCCATCCAGCCCAGTCGTCTTGGTCTAAACCGTCTTCGATTGAGATGATTGGATATTTAGAGCATAATTCAGCGTAGAAATCGCATAATTCTTCAGAAGTGAATACTTTTCCACCTTCTCCAGCTAAAACGTATTTTCCATCTTTGTAGAACTCAGATGAAGCAACGTCCATAGCGATCATTACGTCTTTACCTGGAACATATCCAGCTTTTTCGATAGCTTCTAAGATAACTTTGATAGCAGCTTCGTTTGATTCTAAGTTTGGAGCGAATCCACCTTCATCACCAACTGCAGTGTTTAATCCCATACCGTGTAATACTGATTTTAATGCATGGAATACTTCAGCTCCCATACGGATAGCTTCTTTAAATGTTGGAGCTCCAACAGGCATAATCATGAACTCTTGGAAGTCGATGTTGTTGTCTGCATGTTCTCCACCATTGATGATGTTCATCATTGGAGTTGGTAATTCTTTAGAGTTGAATCCACCTAAGTAACGGTATAATGGTAATCCAACAAAGTCAGCAGCAGCATGAGCAACAGCCATAGATACACCTAAGATTGCGTTAGCTCCTAATTTTCCTTTGTTTTTAGTTCCGTCTAATTCGATCATTAAACGGTCAATTCCACATTGGTCAGTAACGTCCATACCAACTAAAGCAGGAGCGATAACCTCGTTAACGTTTTTAACAGCGTTTAAAACACCTTTTCCTAAGTAACGTGATTTATCTCCATCACGTAATTCAACTGCTTCATAAATTCCAGTAGAAGCTCCAGATGGTACTAAAGCACGTCCGAATGATCCACTTTCAGTTGTTACTTCTACTTCAACAGTAGGATTTCCGCGAGAATCTAATACTTCGCGAGCATATACATCAGCAATATAAGGCATTTAAGACACTCCTTTTTCTAATTTTTTCACACTTCTTATTATAATACATTTTTTTGCATATTAAAGATATTTTTAAATTGAAAACGCTATTTTTTATATTTTTATTTATTCCTACCATAATACTAAAAAAAACGACAAACTCCTTAATTCCCCTTTTCCAAATCAGATAATTACTTATTATTTCTAAATATCCTCCATTTATACACTTTATTATATCGCTATTAGATATCCTTTATTAAAAATAAAAGTGTCATCTTTAACCAATTAATCCCTCGATATAAACAAATGATGCGGTAATGTAGAAAAAATCTAAATCTTCTCCTAAAGTGAAGAAATCCATTTTAATGACGATAAAAGCCTTTCAAAAATGAAAACTTAATCATCAACCTACCGCTCCCTCTTCCCATCCCCTTATTTAATACCCATTGTGGATGAAACAATCGATAAATTCTACAAACCTCGAGATTTTTATTTTAAGTGAAGATATAAAAAATTGGCGAAAAAAGCAAAAAAAAAAAAAAAAAAAAAAAAAAAAAAAAAAAAAAAAAAAAAAAAAAAAAAAAAAAAAAAAAAAAAAAAAAAAAAAAAAAAAAATCAGCTTCATCAAGCTGAATCAATCTTTTCATAAACTGGTGCCGGGTGCGAGAATCGAACTCGCGGCTACGCATTACCATTGCGTTGTTTTACCACTAAACTAACCTGGCCATTCACACTATTATTCTAACATATATTTCTAAAATTTCAATCCCCTATCCCATCATTTAGGAGTATTTCATAAAAAACTAAATTTCTTCAACGATCTCATTTATAATAACCTTACTCAATAATAAACCTATCAACCCATTTTTGAAAAGGAGACGTCTTAAATGAAAAAAATTATCATCTCACTCCTAATGATTGGAATTCCTCTTAGTCTATACCTCCCTATTACCTTATCGTTTGTTTCAGAAGAATCCGATCCTTTTTCTTCACCTGAAGAAAATCCTTTAGTAAGGGAAGTTTCCCCACCTAGTTCAACGATCACCGAAAATGATCAAGTTTCTGAAACATCATCAGTTCCCGAGTTCACGGTAGATGACTTTTTTACCATTCAAACTCTACAAGAAAAATACGGAGACTCTCTCGCTTCCTTAATCCCAATCGATCCACAATACATTGAATATGATGACCTACGGTACCTAGAAATTCTTCATGTTGGTTTTGATGGTGAGATACACCAAGGAGAACTCATTGTAAATCAGGCGATTGCCGAAGAGGTACTACAAATCTTTAAAGAACTTTATACAATTTCTTTTCCAATTGAAAAAATGAAGGCCATCCATCATTACGATAACTCTGATGAATTATCCATGGAAGATAATAATACAAGCGCCTTTAATTTCAGGATGATTACAAATGGATCTACTCCTTCAAATCACGCCTACGGATTAGCGATTGACATTAATCCTAAAATAAATCCTTATGTGTACGCAAATAAAGTGTTACCCGCAAACGGCGAAGACTATACGGACCGGGGACAGGAGATTCCTGGTATGATTACTGCGGAAAGTGAAGTATGTGAAATTTTCAAAAAATATGGTTGGAGTTGGGGTGGTGATTGGAACCAACCAAAAGATTATCAACATTTCGAAAAAAATATATCTTAAAAGAGCATCGCGAGAAGCGATGCCCTTTTCATAAAAATTATTATTTAATAATTGATTTTCCTGTCATTTCTTCAGGTTGTTTAACATTTAATAATTGTAACATTGTTGGTGCTAAGTCTCCTAAGTTTCCACCATCACGTAACTCAATTCCTTCTTTTGTTACGATGACTGGAACTGGATTTGATGTATGAGCTGTATATGCTCCACCATTTTCGTCCACTAATTTTTCAGCATTTCCGTGGTCAGCTGTAATAATAGCGACTCCACCTTTAGCGATAATCGCATCAACTACTTTACCTAAACACTCATCAACTGCTTCTAAAGCTTTAACTGTTGCATCAAATACCCCTGTATGTCCTACCATATCTGGGTTAGCAAAGTTTAAGATAATTGTATCGTGAATATCCTTATTAATTTCAGCCACACAAGCATCTGCAACTTCGTATGCTGACATTTCAGGTTTTAAATCATATGTTGCAACTTTTGGTGAGTTAATTAATACACGTGTTGCTCCTTCGATTTCTTTGTCTACCCCACCGTCAAAGAAGAATGTAACGTGAGCATATTTTTCAGTTTCAGCGATACGTAATTGTTTTAATCCGTTTGCTGAGATAACTTCTCCGTAAGTATTAGCTAAATCCTGTAATCCAAAAACAACTGGTCCTTTTACAGCATCCCCGTAAGACATCATTGAGATGAAGTAAACATCTTTAGGTCCTTTTGAAGGATCTAATGCTTCTTTACCTTCTTTAGCAAAGCTTGCTACATTTTCAGGGTTAGATAATGCAATTGCAATTTGTTGTGCACGGTCAGGACGGAAGTTAGCGAAAATTACTGTATCTCCATCTTGAATTAATCCGTTTGCATCAACTACAAATGGAACAACGAATTCATCTAAGATATCGTTTTTATATGAAGCTTCAACCCCAGCTTTCGCTGATTCGAATTTTTCACCTGTTCCTTGAGTCATTGCATCATATGTTAATTGAGTACGGTCATAGTTTTTATCGCGGTCCATTGCATAATAACGCCCTGATACAGTCGCAATTTTTCCAATTCCGATTTCTGTTAATTTATTTTCTAATGCTTCTACATACTCTAATGCTGATTTAGGAGCAGTATCGCGTCCATCTAAGAAAATATGTACATACACTTCTTTTGCACCTTGAGCTTTAGCTGCTTCTACTAACGCGTAAATATGCTCATTATGTGAGTGAATTCCACCTGGTGATAATAATCCCATAACATGCACTTTTTTGTTATTTTCTAATGCGTGTGCACATCCTTTTTCAATAACAGGATCATTTTTTAAGTCTCCATTTTTCACAGCTAAGTTAATACGAGTTAATGATTGATAAACGATACGTCCTGCACCTAAGTTTAAGTGTCCTACCTCTGAGTTCCCCATTTGTCCATCAGGTAATCCAACTCCTAATCCAGATGCCTCTAACGTATTATGAGGATATTTATGGAATAAACGATCTAAGTTTGGCATTTTAGCTGCTTGAACTGCATTTCCAGCAGTTTCATCACGTAAACCAAAACCATCTAAAATAATTAATGCTACAGGTTTTTTAGTCATAGTATTTCCTCCTTCGTTCTTATAATAATAGTATACTAAACTTTAATTCACAAGTATACGGATATCAATTTGTAAGCGGTTGTAATTTTTTTCAGACAAAAACATTTTTTATTATCTCTAATTAAATATTTTTTATCCAAGCTTTTCTTATATTCTAAAAAAACCTTATTCATACACATTGTACATGAATAAGGTTTAACTTTTTGTTTCTAATTGGAAACAACTAATAAGAATCATCTCACTTTGGTTTAATTTTGTTCAGCTCGTTTTTGCTGATTTTCACGAATTTCTTCGGCCATTTCTGTTAACTTTCTCATTCGATGATTAATTCCTGATTTTGTCAATTTCATCCCGCGTTGCGTTGCAACTTCACTTAAATACGTTAAATTCTCCTCAGGAAATTCTAGTCTGAGTCTAGCAACATATTGCAAACGTTCCGGCAATGAATTAATTCCGTAAACAAAGTCTATTAGTTCAATATTATCAATTTGGCGCTTTGCAGCAGCAATTGTCTTCGTTTCATTAGCAATCTCGCAATTATTCAAACGATTCTCTGAATTTCTAATATCCCTAAAAATACGAACATCCTCAAAGTTTAGTACGGCATTATATGCTTCAATCGCTCTTAAAAAATCGCTAATTTTCTCGGCCTCTTTAATATAAGTAATATAACCCTTCTTTCTTTGAAGAACACGAGCATTTAAGTCAAAAACATTAAGCAGATCCTTTAAATCCTCTGCATGCTCTTCATCAAGCGTACAAATTTCAAAATGATAAGAGGAGGTCTCCGGATTATTTACTGATCCACCTGCTAAAAAAGCTCCACGTAAATAAGCTCTTTTACAGCAATCATATTCTATTAAATGTTTAGCAATTCCTAAAACAAAGCCGGTATCTGACATAATCCCTAACTCCGTCGCAATTTCGCGGGCATTTTTCTTAATACGAATAATATAAACATTATTTTTCTTAAGTTGCATTTTTTTTCGAGATAGTAAATCTACCTCTGTATCAAACAATTGCTTAATTAATTGTAAAGTTCTCCTGGCAATCGCAGCATTTTCGGTCGCAAAGTCCAAAACTAAACCTTTACTCGATAACGAAATCACACCGTTCATCCGAATCAATGCCGATAATTCAGACTTTGCACAACAATCATCTGATTGTATTTGAACTAATTCTTTTTTTGTTTCAGAAGCGAATGACATGGTATCACCCCTCCCTTTTTTCCTCGATATCTAATAGTAGCGAAAAGATAGTTGCCGCTACTTTTTTAGCGTTATGGCGTACCTCCCCTACACTGTTATATGAAACTAAACGACTTTTAATAATCTCAATATTCATTTCTTGAAGATTACATTCATCGATTATAACAATATCCGATTTTTGATCATAATAACGCTCATATGTCTCAGTATCAAGTTCCTCATCGTTCACAATAATCTTATCAACAAAGCTTGCACCTGCATGTTCATGAAGCGCACGCACATGATCAGAAGCCGTATATCCATTTGTTTCACCGGGTTGAGTCATAATATTGCAACAATAGACACATTCAGCAGATGTTTTAACCAAAGCATCAGAAATCTCACTAAATAATAAATTAGGAATAATACTTGTATATAAACTTCCTGGACCAAGTAGAACTAAATCGGCCTCCATAATAGCTTCAACAGCCTCTTCAAGTGCCCTTGCATCCTTTTTAGTATAATAAACCCGTTTAATTTTTTTATCAACAGTCGGGATAAGTGATTCGCCTTGAATGATTGTACCATCATCATACTCCGCACACAAGCATAACGGAGTGTTACATACTGGTAATACGCATCCTCGAACTTTTAATACTTCGCTCAACTTTTGAATAGCAGATGCAAAATCTCCAGTAATATTGGTCATCGCTGCGATTAATAAATTTCCGGTAGGATGTCCCGCCAAATCGGTTTGACCAGTAAATCGATATTGAAATAACTCCTGCACAAGAGGCTCTACCTCTGATAAAGCTACGAGTACATTTCTAATATCCCCCGGAGGGGGAACATCGAAATCCGTTCTCAAACTTCCCGAACTCCCCCCATCGTCGGCTACTGTTACAATAGCAGTTAAATCAATAGGATATCGTTTTAGTCCCCTTAATATCGTTGAAAGGCCCGTTCCCCCCCCAATAACCGCTACTTTTAAATCATATTCTGCCATAATGCTTCCCCCTACTTTTTATACGCACGATGAATATCCCGATGTGTGGCATTCGTCGCATAGTCATGTTCAAATGCGTGAGATAAATACTCCGCAATTGCCACTGATCGGTGTTGTCCACCCGTGCACCCAATTCCTATAATAACTTGAGATTTTCCTTCCGCTTTATATTTTGGAATTAAAAATTGCAATAAATCAGTCAATTTCGATAAAAATGTTGTGGTCTCCTCAAACCCCATGACATACTCATAAACACTTTCATCAAGCCCGGTTTGTGGACGCATCTCCTCAATATAAAATGGATTAGGTAAAAATCGAACATCGAACATAATATCTGTGTCAATCGGTGTCCCATGTTTAAATCCAAACGACATAAATGTTACGCTAAAATAATCCTTATCGATATTCCCATACTTCGTAATGATTTGTTTCTTTAATTCTTTTGCTGGTAAACCCGTCGTATCAATTTTAAAATCAGAAATATCAAAAATAGGTTTTAGTAATTTACGTTCCTTATGAATTCCATCTAATAAGTTGGTATCTCTTGATAACGGATGTGTTCGACGTGTTTCCTTATATCGCTTCACTAACGTCTCATCATTCGCATCTAAGTATAGAACATGAACATTCACATAGTGACTATCTTGTAAAAAGTATAACATCTCATCGATAGAATCAAAATCCAATGAACGTAAATCAATAACCACCGCTAAATTAACTACATGTTCACTGGTCCCCATAATTAAATCTGTTAATTTAGGTAACAGTTTCGGTGGAAAATTATCAATACAATGATAACCAACGTCTTCGAGACTATTTAAAACGACACTCTTCCCGGCACCACTCATTCCGGTTACAATTAATAAATTAATTTTCTTCATCTAAGCACACCCCTTCATTTTCATTCGTTAACTTAAAACTTCTTTATCCTCAACATCGTAACTTGATATAACCTTAATTAGTTCATAAGTCGAAGTATAAAACTGTGTCGATACGATGGGTTCATCGTGATGAATTAAATGCTTAATGATAAAACGATCACCTTCAAACATCGGTAAATGATCTAACTCACTTACATCATGCCACTTTAAAATGCCTTCGCGATTAACCTCCTGTAATGAGCCATCGGCATCGGTCCCTTTAATTGTGTATAACATCCATTCCTTTTGTCCTTTAGCCTCTTCGACTACAACCGTCGTCACGGCACCAAGGCTAACGTGCTGTAATTGAAGGCCAGACTCCTCAAAAAATTCCCTTATTCCCGTTTGAATAACATTTTCGCTAAATTCGGCTTTCCCACCTGGTAAAAACCATTTTTGACGACTTTGTTTAAATAACAACAATATTTTGTCATCTTTTAGCAATAAACTGTTTACGACACGCATTATTCCACCCTCTTCCACTATCGCTATTATATCACACATCCGAGCGAAATAGGAAAAATGATATTGACAACGTTGATTCTAACAACTCTATATTATATGTCGGTATCCTACTTTTAATCTAAAAAAAAGAATAACTATTTTCGATTACCTACAATCCCATTTTAATCTGTACCCTTTGTCAAGGACAAAGAAAAAAACCTAAGCAACTTGAAGCTGATTTCTGTATCCTACAGGAGTCAGCTTTTTTAAATTCCATTGATATCTAAAGTTGTTATGATAATCTATATATTCTTCAATTTCAATGAGTAAATCATCAAATGTCAGTTGATTGGTTATATCTGCTTCATCTTTTAGATGCCCAAAAAATGATTCTTGTGGAGCGTTATCCCAACAATTCCCCTTCCTAGACATTGATTGTTGAATTCCTAATTCCTTTAATTGATTCGAAAATTGCGGACTCGTATAATGCACGCCCTGATCGGAGTGAATAATCGTTTCCTTCGTTAATTGGACAGTCGGATTTTCTTGAAGTTGGTTCAGTGTTTGGAGAACAAAATCTATCTTTAAATGCTCACTTAATTGAAAAGCTAAAACTTCATTTGTTGCACTATCTAAGATGGTCGAGAGATAGGCAGTCTGACCCTTTCCATATTTTAAATAAGTGATATCGGTTAATAGAACTTTATAAGGTTCTAATGGCCTAAATTGACGATTAACAAGATTTGGACAGACACGATGTGCTTGTGTCGCTTTAGCGAGTTTACGATAGGGATTGCTTCGACGAACTTGACTCAATAGTCCATACTTTTTCATGATTCGATGAATAGATTTTAGGTTAAAGATAATGTTGAATTCCCCTTTAAGAACCATCGCTACTTGGCGAATTCCCTTGTTTTTTCGTCCCTTAAAACAAATGGCCTTTTGAATAACTTCTAAACGATGTTGTTCCTCCTTTAATCGCTTTAAACGAGCTTCTTCAGCACATAACGAAAAATAACGATAATAACCTGATCTTGAAACACCAAGACTATCGCATAAATGAGAAATTAAAGATTTAAATTTAGTTGATGTCTGATTCACTACTTGATGAATCATTTGAAACTTTACTTCTTTAGAGACTATTCGAGCATTTTTCTCATGAGTCTCAACTTTTTTAATAATTCGTTCTCAATCTTTAAAACTTCTAATTCAGCCTGCGTGCGTAATAATTGTTCTTCTAGCGTTAACTCTCGTTTTAGGGACCTTCCAGAATTCTTAGTACGACTATCATCCAATCCTAATGGGCCCTGGGTTTTAAAGGCTTGTTTCCAACGTTTAGCTGCAGAATTCACACGCTGCATGCCAAGCACCGTAACATTAAATCCATAGTATTCGAATATCTCTCGCGGAAACTTTCCTTTCTCGCTCATCATAATAAAGTTCTCCTTAAATTCTTTCGTATAAGTAATCCCTTTTTCAGATACTGACTTAACATATTCGTTTTGTTTGAGTTGTTCAATCTCTTGTGGTGTAAATAACTTCTTGCTCATTTAAAATCCTCCTAAAATCTAATAGTTAATATTATAACAAAAAGGCCCTAGAAGGTAGACTTTTTTTATTTGTCTACTCTCTAGGGTACATTTTACTTTTTTATTAGTATTAGTTATCTTAATTTCGTTTCAATATATTTAAATGCCGACTGCGCTGCAATGGCACCGTCATTTACAGCAGTAACAACTTGACGAAGTTCTTTACTAATAACATCTCCCGCTGCAAAAACTCCCGGAACCGGTGTCATCATTGAATGGTCCACTACAATATATCCAGCCTCATCTGTCACTTCTAACTCTTTAATCATATCAGTGATTGGGTCTAGACCAATATAGATGAAGGCACCGTCTGCTTCAATACTAGATACTTCATCTGTTTTTACGTTCTTAACCTTAACTCCGCCTAACTTTCCATCTTTATTTACAAACTCTTCTACAACGGAATCCCATACGAACTCAATTTTGTCATCTGCGAAAGCTCTTTCTTGTAAAATCTTTTGTGCACGTAGCTCATCACGGCGATGAATAACAACAACCTTTTCAACAAGTCCCGCCAAATAAATAGCTTCCTCAATTGCGGAATCACCCCCACCAATAACGGCTACTTTTTTCCCACGGAAGAAAGCACCATCACAAACCGCACACCAAGAAATACCGCGGCCAGATAACTCACTTTCTCCTGGCACATTCAATAATCGGTGTTTAGTTCCCGTTGCCACAATAACTGTCTGTGCTTTAATATGATGATCCCCACAATCAATAATCTTAATGTCATCATCACCTAAACTAATATTCTCTACATTGCCATATGCATATTCAGCCCCAGCCGCTTGAGCGTGTTCAAACATCTTCATCGATAACTCAGGACCCGAAATTTTTTCAAAACCGGTATAGTTCTCAATCTCAAATGTATTCACCATTTGCCCACCCGGTGCACCTCGCTCAATCATTACAACTGATAAACTTGCACGTGCCGCGTAAATTGCAGCAGTCATCCCTGCTGGCCCCGCGCCAATAATAGCTAAATCATAAATCTTTTCCATTCTATATCCCTTCCTTTTTAACAATATCAACTAATTCCTTTGCCTCATTAATTATATAAGTCGGATGATACGTTTTCAAATAATCCGAACCTCGCATTGCCCATCCTACCGCAACACTCCTCACACCTGCAGCATGAGCACATTCAATATCATGCGAATTATCCCCAACCATTAAACATTCATCAACCGAAAAATGATAGTAATCTAACACGCGTTGAATTGGTTCCTGATGTGGCTTAGGATTTGTTACGTCGTCAGATGACACAATTAAATCGAAAAATGAGAGCAAATTCAAATAAGATAATCCCTTAATCGCCATGTCACGTTTTTTTGAAGTCACAATGACTAATTTTAATCCCATTTCTTGAAGCATCTGCAACATCCCGACAATTCCCGGAAATGCCTCAATCATCTCATCATGATCTTGTTGATAATATTTACGATAGCAATGAACAAATTGCTCCGCATTATCTTGAAAATACTTCTCACCCGTTTGATGAAGAGTCGGACCGATACAGTCCATAATTTCCTCATCACTTAATACACGATGACTCATTAATTCCGAAAATGCCTGTCTAAAAGAATTAAAGATCAGGTGATTTGTATTAACTAACGTTCCATCCAAATCAAATAAAACAGCCTTTAACATCCCTTCTATCACACCTCCTAAATAGATTGAAATCTCATCGATTCCAAGACTTATGATTTATAAAAGCTCCTATATGAAATTAATTCCTTCTTCATCATGCGACGTCCAATCACGATAGAAAAAACAACAAGGATAATCATTAATGAAATAAACTGTGCTACCCTGATGGAATCTGTTAACATTAGACTATCTGTTCTCATTCCTTCAATAAAATAACGTCCAACCGAATACCAGATAGCGTAAAAAGCCGCAATCTCTCCAACAAGTACACGAGATAGTTTACGGAGAATAAAAATAATAATTAAAAAACCTATTATATTCCATAAAGATTCATATAAAAATGTTGGATGATAATATACCCCATTTATATACATATTATTCACAATAAAATCAGGAATAAATAAAGATTTTAAAAACTCCCGTTGAGCATCTAACGTTGATCCGGGAACTGCTCCACCGTGCGCCTCTTGGTTCATAAAATTACCGAAACGCCCAAGTGCCTGCGCAATAAGAAAGCTTGCCCCTGCGATATCAGCGACTAGCCAAAAATTAACCTTTCTCTTTTTACAAAACATATAGCCAAAAATGACTGCTCCAATTACTCCACCATGAATCGCTAATCCACCTTGCCAAATTTTAATAATATCGCCTGGATTAGCTAAATAATAATCAAGACTAAATAAAACATAGTAAAGTCTAGCACACACAATTGAGATAGGTAATCCATAAGTAACGAGATCATAAAAAAACTCTGATCCAATTCCCATTCTCTTCCCTTCACGCACTGCTAAAAAGAGGCCTAAGCCAACCCCTGACATGATAAAAACAGCATACCAATAAATCGTAAGTGGGCCAAGTTGCAAAAATACTCTATTAAGCGGTTCAATTGTTGAATGATCCAATACCCTTCCTCCATTCTATCTGATTTGAAAAGTGAGGATAACTCATCCTCACTTTTTAATGATTACTCTTTGACTGAATAAACTGATTTAATTGATTAGTAAATGCTTCTGCCGCATTATACCCCATTACCTTTAACCGATGATTCATAGCAGCAACTTCAATTAATGAAGCAATCGAACGTCCCGGACGAACTGGAATCGTGATTTTTGGAATGTCCGTATTGAATAAGCGAGTCGTCTCATCTGACAAACCAATGCGATTATATATTTTTTCATTATTCCAATCTTCTAGTTCAATCATTAAAGTTACACGTTTCTTATGACGGTAAGCACGCGCCCCAAACATCTCAACGACATTGATAATTCCGATTCCACGTACCTCGATAAACTGTTGTAACAATTCTGGAGCACGCCCTACTACTAAACCTGGTTCTTTTTCAAAAATATCAACACGATCATCTGCAATTAACTGATGTCCACGATGGATTAACTCTAACGCAGTCTCACTTTTCCCAATACTACTTTTACCTGTAATTAAAACACCGATTCCATTGACGTCCACTAATACTCCATGAACTGACTCGATAGGAGATAATGCCTCCTCTAAATAGTTAGAAATAGATGTAAATAAAACGGTCGTTTCTTTTGCACTTCTTAAAAGTGGAACCCCTGTTTCCTCAGAAAGTTCAATCATCTCTTGTGGAATATTGAAATTTTTTGAAAACACAATGACAGGCGTTTCCTCAGTGAATAAAACACGGGCTCTTTCACGTCGAACCTCGCTATCGAGCGACTCTAAGTATAACCATTCCTTAGTCCCAATAATTTGTACACGACGCTTCGCACTATCTCTAAAGTACTCAACAACACCTGTTAATTCCATTCCAGGACGTGACAACATCTGCTCTGTAATCGGACGATTCAATTTATCCTTCCCTGTCACGATCTCTAGCTCTAATTCCGCTACTAAATCTTCAACTGTTACTACGTTCATCAACTATTCACCACCAAATTATAATATAAACTAACCAGCCTCACGGATTGTTTCCAAAGCTTCCTTTAATAAATAGGGATTAAATTCTTTCAATAAGATAGAATGTACATGAATTAGACTAAAAAATTCCCCCAAACACGATTTCCCTTCAATAGTCTGTAACCGACTCCAACAATTCATTCACCATTCTAGTAAATAATCTAGAAGTTGGAATAATGACAAATTCACTCTGCAATGAAAATACTTTATATTAAAGTAAAAATAAAATCATCTTCAACAAACCTTCGTATTAATTATACCTCTACTGAATGATTGCTATTAAGAATATGCTCCCTCTACTCATAAATAAATGAATCTGACTAATTATTCTGAACACGCTATCTAGAAATTATCTTCCTCTTGAATTTAACTTAGGAATGCTTATTTTTAAATATTGACCTACTTTAACCTTTAAATCATCTTTATAAAACAAAGAAGGATCTTTCTTTAATCCAGATCAATTTAATATAGTTCGCGCCAATAATCTAATTCTATTCTATCATAAACTTTTAGTAATTGTTGTAAATTAGATTACTTTTTTACAGATGTCTCTTAATAACAAAAAAAGGTCTCCTGACTTTAACCGATCGACGTTAAAATCAGAAGACCCTTTTCATACTATTTACGCAACGACGTTTCTCGCCTTTTATATGACTTCAGCTAATGACCTAAATTATTGATTGTCGTAAGAACTTTCACTAACTGTCCATCCCTCTACAAGCATATAAAATTTTGATGACGATTACGTTTCGTAAACGAAAGATTACCAGCCCAATCTGAGGACTTTAGTTTGTTTGTATTTGCGGCCAAAATCCCATGGATTTGTATTGACCAATAAATCTAAATCATTTCCGGTAACAGCACCACCGCGATCTAAAACAATCGCTTTACCGATTCCGTCAATGTCTACGATTGTTCCACATGGATAATCTTTTCCAGCGGCAACAATCCGAACTGAACCATATGTACTATCATTATAGTAAATGGTTGAGCTAATATCTGTGTATGGTTTACACGCCACTCGTGTTCCACATCCTGCACAATGAATATCATAGGCAGTCATATTAGCAACGAAAGATGTAATTGGACCCGTTCCAATTGCAATCGTTTTGGTTTGACCTTCGTCAACCACATTCGTCTTTACTTCAGTTTGTTCGATCTGTTCTCCATTCTTATAAACCTTTTCGATGACGCGTTCGACTACTTTTGGCGAACCTTCATTCCATACTTCTTGTTCCCCTTGTGGAATGTCCTCCGTGTAAACATACTCTGTATCTAAATTAATTTCTTCAAATACGGATTCATATGCTTTTTCTACACGTGTAATTTCAATTTCCATATCTCCCTCAACCAAAGAAGATTTATCGACTGAAATTTCATCTGTTGAACTAAGTTCAATACTACGTTGTTTTAATACATCATCTACTGTTGATTCTGTTGTCATGACTAAAGTTTTGATTCCACCATCATTAATAACGACTGACTGGGCACGATTAATCTCAATGTCCATTCCATCGTAAATTTCTTCATCAAAACTTACATTCATATCATCAAAATTTCCAACTCTTATTCCTTGCTCTTTTAACAAGGCATCCACCGTCTGTTGATATGTGGTGAATGTATTCAGCTCTCCGTTATCATTGATGTTTACTTCCTTCAAGTTGGATTGCATGACAGCGTAGATTCCAACTACAATTACGCATAATGACATAATAAATGCAATTAGATCTCGTTTCATCTCATGCGCCTGTTGCCTAAAACAAATCCTAACGACTTTCATCGATAGCCCATTTTAGCAACAGTTCACCTCCTTCTTTACGTCCGATAAACAAGCAAGTAATCTTTCTAGAGTGAGCTTACGACGTGCCTATCATAGCACGCGTACAAAAAAAAGGTCAACCTTCTAAACCGATTAACCCTTTGTTTAATACACTTTTTACACAAAAAGAACATAATTAGACCCGAAAAAGACACAAAATGTTCGGTTTTCGATATTTTTCCTTATTTTACTAAGACTTTTTGTCTAAAGAAGAAAAAATTTAAATATTAATCTGTTTACTCTATTATTGGTCCTTTTTTAATACACTATACAGAATACATTAATTTTTAAAAATATTTTTTATTAATACACCTAATCCCTCATTTAAAAACCATTCACATTTATCCCTCTTATGCTGCTAATATCATCGACTAAAAAAAGAGAGAGGACATTTTTACGTCTTCTCTCCTTTGTATCCTCAAAAACATAACTTTCTTCTACAATTCAAATCGAACTGCCTAGTGTGGTTACTTCAAGTAAGTAGGATTGCCTATCTAGCATAAAAAATTAGATGGGAACAACAATCCATATCTATATATAAATTTAAAAATTTATCTTATCCAATGTTACTAAAACACCAAATACACCGTAAGACTAATCCTAGTCTCGTTAATTAACTAAGATTTTTTTGTCTTTCCCGATCACGTACTAAAATTTTATTTAAGTATTTACCCGTATATGATTCTGGTACCTTAGCCACCTCTTCCGGGGTTCCTTTAGCCACAATAGTTCCGCCCCTTGTTCCGCCTTCTGGACCTAAATCAATAATATAATCAGCCATTTTGATAACATCTAAATTGTGCTCAATCACAACAATCGTTGCACCTTCGTCAATCATGCGATTTAAAACTTTTAACAGTCTTTTCACATCCTCGATATGTAACCCCGTGGTCGGTTCATCCAAAATATAAACCGTTTTATCCGTAATACGACGATGTAATTCGGATGCTAATTTCACACGTTGTGCTTCTCCCCCAGATAGGGTCGATGCAGGCTGTCCTAATTTTAAATAACCTAATCCTACATCAGAAAGTGTTTTTAATTTTCGTGCTATTTTCGGATGATGTTCAAAAAATATATAAGCATCCTCGACTGTCATATCTAATACATCTGATATATTTTTTCCTCTATAGGTAACCACAAGTGTCTCACGATTGTAACGTTTTCCATGGCAAACTTCACAAGGCACATAAACATCTGGTAGAAAATGCATTTCAATTTTTAATACGCCATCGCCATGACAAGATTCGCATCTTCCGCCTTTCACATTAAACGAAAAACGGCCTTTTTGATATCCTCGAACCTTTGCCTCATTAGTTGACGCAAAAAGATCTCTAATATCATCAAAAACTCCCGTATAAGTGGCAGGATTTGAACGTGGCGTTCGACCAATCGGTGATTGATCAATATCAATGATTTTATCAATATACTCCATGCCCTTTAACTCCTTATGTTCACCCGGCTTATCCTTAATCCGATAAAGCTTAGAGGCAATGGAACGATATAATATATCATTAATAAGCGTTGATTTTCCTGACCCTGATACGCCCGTCACCACATTTAAAATTCCCATCGGAATTTTTAGGTTAATATTTTTAAGATTGTTTTCCTTTGCACCCTTTATCTCTATAAATTGTCCATTTCCTTTTCGACGTTCCTTTGGTAAATAGATTTGCTTTTTACCGCTCAAATACTGACCTGTAATTGAATGATCATTTTGCATAACTTCTTCTGGTGTTCCCTGAGCTACGATTTCCCCACCGTGTATTCCTGCACCGGGACCGATATCGATTAAATAGTCACACGCCATCATCGTATCTTCATCATGCTCAACAACAATTAACGTATTTCCTAAATCCCGCATGGACTTTAGGGTATCAATTAATCGATCATTATCCCGCTGGTGAAGACCAATAGAAGGTTCATCTAACACATACAAAACTCCTGATAGGCGTGACCCAATTTGAGTAGCTAATCGAATCCTTTGAGCTTCTCCTCCTGACAGGGAACCCGCGGAACGATTTAAAGTTAAATAATCTAAACCAACATTAACTAAGAAGAGCAAACGCTCCTTAATCTCTTTTAAAATTAAATGGGCAATCTTTAAATCCTTTTCACTTAACCTTAACTCCTGAATAAAATCTAAAGCTTCCTGAATCGATAATTCCGTAAAGTCATCAATATTTTTTCCATCAATTAATACGGATAATGCTTGTTCAGAGAGTCGTTTTCCATGACATCTATTACATTTTAATTCAGACATAAACCCTTCAATCCATTCCCGCATAAATGAAGAGCTCGTTTCCATATATCTTCGTTCTAAATTGTTAATAACCCCTTCGTAAGTATCCACCTTCTCATGTTTAACTCCACTCTCTGATTGAAGTTGAAAATGAATAGGCTCTGATGTTCCATAAAAAATAATGTTCTTTTCCTCGTCACTCAATTCTTCAAATGGTTTATCTAAATCAATCCCATAATGTTGACATACGGTATCTAATAACTTACGCCCATGAGTTTCTTCTTTTTCCCATCCACGAATAGCCCCTTGACTAATAGATAATCGCTGATCTGGGACTAATAGGTCAATATCAATTTTCTTTTGTACCCCTAGGCCACTACACTCAGGACAAGCACCAAAAGGAGAATTAAATGAGAACATGCGCGGCTCAAGTTCATCGACGGAGAAATCACAATAAGGACACGAAAAGTGCTCACTAAAGATTAATTCTTCACGGCCTACAACATCAATTAATACTTTACCTGCTCCAAGTTTCAAAGCAGTTTCTAATGAATCCGCAACCCTTGAACGAGTATCTGGCTTTAATGAAATGCGGTCAACGATAACCTCAATCGTATGCTTTTTATTTTTATTTAACTTAATTTCATCATCTAAATCCAGCATCTCTCCGTCAACACGTACACGTACATATCCATCTTTTTTTAATCCTTCAAGCGTTTTGACGTGACTACCCTTTTTACCGACAATAACGGGAGCTAAAATTTGCATTCTTGTCCGTTCCTCGTACTGATATAGGCGATCAACCATTTGCTCAATCGATTGCGCCTGTATCTCAATTCCATGAACAGGACAAGTGGGTTTACCAATCCTTGCAAACAATAAGCGAAGATAATCATAGATTTCCGTTACAGTTCCGACGGTTGATCTTGGATTACGATTCGTCGTCTTTTGATCAATCGAAATAGCCGGAGACAACCCTTCAATTGAATCAACATCCGGTTTTTCCATATTACCTAAAAACTGTCTTGCATAGGCTGATAAACTCTCTACATAACGCCTTTGTCCCTCAGCATAAATTGTTTCAAATGCAAGAGAGGACTTTCCAGACCCCGATAAACCAGTCAATACAACTAACTGATTACGTGGGATTTCAACATCAATATTTTTTAAATTCTGTTCACGTGCACCTTTTACAATAATTTTGTCATTCATGATTAGTCACCTCGTGCATTTACGTTAAATGTCTTGCTCTTCCACTAAAGATTTCGAAAGTGGTAAAAATAGAGTAAACGTTGATCCAATATCAACCGTACTTTCAACGGTTAACCGTCCCCCCATTGCCTCAGCTAATCTTTTTGAAATACTTAATCCTAAGCCTGTTCCACCGAAACGTCTTGATATCGTATTATTCTCTTGAGTAAATGCCTCAAAAATCGATTCTAATTTATCTGGGGCTATTCCTTTTCCAGTATCCGTAACCTTAATACTTAAATAGGCATCTGATTCATTTTGATAATCCAAGGTAAGGTCAATCCTGATTTCTCCCTGCTCAGTGAACTTAATCGCATTTGAAACTAAATTGATAATAATCTGTTTAATTCGTCCCTCATCACCGTACAATTCAGTTGGAATCGTCGAATCCGTATTCACAATAAACTTAATTCCCTTATTGGCTGTTTCTACAAAAAATAGCTCTTTAATAGTGTCTACCATGTGGAAAACATTAATTTGCGTAACCGTAAGTTTCACCTTTCCATCCTCGATCATTGAAAAGTCTAATAATTCATTAACATGCTTTAATAAAATATCACTCGAATGTTCAATAATTTCTAATTGTTTTCTTTGCTTAGGTTGCTCAATACTTAACTTCAATAACTGTACATAACCTTTAATCGCATTTAATGGCGTTTTTAATTCATGAGACACTTTAGCTAAAAACAACGTCTTCGCCTGGCTAGCGAGCAAGGACCGTTGCCAAGCAAGCTCTAATTCCTGACTTTGATTATCCTTAACCTTTAATAAGCGTTCATTTTCTAAATAAGCATTACGGACCATTAAGAATGATGTCTTCCATGCTGGATTAATTCTAGGTGGCATAGAATAATCCCCATTTCCACAACGTTCAACGTATTCAATTAATAAATAACATAGCTTAATAATTACGATAAATAATGTATACGCTGCAAAGAAAAATAGTAAAGTTAACAAAATTGTACTAAATTCAAATAGACTAATTGTTTCCCTCAATATAGCTTTCCTTAAATCTTTATTGGCAACGTAATAAATCATTTTAATATTATTTTTGGATGAAATATACCGATTCGTATAATACCCATTATCCTTTAATAACTGAGATGCTTCCTCAAAATTTGATTCCTTAATTCGGGAACTTAACTTTGTAGGTAATTCTTCGTCGATATATTGATTATTACCAATATAATAAATCATTTCAACAATCTGATCACTATTAATCCCATACGTACCCGGACCAATCGATACAACTGATAATTTTATATACCCAAATAATATTCCTTGACTTTCGATAAGCTTGTAGATTGTCCAATTCCGTTTATCCGCAAATTTATCATTGACCAGATAAAGGGCATCACCTACCTTAATTGTTTCAGTCCCTTCTGGATAGTTATTAGACATAACATCCGAATATCCCTGATCGAATATCGGTACGATTTGAAAATCTAATACTCGATGATCGTCCACGTAAAGTTCCCGATTTTTTTGTAAGATATCATTCATACTATTAATCGCACTTAGGTACGCAGATTCAAATAAATCGTCAGACTCTACAAAACCCCCATCCTTCATTAGTTGATGACGTGCTTCATCATTTAAGGATTCCAACACCCTTAAATTATCTTCGGTTAATGTTAAAAGTTTATACTCCTCTGTTTTAAGCAACCGTTCATATGAAACGATATTACGATCTATTTGAGTTCCTATTTTATTAACGTCTCTATCAATCTCTAACAATTTTTGAGAATAAATTTTTTCATAATTCCAATAGAAAGTTAGCGTAAAAGAGACGACAACGATTCCGAATAGAACCCAAAACGTCATTGTTATACGCCAAAATAATTTTTTCATTTTAACCTCTTCCTAAATAATCCTTTATTTCCAACCTGTAAGTTTTAATGTTACCTCGCGTTCATTAGCTGATTTTTTTAATATTCCATAAATTTCATCACTAGAACGAATGACCACATCAATGTCATAGTCCGATGAAAAAGAATCGGGAATTAACTGAGCCACTAACTGGTGAAAAGACAATTTTTCGGCTAAACCATAAAAATCTATATTAATAATAATCTCCAAATTATCTACTTTATTATTTAAAACATGAGCAAGACCTATGACTCCATAATAATGTGGATAATATTCTTTAATCGTATCTTTAAAGGAACTAAACTGATTAGATAAGTTAGCATCTACCGCCAATATCGCGCTATCTGGTAACAAATAATACTTCTCATTCACTGATTCCCAATTTTTTATCGTTGAACTATTTTTACCAACTAAAGTCTTCGCCACCATATGTCCTGGCGTTACCGCACTTTCCTCTTGAACGATAAATAAGCCAATCATAATTGGAACATCCTTGAAAGCTTCTTCCTGTCTGAGAATATCTATTAATCTAGTAGCAATCTCTTTTCCTTTTTCAATTAAGGCTTCTTCATCCAATACAATCGTCTGATCGTAACCTAATTCATTTTTCCAATTTTGATAAGGATTTAAAGCTAACCCTATGGTTACCCCTTCGAGAACCGTATTCTCATCTTTTGTCACCACGTAATCCTGTTCAAGTAAATATGCTAGGTAAACAGGATTGACATCCATTCCATCAATATTAATTCCCTCATCTTTCGTAGGATTTAACCCGATATCCTTATAATTAGCGTCTACTTCTAATTCTTGAGCTAATTCCGCCTCGGTTAAACGTTTAGATAAGAGTCGTTGAACCATCGCTTTTGTCAGGTTTTGCCCTTCTTGGAAATAGACTTGATCTGGAGAAAAATATGATTGTGATTCTCGCATTAAGGCAAGTTCAAATGCGTCAATATCATAACGGTTATTCATTTTAGAATATCGTGAATAAACTAATCCCCTCGTTGGACTTGTCTTATAGGGAAGCATCGTCCGATAATATTCCGCCGTTGCCTCGTTAGACAAGAGTTGGCGTTTCATGGAATCATCTTCTGAACCCCCTTCTTCTACCTTAGGTGTTGGGGGCGCAGAACACCCCACCAAAACAACTAAACAACAGATAACAGCTAACAAAAATCCGCGTTTTAATTTCATTGTATACCCCTCCTATTCACCAATCATTTTTAACATCGTTTCTTCATCAATCACCGTGATTCCAAGCTCCTGTGCCTTTTTAAGCTTTGAACCACTTTTCTCACCTGCAACTAAGAAATCTGTTTTAGCACTTACACTTCCTGAAACTCTTGCCCCTAATTCCTCCAACTTCATACTCGCTTCCTTACGCGATAAGGTTGTCAATGTTCCAGTCAACACCACGCTTTTTCCGTAGAAGGCACTTTCCTGCGTATTAGCCACTAATTTATTTCCTGTATAAAGCGTATTTAATCCTAATGTCTTTAATTCTTCGATCAACATTTTATTTGATTCATCCGCAAAGTAATGAATAACGCTCTTTGAAATAACTTCACCAATCTCAGGTATTCCTTTAAAATCTTCGAAAGTGGCCCCTATTAATTTATCTATCTCTTCAAAGTGAGTTGCCAAAACTTTAGCCGTTTTACTCCCCACATGACGAATTCCTAATCCGAACAATAACCGTTCTAAACTATTCTGTTTACTATTTTCAATAGCCGCTAATAAATTCGAGACCTTTTTCTCGCCCATACGTTCAAGCGGTAATAACTGATTTCGCTCTAGTTTATAAATGTCGGCCACATTTTTTATTAACTGTTGCTCATATAATTGCTGTACTACCTTAATCCCTAATCCATCAATATTCATCGCATTACGTGATACAAAGTGGCATAAACTTTCCACAATACGTGCCGGGCAGTCAATGTTTAAACAATAGTAATCCGCCTCATTTTCCTCGCGAACTAGAACACTTCCACAGCGTGGACATTCATGAATCATCTCAAAAGGTACCTCATCACCGTTTCTTTCTTCGATTAAAGGCTTCACTACTTCAGGAATTATTTCCCCTGCCTTCCGAATAATTACACGATCATTAACGCGAATGTCACGTTCCTTTACATAATCCTCATTATGTAACGTCGCACGACTTACCCGTGTTCCCGCTACACGAACAGGCTCTAACACGGCATTAGGCGTCACCATCCCCGTTCGACCAACTGTAAAAATAATATCTTTTAAGACAGTCTCAACCTCCTCGGCAGGAAACTTATATGCAATGGCCCATCTAGGACTTTTAACCGTATTACCTAAAATCTCCTGATCATCCAATTGATTCACTTTAATCACAATTCCATCAATCTCATAAGGTAATTCCGTTCTCATCGTAGACCACTTTTCAATATACGCTAATACTTCATCAATAGACTGGCATACTTCATAATTTGGATTAACATTAAATCCCATTTCCTTAATTTTATCTAAACTTTCAGCATGCGTTTTACATCCTAATTGTTTAGCACTAGGCACAGCATAACAAAACATACTTAATTCACGTTTAGACGTCACTTTAGAATCTAATTGTCGTAGTGACCCTGCAGCCGCATTACGGGGATTGGCGAATAACTCTTCTCCATTCTGCGCACGGCGCTTATTTAACTTTTCTAGCGTCTCTTTTGACATATACGCTTCTCCACGAACCTCCAATAAATCACTATAAGGTATCGTTAACGGAATCGCCCGAATCGTTTTTAAGTTTTCACTAATATCCTCTCCAGTTGTCCCGTCCCCACGTGTCGCACCGCGAACAAACTGGCCATTCTCATAATGAAGTGTCACTGCTAACCCATCAATCTTTAATTCACAAACATAATTAATATTAGGCGTCACTTTCCTTATCCGTGAATCAAATTCTCTTAAATCACCTTCATTAAAAGCATTTCCTAACGACAACATTGGATTCGTATGTAACACTTTATCAAAACCTTCTAAAACGGCGCCTCCAACACGCACTGTCGGGGATGTTGGAGTCTTAAGTTCAGGGTTTTTTTGTTCTATTTCAATTAATTCCTGTAAAAGCCGGTCATACTCGCGATCGCTAACACTTGGATTATCGAAGACATAATACTCTGTGTTATATTGATTTAATAGCTTTGTTAACTCTTCCACACGCTGCTTCAACATCATTAAATCCTCCAATCAAAAATAATATTCTTTAATTTCTATCTATCCTAGTGGCGTTCAATTATCCTATTTCCCCCTATTAAGTAAAAACGTGATTTCAATAAAAACTTACTCAGTCTATACCCTATTAAAAATAATGATTTATACCTATATAAGGTTATCCTCCCTACAGATACACCCGGATACATTTAGGTTGATTATATGCCTTATCCTCGTTTTTTCAAAGCGGGATGTGATCCCATTAATTTTTTTATCCCATGTGGGGAACTAAATGCAATCGAAACAATTTCACCTTTAACTCCGACAACGACTCCTTCTCCAAAACTATCATGTAAAACCTTATCCCCGCTTTTCCAAGATGAATCTGTTGTGAGGGTTATCGTTTGGATAGTCTTTTTCGGACTTCTATTATCTAGTGCTTCCTGTAACGTAAATGATGGGCGTTTTGAACGAGTTTCGATTCCTGTTTTATTTAAATACTTATCAGATATTTCATGAATAAACATCGATTCTCGATTTGCGGAACGTCGACCATACTGATAGCGACTTTGTGCATTTGTAATAAATAAAATGTCTTCCGCACGAGTAATAGCTACGTATGCTAACCGTCGCTCTTCTTCAAGTTCGTCTCCTCCTTGTTCTAAAGCCGAATGTAATGGGAAAATTCCATCTTCAAATCCGCAAATAAACACAACTGGAAACTCTAATCCCTTAGCCGCGTGAATCGTCATTAAGGTAACTTTGGATTCATTTGCCTCCTCTTCCGTTTCGGTATCGGTTTGAAGCATTAAATCATTAAGTAATATGACAAGTTTAGTCATAGTTGAGAGTTCATCAGCGCGTTCCTCACTCTCTTCCTCAGCCAAAATTTCATTTAAATCTACCTCTTCAAACTGGGTCGCCATCGATTGAAACTCACCTAAGTTATCAATACGGCTATCCGCCTCAATCGTGTTTTCATTTTCAAGCATCTCTAAATATCCAGTTTGTCTTAAAACTAAATCAATGAATTCCGCGATAGAGTAAGCTTCGATTTGAGAACGTAGCATATAAATCATCTGTTTAAAATCAATAAATTTATTTAAAGTTGCTCGGGCAATGCCGTTGTCAACCTCATCAATTGAAGCCATTAATGATAATTCGGCCTCATTCGCAAACTGAGTTAATTTTTCAATTGAAGCTGCACCAATTCCACGCTTAGGCTCATTGACGATACGTTTAAATGATAAATCATCATCAGGATTACAAATTAAACGTAAATAAGCCATTAAATCTTTAATCTCTTTTCGTTTAAAATAACTCTGTCCTCCTATTAAACGATACGGAATATTTTGTCTTAAAAATGCCTGTTCAATCGCTCGTGATTGTGAATTTGTGCGATATAAAATAGCGAAATCATGATAATCATAACTATCTCGGCGCATATATGAAATTTTATCCGCGATATAGGTTGCCTCAACATCCCCATCTAGCGCTCGATAATATTCAATTTGATTCCCTTCACCACGATCGGACCATAATCTTTTGTCCAGGCGGCCACTATTATTTTGAATCACATCATTTGCTGCATTAAGAATCATCTGCTTTGAACGATAATTTTGCTCTAATAATACAACCTTTGCATCAGGATAATCGTGTTCAAATGATAAAATATTTTCAATATTTGCTCCGCGCCAACTGTAGATAGATTGATCCGAATCGCCAACGACGCAGATGTTTCTGAACTTTTGAGCCAATAATGAAACAATTTGATATTGTGCATTATTCGTATCTTGGTACTCATCAATGTGAATATACTGAAACTTATTTTGATAAAATGTTAACACTTCCGGATGCTTTTCAAATAAGTGGACCGTAAGCACTAATAAATCATCAAAATCAACACGATTATTTTTAAATAAAATCTGTTGATATCTTTCATATACACGAATTACGTCTTCATTTTCAAATTCTTTGCTCAAATCACGTGGAGATTTAAGTTCGTTTTTAGCGTTACTAATTTGAGATAAAAAATATTTTGGAGATTGTCTCTTAGGATCAAGATTTAAATCTTCCATTACAGTCTTTATCACACTTAATTGATCCGCATCATCTAAAATTCCAAAATTCAAATCGTACCCAATTAAATCAATATCTCTCCTCAGAATACGAACACACATCGAATGGAAAGTAGAAATCCATACATCTTTTCCGCGTTCCCCAATTAGTTTTTCTACGCGTTCCTTCATCTCTCTTGCTGCCTTATTCGTAAAAGTTATCGCCAAAATATTGTAAGGAGAAACCTGCTTTTCCGACATTAAATAAGCGATTCGATGGGTTAAAACACGGGTTTTCCCAGATCCCGCCCCGGCCATCACTAAAAGCGGTCCCTCAGTTGTTAAAATTGCCTCTTTCTGTTGAGGGTTCATATTATGTAGTAATTGATTCATTATTTCACCTCTATATAAAAGTCATCTGCACTATCAAAGTTTCAACATTATTAAACATAATCTGTTTTATTATAACAATTTTAGTATTCAAATTAAATAAACAGTCATTCCCTAATTAATGTTTTATCAAAATATTAATAAAAATTCTAACTCTACCTATTAGTCTAGGAAAAATAAAGTAAGCTTATGCAATGTCAGAATGAAACTTTTTCTTTCCTAACCATTTCTTATCCATAAAAAAGCTCGCAGATTAAATAAATAGATTTAATCTACGAGCTTTTCATTAAAATTAATAAATAAATTAAATACGGAAGCTTGATTTTAATGAAACGATACGATTAAACGATAACTTACCGTCTTGAGTACGTTTTGGATCAACATTAAAATAACCATGGCGGAAAAATTGGAATTTATCTTGCGCTTTTACATCCTTCATGTTTTCTTCTACAAAACCATGAACAACCTCTTCTGAGTTTCTATTGATACGTTCTAAGAATGGTAATCCTTCTGTTTCTTCATTTTCAATAAGTAACGGTTCATATAAATGGAAGTCAGCTGGAATATTATGATTCGCATCCACCCAATGGATTGTTCCTTTTACTTTACGACCCGTAAATCCTGATCCCGATTTTGTATCCTTATCATAAGTTGCGTGAATCTCAATCACATTTCCGTCCTCATCCTTAATCACATCTGTACACTTAATAAAATAAGCATGTTTTAAACGGACTTCGTTTCCAGGGAATAAACGGAAATATTTTGGAATTGGATTTTCCATGAAATCTTCTTGTTCAATATAGATTTCACGTGAAAAAGGTATTTTGCGTGTTCCCATTTCTGGAACCTCTGGATTAATTTCTGCATCAAGGTATTCAACTTCACCCTCTGGATAATTAGTAATAACTACCTTTAATGGGCGTAAAACTGCCATTGTACGTGGTGCTTTTAACTTTAAATCCTCTCGCACAAAGTGTTCTAACATTTGAGGATCCACTGTACTTACTGCCTTAGAAAGACCTACCTCTTGAATAAAATTAGTAATTGATTCTGGTGTATAACCTCTTCTACGTAATCCTGCTACTGTTGGCATACGCGGATCATCCCAACCAGATACCACGCCTTCATCCACTAACTGTTTAAGATATCGCTTAGACATAATAGTATTTTTCATATTAAGACGTGCAAACTCAATTTGTCGTGGTTTTGCTTCAGTCTCACAATTTTCAATCACCCAATCATATAATGGACGATGATCCTCATACTCTAATGAACAAAGGGAATGAGTAATTCCTTCAAAGGCATCTTCAAGTGGATGAGCATAATCATACATTGGATAGATACACCATTTATCCCCTGTATTGTGATGTGAGGTATGTAAAATACGATAAATAGCTGGGTCACGAAGATTCATATTCGGAGAACTCATATCAATTTTAGCACGTAAAACCTTCTCACCATCTTTATAAAGTCCGTTACGCATATTCTCAAATAACTCTAAATTTTCCTCAACTGTACGATTTCGATAAGGAGATTCTACTCCCGGTTGTGTTAAGGTTCCACGATTTTCACGCATTTGTTCAGGCGTTTGGTCATCGACATATGCCTTCCCTTTTTTGATTAACTCAACAGCATGCTCATACATCTTTTCAAATGTATCGGAAGCAAATAATAATTGATTATATTCTACACCTAACCATTTAATATCATTTATAATCCCTTGAACGAACTCATCATCTTCCTTTACGGGATTTGTATCATCAAAACGTAAATTCATTTTTCCATTAAACTCTTTAGCTAATAAGTAGTTAGTTAAAATGGCTTTTGCATGTCCAATATGGAGATAACCATTTGGTTCTGGTGGAAAACGTGTAATAATTTCTTTATGTTTACCACTTTCTAAGTCTTCCTTCATAATCGTCTTAATGAAATTGGAATTTTCATTAATCATTTCCATAAAAAAACACCTCGCTTACATATCAAAAATGTAAAATTAAACATTTTTTGTATAAAAATCTATTTTAAAATTATATCATAAGTCTGTCCTACATAGTACCTTATTCCACTATTTCAACTGAAAAATTTGATGAGACACTAAATCTAGAAAACAGCTCTTTAGCTAACTCCACATCAGTCACCAATCCTTCTGTACCGTTAAAGGAAGTAATAAACAATAATATCTTATGGGTATTTTCCGTAATGCGGGTTCTAGGTGTATCCGACGTCGGTGTACCAAAGGGTCCCTTTTTATCACAATATACGGGTATATTCTTTATATTTATATTTCCTCGACCAATTCCCTCATACGGTTCATCTTCCCCAATTCGAATTAAAATATCTCCCATTATTTTATCCTCATCTAGTACTGCTACACTTCTTTGAGTACGTACAGATAATATATTTCCAATATCGACAGCATTATTGATATGATATAAACCATTTCCCTTTATGAGTCGGCGTAACAAGGCCTCTGTTGCCAGTCGATAACGAGAAGGATCCTTTCCCAAGCTTCTATAACCGACTCGTGCAGCCTCAATCCGTGGTTGTTTTAATAGGTTTTCTAACGTTAGCATTTGTTGCACTTCACGCTCTAAATTAGTCATCTCTTCTTTTAAAGCATCCGAGGTTAACTCAATTTTGATATCAAAAGATAACACTGCTAAACAATACCCCGGTACTTTTTCTTTTAAATTCTTACTTACAGTTACTTTTCTCATGAAAACCTCCGTCACGTTATCCAATTCAATCATCCCTCATAAAATAATAGTCCTACTCTTTTTTTAGGGAATCATTCTCACGCTCCTGCTCTTCCTTTTGCAGTAGGGCGTATGCTATTGCCAGTTCTTTCATTTTATTTTCTCTTTCTTTATCAATACAATATTGATGAACATAAATAATCATACCAAATGATATAATAATTAGCACGCTCAAATTCACCACGTCTACCATTAAATAGTTGACTTTATCAAAATAGTACTGGTTAGATGATAATACATAATAAACAATGAGACATAGCCCATACCACTTTAACCATGAAAATAAGTGATTCAAAGAAATTTGTGCAATTCTTAATTGATTAAGGAAAAATAAAAGTAAAATAGGTACTGATAGTACTAAAAATAAAGTAACAATCATTTCATCACCTCAAGACTCTGATTACTAATAGAATGGTCTTTTCAATGGGCTTTTATTCCATTCAGATTTTCCCGTATAAATAAAAATCTTTAAATCATTAGACGGCCCCCACCATCTAGTAATTTAAAGATTTTATAATATTATAATTTAGGACAACAAATTTGAACGCGGTGTTGTAAGCTTCTAATGTGTACACTTTTTAGTACCCCACCGTCTTCACCGTCTAACGTCCATTTTACATCTTGTTCACTCTCTACAGTTATCCGATCTGTCTTTAGGGTAACTACATACTCCGGATCATACGTCGTATTTAAAAAATCAGTTAAAATTCGGTGTATATCCAATAAATTTTTAGGGGCACGAATTAAAGTGACCTCGAATAAGCCATCACTTAAATCAGCATGATTTCCAAACGCATTTTTAATTCCCGCAACAGAATCCGAATTTGAAATCATTCCAAAAATATAATCGCCTTCAATCACACCACCGCTGTATGTGATTCGACATTTATAAGATTGAATAGCTGGTAACTTTAATAACCCCTCTATTAAGTATGCTAATCCCCCTAACATATTTTTACGAGGTTGTGGAGTTTCATAAGCAACATCGGTAAACGCTCCAAATGCTGCGACGTATGTAAAGTATCTTTCATCAAACTGCCCGATATCAATAGGGGCAATTTTACCCTCTGTACATAATTTAACAGCTCGCGGGATATTTTTAGGTATCCCCAATGTTGTAGCAAAATCATTCGTTGTCCCTGTTGGAATGTAGGCAATTGGTGTATTGGCATTTGCTTTAATTAAACCTGTAATAACCTCATTTAAAGTACCATCCCCTCCACTGGCAACAATTAAATCATAGGATTTTGCCTCTTTCATTTTATTGGTTGCATCATTTTTGGACTTAGTCGGATATACAACTACCTCATATCCTGCCAAACTTAACTCCTTAATGATCAATAATAAGTAGTCTTTTATCATCCCACGTCCAGAAGTAGGATTAATAATAAGTAATAACCTTTTAAGCACAGAGGCACATCCTTTCAAACATCAAACAGTAATTTTATACTATATTATATCACCAATTAAATAAAAAATGTAAATTTATATCCTACGATTTTATAATTAAACCTACAAAAAAAGAGTCTAGTTTTATTTTTAACCAGACTCTTTTTTAACAATTATAATTGCTCTTTTAAAACTTCAACCTTGTCTAAACGCTCCCAAGGAAAGTCTACATCACTGCGACCAAAATGTCCATAAGCTGCTGTTTTTCGATAAATTGGTTTTCTTAAATCTAACATATTAATAATACCAGCTGGGCGTAAGTCAAAATTACGACGAATAATCTCCACAATCTTTGCATCGGATAATTTCCCCGTTCCAAATGTATCTACCATGATAGAGGTAGGCTGTGCTACTCCGATTGCATATGAAAGTTGTATTTCAATCTTATCTGCATATCCGGCAGCAACTAAGTTTTTCGCTACATAGCGGGCAGCATAAGCAGCTGATCGGTCAACTTTCGTTGCATCTTTTCCAGAAAATGCACCTCCACCATGTCTAGCATATCCTCCATAAGTATCAACAATAATTTTTCGTCCCGTTAATCCCGCATCCCCGTGTGGTCCACCAATAACAAAACGTCCTGTTGGATTAACTAAATAACGTGTCTTATCAGTCACTAAATGTTCGGGTAAGACAGCATCAAATACATATTTTTTTATATCTGACTCAATTTTCTCATGACTAACTTCTGGTGAATGTTGTGTTGAAAGTAACACAGTATCTATCGCTACTGGTTTTCCATCTTCATTATATTCGATCGTTACTTGTGTTTTTCCATCAGGTCTTAAATAATCTAATGTTCCATTTTTACGTACCTCTGTTAATCGGCGAGCTAATCTATGCGCTAATGAAATAGGTAATGGCATATAATCCTCTGTTTCATTTGTTGCAAACCCAAACATCAGACCTTGATCACCAGCACCAATTGCTTCAATCTGCTCATCGGTCATAACACCATTTCTTGCCTCAAGTGCATTGTCAACTCCCATAGCAATATCTCCTGATTGCTCATCAATAGCAGTTAGTACAGCACATGTATCGGCATCGAACCCATACTTAGCACGATCATATCCAATTTCACGAATTGTTTCACGCACCACCTTTTGAATATCCACATAAGACGAAGTAGTAATCTCTCCAAAAACTAAAACTAATCCAGTAGTAACTGATGTTTCACATGCCACACGGGCCATCGGATCCTTACTTAAAATGGCATCTAAAATAGAATCTGAAATTTGGTCTGCAATTTTATCTGGATGTCCTTCTGTTACAGATTCTGATGTAAATAAACGACGTTCTGACATTATAATGTCCTCCTTTAATTTTGCTACGCTATACTCTATCCTAATACTTCATTAACGATAATAAAACGGGTCATCACTCATGTAACATTCTTAGTTAATAAAAAAAAGCCCGCCATAAGCGGACTTGAATAACTAATTCATTCAAACCCTCTTATTGTTCAAGTTAAACTCGCTTGGGTTGGCACCTTCCTTTATAAGGAGGTTGCCGCGACTTCATAGGCCCCTATGCCTCCATCGCTCTGAATAAGAGTATATTCTATATATTTTAATTTTCTCTATCATTATAAGTATAAAATCACATTTTGTCAATTGTAAAAATTATTCTTTAAAATCTAACTCAACATTTGAAATAGAATCAAATCTAGTCCCAATTTTTTCGGTTGTAATATGTATTTCTTTTACATCCTTAGAAACGGTGTCGATATGTTTACTTAACTTATCCCATCTCTCCTTATATCTTTTGAATTCGTCTCCTAGTTTATTAAGTTCTTGCTGAATCACTAGCGCATGGCGATCACGCTCAATATTATTTAGAATTACCTGAATGGTGGTCAATGTGGACATTAATGTAGTAGGTGATACCAACCAGACCCTTCTTTGTTGTGCATAATCAATTAAATCGGAATGATATGCATTTATCTCCGCAAAAATAGCCTCGGCTGGCATAAACATGATCGCCTGATCTGAAGTTTCCACAGCCTGAACGTATTTTAATGCAATGTCATCAATATGTTTTTTAACATCAGATTTAAATTTTTTAGTGGCTACCTGTCTCTCTAACTGAGATAAGCTGCGATCCATCATGCGTTGATAATTTTCCAAAGGGAATTTTGAATCGATAGGTAAATTATCTAATGGAGCGGGTGCAAATAAAATAGCATCTACAATGGTTCCATTAGATAGACGATATTGCATTTGATAAAGCCGATCATTTTTATCTCCGAAAACTGAGGCAAGTATTTGATAGAGTTGAATTTCCCCATAAGTTCCTCTGCTTTTTTTGTCCGTTAATAAATTTTGTAATGAGACAATATCTGTTGATAAACTTTCAATTTTTTTTTGAGCCTCATCTATTTTTGCTAATCGCATTAAAATACTCTGAAATGTCTCATTTGTTCTATTGAATGAGTTGTCTAATCTTTCATTCACTTTATCATTAATACGTGTTAAATTTATTTCAATTCGTTCATTTAATTGTTCAAAATCTTTTTGTAAATTCTCCGTAACCATCGTACTATGTTGTAATAATTGCCCACGTATCGTACGTTCAAATTGAGCATATCTTTCGATAATACGTTCATTATTTTGACCAATCGTATCAATCATTTGAAAATTGGCTTGTTGTAATCTTTTTTCCATACGTTGTTGCTCATCCAATAACTGTTTATGTTGATTTTCAATAAGCGAATAGGAATGCTCACTATTCTTTAAACTTTGATTTCTTAGCCCCATTACAACTAATACAATTAAAATAATTATTAAAAGATATAACCCAATCATTATCTTATCCCCTCTTTTACTATTAGTCCTATCACTTATAAACATATATAAAAAAAACATCCCAAAGGATGTTGATTGGCTATTTGGAGCGGGTGAAGAGAATCGAACTCTCACAGTCAGCTTGGAAGGCTGAAGTTCTACCATTAAACTACACCCGCGTTTTTTTATGGCCTAGCGACGTCCTACTCTCGCACTTGCGTACTACCCTCGGCGCTAAGGAGCTTAACTTCTGTGTTCGGTATGGGAACAGGTGTGCCCTCCTTGCCCTTATCACTAGACCTTCTGTCAGATCTTATCAATCTCACAAAACTAGATATCTTCTGCTTACTTCTTCTTGTCCGGCAACTCTCGCATCACAGTGGTAAAGTTCAATAACTGTTCATCACCTTCGTGATTCCTCAGTTCTTTTCACTTTCTGCCTGTGATAATCGCTCGTTTTTGCCTTTCCTATTTAGTTAAGTCCTCGATCGATTAGTATCAGTCCGCTTCATCTGTCACCAAACTTCCACTCCTGACCTATCTACCTCGTCGTCTTCAAGGGATCTTACTTCTTTCGAATGGGAAATCTCATCTTGAGGGGGGCTTCACGCTTAGATGCTTTCAGCGTTTATCCCTTCCACACGTAGCTACCCAGCTATGCTCCTGGCAGAACAACTGGTACACCAGCGGTGTGTCCATCCCGGTCCTCTCGTACTAAGGACAGCTCCTCTCAAATTTCCTACGCCCACGACGGATAGGGACCGAACTGTCTCACGACGTTCTGAACCCAGCTCGCGTACCGCTTTAATGGGCGAACAGCCCAACCCTTGGGACCGACTACAGCCCCAGGATGCGATGAGCCGACATCGAGGTGCCAAACCTCCCCGTCGATGTGAACTCTTGGGGGAGATCAGCCTGTTATCCCCGGGGTAGCTTTTATCCGTTGAGCGACGGCCCTTCCATTCGGTACCGCCGGATCACTAAGCCCGACTTTCGTCCCTGCTCGACTTGTTGGTCTCGCAGTCAAGCTCCCTTCTGCCTTTACACTCTTCGAATGATTTCCAACCATTCTGAGGGAACCTTTGGGCGCCTCCGTTACTCTTTGGGAGGCGACCGCCCCAGTCAAACTGCCCACCTGACACTGTCCCCTGACCAGCTCATGGCCACGGGTTAGAACCCCAGTAACACAAGGGTAGTATCCCAACAGCGACTCCTCCAAGACTGGCGTCCTGGTCTCTTCGTCTCCTACCTATCCTGTACATGTGTCACCAGTGCTCAATATCAAGCTACAGTAAAGCTCCACGGGGTCTTTCCGTCCTGTCGCGGGTAACCTGCATCTTCACAGGTACTATGATTTCACCGAGTCTCTTGTTGAGACAGCGCCCAGATCGTTACGCCTTTCGTGCGGGTCGGAACTTACCCGACAAGGAATTTCGCTACCTTAGGACCGTTATAGTTACGGCCGCCGTTTACTGGGGCTTCAATTCAAAGCTTCGCTTGCGCTAACCTCTCCTCTTAACCTTCCAGCACCGGGCAGGCGTCAGCCCCTATACATCACCTTGCGGTTTAGCAGAGACCTGTGTTTTTGATAAACAGTCGCCTGGGCCTTTTCACTGCGGCTTGCTTTCACAAGCACCCCTTCTCCCGAAGTTACGGGGTCATTTTGCCGAGTTCCTTAACAAGAGTTCTCTCGCTCATCTTAGGATTCTCTCCTCGCCTACCTGTGTCGGTTATCGGTACGGGCACCTAATAAATTATCCCTAGAAGCTTTTCTTGGAAGCGTGACATCAGCTGACTTCACCCTTTCGGGCTTTCGGCATCACAGCTCAATGTTTCGCCATGCGGATTTGCCTACATGACCACCTCACTGCTTACACGTGAATCCATTCACACGCTCAACTTAGCCTTCTCCGTCACTCCTTCAGTTTATTAAGTGGTACAGGAATCTCTACCTGTTGTCCATCGGCTACGCCTTTCGGCCTCACCTTAGGTCCCGACTTACCCAGGGCGGACGAGCCTTCCCCTGGAAACCTTAGGCTTTCGATGGATAGGATTCTCACCTATCTTTCGCTACTCACACCGGCATTCTCACTTCTAACCGCTCCACAGCTCCTTCCGGTACTGCTTCTCCGCTGTTAGAACGCTCTCCTACCACTGACACTTCGTGTCAATCCGCAGCTTCGGCGGTCCGTTTAGCCCCGGTACATTTTCGGCGCAGAGTCACTCGACTAGTGAGCTATTACGCACTCTTTAAAGGATGGCTGCTTCTAAGCCAACCTCCTAGTTGTCTGTGCATCTCCACATCCTTTTCCACTTAACGGACACTTGGGGGCCTTAGCTGGCGGTCTGGGCTCTTTCCCTTTTGACCATGGACCTTATCACCCACAGTCTGACTCCCGATCATATCTATCTGGCATTCGGAGTTTGATTGAGATCAGTACCCCGAGGTGGGGCCATCACCCATTCAGTGCTCTACCTCCAGTAGACTCTTATCGAGGCTAGCCCTAAAGCTATTTCGGAGAGAACCAGCTATATCCGTGTTCGATTGGAATTTCACCCCTAGCCACAAGTCATCCAAGCACTTTTCAACGTGCCCTGGTTCGGCCCTCCAGTCAGTGTTACCTGACCTTCAGCCTGCTCATGGCTAGCTCACACGGTTTCGGGTCTACAACATCGTACTCCTCGCCCTATTCAGACTCGCTTTCGCTTCGGCTCCGTCTCTTCAACTTAACCTTGCACGATATCGTAACTCGCCGGTTCATTCTACAAAAGGCACGCCATCACCCTTTAACGGGCTCTGACTAGTTGTAGGCACACGGTTTCAGGTTCTCTTTCACTCCCCTTCCGGGGTTCTTTTCACCTTTCCCTCACGGTACTGGTTCACTATCGGTCACTAGGTAGTATTTAGCCTTACGAGATGGTCCTCGTTGCTTCCGACGGGATTTCTCGTGTCCCGCCGTACTCAGGATCCCTTCCCTGCTTCACACAATTTCACCTACGGGACTCTCACCCCCTCCGGTTGGCCTTCCCAGACCATTCGGCTATCATGTTCAGTCATTTCTGAAGGTCCTTCTACCCCGGATTACTCCGGTTTGGGCTCCTCCCTGTTCGCTCGCCGCTACTTGGGGAATCGATGTTTCTTTCTTTTCCTCCAGGTACTTAGATGTTTCAGTTCCCTGGGTCTGTCTCCTCTATGGCTATTGATTCACCATACGGTGCTAGCGTATGACCACTAGCGGGTTTCCCCATTCGGATATCCCCGGCTCTTTGCTTACTTACAGCTCCCCGAGGCGTTTCGCCGTTTGTCGCGTCCTTCTTCGACTCCTAGTGCCTAGGCATCCTCCGTGCGCCCTTTATTACTTAACTTTTCTTCTTCAGAAGATATCTAGTTTTCAAAGATCAATTCTAGGAAAATCGAAATTCTCCCAAAACTAAACAGAACGTCTCTTTCTCCATAGAAAGGAGGTGATCCATCCCCACCTTCCGGTAGGGATACCTTGTTACGACTTCACCCCAATCATCTACCCCACCTTAGGCAGCTCCCTCCTTGCGGTTAGGCCACTGACTTCGGGTGTTGTAAACTCTCGTGGTGTGACGGGCGGTGTGTACAAGACCCGGGAACGTATTCACCGCGACATTCTGATTCGCGATTACTAGCGATTCCAACTTCATGTAGGCGAGTTGCAGCCTACAATCCGAACTGAGATTGGCTTTATGAGGTTTGCTCCACGTCACCGCTTCGCTTCTCTTTGTACCAACCATTGTAGCACGTGTGTAGCCCAGGTCATAAGGGGCATGATGATTTGACGTCATCCCCACCTTCCTCCAGTTTGTCACTGGCAGTCTCGTTAGAGTCCCCATCTTACTGCTGGCAACTAACGACAGGGGTTGCGCTCGTTGCGGGACTTAACCCAACATCTCACGACACGAGCTGACGACAACCATGCACCACCTGTATCCATTGTCCCCGAAGGAAACCCTCTATCTCTAGAGGCGTCAATGGTATGTCAAGACCTGGTAAGGTTCTTCGCGTTGCTTCGAATTAAACCACATGCTCCACCGCTTGTGCGGGTCCCCGTCAATTCCTTTGAGTTTCAGTCTTGCGACCGTACTCCCCAGGCGGAGTGCTTAATGCGTTAACTTCAGCACTGAGGTTCGACCCCCAACACTTAGCACTCATCGTTTACGGCGTGGACTACCAGGGTATCTAATCCTGTTTGCTCCCCACGCTTTCGCGCCTCAGTGTCAGTTGCAGACCAGGAAGCCGCCTTCGCCACTGGTGTTCCTCCATATCTCTACGCATTTCACCGCTACACATGGAATTCCACTTCCCTCTTCTGCACTCAAGTCAACCAGTTTCCAATGACCCTCCACGGTTAAGCCGTGGGCTTTCACATCAGACTTAATTAACCACCTGCGCGCTCTTTACGCCCAATAATTCCGGATAACGCTTGCCACCTACGTATTACCGCGGCTGCTGGCACGTAGTTAGCCGTGGCTTTCTCATAAGGTACCGTCAATTGATAGTCATTTCCTCCTATCACCTTTCTTCCCTTATAACAGAATTTTACAACCCGAAGGCCTTCTTCATTCACGCGGCGTTGCTCGGTCAGGCTTTCGCCCATTGCCGAAGATTCCCTACTGCTGCCTCCCGTAGGAGTCTGGGCCGTGTCTCAGTCCCAGTGTGGCCGTTCACCCTCTCAGGTCGGCTACGCATCGTCGCCTTGGTAGGCCTTTACCCCACCAACTAGCTAATGCGCCGCAGGCTCATCCATCAGTGATGCCAGGAGCATCTTTAAACTTTCGTCCTATCCGGTATTAGCGATCGTTTCCAATCGTTGTCCCCGTCTGATGGGCAGATCACCTACGTGTTACTCACCCGTTCGCCGCTTCCCACCGAAGTGGTTCGCTCGACTTGCATGTATTAGGCACGCCGCCAGCGTTCATCCTGAGCCAGGATCAAACTCTCCATAATTGTTTGTTTCCTTAGCTTGCGAAATTTCTTTCGCTCATGATTCTTGACGTTCTGTTTAGTTTTCAAAGAACTTCTCTCGCCTTTTGACGACTTCTTTATCTTACCGCATTCGACTTTTTCTGTCAAATGTTTTTTTATCTTTTTTTATAAGATTTCTTGTCCACCTCTCTTGGCGACTTTTCTAGTTTATCATGTTCAACAACTTCTGTCAAACACTTTTTAACTTTTTTTGTTTTCTTTTCCATCGCCCTTTTGGCGACTCATTTATAATAACATCTTGTCATCTAGTAGTCAACCGATTTTTTATATTTTTTAATAAATTAAATAAGATATCGTCGAAATAAAATATTTTTTCATTATTTAACATTTTTTTATACCATTCAAGGGTCCTATATAATCAGCTTTCACATAAAGGATTCTATCTCCTACACTCTATGAGGGTATTTTTAAAAGCTTTAATCACGAAAACTATTCTCTCACGTACACGCGTACATCTGATCTACACTACAAAATATTTTTTTACAATGAACCATTTTCCGTGACATACTCATCCAGTTGATAGTTATCATGCCAGGTTACCTACTAATCATCCATCTCTCGTATAATCCTTAAATTGCTATCTAACTAAAATTCATTTCCTATATGTTCGGAATCTTATGCGTGCATGAGCTTTTCATCTCTCAACTTGTAATATTCTGCGTGTTTGACTCTAAAATCAAAAAGAGCGGTATTAAGCTAACTAGCCCTACCACTCTTTCAATCTATTCCTCAGGTGCATTCTCAGGTTCTACAACCTCAATTTTAACCCTAATAATTCGGCGATCTTCTACTTCAATAATCGTAAATATCAGGTTATGATACTGATACATATCTCCGATTTCCGGGATATCTTCTATTTTAGAATACATCCAACTTCCTAATGAATAAGCGTCTTCTGGAATATCTAAATCAATATCCATGATATCAAATAATTCATCTAACTCTATTTCGGCCTTCACCTCATAGAGAGTATCACTTTTTTTAACGACCAATTGTTCCTCTTCATCGTGTTCATCATATATTTCCCCTACGACTTCCTCTAGAACATCTTCCATCGTAACCAATCCGGCAGTTCCTCCGTACTCATCCGCAACAATTGCTAAATGTTGTTTTTCTAATTGTAACCGGGTAAGTAAATCTGAAACGCGCATTGTATAGGAAACATACATTGGATCACGCATCACATCTGCAATTAAAAGATCATCTGTTGATCCATTTTCAATAATAGCAGAAAATAAGTCACGTTCATAAAGAATACCAACTATATTATCACGCGATTCATCGTAAACGGGAATACGTGAATATTTTTCTTCAAAAAATACATTTTTAACATTTTCAGTAGAATCATGAACATCTACGGCAACAACATCAACACGAGGAGTCATAATATCTTTTACGAATGTTTCACTTAAATCAAGAACACTCTGTAACATTTCAACCTCATCCTGTTGGAGTACCCCTTCTTCTTCCATAGTATCGATAATTACATTCAGTTCATCTTCCGTAACTGAAGGTTCGTCTTCTTTTTTACTGTATAATTTAGCTACAAAATCCTTTAATACCATAAAGATAAAGATTAAAGGCTTCATTACTTTTATCATATAATAGTAGATAGTACCTATTGACAATGCTAACGATTCAGAGTTTTCCTTTGCGTAAGATTTGGGTAAAATTTCACCAAAAATGATAATTAAAACGGTCATGACAGCCGTCGCAATTGGAGCACCCGAAGCACCTAGATTTAAAACTTCTGTTGCGACAATCGTTGCAAGCGATGCAGAGGCTAAATTAACAATATTATTTCCTATTAAAATTGCTAATAATACTTCATCAAATCGTTCCGCTACATTTAGTGCCTTTTTAGCTCCAGGTCTACCATCGTCTACATATTGACGTAAACGAATTAAATTTACACTTGAAAAGGCAGTCTCAGAGGCACTAAAAAAGGCAGATAGAATAATCATGATAACAAGTATTACATAATACATGGACGGGTCCAAGGCAATTCACACTCCTATAATTTTCTATTTTTATTATGTAGTTTACTATATCAATTTCAAGGGTATTTGTCAATAATACGTCCAGGTTTATACAAATTCACTACAAACTAGATAACAAAAAGAAACCCCTAATAATTAATATGCTCTAGAGTATATTAATTATTAGGGGTTTTCATTCCTTTAATTAATAAAAATCTAACGGATTAGGTGCGTAGCTTGGTTGACTTCCCGTATTTGGACGAATTTCAAAATGTAAATGTGGTCCTGTTGAGTTTCCGGTATTTCCAGCTTCACCAATCGTCTGTCCACCTTGGACACTGTCTCCTGCCGATACATTCAATGAATTTAAATGCGCGTAACGAGTATAATAACCGTTTTTATGATCAATTAAGATATTATTTCCATATCCATTACTATATCCAGCACTAATTACAACACCGCCATCAGCTGCATAAACAGGTTGCCCAATATAAGCCTGAATATCGATAGCATAGTGTCCGCTATAACATAAATAGCCACAGGTTACTGAACGCGTAGTCGTTGGCCAAATCCAATTCCCACTTCCTACACCAGAAATAACCTTTGTCCCTCGTTTTACAATTTGTTTAACCGGTTCTGATAGTTGTGAATCTTCTACGACTGATAAAGAAGATTGTACGCCATTTTCGTAGACAATATTCAGCCGCTTTAAACTTTGCCCATTTTGGCCTTCTTGTTCAATGACAGTCTCTCCTTTTGGTAACGTACTATCATCAATATATTCCACGTCATATGGCAATTCTGTAATTTCAACTTTTTCTTTTTCAGTCTCTACAATAATCATTGGATTCAATGGCGTTACATCTAACTCCATTCCTAATAGCTCATTCCAAGATAAACCGTTGATTTGAGGATTTAATAAGTGTAATTCCTCTTCAGTCAAACCATTCTCTGTGGCAATATCCCATAATGATGAATCTTCATTAAAAAGTACCGTCTTTTGAGGCTGCGTTTGACGATATAACACCATTCTTCGCGTTTCCTCACGACTTAAAATACCATCTAAATTAGCATATTCAGTTTCTACCTTAACCGGTTCTAATAGTTTTGCACCAATATATTGTGAACCCGCCTCAGTTAAAGGAGTAATCTCATTTTCAATATCCATTATTTTCTGAATATCTTCCACTCCAGTGTAATGCACCATTAACTCTAAAAGTGTATTAGTCACTACATTGGCATCCTCTACTACAAACTGTTCCTCGTTAATTGAAATTTTATAGGCCGAAACCTGGAAATTTGCTTTTTCAGCCACTGTTTCTAAAACGGATTGACTATCTAGCGTATTTAACGGTAATAAAGTAACCTCTTTTTCAAGTCGAACATTAGTCGGCGATTTAATAACTGTTTGCTTTTCATATTTCTTTGATAATTCCTCTTTTTGTTTATTTACTAAATTATCATATTCACTTTTATCTGTTATAAGCCCAATAGGCTCTTCATCTACATATACACGATAAACAACATTTTGTGTTGTTACTGGAGCTGCCTCCACTAGTTTTTGCCTATTCCCCGTTATACACATGGTGACAATTAATGCACCAATTATCTTGTTCTTCATATCATTACGACCTCCACGCCTTATTTCACAATACAATAAGGTAATTTTTTAGTCTTGGTGACTGTTAGAATCTATATAAAATTAATTTTTTATCTAAGTTCCCTCTCTGACTTTAATTTTTTCACACAAATGTGTCCAATTTGTGTCTTTCTAAAGATTTTCTTAATAAAACGACTATAAATGAACAATTTTATCAGAAATTATACATCTTTTCCACATTAATTGTTGAATTTTTTCTATTTAATTAAAAATATTAAAGCGTGTCTCCTTTAGTAATGCTTAATTAATTTTTAACGATTAATATTTACCCTTAGTAATTCCAAGCCTTACCTTTTTAAGTATTTTTTATTATAAACTTTAAGGCATTATATCTTAAGATAAAGAAGAAAATTTTAAGTTTCTCAAGGTATCCACTCTAATCAATTAGATACCGAGTTATAGGATTTCTATTTGTCTTTGTTTAAATAATACCGAAACCGTGTCATTACATAAGAAAAAGCACCTCTCTCATAGAACTAAAACCAGACTAATCATAAAATATCATTTTTCTGGTTTATATCTATTATAAGGGCACTTTATTTCCCGTTATTTAATTACCTTTTCTAATTCACTATTGATGCAGTCTACCGTCTCATTCATAATCGTTTCAATCTGATACGGAAGTCGTAACATTTGTTGGGAAGCTCTTTGAAAAGGAAGGTACACAAAACTAAATTCAACTTGATTAGGCAATGGGATTGAGCGATGTAATTGTTTTTTCACGACATTATAATACTCCTCCTGAGAGATAATAGTAGCATAATCTACAGGGGCTATTCCCTTTGTTAAATCATATCGTACTTTCGCCACCTCTTCGGTTAATAAATAATTTAAATACTTGGCAGCTAACTCCTGATTCTTCGACGATTGAGTTATTTGATACGTGTCGATTTTTGTATATGTATACGGTAAAATATCCTCTACAAAGTTAGGAATCGCTTGATAGCCTAAATTAGGATACACCTCTAATAGAGAAGATACTAATGAGGCTGGAGCAATTAACAAATCTGATGACTGATTGATAAACGATCGATACACTTCAAATTCGGTTTGATAAACCAATGATTTATCTAATAAATAAAACATTGCGGCTATTCCTCGAATAGCATCCTCATTGTTTAACCCAATATCATAAAAATTAGTATCACCAAAATTATCAACACCCACGGTATATCCCCCAAATCCAGTAACAAATGGATTAATATGATATATACTTTGATAATCAATCGCTAAAGATATGTCCTCATCAAATAACTGCGAAAAAGATTGTATGCCGTATTTAAACATTTCCTTATTATAATACAAAATATCGGTCTGCGCATTATAAGGTACCCCATAATACTCGCCCTTTACCTTAAAAGCCGATTTTACATTAGGCAATATATTAAAGGAATCGAAAATATCACTCATTGGATGAATGGCATTCATTTCTACTAGATCAGAAATTAAAGTATGTGAAACATTAATAATATCCGGATACTCATTAGACTTTTTATATAGCGGCAGATTGGTTATGACTTTATCGGAGGGAATAATTTTCAATTGAACCTCTACGTTATACATACTCTCAAAAATAGGATTTACAGTTTCTAATACCTCATAATCCGATTCATTAACCCATACTTGCAATACCTCAGATGACTGTAGATTAATTTGATTAATGTACTTATATAAACCTAGCATTATAAAAATTAAAAAAATCAGATATACCATTCTCTTCATCCAAACACCCTCTCATATTCATTTATAAAGGATTATTTTTAACTATCATTTCCATTTATCTGATGTTTATTATATCAAAAAAAGAGGTGGCAAACACCACCTCTTTTCTATATAAAGGATAAATATAATTTATATTAAAGTTATAGAGTAACCTAAGTTTATTTGGCAGTTACTGACGACACTCTCTTATGCTTCGTACTAAACCGTAATGCTGTTAACAATCGAGGGGAAATTAATTCATATACACCCAATACAATTAAACCTTTCAATGCGTTAAACGGAACATAAACAAGCGCAATGGCAGCTCCATAACCTAAGTTAAAAGGTAATCCTGGAATAAAAGAATCCAAAGTTGCCCATTCTATAACATCTGTAAACCATAATCCCCCGAAATAAATAGGTGTAATAAAGAGATAATTACATATCGTTAAAATAAGAGAAAACCCTGTAATAACTAAAATGAATCGTAATGCCTTTTGTCCTATTTTTGATCCAGAAATATATTTTTTTATTATAACGTACAGAAACGCTAAGGTCGTAGAAGCAATAAAGGCTGTAATAGATCCGATATGCATAGGTGTTGCACTAAGACCTAGCATAATATTTAATAGGGACTTAAAGAAAGCCACCATAATTGCCGGAATCAATCCAAATAATTCAACAGTTAATAGTACAATTAATTCACTTAAATCAAATTTTAAGAAGGGAACTAATGGATAAGGAATTTCAATGAGCATTAAAATTGTCCCCAATGCAATAAAAACCCCTAGTAAAATTAAATTCTTTGTTTCTTTGAAACTTGTTGTTGCGTTTTTCATACACTCTCCTCCAATACATTTAAAGTTTTAGTGAAATGCAAAAAGATCTCACGTTAATAAACCTTCGTGAGATATATCCTAAAAAGAGTATATCAAAAACGAATCTTCTCCCATCCAGACTTTAACTGTCGGCTCTGGAATTTATACCAGATCAACCTTACGGCTTGCGGGCTTTACCGCCGGTAGGGATTTTCACCCTGCCTCGAAGATTTATTAAATGGATTCAATTTACACTGTCATTTTACCCCTTTATGACTCTCATGTCAATAATCCCCTACGGATTATTTCTTTATTTTACCATTTTCTTCGCGAATGAATACGTACCGTATAATTTTGGGGATTAGCGTATGTTTCAACAAATTCCAAAACTTGGCCATTCATTAAAACCGAAGTTAATTCTAAATAGAGTAAAGGTTCATTTAATGGTACCTCTAATAATCGAGATACTTCCTCGTTAGCCTTAATGGCTGTTACAGTTTGTGACCCGGATGCAATTTTAACATTTAATGCCTCATCCAAAAATGCATAAATCGAGGTATTAATAACTGATTGAGGTAACTCTTTAATCACAGATACAGGAATGTAATTATGTTCCAATGTCATTGGACGATTATCCGCCATACGAAGTCTTAATAAACTATGTACACGGTCATGAATCTTAATTTCTAACTTTTGGGCTAATCTCTCGTCCGCCTCAATTAGCTCATAACTAACAACCTTTGTATGAGGTCTCATTCCCTTACTACTTATTTCAGAAGTAAAACCTACTAATTCTGCAATAGGTTCATGCAGTTTATCATCAGCAACAAATGTTCCCACCTTATCTTTACGATATAGCTTCCCCTCCTGGATTAATGATTCAATCGCCTTTCTCACGGTCATGCGAGATACCGAATATTTTACGGCTAAGTCACGCTCTGATTGAATAATAGCATTAGGTACCAATTGTTTAATTTCCTCTTCAATTAACCCCTTTACCTTTAAATAAATTGGCTGTGTCATGTCCAAAACCCTCTTTCATAAAATAAAAGGGACGAATCGCCCCTCTAACTATTCAATCTCCATCAGATTATGATAAACACTTAAAACATCCTCATAATTAAATCCTTTTCTTATTAAAGCCGAAACAACCTTTGTTTTACGTTGATAGTCATTTAGACTCCGGTGCTTTTGATAATACTTTTGCACCTCTTTCCTTAAAATAGCTTGTTGATTATCTTGAGTATCTTCCACTTCTAACTGATTCATAACCCTATCGATTATTTGTTGATTAAATCCTTTATTAATTAACTGATTTATAACTTTTTGTCTAATAACGTGCACTCCGTATTTATAGTTACTATTGATTATACGATGGGCAATTTTTAATGCATGTTCAGTCTGATATTCCTCTCCATACGCAGGAAGATACTGATCAATTACCGATTCAGATACCCCTTTTCTTATTAACTCTAACTTTATTTTATTGGGACCCTTTTTCCCCATTACCATTTCTTGATGAATATACGATCTTACATATTCTCCATCATTTAATAATCCAGCATTAATTAAACGTCCTAAAACCTCATTAATAACATGAGCAGCATAATTTTTAGATTCTAATTTTTCTTGGATTTGAGCAGTAGTGTAAGAGCGCCGTGATAATAATTTTAACGTGTATTGATAGGCATCACCTAAATCCAACTTACCGTTCAATTCATCAATTTGTAACTCGTCTAATTCTTTCCCAACGACTAGCCTAAACTTTAAAACGAGCTCTTCATGAACGGGCAACAAAACAATTTGCCCATTCGGAACTCTTAAAGCAATTTCATAATCGGGACCATTTACATGGGTAAGCTTTAATACTTTATAGTTGTTGTTCGTAGTACTCATCACTATCTTTCAACACATCCTCAACAATTGTTTTAGCCGAATATGCTCGCGCTAACTGTTTAATATTACATTTCATTTCGTCCAGTAACCCGTCTTCATTTAAAATGATTAATACATGATAGATTAACTCTGCTTCACTCGTCACAATCACGGCAGCATTTTTATCTGAGAAATATTTTGCATTCTCTAATTCTTGTCCGTAAACTGGATTATATAAAATAACCGGAACACCTTTAATTGCAGCCTCAGTTAGTGAGATTCCACCTGGTTTCGTAACCATTAAATCAGCAATTGAGAGCAGCTCATGCATTTCCTGACAGTAACCTAATACCTTGAGATTTTCATATTCATCCAACAATTGAATTACTTGATCATATAACTTTGTATTATTTCCACAGACAACAATAACCTGAATCTGAGGTTGGGAAGCTAAGCGGGCTGCAATCTCATCAACATGTGAAACAACACCATGTGCCCCTGCTGCAACTAAAACTGTACGCTTTTGAGGGTCTAACCCATATTTTTTATAAATCTCTTGGCGGTTAAGCTCCTTATAAAACTTCCCATGAACAGGTATTCCTGTTAACATAAATTGACTTTGTGTCAATCCATTAGCGACTCCCCAAGCCACCATTCGATTATTGGCCACATAGTGACGGCGTGCCCCCTTGTAAAGCCATAGCCCACTTGCGTAATAATCAGTAATAACTGTGTAGATTGGAATTTTAAATCCTTTATCTTCTAATGTATATAAGGAAGTTACCGGAAAGACACTAATAATAGCATCGGGATTAAAAGACTCGATTTTATTTCGCAATGATCGCATTCCAAACTCCAAATAGGGTTTCAAAATTTTAGCTTGAAATGAATCATGAACGGCGTAACTAGACCCGTAATATAACATGCGATAAACGTCTTTACCAATCGGTTTATAACTTTTTAAATAAGCCTTTTGAATAGTTTTAGATAATGTCGGAAACTCTTCAGAATATAAATCATATTCTTCTACAATAACATTTTCGTACTTGGAGAATTCTTCCGTTAGTGAACTAGACACTTGTAAATGCCCGCTACCAAAAGGAGCAGTTAATATTAATACTTTCTTTTGATTTTTCATTATTTCCTCTCCCTCTCACTTAATCTCTATTACTATAAAATGTTAAAAATCTAAATAATATGATATCATAAAAAATATTTTGTATCCATTATTAAGAAATAATATCCATTAATTTAACACCTGTCAGGCACCTCTTAATTAAAATGTTAATTTACCATAATAACCTTTACCTTTTCCGTTAAGATTATACGTCCATTCTATACTCCACTCCCACATTCAACATAGGAAACTCTACCAAAAATAAAAAGGGGGATTCCCCCTTTTTATTTTTGGTATTTTACTCCAAGATACTCCACCGTTGCTTTTACAACCGCTTCGCCCCATGATTTCCAATCCGCAATCCATTCCTTATAATCTTTAGGATTATCGAGATATGCATATTCAATGAGTAGCGTTTCTGACCCATAATGTGGAATTGAATCATAGCTATTATTATGTTCAACTAATTCTGAAGACTGTGATAATGCCCCCCCTGTTTCACGAATAATGTATAAATAGTCAAGAGAATCATTAAGACAACCATATTTTTCTTCATAAGAAGATCCGCGGCAAACAAAATATTTTTTATATGACCCTTCTGAAGAACGAAATTCACTCTTTACCGAATCACGGGGATCTTGTCCCGCCTCCTTTAAGGCAGTAGAGACCCTTGAAGACCAATCATCGTCATTGATAACAGAACTATAAACCTCAAATCCTTCTAATGACTCATTAAAAGAATTCAAGTGATTAGAAATCATATATTTTGTCTGATAACGATAAACTTGCTCAACCCTTCCCTCGTCATAAAAAGGCGATTTTCCATAATCAGATTTACCAGGACCAGCAGGATCTACATCCTCAGTACGAGTTAACTTAACCTTCAGTCCATGATCCTCCAATCTTGAAGCTATATACTTAGACAGCTTAAGCGCCTCATTTGCCTCCGTTAATTCACCTGCAACCGTTCCGCCATCCAATCCCCCATGACCAGGATCAATTAAAATATCATACACATCTTCAGGAACTTCCTTCACTGAACGAACGATAAGATAGAGTAAGCCATTTTCTGATTTCAGCGTCACATGATTAGCTACACCATTTCTCAGAATACAGTACCACTGCTCGCTTAAGACTTCATCCGTGTATAAAGGAAGATCGTTTAACTTAACCACGTAATTTCCTTCCTTAAGATCCGACAATTCAATCGCTTTATTTCCACCCTCTAAGTAAGCCTCATCAACAATAATATTACGAGATGCATCAACTAGTTGATACGTTAAAATATCCGTTGTCCCTATATTGAGGTGTAAGGATTCTGCATAAAATTGATGATTTTTGTAATTCAGGTGGGGAAGTTCCTTATTAACTAAAATAAGGTTATCTGATTGAGGTAATAATTCGTAGCCATCTAAACCTTTGAATACCTGACTCCCTTTATTTACTTGAACAGGAATCGAGAGGATATGATTATTTATCTCCATTCTCATTCTTAAAGCTAACACGGGTGCCTGCACTAACTTCTCAATCGGTATTTCGACTTGAAGATTAACCTCTTCTCTATCCTCGCTCGTGATGGTAACATCACCCTCAATGACAGATTGGTTAATCACATCGATGATTTCATAACGAATCTCTTCGGAATCAAATTTCATCTCTTTAGTTTTCTTTAGCGCGTGACTAAATAATAAAACATGATCCTTAATCTTTAAATCAGCAATTGATTGTTCTATCCTTTCATTATCGGCAAATGTACGAATCACGTCTTTTACCTTTTTAGAAAAGAACAGCCCCTTCCTCCTTGCCTGGAAGGTAATTTTATAATCGGTGTTAGGAGCCGACAAATCAACATCGAATCTTGTAGCCGTATTATCTAATACGTAGGACTTATCATTAATGTTGATTTGAATTTCCTTATAAGCATCTTTTTTCAACGGCTCCCAACTCAACGATAGTCGATACAAACTTTCCCCTTCCTTAGGATTAAGATCGTCCGTTAACGCTAAGGAAACATCAACCTTATCGGTTAATATCAGCTTTAATCCAAAACCGATACCGCTAAGAATAAGTAAACAGCTTAAGATAAATAGCGTAAATCTTACCTTATTAATTTTAATTTTCTTTTTTCTCTGACTGGGATAATAACTATAACTTCTATATTTCTTCTTCATTGCCATCTCTCTTTCAACATTACATTAAATATTCTTGCGGTTAATCGTCTTTCGTCTATACAACAAAAAATTTTATTTTCCTTAATAATGTCTCTAAAAAATAAAGCTATATTGTATCACGTATCTCCTAAAGTCGGTTGTTCTATCTCTAGGTTTACCATTAACATTAAATTTATCAAATAATTAATTGAGATACTGCTTCATGTTAAGATACCGCATTTTTAAACTATCATCGCATGACTTTTATCACATGCAAGTCCTTCAGTATTTTATCATAGGTCACGGGTAAATTAACTCTTTTACAAACTTTTTATAAAATTTTGTATACGTAAAACGCCTGCTCGCAACGTTTCAAAGTCACAACAATAAGATAAACGAACATATCCCGAATCATTTGGTTCAAAGGCCATACTAGGAACAATGGCTACTTGTTTACTTTTTAGTAAATTCATTGCGAACTCATATGAAGTTAACCCGTAATTACTTACGTCTATATAGAGATAAAAGGCTCCCTCCGGCAATACAACATGCTTAAAATACGGTTTTAACTGTTGGTAAACATAATTTCTATTTTTTTCGTAAAGTTGCTGAATGTTTTTCGTCAATTCTGGGTGATTTAATGCCTCAAGAGCCGCATATTGAGAAATAGTTGAAGCAGAAGCAACGAAGTTTTGATGAACAACGGCTACCGTATTGATAAACTCTTTTGGGCCTAATACGTACCCTATCCGCCATCCCGTCATCGCATATGACTTAGAGAAACCATTTAAAATAAATAAACGATCCCTTAATCGTGGATATTTTGAAAGCGAACAACATTTTTTCTGTTCAAACACGATTTCACGGTATATCTCATCACTAATCACAAAAATAGGTTTATCCTTTATACAGTTGTATATCACCTCATTTTCCTCTTCAGAAAATATTTTCCCCGTAGGATTACATGGAGAATTCACTAAAATAGCTTTCGTTTTTGCAGTAATTAACCTGCTTAATACCTCTTCCTTTACCTGCATATCATTTTCCACCATATCATATAAAACAACTTTTCCCCCATACATTTGAACATTCGTATTGTATAAAGTAAAGGATGGAGAAAAAATGATAACCTCATCGTCTTCCTCTAAAATTGTTTTAAAAACCGCACTAATAGGTTCAGAAACACCTGTTGTAATGATAATCTCTGAATATGGATCATAAATCTGGCCGTAATTATGCTTACAATACTCTGAAATTGCCATTCTTAACTCTATAATTCCATATTGATGAGAATAACCCAACGAAGATTCCATCATTTTATGATGTAACCCCTCTTGAATAACCTCATAGGTATGCCGAGATATATGGGGTTCCCCTAATGTAAAATCAATAACATCATTATATTTATCCGCTAACACTTTCATTTCCCGAATCAATGAAGGTTTTAGCATTGAAGCGTACCGATTAATTTTTAATTCCATTTGATCATCCCCCTAATTTTAAAATAATAAAAAGGCCATTTGTAAATAACAAATGACCCTCATATATTCCCCCTATTCATCAAAGTCTGGATCTACATTTAAATCGAAATAAAACTTTACACCTCGTGAGGTATTAACGACCCCGTAATGACTTTGGTGCATCTGCAAAATTTTACTCGTAATTAGTAGTCCTAGACCTGTTCCCCCACTGTCCCTATTTCTTGACTTTTCTAAACGATAAAAAGGTTCCCATATTCGATCCAATTCCTCTTCTGGAATAAAAATCCCCGTATTTTCAATTTCAAACTGAACTTTACTTCCAAAGCGTTTAAGACTTACATAAATGTGGTCACCATCAGGAGTATAACGAATAGCATTAGAATATAAATTTGTAACGACGGTCATAATCTTCGAAGAATCTGCCTCTACATATTCATCGTCCAAATCTAAATGAATATGTAATTTCTTCTCTCCCATTATATGCTTAACCTTATTATTTAAATGCTCAATTAACATTTTTAAATTGAAACTACTGTATTCTAAAATATCCTCCGGATTTTCCATCTTCATATAATTTAATGTATCTTGAACCATCACCGTCATCCGATTAACCTCTTCTATGATAGAGCTTAATTGCACCTTAACCTCGTCGGGAGACATTGAACGCGATTGAATTCGAGTAGCAATTCCCTTAATAATTGTAAGTGGAGTTTTTAATTCATGCGAAATTGTGGAAAAGAAAGTTGAGCGCATTTGTTCAAATTCTCGCTCGCGAGCAATATCATCTTTTAATCGTTCATTCGCTACTTGTAATTCAGTTAACGTCCTGTTTAAATTCTCACTCATAACATTAATATTTGTTGCTAACTCTCTTAGCTCATCATCTGAATTTACTTCACATTTTTCGCTAAAATCAATATTTGCAATATTAGTAGTAACCCGCTTCATATGCAATAAAGGTTTAGTAATATGCTCTGTTAACCAAATAGCAAAAATGAGTACCAAGATAGCTAAAATCATAAAGATAAAGATATAATAATTCGTAAAAACGGATAACATTTCACCTAAAACTTGTAAAGAATAGGAGATTTCAATAATCCATTCTTCTCCTTCCTTAAATTTAATTTTAGTATAGTAATGATACGTTGTCACATTTTTATCAGTCGTCGATTCGAAAAAGATATCATTATCCGTTAAATATTCTAAATTTAGCTGCGAAGTATTTGAACTATGTAATTTATATTTAATCAAATATTTATCTTCGATCCCATTCATATACGAAAAAAAATCATTCGTGAAACGTTGAAAGTTCGGAACCTCATCTTTTATTTCATAAACCAAGCGATAAATTTGATTTTGTTTATAACCCGGATAAGCAAAATCATAAAAATAGTATTGGGCAACAATATCTAAAAGAAGCGTCGTAAAAAACAAACCAAATAAAAGTAAAAAAATCTTTGTTGCTAAACGCAAGACTATATCACCTCAAACTTATACCCAACACCAAAAACAGTATGAATATATTTCGAATAGTCCCCCAATTTTTTTCGAATTTTTTTTATATGCGTATCCACAACACGAGTATCACCAAAATAGTCGATTCCCCAAACCGCATCTAAAATTCGATCGCGATCTAACGCAATTCGGTGATTTTCAATTAAAAAAACTAATAAGTCAAATTCCTTAGGTCTAAAATCCATCAGTTCATTATCCACACGAACCGTCCTCGATAATTTATTAACAACCAGACCATCAAAAGCTAATTCATAAGTTTCTACTTCATCGTCTTCATTAATACGAGATAGCAATCGATGAACTTTTGCTAATAAAACCTGATTATCAAACGGCTTTGTGACGTAATCATCTACCTTTAAATCATAACCACGCACTTGATCTTCCACACTAGAACGTGCCGTTAACATAATGACAGGTACCTTAGAAACCAAACGAATCTCTTTTAAAACAGAAAACCCATCTTTCTCAGGCATCATAACATCTAATAAAACTAAGTCAAACTGTTGTGAATGAAATAACCGAAGTGCTTCTAGCCCATCTTTTGCCTCAATCACCTCGTAATCATCCATTAAGCAGTCTACAAGAATCTCTCTAATCTTTAACTCATCCTCAGCCACTAAGACCTTATATTTTATACTCATCCTAACACTCTCCAATAGGAAAAAAATCTCTCTTTAAAATTTAACATAAATGGATACAATTTGTACACAAGAAAAACATAATTTTTTTATTATTATATATAGAGGTAACTTCGCCTTTATCGGGCCTTCCTAATAGGTAAATCCAATGATTATATTTTATAAGCCTTTGACTGAATCACTTACTCTAACCACTGTTCATCTTTCCTTGCTAAATAAATTCATAAAAAATGAGGAGGAACTACCATTCATCGAATTAATTATCAGAAAATTATTGTTGTTCTACTCACCTGTACATTAATTACCCTTATCTTTCTATTATACTCACTTCTTTCAGAATTACTTGTTTTTCCAGGTGAAACAAAAAAAAATCATATCTCGGACGAGAACCTTCAAACGACTATTCAACTTTCACACCCAATAAGTGATAAATGCGAACTAATCGTCACATCTAAAAATAACGGTTATTTAAAACAACTAAATCAAACATATCCCGATTGTAAAATTATTAATAAATCTAAAATTTACGGATTCAACCTTATTCACCAATTACTTCTTTTGTTCGACAATTAAAAGGTATACACTCCCTTTGAGATTATCCTACATCCCATGACCCTTTTTCGTTGCCCTCTCTTCTTTCCCTTTGATCAAAAGACCATGCATCGACCATCGTAAAAAGGCACCCTAAAAGTTCAGGGTACCTTACCATACGTATTTGATTTATTTATTATTTTTCTGCGAGATTAGAAACTGATGCAGCAACTGAAACTAACTCCTCTGTCTCTAATGTTTCAGAAACTAAGAAGCACTCAACGCCTCCCTCAACCCATGTAATTGAGTTATCGCTTAATGCTCCAATTGTACCATTAATCATTACAGGTTGTCCTGAAACAGGTTCTACCCCTGTAGACTCATTATATGCAGCAGGTTCTTGAATCATTGTAAACTCTTGATCCCCGCTAAATGTCATAATCACGCGCTCCCCATCTTGAATATCGATAGCTTGCTTATTAACTAATGTTGTTCCTTCAGGTAAATAAGCAGGATAGAGTTCACTTTCTAAATTTGCTAAAGCTCCCTCTCCCATTGTTTCCTGTGAATATTCCATTGTTTTTTGGCAATCGAAATATCCATCTTTAAACTTTTTATCAAAATCAAATGATGAAAACTTCATTGAAATACGTGGCTCACCTTTAGAATCTAAAACATAAACTTCTGTTGGTGTTAATTCTTTTTTATCAAAAGTAATTTTTTGAGAGACTAAATCGCGATTTCCGTGATAGTTCGCTTTAGTTTCGAATGTATATGCATCCTCTGTGGCCTCGAATTTAGCTTCTGCATCATTTAAAATATCCGTAATTAATGATTGGTATAAATAAACTTGTGAACTTGATAATGGCCAATCACTTTGGAATTTAAATTGTTTATTTAATGCAGGTGTTAAAACGAAAACTCCCTCATCATTTTTTAAAATAATTTGCTCATTGTTCGTTGTTTCATTTTTTAGTGTTACTTTGTACTTGTTATCTTTTTGATAAGCCACTTCTACGTTGTACTGATACACTTGTCCATTATTATCAACTTCCATTACCCCTGTTGCATAATAAGACTTAGCATCTTCTACGTTACTAGTTAATTTGTCAACAACATCTTGCTGCGACATTTCCCCACATGCAGTTAATAGCACTGTAAGTACTACTGTGAACATTAAACATAATTTCTTCATCGCTATCCACCTCTTTATTAAGTTCAATTTCAATTAATCCTATGAGGAAGCAACTGAATTTATGCTTTACTAAAAGAAAAACTTATCGATGAAGTAAACACTTACCTCTCCTATCCTAAAATAAAATAAGAATTATATCTTTATTACGCAAAATTTATTCCATTTTAGAAAAGGTTGCCCTTCAGACAACTAACATTGTCTAGAATCGTCATTAGTTGCCTGAAACGATTCCTATTTTAATTATTCCCAAACAACAAAAGCCACCGCATAATGATCACAATGACTTATACTAAGATGAACATTTTCTATTACTGGCTTTAATAAGTAGGGTTTCCCCGTCTCATCATTGACAATACTAAAATCTTGATATTTTTTCCCGTGGCAAAATGACCCTAATGCCTTATATAAGGCCTCTTTAACAGCCCATCTCCCTGCAATAAATTCATTTTTTCTCTTTTCACTAACAAATTGGGAATACAAAGTGACTTCTTCCTCACTTAAAATTTTATCAATAAATCGTTCCTTTTGCCGCACTTCACTTATTCTTTTAATCTCAATGATATCAGTACCAATTCCCTTCATAAAAAAACCTCCATTTCCTCTTTCCTTTATAATAAAAAAAATCTCTAGAAAAATCTAGAGATTTTTTTTTACATCATTCCCATACCGCTCATGTCAGGTGATGCCGGCGAAACTTGAGGTTTTTCAATTTCTACAACCGCTGCTTCAGCCGTTAAGAAAGAAGCAGAAATACTAGCTGCATTCTGTAATGCTGAGCGAGTCACCTTCGTTGGGTCAACAATACCGGTTTTAAACATATCTACAAACTCATCTGTCGCAGCATTATATCCATATCCGGCCTCTAACTCTTTCAATTTATGAATAATAATAGATCCTTCAATTCCCGCATTTTCAGCAATCTGACGAACTGGAGCCTCTAATGCCTTCAATACAATCTGAATTCCTGTTGCTTCATCACCTGATGCCTCAATTTTTGATACCTCATTATAAATATTCATGTAGGCTGTTCCACCACCTGCGACAATTCCTTCCTGAACTGCTGCACGAGTTGCATTAAGGGCATCTTCAATGCGTAATTTTCTTTCTTTAAGCTCCGTTTCCGTTGCGGCTCCAACCTTAATAACAGCCACACCACCGCTTAACTTCGCTAAACGCTCTAATAATTTTTCTTTATCAAACTCCGATGTTGTATTTTCAAGTTCTGCGCGAATTTGAGCAATTCTAGCATTAATGTCCATTTGTGAACCTGTTCCTTCAACAACGGTTGTATGATCTTTGGTTACAATCACTCGTCCAGCACGTCCGCACTGATCCAACGTTGTATTTTTTAATTCTAATCCTAATTCTTCTGTTACTAACTGTGCACCCGTTAAAATAGCAATATCTTCTAACATGCGTTTGCGACGATCACCAAAACCTGGAGCCTTAACAGCTACAACATTAAATGTTCCACGTAACTTATTAACAACTAATGCTGCCAATGCCTCATTTTCAATATCGTCTGCTACAATGACCATTGGACGTCCTGTTTGAACCAATTGTTCAAGAATAGGTAAAATATCCTGTAAAGTACCTACCTTAGAGTCGGTTACTAAAATATAGGGATTATCCAAAACGGCTTCCATTTTATCCGTATCAGTCACCATATAAGAAGATAAGTATCCGCGGTCAAACTGCATCCCCTCAACAATATCCATTGTCGTTTCAAAACCTTTTGACTCTTCAAGTGTAATAACACCATCATTTCCAACTCGCTCCATTGCCTCAGCAATCAGTTTACCGATTTCCTCATCTGCTGCTGAAATAGCTGCTACGTTAGCAATTGATTCTTTGCCTTCAATTGGTTTTGAATTAGCCTTTAATGCTTCTACCGCTACTTTCACGGCACGCTCAATTCCACGGCGAATCGTTATTGGATTGGCTCCAGCCACAATATTTTTATTTCCTTCCCTAATCATCGCCTGTGCTAAAACTGTCGCTGTTGTCGTTCCATCACCCGCAACATCATTTGTTCGACTTGCAACTTGAGCAACTAATCTAGCTCCCATATTTTCAAATTTATCCTCTAACTCAATTTCCTTAGCTATTGAGACACCATCATTAATAATTTGGGGCGTTCCAAACTTTTGTTCTAAAATAACATTTCGTCCCTTTGGTCCTAAAGTTACCTTCACCGTATCAGCTAACTTATCCACACCACGAATCATTGCACGGCGGGCATCTTCTGCAAATAAAATCTCTTTTGCCATACTATAAAATCCTCCCTTATATTAATATCTATTTATAACTTACTCAACAACCGCTAAAACATCATCCGATGATAAAATAACTAAATCTTTTCCTTGATGGGAAACTTTTGTTCCCGCAAATCCATTATAAATGACACGTTGTCCTACACTAACAGAAGGCGTCTTAAGCGTTCCATTCTCTAAACACTTTCCTTCCCCAACGGCCACGATAACACCCTCTGAGTGACTCGGCTTTGAAGTCTCTTTTGAAAGAATGATCCCACTTGCCGTTTTCTTCTCAAGCTCAACAATTTCGATAACAACATTATCGTTTAATGGTCTTAACATGTCTTTCCCTCCTCGTTTTTATCACTCTATTATAATGAGTGCTATTAAATAAATTATACAGAGATGAATAAATAATGGCAATAATTTTAAGAAAAAATCCTTTTTATTATTATCTACCTACTGATTAATATGCTTCTTAGATCTATTTATTCCAAATACATGGGAGAGCCTTTTATTTATGATAAAAAAAGACCAAGTGTGGCACTTGGTCCCTATTTTTTAAAAGGTTTAAAATCCGCCTTTATTTTTATGATAAATGATTCTCATTCCTTTAAATGCAAGATCTGGATCATAAACATCAATCATATCAGTTTCGTTATATATAATGCGCCCCAATCCCCCTGTGGCCACTACTTTGATATCCTTTCCAACTGCCTCTTTTACCTTCTTAATAATATATTCTGTTTGGCCAATGTAACCGTAAACCAAACCACCTTGCATACTAGTAATCGTATTACGGCACATAATCGTTTCTGGCTTCTTAATTTCAATCTCTGGTAATTTAGCTGCCTGCGTCCATAGCGCCTGTGCCGAAATTTCAATCCCTGGAGAAGTTACTCCAAATTCAAACTCCCCGTTCTCATTTACATAATCATAAGTTGTGGCAGTTCCAAAGTCAATAACAAGCGCAGGGCCTCCATAAATATAATAAGCAGCCGCAATATCTACAATACGATCCGCCCCAACTTCACGAGGATTTTCCGTTCTAACACTAATTCCAGTCTTAATTCCAGGCCCTACAATCATTGGTTCAATATTAAAATATTTACGAATAGCATTAGTTAATGAATGCATAATTTTAGGAACTACACTCGAAATTAAAACAGCCTCTACCGCTTGGGGATTAATATCCTTTGTTTGAAGAAAAGAAAATAACGTAATTCCAAACTCATCAGATGTTCTTTGTAATTTAGTTGTTAAACGAAATGTAGCAATTAAATCGTCTTTATCATATACCCCTAACGTAATGTTAGTATTTCCGACATCAATAACGATTAACATATTGTTCCCCTTTTCTTTATTAAAATCTTCAATAACTGTTCCATAATTTCATATCCGAGGGCTTCCTTAGACATCTTATTCAATTTCACGATTCCATTTCTTTGAATAAGCGTCACCACATTTGTATCCCCCTTAAAACCTGCAAATTCTTCATTTAATTGGTTGGCAACGATTAAATCCGCATTTTTACCTAACAATTTTTTAGTGGCGTTTTCTTCTAAATTTTCAGTTTCCATTGCAAATCCACATATCACTTGGCTATCTTTTTTTTCTTTCCCCATAGCTAATAAAATATCTTTGTTCATGACTAAATCAAGTGTCGTCTGTTGACTTTGTTTCTTTAACTTATGTGGATTCACAAAAGAGGCCCTATAATCAGAGACTGCGGCAGATTTAATTAAAATATCATACTGATCTTTTAATCCAGATACTTCCTGAAACATTTCATCTGCTGTTCTTACTTCGATAATCGTCATAAAAACAGGTTTTCTCAAAGAAGTAGGCCCCGTTATAAGCGTCACCTCAGCACCTAAATTACGTGCGGCTCTCGCTAAGGCGTACCCCATTTTACCACTAGAATGATTCGTTATAAATCGTACAGGATCAATATCCTCCTGTGTAGGCCCGGCCGTCACAACAACCTTAATCCCAGCTAAAGGCTTATCCTTAATCAATAAACACTCAATGGCATCCTCAATATCTTCAATTTCTGCCAGGCGACCTTTTCCGACATCTCCACAAGCTAAGTAACCACTAGCAGATTCAATAATAGTCATCCCAAATTCCCTACATTGCTGGATATTACGTTGAGTAATTGGGTTATTCAACATCCCTGTATTCATTGCCGGAGCAATTAATTTAGGACAATTGGCAGCTAAAAAAGTTGTTGTTAACATATCATCAGCAATTCCATGGGCAATCTTCGCAATACAATTGGCTGATGCAGGTGCTAAGACAAATACATCCGCACGTTTAGCCAATGAAATGTGGTTAACGTCATACTGAAAATTTCGATCAAATGTTCCTACTGATACCCGATTATGCGTTAACGTTTCAAACGTCATCGGAGTAATAAACTCCGTTGCATTTTTTGTCATAATCACATGGACATCATAGCCCTTTTTATATAAATTACTCGCTAACTGTGCAGTCTTATAAGCGGCAATCCCCCCACAGATTCCAATGACTACTGTTTTTTTTTCCATTTACATCACCTTCTTAGTTATAGGTTCTAAAACCTTAGTTAGTGGTGCCACGATAACAACCGCTAAAATAGCTTCTAATAAACTATTTGTTGTAATAACACCTAATAATAAACCAAACAATGCTGAAACTTCAACACCCTTTGCCGACGCATAGCTTGGGCCAAAAAATACATAAATCATGCCTAATACTAAAATAGAATGAATAATTGTGCACACTAATGCCGTAAAACTACTTCCGATAACGGATAATTTATTGCCCTTATGTTTAAATAATTGATAGATTATCGCAGCTAAAACACCCAGTAATACGCGCGGCACAATCGCAATCACAAGACTCCAAAAATTTCCGCTATAATCGCCCAATGAATAAAAAGGAGTAAACACAAAAGACGTAATCGTAGGCGTCAATGTATTAATAACGACACTACTTACCCCAAAAACTAAACCTGTTATAGCCCCACCTTTTATGCCTAACAAAATTCCAGCTAAAATAACAGGAATATGCATCGTTGTAGCACGTACAAGTCCTAAAGGAATATACCCAAGCGGGGTTAACATTAAAATAACCTGGATACTGCAAAACATAGTTACTAAAATTAAAAACTTCATTCTCTTTCTTGCCTGATTCATCTTATCTTCTCCTCCACTGTCGCTCTCCTTTAGATGCAACGTCTCGAATAATCGTATGAAAAACGTTAGCTTCTTCTTAATTGATGTCAAAATAATCACCATTAACAACCGCTAACATTCTCATCGCCCACAATTATACCTATTTTTATGAATAATAGCAACAATTTACCATTAATAGAAAAAATCTATTCTCATATGAGAATAGATTTTTCATTCGACTTATTTTTTAGCTGTTCGCGTTGAAAAACATAAAAGAATAACGTTTCTAACTCCATATTTAAATCAACTTCATGAACAAGGATATCCTCACTCACATTAATAACAGTTGAAGAAAGATTCAGAATTCCTTTAATACCTAATCCCTCTAATGAAGTCGCTACTTTTTGAGCAACAAATGGTGGAACCGCTAAAATCACATAGGTTACATGATTCTCTTCAATGTATGAAGATAAATTATCTAAATGATAGATCGGCAACTCCCCAATATGCTGACCCACTAAACTTTCATCTATATCAAATCCTGCGACTAAATTAACAGGTGTTCTAAATAATCGTCTTTTAAACTTATCCGAACTAAAATACTTTACTAAAGCGCGCCCTAAGTTTCCAACCCCAATCAAAATACAACGTTGCGCGTCACCTGGTTTCAATAAATTATTAAATGCCTCTAATACCACACGTACTTCGTATCCATAACCTTGGCGACCTAATTCACCTAAATATGAAAAATCACGTCGGATAGTTGCAGAATCAATCCCTATTTTTTGACTTAACTCTCCCGATTGAATTCGTCTCACTCTCATCTCATCGAGTTCTACGAAACAACGACGATAAAGTGCTAATCGTTTAAGTGTTGCGTTTGGTATATTTGATAGCATACAAAACCTCCTTTATCATATTTAAATAATAACATGAAAACAAATCATTGTGAATAGTATCCACAAATAAAACATCTATATGTTAAATTTTAAAGATTATTTGAGGCACTCCGTTGCCTATCTCTGATTTAAGCATTATACTTAAGATATTATCTTAAATGAGTGAATCTTCTAAGAAGTTAGTAAAGGAGAAACAAAATGATTTTATTACAAACAAGTAAACTAACTAAACTTTATTCGGGGACCCCAATTCTTGAAAATGTTCAATTTGAGGTAAAAAAGGGGGAACGCATTGCCGTTGTTGGGCGTAACGGGGCAGGAAAGTCTACCTTACTAAAAATGATTGCAGATGAAATTGACTATGATAGTGGGGAAATCCATAAGCCGCAAAGCGTCATCCTCGGATATTTTGCGCAATCTAGCCATATCAATTCAAATGATACCATTTATAATGAAATGTTAAAGGTTTTCCAAAAAACAATTATGCTTAAAGGTCAATTAGAAGCACTAAGTTTAAAAATGGCTGAAGAAGATCCAACGAGCGAGAACTATCTAAAAATTATTGATCAATATCAACAATTAAACCATCAATTTGAATTAATGAGTGGGTATACTTATGAATCAGAAATTAATAATATTTTAAATCGTTTTAAATTTAACGAAATCGGATTCGACCAAAAAATTTCTAACCTCAGTGGAGGACAAAAAACGAGATTAGCACTCGCTAAATTATTACTTCAAAAACCTGATCTTTTAATTCTCGATGAACCAACCAACCATTTAGATATTGATACCATTGAATGGCTTGAAGGTTATTTAAAAAAATACCCAGGTGCTGTTGTTATTGTTTCCCATGATAGATACTTCCTTGACCAGATAGCCACAACCGTCTATGAAATTGAGTACCGTAAATGTACAAAGTATAAGGGGAATTACTCAGACTATATGGATCAAAAGGCCATTTCCTACGCTGCCTTAATGAAACAATATGAAAAGCAACAAAAAGAAATCTCGAAGATGGAAGACTTTATTAGCCGAAATATAGTTCGTGCCTCAACAACTAAAAGAGCTCAATCGCGTAGAAAGCTCCTAGATAAAATGGAACGAATCGAAATGCCTAAATTAAATGATAAGTCTATAGGGATTACCTTTGAAATCGATCGTCGTAGTGGAAACGATGTTCTCAAGGTAGAAAATGTAGCCGTTGGATATGATGATAATAAGCCAATCTCAGATCATTTGGATTTCCATATCAATCGCCTTGAACGCGTGGCTCTCATCGGACCCAATGGAATTGGAAAATCTACAATCTTAAAAACAATCGCCGGGGACCTTCCACCACTAGAAGGTGATATTTTCTACGGAAAAAGCCTTGATATGGGATACTTTGATCAAGAGCAGGCTAATTTAACCTCAAATAATACAGTACTAAATGAGGTTTGGAACGTTTTCCCGAATAGACTAGAAAAAGATATTCGAACTCTACTTGGAAACTTTTTATTCACCGGTGATGATGTATTTAAAACAGTGCACCAACTCTCGGGTGGAGAAAAAGTCCGTCTTACCCTATGTAAACTCATGCTCCAAAGAAATAACTTCTTACTTTTAGATGAGCCAACTAACCACCTTGATATCGATAGCAAAGAAATGTTAGAACTTTCCCTCGAAGATTATGAAGGTACACTCTTTTTCATTTCACATGATCGTTACTTTATCGATAAAATTGCTACACGTATTTTAGAAGTAACGCCACATGGGGTCGTCTCTTATCTAGGAAACTATTCTGACTATATCGAAAAGAAACGTCTGATTAATGAACAAATGGCGTCTCAACAAAATGAAATGGCGAACAGTTCAACAAATAGCATTACCGACTATCAAAAACAAAAGGAACAACGACGATTAGAACAACAACGTAAACGACAATTAGAAGACATTGAAAATAAAATAAATGCGTATGAAGAAGAACTGGCTTACAAAAAGGCTGAGCTCTTCCAAGAAGAAGTTTACTTAGATTCGCAAAAATCGGCTCTAGTCCAATCTCGTATTGAAGAATTGGAGGAACTTCTTTTAGAAGCTATGGACACCTGGGAATCACTAGCACAAATAGATTAATAAAAACCCTATCTCATATGAGATAGAGTTTTTTCATATAATGAATCATCTTATCTACAGGAGGACAGGCATGGAAGCTAAAGAAATAACTATTCACAAGAAGGCATTTTTAACTTATCAACAATGGAGTCAATGGAAAAATGATAATCATTGTCAGACAATCTCTCCTGATTTTGATTGTGTCATTCAATCTGGGGATAACCCTGAAAATTCGACATCATACTTACTTAAAAGTATAGAAAATCAAATACAAGGTATACTTCAACTTGATCGCTCAAATCAAGATAACCGCTGTCTTCGTTTAGAATTCGAACTCGATTTAGAACATTCCTACATAGAAATGAAGAGGGTCTTAACACGACTAATCACCCAACTATTTGAAGAGGACATTCATCGAATCGAAATTGAGACTCCCCTCTTAAAACCTATACACCATCAATTTTTAACGGAAATAGGATTTAGGCATGAAGGCATTCGACAACAAGCATTTTACAACAAAGGGTCATATGAAGATATACATCTATATGGACAAATAAAAAAAGAACCAAGCAGACAGTTACAGGACTACCTCGATTATGCACTTCCACATTATCACAATCCTGAATCGCTTTACTCTATCATAAACCATCTTGGATTTTTTAATCCCGAGCAGTTAAATACTTCAAAATTATACTTTCTAGCAACATTCTGTGGATTACTTGAAAAACTACAAACTAATAGTAAGTTTATTCATGAAACCCTAATTAAATTAAACGATCTAAATTGGTCTGCTAAAGAAATTAACGAGGCATTACATAGCTTAGCTCGACAGTTATCCACACCTCTTACAGAGGAAGAAAAAATAATCCATGATCTTTATTATATTGAACAGATTAGCGCCTCTACCCTCATGAAAGTCATTTCAACAGAAGGATTAAATTCTAGTCTCATTCATAAAATAATAGAGGGCGATTTTCAATTTTTCACTTCCATAGGAAAACAAATGGGGTTAGAAAGATTAGAATATACGCAAAAAATAATTGCTCAATTATAGTGTTTCTCCTTATTGATAAATATAGCTCAATGGGGATGAGATCGTCATGATTTATAAGATGACTTAATTAATAGAGCTAACTATTAAACGAATCAACTCTATATAAAGAAAAGGCTCCTTCATCTTTTATTACCTACTTTGGGTACTAATCATTAGGCGGTAGAGATGTCAGACAATCATCTTGATCAAAATCTTAGACGATGTCTTTTATATAAAAAAACGGACCAATGTCGTCCGTTTTTTTATTCCTTTAAATAGATTTTAATTCCATACCTGATTGCCCATTCATCTCCATATTACTACGATGACCTCTTAAATAAGCCTGTGTTCCAGCGGCTCCAATCATTGCAGCATTATCGGTACACAACGAAAGCGGTGGAATTGTTAGTTTGAATTGCCCCTGTGCCTTAACCGCATTTTCAAGTGCGTGTCGCAATCCTTTGTTTGCCGAAACACCACCGGCTACAATAATTTGTTTAACATGAAACTCTTTTGCCGCACGCATCGTTTTCTCAACTAAAACTTCTACCACACTCGCTTGGAAACTTGCCGCTAAGTTTTCAGGTATAATCTCCTCGCCCCTTTGCTTAGCATTATGCACCGTATTGATTACTGCTGACTTCAGTCCAGAAAAACTAAAATCATACGAATCCTTATCCAGCCAAACCCGTGGTAATTTATAAGTGTCTTCCCCTAAAGCAGCTAAGCGGTCAATATGCGGACCTCCCGGATACGGTAATTTTAAAGTGCGCGCAACCTTATCATAGGCTTCCCCTACAGCATCATCTAACGTCTCACCAATAACCTTAAACTGATAATGGTCTTCCATATAAACTAATTCCGTATGTCCCCCCGAAACAACCAATGCAAGTAAAGGAAATTGAAGAGGTTCTACAAGTTGATTAGCATAAATATGCCCGGCAATGTGATGTACCCCCACAAGTGGAATATCATGTGCAAAGGCAAGTGCTTTAGCAGCATTAATCCCAATAAGTAATGAACCAATTAATCCCGGCCCCTCTGTTACCGTGATAGCGTCTATATCTTTCCAATCTATATTAGCCTTTAATAAAGCTTCTTCAAATACCATCGTTACATTCTCAACGTGATGGCGGCTTGCCACCTCTGGCACCACCCCCCCGAAACGTTTATGACTTTCAATTTGTGAAGAAACAACATTCGACAATATCTCAATACCATTTTTAATAACGGCCACACTTGTTTCATCACAACTACTTTCAACAGCTAATACTATAATATCCTTGTCCATGACCATCACCTACTTCTAATTAATTTTACGAGTCATTAATACGGCATCTTCAGAATCCGCATAATAATTTTTACGAATCCCTGCTGAAAGGAATCCACACTGTTCATATAAATGAATAGCTACATAATTACTACGTCGAACCTCTAACGTCATATTTTCTCCTCCATTTTCAGAGGCATCCAGAATAAAACGTTCCACAAGCAGTTTACCATAACCTAGTGAGCGATACCGTGGGTCAATCGCGACGTAAAATAAATCTGCCATTTCAAAAATAATTTGCCCAACCAAATAGCCCACAATCGTACAATCTACTTCAATGACAATACCATAATAAAAGTCTTGCTGCACCGCATAATCGATAAAGTTAAAGGCCTGGGAAAATAAATTCTCATGTAATAATGAGACCTCTGGAATATCCTCTACTGTCATTAATCTAATTAACATAACCATCTATTCCTTTATTTTTTGCTCCGCTAACCAATTAACCTCAGCTTCTGGTAAGCGATGATACGTCGGGCAAAAATGATGGATATCATTAACAGGTTTCCTATTCACAGCAATTTGAGCTAATATCGAAGCATGCGGAATATTTAAATCGGCATCTTCTACCTTAATCGCCTTATTTCCTAAAGTTTGTGTAATTACTTCCCAATACTTAACAACATCATTACCTAGGAAATATATTTTTTTATCCTTTTTCGATAAAATTTCTAGTAACTGAGATAAATCATAGTGACCATCGGCAATTACTGATTCATATGTTTTCCCATCATAGACTCCCGCAAAAACTGATTGGCGGCGCGCGTCAAATAAAGGGACTACATAGCCCTCTTCATAGAGATTACGAGCTAATATCTCTAAACTTGAAACTCCAACTAATGGTTTCTTTAACGTCCACGCCAATGTTTTAGCAACAGTAACACCTATCCTTACTCCCGTATAAGATCCTGGTCCCTTTGCAACCGAAATTAAATCTAAATCTTTAGGAAAACGTTGAGTTTGTTTAAACATACGATCAATTGCAGGCATTAAGCGTCTTGAGTGATCATTTTTAGTTGTCTCAATGATCTCATATAATATTTGATTATCTTCTACTAAGGCAATTGATAAAGTAGTATTGGACGTATCAATAGCGATTGTTAACATATTTACAACACCTTTCCAATCGTTTCATAATTTTTTCCTATAGGAGTTAATTCAATACAACGTTGATTTTCTCCCTCTCTAAATATTTTTATATCTAATCTTTCCATCGGAAGTAAATCCTCGATGCGACTTGCCCATTCAATAACACATACCCCATCACCAAACAAGTAATCATCTAATCCGATATCATCTCCACCACTTTCTAAGCGATAGACATCCATATGATATAAAGGAATTCGACCTTGATACTCCTTTATAATATTAAATGTTGGACTGTTTACATTGCGATTAATTCCTAATCCCTTCGCGAGCCCTTTAGTAAAAGTGGTTTTTCCGGCACCTAAATCACCCTCTAATGTTAAAATCATTCCATTACTTACCCATTTACCAATTTTATATGCGATATCTTGCGTCTGTTCCAACGACGTCGTTCTGATTTTATATGTCATACTATCACCTTATACCTCATAGAATAAAACTTACATTATTATGGATTAATTTTCATCAAAAATAACTTTCTAATCTATAATATTTTCTAATTATATTATAACATATCTATATCACATAATTATTGTTAATACGACATTTATCTATAAAAGCACTGAAAAATGATAGAAAACGACAGCATTCTAAATGTTCTATCCTGTTGGTAACACGATGTAGCTATCTAAAAATTATTTATTTTTCTATTTATAAAGGTTAACAATTAAACCGATGGGTATAATAAAAAACTTTAATTAAATAATAGACACCTTAAATTAGAAACCCTTTTCATTGTACTCTGTCCCTCTATAGAAGAACAGCTAACTATGGACGTATAAAGAAAATCTCTAAGATAATTATGTACCATCCTATATTTAATCGACAACAAATAAAAAATTCCTGTGGATAAGGGGGAAATACAGCTACTTATATCCACAGGATTTAATTTAATTCTCGCCTGTTTAATCGTTCAAGAAATTAACTGATATAAAGCTAATAAAATAATCATAATACTCGCAACGTATTCGGCATACTTAACAGTATTTTGGCTCAACAAATTGTATGTTAATCGGCATCCTAGTTCGATAAAAAATATACTTAAAATCAGACAGGTTATTGATGTCAAATAAATATTAAGGCCTGTAAGAGCAGCGCCGATCCCAAGTCCAAAATTATTTATACATAGAAAAAAACCTAGCATGCACGCTTCCCGTAAATCGATAGATTTAGAATGATCCATATCAAATTGTTCAGCAACATTGGCAGCATCATCTAAGATTTCGCGATCATTTTTAGTTTTTAAATGCTTCCTGAATGACTGATAAAACATATAAATACCAAATAAAAATAGTAAGGCACTACCTATATACTGGGCAATCGAACCAACACAAAATCCATCAAATAAATTACCTATATACATTCCACCTAGGGTACCTAGGCATGAAATCAAACCAACAATTAAATTGCTTAAAAAGCAAATTTTTATTTTTCTTGCACCATAGCTTAAACCTATTATGAGATTATCACAGGTAACCGATGCGGAAAATAATAGAATAGCTAAAAAGTTCATTTTCTATCCCTACCTTTACTTTATTACAAGATACTATATGAAATAAAGTAGTAATAGGGACTACAAAACAAAAAAAACATCCCAAAGGATGTTGATTGGCTATTTGGAGCGGGTGAAGAGAATCGAACTCTCACAGTCAGCTTGGAAGGCTGAAGTTCTACCATTAAACTACACCCGCGTTTTTTTATGGCCTAGCGACGTCCTACTCTCGCACTTGCGTACTACCCTCGGCGCTAAGGAGCTTAACTTCTGTGTTCGGTATGGGAACAGGTGTGCCCTCCTTGCCCTTATCACTAGACCTTCTGTCAGATCTTATCAATCTCACAAAACTAGATATCTTCTGCTTACTTCTTCTTGTCCGGCAACTCTCGCATCACAGTGGTAAAGTTCAATAACTGTTCATCACCTTCGTGATTCCTCAGTTCTTTTCACTTTCTGCCTGTGATAATCGCTCGTTTTTGCCTTTCCTATTTAGTTAAGTCCTCGATCGATTAGTATCAGTCCGCTTCATCTGTCACCAAACTTCCACTCCTGACCTATCTACCTCGTCGTCTTCAAGGGATCTTACTTCTTTCGAATGGGAAATCTCATCTTGAGGGGGGCTTCACGCTTAGATGCTTTCAGCGTTTATCCCTTCCACACGTAGCTACCCAGCTATGCTCCTGGCAGAACAACTGGTACACCAGCGGTGTGTCCATCCCGGTCCTCTCGTACTAAGGACAGCTCCTCTCAAATTTCCTACGCCCACGACGGATAGGGACCGAACTGTCTCACGACGTTCTGAACCCAGCTCGCGTACCGCTTTAATGGGCGAACAGCCCAACCCTTGGGACCGACTACAGCCCCAGGATGCGATGAGCCGACATCGAGGTGCCAAACCTCCCCGTCGATGTGAACTCTTGGGGGAGATCAGCCTGTTATCCCCGGGGTAGCTTTTATCCGTTGAGCGACGGCCCTTCCATTCGGTACCGCCGGATCACTAAGCCCGACTTTCGTCCCTGCTCGACTTGTTGGTCTCGCAGTCAAGCTCCCTTCTGCCTTTACACTCTTCGAATGATTTCCAACCATTCTGAGGGAACCTTTGGGCGCCTCCGTTACTCTTTGGGAGGCGACCGCCCCAGTCAAACTGCCCACCTGACACTGTCCCCTGACCAGCTCATGGCCACGGGTTAGAACCCCAGTAACACAAGGGTAGTATCCCAACAGCGACTCCTCCAAGACTGGCGTCCTGGTCTCTTCGTCTCCTACCTATCCTGTACATGTGTCACCAGTGCTCAATATCAAGCTACAGTAAAGCTCCACGGGGTCTTTCCGTCCTGTCGCGGGTAACCTGCATCTTCACAGGTACTATGATTTCACCGAGTCTCTTGTTGAGACAGCGCCCAGATCGTTACGCCTTTCGTGCGGGTCGGAACTTACCCGACAAGGAATTTCGCTACCTTAGGACCGTTATAGTTACGGCCGCCGTTTACTGGGGCTTCAATTCAAAGCTTCGCTTGCGCTAACCTCTCCTCTTAACCTTCCAGCACCGGGCAGGCGTCAGCCCCTATACATCACCTTGCGGTTTAGCAGAGACCTGTGTTTTTGATAAACAGTCGCCTGGGCCTTTTCACTGCGGCTTGCTTTCACAAGCACCCCTTCTCCCGAAGTTACGGGGTCATTTTGCCGAGTTCCTTAACAAGAGTTCTCTCGCTCATCTTAGGATTCTCTCCTCGCCTACCTGTGTCGGTTATCGGTACGGGCACCTAATAAATTATCCCTAGAAGCTTTTCTTGGAAGCGTGACATCAGCTGACTTCACCCTTTCGGGCTTTCGGCATCACAGCTCAATGTTTCGCCATGCGGATTTGCCTACATGACCACCTCACTGCTTACACGTGAATCCATTCACACGCTCAACTTAGCCTTCTCCGTCACTCCTTCAGTTTATTAAGTGGTACAGGAATCTCTACCTGTTGTCCATCGGCTACGCCTTTCGGCCTCACCTTAGGTCCCGACTTACCCAGGGCGGACGAGCCTTCCCCTGGAAACCTTAGGCTTTCGATGGATAGGATTCTCACCTATCTTTCGCTACTCACACCGGCATTCTCACTTCTAACCGCTCCACAGCTCCTTCCGGTACTGCTTCTCCGCTGTTAGAACGCTCTCCTACCACTGACACTTCGTGTCAATCCGCAGCTTCGGCGGTCCGTTTAGCCCCGGTACATTTTCGGCGCAGAGTCACTCGACTAGTGAGCTATTACGCACTCTTTAAAGGATGGCTGCTTCTAAGCCAACCTCCTAGTTGTCTGTGCATCTCCACATCCTTTTCCACTTAACGGACACTTGGGGGCCTTAGCTGGCGGTCTGGGCTCTTTCCCTTTTGACCATGGACCTTATCACCCACAGTCTGACTCCCGATCATATCTATCTGGCATTCGGAGTTTGATTGAGATCAGTACCCCGAGGTGGGGCCATCACCCATTCAGTGCTCTACCTCCAGTAGACTCTTATCGAGGCTAGCCCTAAAGCTATTTCGGAGAGAACCAGCTATATCCGTGTTCGATTGGAATTTCACCCCTAGCCACAAGTCATCCAAGCACTTTTCAACGTGCCCTGGTTCGGCCCTCCAGTCAGTGTTACCTGACCTTCAGCCTGCTCATGGCTAGCTCACACGGTTTCGGGTCTACAACATCGTACTCCTCGCCCTATTCAGACTCGCTTTCGCTTCGGCTCCGTCTCTTCAACTTAACCTTGCACGATATCGTAACTCGCCGGTTCATTCTACAAAAGGCACGCCATCACCCTTTAACGGGCTCTGACTAGTTGTAGGCACACGGTTTCAGGTTCTCTTTCACTCCCCTTCCGGGGTTCTTTTCACCTTTCCCTCACGGTACTGGTTCACTATCGGTCACTAGGTAGTATTTAGCCTTACGAGATGGTCCTCGTTGCTTCCGACGGGATTTCTCGTGTCCCGCCGTACTCAGGATCCCTTCCCTGCTTCACACAATTTCACCTACGGGACTCTCACCCCCTCCGGTTGGCCTTCCCAGACCATTCGGCTATCATGTTCAGTCATTTCTGAAGGTCCTTCTACCCCGGATTACTCCGGTTTGGGCTCCTCCCTGTTCGCTCGCCGCTACTTGGGGAATCGATGTTTCTTTCTTTTCCTCCAGGTACTTAGATGTTTCAGTTCCCTGGGTCTGTCTCCTCTATGGCTATTGATTCACCATACGGTGCTAGCGTATGACCACTAGCGGGTTTCCCCATTCGGATATCCCCGGCTCTTTGCTTACTTACAGCTCCCCGAGGCGTTTCGCCGTTTGTCGCGTCCTTCTTCGACTCCTAGTGCCTAGGCATCCTCCGTGCGCCCTTTATTACTTAACTTTTCTTCTTCAGAAGATATCTAGTTTTCAAAGATCAATTCTAGGAAAATCGAAATTCTCCCAAAACTAAACAGAACGTCTCTTTCTCCATAGAAAGGAGGTGATCCATCCCCACCTTCCGGTAGGGATACCTTGTTACGACTTCACCCCAATCATCTACCCCACCTTAGGCAGCTCCCTCCTTGCGGTTAGGCCACTGACTTCGGGTGTTGTAAACTCTCGTGGTGTGACGGGCGGTGTGTACAAGACCCGGGAACGTATTCACCGCGACATTCTGATTCGCGATTACTAGCGATTCCAACTTCATGTAGGCGAGTTGCAGCCTACAATCCGAACTGAGATTGGCTTTATGAGGTTTGCTCCACGTCACCGCTTCGCTTCTCTTTGTACCAACCATTGTAGCACGTGTGTAGCCCAGGTCATAAGGGGCATGATGATTTGACGTCATCCCCACCTTCCTCCAGTTTGTCACTGGCAGTCTCGTTAGAGTCCCCATCTTACTGCTGGCAACTAACGACAGGGGTTGCGCTCGTTGCGGGACTTAACCCAACATCTCACGACACGAGCTGACGACAACCATGCACCACCTGTATCCATTGTCCCCGAAGGAAACCCTCTATCTCTAGAGGCGTCAATGGTATGTCAAGACCTGGTAAGGTTCTTCGCGTTGCTTCGAATTAAACCACATGCTCCACCGCTTGTGCGGGTCCCCGTCAATTCCTTTGAGTTTCAGTCTTGCGACCGTACTCCCCAGGCGGAGTGCTTAATGCGTTAACTTCAGCACTGAGGTTCGACCCCCAACACTTAGCACTCATCGTTTACGGCGTGGACTACCAGGGTATCTAATCCTGTTTGCTCCCCACGCTTTCGCGCCTCAGTGTCAGTTGCAGACCAGGAAGCCGCCTTCGCCACTGGTGTTCCTCCATATCTCTACGCATTTCACCGCTACACATGGAATTCCACTTCCCTCTTCTGCACTCAAGTCAACCAGTTTCCAATGACCCTCCACGGTTAAGCCGTGGGCTTTCACATCAGACTTAATTAACCACCTGCGCGCTCTTTACGCCCAATAATTCCGGATAACGCTTGCCACCTACGTATTACCGCGGCTGCTGGCACGTAGTTAGCCGTGGCTTTCTCATAAGGTACCGTCAATTGATAGTCATTTCCTCCTATCACCTTTCTTCCCTTATAACAGAATTTTACAACCCGAAGGCCTTCTTCATTCACGCGGCGTTGCTCGGTCAGGCTTTCGCCCATTGCCGAAGATTCCCTACTGCTGCCTCCCGTAGGAGTCTGGGCCGTGTCTCAGTCCCAGTGTGGCCGTTCACCCTCTCAGGTCGGCTACGCATCGTCGCCTTGGTAGGCCTTTACCCCACCAACTAGCTAATGCGCCGCAGGCTCATCCATCAGTGATGCCAGGAGCATCTTTAAACTTTCGTCCTATCCGGTATTAGCGATCGTTTCCAATCGTTGTCCCCGTCTGATGGGCAGATCACCTACGTGTTACTCACCCGTTCGCCGCTTCCCACCGAAGTGGTTCGCTCGACTTGCATGTATTAGGCACGCCGCCAGCGTTCATCCTGAGCCAGGATCAAACTCTCCATAATTGTTTGTTTCCTTAGCTTGCGAAATTTCTTTCGCTCATGATTCTTGACGTTCTGTTTAGTTTTCAAAGAACTTCTCTCGCCTTTTGGCGACTTCTTTATCTTACCACATTCGACTTTTTCTGTCAAATGTTTTTTTATCTTTTTTTGTAAGATTTCTTGTCCACCTCTCTTGGCGACTTTTCTAGTTTATCATGTTCAACAACTTCTGTCAAACACTTTTTAACTTTTTTCTAACCACTAAATAATTTAATAAAATAATTATCCTATTAAAAAATTAAATGGTGACCCGTACGGGATTCGAACCCGTGTATGCATGCGTGAAAGGCATGTGTGTTAAACCGCTTCACCAACGGGCCATATAATATGGCGGTCCAGACGGGAATCGAACCCGCGATCTCCTGCGTGACAGGCAGGCATGTTAACCGCTACACCACTGGACCAAGAACATGAATTATACTATCATAGTTCACATTTCATGTCAATATTTTTTTTTGAAAAACACAGTCAATTATTTTACTGATCTCTCGCTCGTATAGATAATCGCATAACAACCATATAAATCGTGATTCCGCCCCTCCTCTTTCTATCTCTAAAATAGGAAATTCAAAAGCTCCATCTTCAATCAATATTTATTGGTTCTATAATTTTTGGTGTGGGTGGGATTACTCACACCTTTTTGATTGCCATAAATATTGAGACAAAAAAAAGAGACATAGTCCCCAAAATCCTATACAATGTAATCGGCTAAAACAACACGAAAGGATTGGTTTTATGTCTCATACTAATTGTATCTCAACTTTACTTGATTTAAAAGATAAAAATATTACTTTTTCAGAAAATTGTATCCAGGAAACTCAGATTAAGAATGTTCGTTCTAAACTTATTTTAGGGACTCTTTCTTTTCAACCGACTCATTGCTACCACTGTGGTCATTCTTTTGACTCAAATATCATTAAACACGGCTTCAAAACTTCACGTATTAAGCTAGTCAAAATTTCCGGATTTGATGCTTATCTAGACTTAAAAAAACAACGTTATAAATGCCGTCATTGTGACCGAACATTTACCCTAGAAACATCTCTTGTTAACCCTAATTGTTTTATTTCCACTCCCGTAAAACAAGCCATCTTTTTAGAAGCTAGTCATAAGAAATCCGAAACAGATATTGCACGTGAGCTTAACGTTTCTCATTCAACCGTTAACCGCGTCATTCATTCTTCCTATGAAGAACAGCCGCTTCCCTTTAATTCTCTCCCAAAAGTTCTTTGTTTTGACGAGTTTAAGTCGGTTAAATCGGCCGAGGGTCACCTGCCATGCGAAGCATGTATCCTCCATTGGTAGGGAACGGAGCAATGTCCTTCATTTTTTGTGATGCGTCCAATGGAAAGCTAATTGATATCGTTGAAGACCGTCGCTTAAGTACACTAAGGACTTATTTTATGCGATTTTCTAAAGCAGCTCGTGAAGGTGTAACCCACGTCGTCATTGACATGTACGCCCCTTATATGACACTCATTAAAGAGGTATTCCCTAAGGCTAAGATTGTTTTAGATAAATTTCATATCGTTCAACTAGTCTCTCGTGCTCTTAATAAAACACGCATTCGTTTCATGAATCAAAATAAAGAGTTTTATAATAAATTCAAACATTATTGGCGACTTCTCTTAAAAGCCCAAGAAGATCTTAATGCCACTCATTACTTCTATTCCAACTGCTTCAAAAAGATGATCTCTCAACAAGAAATTATTGACTTTTTATTAGCCCTAGACCCTGAACTAAAGGAGACTTATGATTTCTACCAAACTGTCCAACAGGCTATTAAACTTCGTAACCTTGAAATATTTCATCATGCCATTCAACACCCCTCTGATCTGCTTTCACACGAAATGAAAACAGCTTTAAAAACACTCACTCATTATCAAGACTATGTCAAAAATACAATTGAAACTCCTTATACCAATGGAGTACTCGAAGGAATTAACAACAATATCAAAGTCATTAAGCGAATCGCTTTTGGATACCGTAGTTTCTACCATTTCAAAGCAAGAATTTTGATTATTCATAAATACACTTTTGAACAAAAAAAGAAGAGGAATCAAACCATCTAAAGAAGGTTCTATAATATTTAGTGTTGCTGATTAAGCAGCACTTTTTTCATAGGATAAAAAAAAAGAGACTTCAAGTCTCAATCCTGTTACAATGTTATCGACTAAAACAATATTGAAAGGATAAGATTTAATGTCTCACTCATATTTTACTAGAAAACTTTTAAATATTAAAGATAAAAATATTACATTTTCAGAAGATTATCTTGAGGAAGTGAAGTTGAACGGAATTACTAGCTTTATCTTTAAAGGTATTCTTACGTATCAACCGACTCATTGTCAAAAATGCGGAACCCTATTTGATTCAAAATTTAAGAAGCATGGATTTAAAACCTCTCGAATTGTCATTCCAAAAGTCTCTCTTCACGATACCTACTTAGACCTAAAAAAACAGCGTTATTATTGTGGGCATTGCCAGTCTACTTTTACACTAAGTACTTCAATTGTTGAAAAGAACTGTTACATTTCTTATCATACGAAACACGCCATTGCTTTAGAGGCCCAAAATAAAATTTCTGAATGTGATATCGCACGTCGCCATCAGGTCTCTCATTCAACCGTCAATCGAATCATCCATAGCTTTTATGAATCTCAAACCTTAAACCTTAATTATTTACCTGAAAATCTCTGTTTTGATGAATTTAAATCCGTTAAGTCTGCTGAGGGGCATATGTCTTTTATTTTTTGCGATGCTGACTCAAAACAAATCATCGATATCGTTGAAGATCGTCGTTTAAACTCCCTTCAAGCTTATTTTAAACGATACACAAAGGAAGCACGTCATCGAGTAAAAAATATTGTGATTGATATGTACGCTCCTTACATCAGCCTCATTAAGGATCTTTTTCCTCATGCCCAAATTATCATTGATAAATTTCATCTCGTTCAACATCTCTCTCGTGCACTGAACAAAACTCGAATCCGATTCATGAAAAAGTTCAAAAAGCATGGTCGTAAATTCAAACGTTATTGGCGCTTATTTTTAAAATCTCACGCTTTACTTAATACCACCACTTATCGATCAGTTTACTGCTTTAAACAACCCATGCGTGAAATTGATATCTTAAACTTTCTACTTGATTTATCTCCTGAATTAAAAGCAACCTATGATTTATATCAAGAGTTACTTTTCGCTCTTCAGACAAAAAACTTAAAACGATTTAATCATTTACTCGAAACGGAACATCCGCTTGTTTCTCCTGAGTTTCAAACGGCTTTCCAAACCTTTAAAACTTATCAATCCTATATTAAAAATACACTCTCAACTCATTACACAAATGGTCCCATCGAAGGAATTAATAATAAAATTAAGGTCATTAAGCGTATTGCCTTTGGATATCGTAGTTTCTATCACTTTAAATCTCGTATTCTCATGGTTCAAAATCTAACAAAGCCTAAAACGAAAATCCTAGCAGCATAGCTACTAGGATTTCGATTTGAATTTTCGTTGTAACAGGTTACAAATTAATCAGCAACACTATTTGACAAAGAACCCTAAAGAATAGCCTAATTCCTCCCGATTATATGTATAGATTTTATTCACCCACACTATTTGACAAAGAACCTATTTATTTATATTCAATAAATTATAAGTTTAATGTCTCTTTTTACGAATGATATTAATTTCTAAATATTTTTCTTCTCTCAGCAAATATTTTTATTTATAAAAACAAAAAAAGAGTTCTTACAAACTCTTACTGTTATCTTTATTATGGCGCGCCCAAGAGGAGTCGAACCCCTAACCTTTTGATCCGTAGTCAAACGCTCTATCCAATTGAGCTATGGGCGCTTTTCTAGTTGTTTTTATGGTGCGGCCGAGAGGACTCGAACCTCCACAGGATTGCTCCTACCAGCCCCTCAAGCTGGCGCGTCTACCATTCCGCCACGACCGCCTATCATGGCTTTTTAACGGCATTTCACCAAAAAAATTGGAGCGGGTGAAGAGAATCGAACTCTCACAGTCAGCTTGGAAGGCTGAAGTTCTACCATTAAACTACACCCGCTTATATATGGTCGGGAAGACAGGATTCGAACCTGCGACCCCCTGGTCCCAAACCAGGTGCTCTACCAAGCTGAGCCACTTCCCGAATAAATGGCGGTCCAGACGGGAATCGAACCCGCGATCTCCTGCGTGACAGGCAGGCATGTTAACCGCTACACCACTGGACCTTTTATTAAATGGTGACCCGTACGGGATTCGAACCCGTGTATGCATGCGTGAAAGGCATGTGTGTTAAACCGCTTCACCAACGGGCCATACAACATTTTTTATTATGGCGGAGCAGGAGGGATTTGAACCCTCGCGCCGGTTGCCCGACCTATACCCTTAGCAGGGGCACCTCTTCAGCCACTTGAGTACTACTCCGTTTGTTTTTTTAGCTCATCCCTGAGCACACATTTATAATACCATGTCCCCCATTAAAGGTCAACACTTTTTATAAAGTTTTTTTAAAAATTTATATTTTATTAGAATAATAGCTTTTATCCCCACTTTTATTAACTCATAAACAACATTTATCCCTAGAAATATTATCTAAAAAGAGCCTCCCATATCACTATGAGAGGCCTCATTTACTTACTGTTCTTCTTTTTCCCAACGTCTTAAATGCGGATAAGGATTAAATGCCCACTCACAGCGTCCATCATATTTATATAATCCAAAGTGTAAGTGAGGTGGAAACTTCCCACTCGTCCCTTCTTTACCATATCCTGTACTTCCAACATATCCAATAACTTGCCCCGGTTCTACGATATCCCCCTCCTTCAAATCGCCTTCATAACCTTGTAAATGAGCATAGTATTGATAAGTATTATAAATATCACGAATACCTATACGATAGCCACCATAATCATTCCATCCCATTATTTCTACCACTCCATATGCAGTTGCTAAAACGGGAGTTGAATAATTTGCAAAGATGTCAATTCCCTCATGAGACCGAGCACCTCCCCAACTTCGAGCAGTACCATAATTATCTTGAAAACTATAACTATATCTTTTAGAAACTGGAAGGCATCGCTTATCTAATACGATAGTATCAAAATGTTTGAAAAGCTGTGCAATTTCTTCAATAATTTTAACCGCCTGATCCTGTTGATAATAAGAGTTCAAGGCTTCTTTAAATGTATCAAATGATCTGATGTACTCAACCATCGTATACATCACATCTTCCTCATTATTAATATCAGCAACCCCGTCCCCATTTCCGTCTTTTCCAATTCCCCCAAACAAGTTAATCGTATAACTATCATTATCATAATAGTAAGGATTTTCAGGACCAGACCATCGCTCATTTGTAATAAAAATAGAAATGGTATCATACTTCAACTTATCTGATCCCTCTTTAAATTTATATGTATTTCTTTCATATTGATCGATAGCCGCGATTTCATACCATGGAACCCCTGATGCCAATTCATAATCCTTATACATTTTTAATCGTGCTTCATGATTACTATCTTCGGCATCAACAATCAGATTCGGAATGGACACTATAACAAACAGTAACAGTGGTATTAAAAGTCTATGCTTCATATTTTCACCCATTTCCAAAATTGAATTTACTTTACTAATAAACAGAAAGGTACTAAAGTCTCCTAACAGGATCATCATTTCCTCTTTATTAATAGTCTAATAATAGTATGCCAATTTTAAAAATATCGTATGCAAGATACGCGCATCATCCTTTTACCTTTTTTATACATTTAATTGCGGTTAACTTAAATCCCCACACCGTAAATCCAAAGCTGTAAAACTAAAAAAACAAACAAAAAGAAAGAGCAAAACAAACTCCCTATAAAACCAATTTTCTCATATTTAATTTTATACAGATAGTAAAACCCTCCACTTCCTAATAATAAAACAATAAACAAATACGTGATTATTCCTATCCCTCCGCTTATTATTAACAAAAGAGTGATTATGATATTAAAAACGATTGCTAATTGTACCCAACGGTCTTTTCCTTGAAAATTTAACTTTTTAGACTGAATAAGATAGTAAAATAGTACAATAAAAATAAATACTATTAATAATAAACCATATGCTAATGACATTGTTACACCTACTTTTTTTCCATTTCCTTTATTATAGCAGGATTAAAAAGGAATAACGAATTTATAATCATTGTTTTTTTAAAATTATGTCCAAACATTAGCCTACACCTATGCGTCATAAAGAATCCATTAATAAAAGACGACTTTCAGAGTTAGTAACTTTCCCTTTTAAATAGATTCAAAAATCATTCTTATCATCAGTTACGAATACTAACTATTAAAAACTCATAAAAAAACTGTTTCAAAGCATGGACAAATCACCCGCTTTAAAACAGTTTTTTATTTTATTATCCAATCGCAAATGTTAGTTCGGCCTCTACAGCAACCTTACCATTTAAAGTTGCAATTGCTTTACCGACTCCAATACTCCCCTTCACTTTAACTAGTTCAGTTTCTAGAGTCAACACATCTCCAGGAACAACCTTTTGACGGAACTTCGCCGTTTTAATACCTGCAAAATAGGCAATTTTCCCCTTATTAGCTTCCAAACTTAAGATGGCAACTGCCCCTACTTGAGCAAGGGCCTCAATAATAAGAACCCCAGGCATCACATGTTGTTGCGGAAAATGTCCCATGAATTGCATTTCATTTGCAGAAACACATTTCGTCCCTAATGCTCTCTTACCAGGTTCTAATTCATCTATACGATCAACTAATAAAAATGGATAACGATGAGGAATAATTTCCTGAATCTGATTACTATTTAAAACCATTTAAGCACCCTCCATTTAATACATATAATATAGAAAGAAAAGTTAATCTTTTATCCGGCATATTTTTTGAAAATAACACACGCATTATGTCCACCAAATCCTAACGAATTTGATAACGCATATTCAATATCCATTTTACGTCCCTGATTTGGAACAATGTCTAAATCACATTCAGGATCAGGCTGTGAATAATTAATAGTTCCTGGAACAAAACCATCCTGTAACGATTTAACTGTAATAATGGCCTCCACTGCTCCCGCTGCCCCTAGAAGATGCCCTGTATGCCCTTTAGTTGAACTAAGCATCACATTTGTCTGATCACCAAATACCTTTTTTACTCCTAGAGTTTCTAACTTATCATTTAATGGCGTCGATGTTCCATGTGCGTTAATATAATCTATTTGATCTGCTGTAATATTTGCATCATTTAATGCCATTGTAAAACAAGCGGCAGCACCATTTGCCTCTGTATCAGGAGCTGTCATATGGAATGCATCACAACTTACACCATATCCAATAAGCTCGGCATAAATAGTTGCTCCACGTTTTTTGGCATGCTCGTATTCTTCCAAAATTAATGCTCCTGAACCTTCTCCCATAACAAACCCATTACGCTCAGCGTCAAAAGGGATAGATGCACGATTTTTATCTGTTGCTGTAGATAAGGCCTTCATTGAAGAAAATCCACCGATACCAAGCGGTGTAATTGAAGCCTCTGCACCACCCGCTAACATAATATCAGCATATCCATCACGGACATATTTAAAGGCCTCACCAATTGAATTAGTCCCAGCGGCGCATGCAGTTACAATATCTAAACAAGCTCCTTTAGCCCCTAGCATAATAGCAACATTTCCGGCAGCCAAATTTCCAATAGCCATTGGGATAAAAAATGGTGATACACGTTCATATCCCTTTTTGATTCCTTTTTCCTTTTCCGATTCAATTGTTCCAATTCCACCAATTCCCGAACTTAAAATAACTCCAAAGCGATTGGCTTCAATCTCATCCATATTAATTTTTGAATCCTCATAGGCTTGCTTAGCAGCTATTAAGGCCAGTTGGCTAAAACGATCCAATCGTTTAGCTTCTTTCTTATTAATATAATCTTCAATATTTAAATCTTTAATTTCTCCAGCTAATTTAACTTTAAAATCAGTTGTATCAAAATGAGTAATTTCATCGATTCCACAAACACCATTTTTAATATTTTCCCACATCGTATCAACATCATTACCAACGGGACAAACAGTTCCTAATCCTGTCACTACAACCCTACGCTTATTCACAGTCATTACACCCTCTTTCATTAAATAGCCATTCCACCGTCTACAACTAAGACTTGCCCTGTAATATATCGTGCCTCATCACTTACTAAAAAGGCCACGGCATTTGCAATATCCTCTACTTCTCCAAGTTGACCTAACGGGATATTTTCCAAAACTTTTTCAGTAACATCATCTGATAGTTTAGCTGTCATATCCGATTTAATATAGCCTGGAGCGATCGCATTTACTCGAATTTTACGTGATGCAAACTCTTTCGCTAATGATTTAGTCAATCCAATAACTCCAGCTTTTGAGGCTGCATAGTTTGCTTGTCCAATGTTTCCATTCATTCCAACAACAGACGATAGATTAATAATAACTCCCTCTCGCTGTTTTAAGATAGGGCGTGTCACACTTTTACAAACATTCCACGTTCCTTTTAAATTAACATCTATTACAGAATCAAAAGATTGTTGATCCATTCTCATCATTAAATTGTCCGCCGTAATCCCTGCGTTATTAATAATAATATCGAGATGTCCAAAATCTTTGATAATTTGCTTAGTCATGACCTCTACCTCGTCATAATTAGCCACATTAGCCTGATAAATTTTAGCATCTACACCTAACGATTGAATACGAGCTAATGTTTCTTCTGCTTTGTTAACATTCCCCGCGTAATTAATAGCCACATGGCATCCTAGTGATGCCAACTTTAACGCAATAGCGGCCCCAATTCCACGTGATCCTCCCGTTACTAGAGCTACTTTCCCTTGTAGTTTCATTTAAAATTCCTCCTATGCGCTCAATTCATTTAATGTTTTTTGTAATGAATCCATATCTTCAACGTTTAAGACTTTAGCCTGACGATTAATTTTTTTCACGAAACCGCTTAATGTCTTTCCGGGACCAATTTCAATAAAAGTATCCACTCCCGCATCCATCATTTGACAAATACTTTTTTCCCACTCAACACTCGTCGCCATTTGAGAAACCATTAACTCCCTTAAGTCTCTATCTGAACGATAGTAATCCCCGAGTACATTTAGAACAAGTGGAATCTGAGGCTCATTTATCTCTTTAGACTCTAAAAGTTCACCAAAATCTTTTGCCGTCTCTTGTAATAAAGAGGTATGGAAAGGACCACTGACCGGTAAAACAATGGCTCGTTTTGCTCCATAATTTTTGGCAATTTCACAGGCATAGTCAATTGCTTCTACCGTTCCACCAATCACAATTTGTCCTGGACAATTTAAATTAGCGACTTCAACAATTCCTTTATCTGATGCCTCCTGACAAAGAGCCTCTGCCTTTTCTTTATCTAGTCCAAGTATAGCTGCCATTTTTCCATTCGTAACTGCTCCCATTAAAGCTCCACGATCTGCAACTAATGAAACACCTGCATTAAAATCAAACACTCCTGCTGCACAAAGGGCTGAGTATTCCCCTAAACTAAATCCCGCTAAAACGTCTGGTTTAACCCCCGCCTCTTCTAATAATGATAATGCCATTTGAGAAACAACGAAAATAGCGGGTTGTGTATAAGTCGTTTCATTTAATCTTTTTTCCGCATCTTCAAAACATAATTCCTTTATGTTAAAGGGTAAGATTTCGTTCGCTTTATCCATTAATTGACGCGCTCTCTCATTAGATTCATAAAAAGATTTACCCATTCCAGCATATTGTGATCCCTGACCAGAAAATAAAAATGCGATTTTCGCCATAATATGATTGCCCCTTTCTCTCTTAGCTGACTTTTAAATCTTCCATAACCTTTGATGCATGGTTATAAATATCCTCAATAATTTCAGACACTGTTTGTACTTTTGAAAGCATTCCGGCCACTTGTCCAACCATAACCGAACCACCTTTAACATCCCCATCAAGAACAGCCTTACGTAATGATCCTAATGTTAAATACTCAAGTTCCTCAGCAGAAACTCCTTTTTTCTCAAGAGCCACGTATTCTCTAGTCATTGGATTTTTCAAACAACGAACAGGGACTCCAACACTTCGTCCCGTAACAACTGTATCCGTATCCTTCGCCTTTAAAATAGCCTGTTTATAGTTCTCATGAACCGGACATTCCTTTGCTGTTAAGAACCTTGTTCCAATTTGAACACCACAAGCTCCTAGAGCCATCGCCGCCACCATTCCGCGACCATCGGCAATTCCACCTGCCGCAATAACCGGTAAATCAACGGCATCAACTACTTGAGGTAAAAGGGCCATCGTTGTTAGCTCACCTACATGTCCGCCCGATTCTGTTCCTTCAGCAATAATAGCATCTACACCTAATCGCGCAACACGCTTTGCAAGAGCCACCGAAGGCACGACAGGAATAATTTTGATTCCAGCTGCTTTAAACATCTCGATATATGGACCGGGGCTTCCAGCACCCGTAGTAACAACTTTAACTCCCTCTTCTACAATAACTTTAGCCAGCTCATCACAATGTGGGTTCATTAACATTAAATTAACCCCAAATGGCTTATCTGTTAACTTCTTGCATTTTACAATCTCATCTCTTAATCGATTGGCATCCCAGCCACCAGAACCAATAATACCTAATCCGCCTGCATTAGAAACTGCTGCTGCTAGCTCCGCTAAAGAAATATTCGCCATTCCTCCTTGAATAATTGGATATTTAATATTTAATAAAGTTGTCAAAGACATCTTTTTATCCTCCCTTATGTTCATATTTTAAATAGAGACGATGCATCCGCCCCATGTTAATCCCCCACCGAATCCTATTAGCATGACACGATCCCCAGATTTAACTATCTGTTTATTCATTGCTTCATTTAATGCAATTGGGATACTCGCTGCCGATGTGTTTCCATATTCGGAGACATTTAAAAAGAATTGCTCAGATGACGCGCTTAAATCTTTAACAACTTTATCAATAATCCTTTTATTAGCCTGATGTGGGATAATTAAATCAATATCTTCTAATGTTAGTTGATTTTCCTTTAATAATTTTTCAATAGTTTCTTTAATCGCTGTTACGGCAAATTTAAAGACTGCCGCACCATGCATATGAAAAGAAATAGGTGTTATCTCCGTTTGATAAAGCGGATTGTTAACAGGAAATTTACTTGTACCTAGTACACCTTCTTCGTCACCCTTACAATTTAAATAAAAGCTTGGCGACGGCGTACCATCATACTCAATAACAGCCGCACCTGCACCATCACCAAATAATACGCAGGTTGAACGATCATTCCAATCCATAATTTTCGATAAAACTTCTGCACCAATCACTAAAGCTTTCTTGATTGGATTAGCTTTTAAAAATTGTTCCGCAGTTACAAGTGCGTATACAAAACCGGTACAGGCAGCATTCATATCAAATGCAATAACAGGTTGACTAATACCTAACCTTGCCTGAATTAGACATGCTGTTGACGGTGTTAATTGCTCAGGAGTAAATGTGGCAACAATAATTAAACCAATCTCATCAAAATCAATAGCCGCAGATTCAATCGCACCTTTGGCTGCACCATAAGCTAGATCCGTTGTATCTTCGGTTGTAGCAATATAACGATTCGATATCCCGGTTCGTGTAAAAATCCATTCGTCCGTTGTATCCACAATGGACTCTATCTGCTTATTACTTAATTTAGCAGCGGGAACGCAATATCCACTCCCTAAAATCTTAATCCCCACTCAGTTCACCTCTGCTTTCTTAAATGCTAACGATTAAGGGAATCGTATTCCCCAATCAATCTATATTTTTTATAACGTTTATTTAACAATTGTCTTGTTGTCATTTTTTTCACCTGTGAAAGGTACCTATTGAGTTGTTCTTTTAATTGGTCAAATACGTATTGTGGAAATTGATGGGCCCCACCAATAGGTTCTTTTATAATTTTCTCAATAATTCCTCGATCTAAGTATTCCTTAGCTGTTAGTTTCATCACCTCGGCCGCTTCCTGCGCGCGTGATCCATCCTTATATAAAATAGAGGCGAATCCCTCTGGGGATAAAATAGAGTAAATCGCATACTCTAACATCCAAATTTCATCGCTAACTCCCAAGGCTAAAGCCCCACCACTTCCACCTTCACCAATAACAATTGATAAAGTTGGAACCGTTAAATTTGACATCTCACGTAAGCACTCTGCAATAGCATGACCTTGCCCACGTTCCTCGGCCTCGGGTCCCGGATAGGCCCCTGGTGTATCAATAAAAGTGATAATCGGACGATTAAATTTTTCAGCCTGTTTCATCAAACGTAATGCCTTTCTATATCCCTCAGGATGAGGCATTCCAAAATTACACTTAATATTTTCAGCTGTTGTACATCCTTTTTGGTGGGCAATAACAGTGACTGCTTGATTCCCTAACTTTGCAATTCCCCCAATAATCGCTTCATCATCACGATATAACCGATCACCATGTAACTCAATAAAAGAATCAAAAATATATTCTATGTAATCACGTGCCTTAGGACGTTTGGAGTGACGGGCTAATGTAACATGATCCCATGCTGTTAGATGTTGATAGGCGCGTTTTTTATAACGATTTAATTGTTGCTGTAGTTCCTCTATCTCCTCCTGATCGTCTAATGAAATTTCATTTAATTTCATTTCAATCTCAGAAATCTTTACTTCTAAATCAAGAATAGACATCTAACATTCACTCCCTTCGTGCAATTCAATTAACATTGCAAGTTTATCTCTTAACTCATATCGACTAACAACTAAATCCACTAGTCCTTTTTCCTGTAAAAATTCAGCTGTTTGAAAATGATCAGGAAGTTTTTGTTTAATCGTCTGTTCAACAACACGACGCCCCGCAAATCCAACAGAGGCACCCTTTTCTGCAATGATAATATCTCCTAAAGTAGCAAATGAGGCAGTAACTCCACCCATCGTTGGATGGGTCAAAACACTAATATATAACAAGCCTGCTTGGTTATGTTTAGCAAGTGCCGCCGATGTTTTAGCCATCTGCATAAGGGAATAAATTCCCTCCTGCATCCGCGCACCACCCGATGTACACACCATAATAAGTGGAATTTTACGTGAAGTAGAGACCTCGATTAAACGCGTAATCTTTTCACCAACGACTGAGCCCATACTTGCCATTAAAAAATGGCTGTCCATAATACCGATAGCAACGCTGTATCCGGCAATTTTACCAATTCCGGTCACTACTGCTTCATTTAATTGAGTTTTCTCCATTAATCCTTCGATTTTTTTCTCATATCCTGGAAAGGATAACGGATTAAGCGTATGTAAGCGACGATTTATTTCTTTGAAACTTCCCGGATCAATCAGACTATCCAACCGTTGTTGTGCCGTCATCCGATGATGAAATCCACAACTTGGACAAACTCCTAAATTAGTGTTTAATTGTCTAACCGATACAACCTCTTTACATGATTCACATTTTGTATAAACTCCCTCGTTGATATCTCGTTTAGGAGTTGATGATTTTAACTTCTTCTGCCGTTGTAGAAAAAATCCCATTTATTATCCCACCTCCAATTCACGCATATGTTGTTGAATAAAACTCGTATCATAATCATTACTAATAAAATCTGGATGATCCATAATTGCATATTGGAAATCAATATTTGTATCAATCCCCGTTACTACCAATTCCTCTAATGAACGCTTCATTTTTGCCACAGCCTCATCACGGTTCTCCCCGTGAACAATTAACTTTCCAACCATTGAATCATAAAATGGAGGAATTTCATATCCTTGATAAACAGCCGTGTCAACACGTACACCAAATCCACTCGGTAGATTTAAAACCTCTATTGTCCCCGGAGAAGGTTTGAAATTTTGATGCGGATTTTCAGCGTTAATTCTACATTCCATGGCATGCCCTTGAATCTTAATCTCATCCTGTGTAAAAGATAACGGTAAATTAGAAGCAATTTTAATCTGTTCTTTAATTAAGTCAATTCCCGTGATCATCTCTGTAATCGGATGCTCAACTTGAATTCGTGTATTCATCTCAATAAAGTAAAACTGATGATGCTTATCTAATAAAAATTCAATGGTTCCCGCATTTTCATAGCCAACCGTTTTTGCAGCAAGGACCGCCATCTCTCCCATCCGCTGACGAGTCTTTTGGTCTAAAACAGGAGACGGTGCTTCTTCAATAACTTTTTGATTACGTCGTTGTACTGAACAATCGCGATCATATAAATGAACGACATTTCCATATTGGTCAGCTAAAATTTGAAATTCGATATGTCTTGGATTCTCAATAAACTTCTCCATATACATCGAATCATCCCCAAATGCCATCTTGGCTTCTAACTTAGCCGTTTGAAATAGCTCTTCAAATTCAGAATCATCACGAATAATACGCATCCCACGTCCTCCGCCGCCGGCAGAGGCTTTGACTAACACAGGATAACCGATTCGATTTGCAATTGCTTTCCCCTCTTCAACAGTTTCAATTAATCCATCTGAGCCCGGTACAACCGGTACGCCTGATTGAATCATCATCTCACGTGCTTTAGCCTTATTCCCCATCTGATCAATGACAGTCCCTTTAGGACCGATAAATTTAAGACCTAACTCCTCTGTTAATGTTGCAAAGGTACTATTTTCGGATAGGAATCCAAATCCCGGATGAATAGCATCGCACCCTGTAGCAACAGCAGCACTCAAAATATTATTCATATTTAAATAACTATCCTGAATTTTAGTAGGTCCTACACAAATCGCCTCGTCAGCTAAATCAACATGTAATCCCCGATCATCTGCCGTTGAGTAAATTGCTACGGTTTCAATCCCCATTTCCTTACATGCTCGAATAATTCGAACCGCAATTTCTCCACGATTCGCAATTAATATCTTGTGTAACATTTTTACACCTCACCTTTTTCACCAAAAACTTAATCATTCTATTCAATACGCATTAATACTTGATTGAATCCAATAGCCTCTTCATTCTCAACCATAATGTCCTTCACAACCCCATCATAAGGCGATTCAATCTCATTCATGACTTTCATTGCCTCAACAATGCATAAAACCTGTCCCTTTTTAACGGTATCACCGACAGAAACAAATGGTTTCCCACCAGGTTCATTAGAACTATAGAACGTTCCTACTAATGGCGCCTTCACTTCTTTAAGGTTATTCGTCGAAGAAACTTCAACCCCCTCATTATTAACCGAAACAATCTGTGTTTGTGTCACTGGAACAACTTCCGTCACCGAAGGTTGAACCGATGAAATTGTCTGAATAATCTCCTTAACCTCTCTTTGAAGTGAAACTTTAAACCCCTCAACTTCTACCTTTAACTGTGTCATATCACTATTTGAAAATCGATCCATTAACTGTAAGACATTATCCATATAATCAGTCGTTACGTCATTACGATCTAATTCTTTCACTGATTGACTCATCTCTATTCCTCCTTTGTTCCAAAATCAAATATTAACCTTTTCAAATATTTTGAAGTTCAAATATATTATTTAATATAAAGGACAGTTAGATATCTGTCAACCCTAGAGGGCTATTCTTTTACTTTTTTATTAGGCAGATAAGAGTTCCTGCTTTAAAGTTTGCATCAGATCATCGACAGTCGTTAACTCATTGACTCGATAGGCATTTGACCCACAAAAAAGTAATGCTTCATCTACCTCACCACGCACCGCATGTAATAAGGCTTTACTAATACAATAAATGGTCGTCGCCGGATTACACGGTTTTACGCAGTTATAACATTTTCTAATTTTTTCACGTTTAATTCCGTACCTTTGACTAAATGGATTTAAAATTGCTCGTCCTGGCATTCCAACCGGACTTTTTACTAAAATAATATCTTCCTTTTTTGAATTGATAATGGCGTTTTTGAAATTTATATGCGCATCACATTCTTCTGTTGCAATAAATCGAGTTGCCATTTGAACACCAGCGGCTCCTAATTTTAAATAATGAGCAATATCATTTCCGTCAAAAACTCCCCCTGCAACAATAACTGGAATCTCCTTCTGATACTTTTGCGCATAATCATTTGAAATTTCGATAACATCTTTAACAATTTGATCTAGATCGATAGTATCCTTCTCAATATCCTCTAATTTGAACCCTAAGTGTCCCCCAGCCTTAGGGCCCTCTATCACTATCATATCCGGTGCAACTTGGTATTTACGGTCATAATTTTTAAGTAACGCTTTGGCAGCACGGGCACTTGAAACGATAGGTGCAAACATTGTATCAGACCCTTTTAGCAACCCTGGTAAAGTAAGCGGTAATCCAGCCCCCGAAATAATAATATCAACTCCCGCATCAACAGCAGCTTGTACATGTTCCTCGTAGTTTTCCATCGCAACCATCAGATTAATTCCAATCATCTTCCCATTGGTTGCTTCCTTTGCCTTTTTAATATGTTTTTTAACGGCTCTTAGATTTGCTTGTAACGTGTTCGTCTCAAAATCAGGTTCATCATGGCCAATTTGTGCACCTGATAGGACACCTAGCCCACCGCTATTTGAGACAGCCGCCGCTAAATTTGAGCGCGAAATTCCGATTCCCATTCCACCTTGAACGATTGGAAGATCCAATTCGAATTTTCCAATTTTTAATGATTTAAATTCCATTTTATCCACCACCTATAATTATGTAGTATTTAAAACTATATAATAGGTTTAAATACTCTATTTATTAACTATGGTGGAATTATAGCACATCTCTTTTCTAAAAGGAGATTATTTTTTTGAATTTCAAAGTTTTTTTACATTATCTCGTGAAAATAGGAAACATTTATTTCTCTATCTCACCCATTAACTATATGTTTAGCGTCTTTTTTTTTGAACATTAGGCCTTATTTTTAGCAAATACCTCCCTAATCAAAGGAGAAAAAAACTCACCAAAACCGCTTTTTAAGTAGAAGAAATTAAAATTTACACGAATACCGTATAAATAACGTCTTCACAGAAATGTAGCCGCTCGTTCCAACTTATCCCCCCTCTTTCGGCACTATGATTTAAAAACTGTTTATCACCACAATCGAATCTCCACTCAGTATGGCTAGCTTCTATTATTAAAAAGCTGTAATATATAAGTAGACGACGGTTACTACGGAAGATTTCACATCATTAACGATTTAAAAAAGCCTAAAAGGAAGTATTACCTATCACAAGGGTGGAATCCTAATGAAGATATTCATTACTAAATCACTTCATTGATGAACGAAAGAAATGGAGGTCTATTCACATGAAACAATTTCTTCAAAACTACGTGCCCGCTATTAAACAATTGCCCTTGAAAAAAAAATACACAAAAGAGGAATTACTCACACGTGATTTTCTAATTGAAGAAGGAAATGGTGTTCAAATTTATTACGCTCCTCACAATGAATATATCAATCCCCACGCTAAAATTTTTATTGTAGGTATTACACCGGGGTTCGAGCAAATGAACACGGCTATTAGCACAGCCCGCTCCTGTCTCGAAACAGGATGTTCACTTGAGGAAATAAAATATCAATGTAAAGTTCAGGCAAGGTTTAGTGGGGCACTACGTAAAAACCTATTAGACTTACTTCGCCAATTAAAACTAAATGAATTTCTCCACATCGACGATGTGGAGGAACTCTTCACAACTCACGATGAATTACTCCACACCCTGTCCCTCATTCCCTACCCTGTATTTGTAAAAGGAAAAAATTATACCGGGCATCAACCTAAATTATTAAAAACCCCCATTTTACTCAAATATATCGAACACTACTTTGTGGATGAACTATCAAATCTCCATAATGTACTCATTATTCCGTTAGGAAAAGGCGTGGAGGAAGCTTTGTTATACCTAGCAAATCACCAGATGATAAATGAAAAGCAAATCCTCCGGGGGTTTCCCCATCCATCTGGGGCCAATGCCCACCGCTTTAAACAATTAGAAGATAATAAACCTTACATGATGAAGCAGTTAAACGACTATTTTCTAGGAGGTAATAAATGACAATAATAAGAAAAATGGGAGATTCGGATATTGATTCGATAATGGATATTTGGTTTCAAAGTACGGTAGATGCCCATCCCTTTATTGATCTTCACTATTGGGAAAAAAGTTATGAAGTTGTGAAGCGGGAATATCTTCCACAATCAAAAACTTTAGTGTTTGAAGAAGGCGGAGTCATCAAAGGATTTATTAGCCTTATAGAGGAAGCTTTTATTGGTGCACTCTTTATCTTGCCTCGCTATCAACATCAAGGAATTGGCAAAAAACTATTAGAAGCTGTTTTTCGGCACCAATCAGAACTTACCCTAGCTGTCTATGAAGAGAGCAAAAATGCCGTCCTGTTTTATAAAAAAATGGGATTTCAAATCATCGATCGTCAACTGAATGTAGATTCAGGTAAAGCTGAATACATCATGAAAAAAAAGGGTCTTAATGTAGTGAACCCCAAAAGTTGAACTTAATATTATGCAGCTAATTGGCTGGTACGAATTCGGTATTTGACTGGACTCATACCAGCCAATTTTCTTTTAATTCGTTTATGATTATAGTAGTAGATATAGTTTTCAATGGCTTCTTTTAACTCCTCATAGGTTTTAAATGTCTTTCCATAGTACATTTCTTGTTTAAGGATTCCAAAGAAGTTTTCCATCGGTGAATTATCTAGACAATTTCCTTTTCGTGACATACTTTGAAAAATTTTATGTGTTTTTAATGCTTTAACCCATTTTTGATGTTGATACTGCCAACCTTGATCGGAATGAAGGGTTATTCTATATTTTGCTTGTTTGAGAATAGGTAGGACCTGATTCAGAGATTCCATGACAAAATTCAAGTCAGGTTTATGGCTCATTGAATAGGACAAAATTTCACCGGTTGCCATGTCCATGATTGGGCTTAAATATAATTTCTTTCCTTCCTGCGTTTTAAACTCAGTCACATCTGTTGTCAATTTCTGATACGGATAAGGGGTATTAAATCGGCGGTTAATTCGATTCTTAGCCACTGTTCCAACAGTTCCTTTATACGAACGATATTTACGTGATTTATGACTAAACTTAACGCAAATAATTCCACGCTTTTTCATCAGACGATAGACTTTCTTATGGTTAACCCGATGACCTCGATGATGAAGCTCATCTGTGATTCGACGATAACCATAATTCTCATCATTTTCTTTAAAAATGCTTAAAATAAGATTTTCAAGTTCTTGATCTGGATTCTCTTGCGCCATCTTTTTAACCCAATAATGATAGGTTGATTTAGGAAATTTTGTGACCTTTAAAATATCACTTAATTTAAAATTAGCCGTTAATTCTTGGATGATTCTTGTCTCGATTTGATTCTTTGGTTCCATGGCGTAATCCCATGGGCGTGACACTTTTTTAAGTATTCATTCTCAATTCTGAGTAATTTAATTTCTTCTTCTAATTGTTGTTCACGTGTTAAAGTTTTCGGTTGTTTAGATGCTTTTAATTTTGGCATAGGGCTTTGAGACCTTCCTTTCGGTTTAAGTAATGCCTCTACACCGCCTTTTAGAAACGTTGCATTCCAATTCGCAATCGTTCCTATATCTGATATTCCAAAATGAATAGCAGTTTGGCTATATGAAGCACCTGTTGTCTTGATATAGTTTAATACATTTAATTTAAATTCTCCAGTATATACTTGTTTTTCTTTTGGTTGTAATCCGTTTTTTCCTTCTTGTTTATACTGTCTAACCCATGTTTCAATTTGTGATTGACTTGGAATCTGATATTTCTTAGCAAGCGATCGATAACCTAAAGTCCCTTGTAAATATTCATTAACAATCCTTAATTTGAATTCTGGACTATATTTAGCCATAGAAAAAACACCCCTAACGTTAGATTTTTTAGTCTAACATTTGGGGTGCACATCATAATTAGACCCTTTTTAAAATAGTGAAAATCCGGTGGTTGGAATATCATGTACCTCTACATCAACCGTTATAATAGTGGTCGCCCCATTAGAATCTTGTACGCGATAGGTCACTTCATAAATACCTATTTCATTGACATTAACAGTATTATTAATTACTTCGATGTTAGCAGTCAATTCGCCGTCTTCTTCATCCATTGCCGTCACACCTTCTAATGGATTAAAGCTATCTCCCTTGTTAACAATACGATTCTGTGCATTAATAACTGGAGATTGGTTTCCGATAACTGGAGTCGCAACAGTCACAAGTCGGTGCACGGTTTCGATCTGACCCTCACTATCCGTTACGCGGTAAATAATTTCATAATCCCCTGCTGTAAAAACATCAATTTCTCCTTCAACTACAATTTGTTCCGTTAAATCTACCCCCTCAGCATCTTGCGCCGTAACTCCCTCTAATAAATCAAATTCTTTACCATATGGAATCTCAATATCATCTACCCCGTATAAAATAGGCAACCCGCCTAATGTTGTTTGAATATCCATTGTCACCGTACCAGTGAAATCAATTTTCCCCCCATACTTAGGATAGTCAATCGTCGCTTCAAAGGCGTATTCCACCGTTTGATCCTCCGTCACATTTTCTATCATAATCTGATTGGTAGACTCATCATATATTCCGTTTTTAACCGTAATATCCTCGACTCCCCCTTCAACAGTCTTTATTGGATTGTCGATAATCACATCGCTCCCTTTTTTCACCTTTTGAGTAGGAAGGACTATCTGTTGTTTAGTTAAATCCCCATATCGTAATTCATGATATCGGGTTAGACAACTAATATCACTGACTTGATTACCTGAATAATCAAATACATCTAGTTTTTCCAAATGAGCTGTCGGGGAAATATCTTTAATTTGGTTATTATTCACATACAAATAACCTAGGCCATGAATCTTAGTAAGAGATTCTAACGTTCCTAAGTTATTACCATTAAGATTTAAAGAGACTAAATGTTCTAGGCCTTCTAGGGGGGAAATATCTTCAAGTTGATTACCTTGTAAATCTAAAATATTAAGGTTATCCAACTTATGTAATGGGGTGATGTCTGTTAGTTGATTAAACCCTAATTGTAGATGATTAACATTTTCAAAATACTGAATCCCCTCTAGATTTTGAATTCCCTTATTTGAAAGGGGTAAAAATTGTACCTTTTGTGCCTCTGCTACTGAAATCTTATCGTTTTCCTTTTTCCCCATTTCCTCAAGAATCGCAACTTCTAAACGCTCATCTGGAAATTCAATAAACTCACTCGCATAAACATTCAACGAGGAAATAAATAAAAAGCTAATCAGGCTTGTCATTAGAAGAAGTCTCTTTCTCATTTCGATTACTTCCTTTCAAAAATTTGTTATTTTTAATATGTGTCGTTAAAGGACGATTTATGAATTATTTTTAAAACTTCTCTTTTTTACATTTTTATGGAACTAAAAAAGGATGCCTAAAAGGCATCCTTTTAATTCGTATAATGAGACGTTTCTACCGGTAATCCTTTATAACGCAATCTCGCCTCAATAATATCTTTAATAATTGAATAAATAACCGCAAACATCGGCACCCCAATAATCATTCCTATCAATCCAAATAATTTTCCAGCAACTAATATCGCAAATAAAATCCAAAATGCTGAGATTCCAATGGAATCACCTAAAATCTTAGGTCCGATAATATTTCCATCCACCTGCTGAATGACAAGAACAATAATTAAGAACCATAAAGCTTGAATAGGTGAAACAAATAAGATAATGATGGCCGATGGAATAGCTCCAATAAACGGACCAAAGAATGGAATAACATTCGTAATACCAATAATCACCGAAATTAAAACCATATATGGCATTTTAAAAATTGCCAAGATAATCAGGGTGAGGATCCCAATAATCACCGAATCGACAATTTTTCCTCCAATAAACTTTCCAAATGTTAAGTTAGTTCGATTCGCTAAATCAAGAATAATGGTTGTATGTTTTGAATTAAAGAGTGAAGTTACTATCTTTTTACCTAAAGCAAAGAATTTTTCTTTATCCGTTAACAAATAAATAGAGATAATAACTCCTAAAATAATATTCCAAATACTTGAGGCTACCGACATGACCATATTTCCTATTAAAGGAAGAATATTCGTTAACAACTGGATGACCCAGTTAGTAATTTCTACAAATTTTTCATTAATAATGGCCATATATTCTTGATCTATATTTCTTTCATATAGTTCTGTTTCAATAAGACTTGTTAACTCTCTTACATATCGTGGAATATCATTAATTAATCCACTAATACTTTCAATCAATTGAGGAAGAACAAATTGCATAAAGAGGTAAACAATGATGAGTGCTGTCACATAAGAAAACAAAATCCCTAATCCTCGGGAAGGAAAATTTCTTATTTTTTTTATCATCTTTATTTTAAAGACTTTTTCTTCATAAAACTTAAGAATAAAATTTAATAAATAAGCAATAACAAATCCAATAATAAACGGTTGGAAAACGACCAGGATTTGATTTAACTTTCCAGTAAAAACATCTAGTTTAGAAATCACATTATTAAATACGATACTTAAACTAATCACAATTAATGCATAAACAGCAATTGTTGTATACTTCTTATCCCAATTGATTTTCATAGCTCCTCCTTAAAACAAACTTTCCCTAGTATTTTTATGCCACTACCTAACGATATAAAAACAGAGCCGTTTTCTACATTTAATACAACAACCAATATCTAAACTGAAGAGATTAGTTAAGAGAACCTCATCTACAACACAAGGTTTTTTTATGATGTAAAAAACTTATCTAGACTTATATACTTATATATATCATAAAACAAAATAAACTTATATATTTATGGATATTTTTATAATTTTTTTCTACATCTATACGTAGCGCTCATACATTTTGGATGATGGATCTAAAATAGAAAAACTGTGTAAATGATAAACATCCCGGTGATTCCCATTATAAAAAGTTAAATGCACATCATCACGGAGATAAATAGCATTGTATCTCCCCTTTCAATAGCCGTATCTTGAATATCGCTATAAGGAGAATAAAACAATAAAAAAAGCACCCCTAACATTAGATTTTTAGTCTAACATTTGGGGTGCACACCAAAGATGATTTTTATTTTAATTTAACATTTCCTGCTAATACATCATATCCCGTATAAGCAAGAGCCGTTGTTGCTATCACTAAGCGATCATGGGCAAAATCTGTAACAGTTGCATCTACCATCTGTTGAGAATGTCCCGTAATTTCACAATCAGCAATTCCGATATACGGATGAATAGTTGGACAAATATTACTAATATTTCCGATATCTACTGACCCTGTGCTCTTAGACGGCTTTTTAATTTCTTCGATTCCTAATGAACGAATATTCTCATTAAATGTCTCTGAAAGAAGTTCATTTGTTTTTAAATCGTCATATGAAATCTCGTAGTTACTCACCTCTAAAGTGGCTCCCGTCATTAAAGCAGCGCCGTTAGCAATCCCTAATACCTTTTCCTTCACAACGGCTAGGTACTCTTTCGTTGCTGCACGAATATAAAATTGGGCGGTTGCATGTTCCGGTACAATATTTGCTGCCACTCCACCGTTCGTAATAATTCCATGCATTCTTACATCTGGCGTCACATGTTGGCGTAAGGCATCAATCCCATTAAATAATTGAATCACCGCATTTAATGCATTAATTCCCTTTTCTGGTGCGGCGGCCGCATGCGCTGGACGGCCTGTGTAATCAAATTGCAACGCCTCCATTGCTAACGATGTCCCGCTCTCTGTCGTAAATCCCGAAGGGTGCACCATCATTACAGCATCCATTCCATTGAACAATCCGGCCTCTGTCATTGTAACTTTAGCACCATTTGTTTCCTCTGCTGGTGTTCCGAAGACATAGACTTTTCCACCGATTTCATCAATTACCTTACTTAATGCAACACCCGCCCCTGCACTCATTACACCGATCATATTATGTCCACAACCGTGTCCAAGTTCAGGTAGGGCATCATATTCACACAAATAAGCCACTGATAATCCAGGTTTTTTACTATCATAAACCGCCTCAAAGGCTGTGTCTAATCCGGCAACTGGACATTTAATTTCAAATCCATTTTCTCGTAAAAAAGTTGTTAATACATTTACCGCTTCGTGTTCCTGATTTCCAAGTTCAGGATGGTCATGAATATATCGATTCATTTCAACTAAACGATCTTTTAACGACTCACTAATTACTTTTAATTGTTCTTTCATGATAAATCCCCCTTACGACCATCCCATAAGAATAGCAATAGTAATAAAAATAATAGCTAAAGCACCAAAAATTAATTGTAATGGCCAAATCCATTTCATCCATTTAGACCATGGAATTCCCGATACACCAAGACAAGCCATTAAGACAGCACTTGTTGGGAAAATCGCATTTGAGAATCCGTCTCCAAATTGGAAAATTAAAATTGATGTTTGTGGCGTAATACCGACTAATTCACCAAGTGGAGCCATAATTGGCATCGTTAATGCCGCTTGTCCAGAACCTGATGAAATAAAGAAGTTAATAAACATTTGAACAAAGAACATCACATAACCTGCTACTAATGATGGTAATTGACCAATAACGTTCGATAAATTATATAAAATGGTATCAATAATTTGACCGTCTTGGGCAATAATCACAATCGCGCGGGCAAAACCTACAACAACAGCAGCACTAATCATATCTTTTGCACCGTGAATAAATGCTGTAGCCATATCATCAAAACTTAAACGTCCGATGATTCCACAAACAATTCCTGTCGCTAAGAACACCGCAGAAATTTCAGGAATAACAAAACCAAATTTCAAGACCCCTACAATGATAATGCCTAAACAAACTAAGATAGAGGCTAAAATTACTTTATGACGCATCGTAAATTCTAATTGTTCTGACTCCATTGCATCCATATCCTGACGACGAGCTTGATCGATTTCATAAGCTGGACTTAAAGTTGGATTCTTTTTAATACGTCGTCCGTACCACATTAAATATAAGGTTGAAACGATGGTTGTCACTAACCAAATAACTGTACGGAAACCAACACCTGTTCCGGCTGGAACTTGCGCAATGCTTTGAGCAATCCCAACAGAAAATGGATTTAACATTGCCGTAGCAAATCCGACAATACATCCCATATAAGAAAGCGCCATCGCCATGATACTGTCATAACCTAATGCTAAACATAAAGGAATTAACATGGCGATAAATGGAATTGCTTCTTCCGTCATCCCAAAGACAGCTCCACCTAATGAGAAAAGACCCATAATAACAGGAATCATTAATAATTCTTTTCCTTTAAATGATTTAACCGCGTTAGTAATACCCGCGTCAATAGCACGAGTTTTAGTAATAATCGCAATCGAACCACTCACAATAAATAAAAAGGCAATAATTTCAGCTGCCCCCACGATTCCATGGATTGGAGCCTGTAGTAAACTAAATAATCCTTGAGGTGTTGATTCAACATATGAAAATGAATCATTTACAACGACCGTATTTCCTAAATCATTTACGACACGTTCATACGTTCCGGCTGGGATAATCCAAGTTGCAATGGCAACCAAAACTAAAATTGCAGTTACAATCACCAACGTGTGTGGAACTTTAAACTGTTTTTTTTCTTTCACACTTGCACATGTTGTTTTGTTTTCTAAACTGATCATAATACTCCCCCTACTCTTTAAATTTTAAATAGTTCTAGATAAAAAAAGCCTTGAGCTTTTCACTCAAGACTTCTCAAAAAGAATACACGATTCCTATTGGGGATTCTTAAATGATAGCTCTCCACGATGATTAAACCGTGACAATGTTAAATATATTTTATTTAACACCAGCTCTATAATCTTAAAGTATCAATTATAGGCTTCGGCGAAAATTCCTTTCCTATTGCATCAACATCTTCACTCCTCAATAGTACTCTTAATTACCGCACCTCTATCTAAAAACTATTCAAATAAATATGTTCTTATCATACCCTATTCCCTAGTGAAAGACAAGGTCCTTTTCATTAAATTTCCCTGTCCTACTCCTGTTTTTTCAATGAATACGCTCTCTGTTTAATTAAACTAAAAAAAAGAATCAAACAGATCCACTGTTTGATTCTTTTTCCATGATAATATGCTAACAGGATTCCCCTGTGATTTATCATAATAGATTGCTCCCCAACCCTAATTCTCTTTTTTATTTAATTCTTTAAAAAGCCCTGAGAGCCATATCAGGACTTTTTAGATATAACCGTACTAAGTTGGGATGATTTAAATGCGAAATGATAGCGATCCATAAATTATCCACAGATATACATTGAATTGGGTTAACCCTGTTTGACTTAACTCCCTCATCCTAATTTCCACTGTTTCATTACGGTTTCTTACAAAAATTAATTTCTTATCAAGCATTCGTCCTAATCCGTCAATAAGATAGTTAATCTTCGCAATGCTATCCACAACGTATTTAATTACACTGTCATTTTATCTTACTTTTCAACTAAATACAACGTTTTATATCCGTTAAAATGTCAAATTTTCTATTTTTATCGATTAATACGCATAAAAATAGAAAATTATCATTTATTTTATGTTTTATCCCTTCGAAATGTCGAAAAAAGATATTATATGTAGGCGGAATAGCGTTGTGGATAATCTATCCCAAACCTGTGGATAATTGAATCAAACTGTGGAAAAAGGCACAAGATAGACTCACTCTATTTTATGTCTTATCTCATCCATCAAACTATTTTTTTAATGAGATCGAGCGGATGAAGCGGTCGGTATCCATTAAAAAAGCGATTATTATTTTGAATCAAAAAATTTTCGAAAAAAATAACAATCTTTAATTCCCATCATAAACTACATTGAAGGGGGCGATTTAATGAGTACCTTTAATGAGAATAAGTTATGGGTCAATAACCGATTAAACCGTTTATACCAATTACACCCTAGACGGTACACATTGACCCACTCTGATCAGACGGGAGAACTCTTTTTAGTCATTGGATCCGAATTTGCCTATGAACAACTAACAACAAAGCGTGATGAGGTCGTTGGTGAATGGTTAGCTCATCAGTCTGGTCACCCTTACTTTTATATTTACATTCGGCTTGATGGAATTGATGGAACTGCCTCAACAGAAAAAAGAAATGAAATCTTTCTACGCGAACTCCCTTTAGCATTAAAAGCTATTAAAAAGGGGGATGAATCCTTTTTTCAATTCTATCCCCAGTTTCTACAAGCCCCTATTTATGTTTTTTTCCAATCCCAAGATTCCCACCTAAATCGGACGGATTGTTTTGGTTGCTTTAATGACTATTGAATCCTTTTATAAAACCCGGTACATTCGTGAACACGTTTGTACTTTTTCTTTATCTTCTCACTATCCTTTCCAACATACTGACAAAAAGTTTGTACCGGAATTAATCCATCAACTTTGGATGCGATCCCATCACTGCCCTCAATGTAAACATGTAAATAGGTCCCTAATTTTTCAAATTGTTGATGAAGGTACCATTCATGAACCCATAGATCGTCACGGGTCCACGCCTCGAGATAAGTAATCTCACTCTTAACTAATCTATTTTGTGCTTCTAATAACAAAGCCTGCCCTACCCCTTGCCTACGATAATCCGGGTGCACGGCCAAATGCGTAATCATCCCCCCTAACGTCTGATCCGCCGTGCAAAGAGTCATCGGTTTCTCTTCACACTCGATATCTAAAAGACCAATGACTTTATCATCCTCTATCGCAACGAGTTCAATAGCCGGGTTTCTATAGGTTTCCTTTTGATTAAGGACAATATCATAGTAGGCTGTATCTAGAAAAGATAACACCCGACAATGTAACCACCCACGCTCATCCTCCTGTTGATAAGTGCGAATTTCCATTTCATCATCTCCCCAACCTTTTTATTTTTATTATATACATCCGTCCTAATGACCATGCCATTTTTATCTACATTGAATCATTCAAAGTTTCATTTATTAATTTATCTTAGCATATCCTTTACTGTACAAGAATGAGTTCTTTAAATCCTTTCATGGGGAAGTGATAACATGGGATGGTTTAACGGAAGAACGGCTGCTATTTGTATTATTCTATTCATCGTCTTTGCCTTGTTATACACTGATTTCTTTGATGAAATTAAACGGTAAGACGATAATAAAGGGTACCTTCGTCTTCGGTTTCATGTATGAACTATACGACTGGTACCTTTTCTTATGACCCAAATTATGACTCAAACAGGAAGTCAGAGAATACATCTTGCGCAAAAGATTTATTCCTAATTGCTCAAAAGGAGAAAATAAACTAAAAGATACGTCCTACCGTACTCGTCTAAACTGTCTCCGACTAAAGAAATCGCCTATTCGTTTTATTCAACAAGTAACTTTTCCCACGTGATGCGATTAAATTTTTTTCCTGATAAAACATGATTCGCATTTACGGCCCCTGATTCAAAATAAATTTCTAACGGTTTCAGATGATGAGATTACCTACGTTAAACGCCACTCACATGATAGGCAATAAAAAAACAGATGGAGTCATCCACCTGTTTTTTTATTGCCTATGAATGTCAACTGACAACGCTCCATTTAAACTTACACCAATGGTCGGTCATATAATCCCCACTCTAAATGTACATAACGATACATAGGATTCCCCTCTTGCATTCCCACGTTAAGGCCACTTATTAATGTTTTGGTTCCTTTTTCATTCGCCCATTGTTCACAGGCCCTAATTAATTGCATTAAATATTCCCGACATCGATAGTCTTCCTTTAAAAATAAACCTTCTAAATAAGATTCCCCCTGTCTTAACCTCACATACGCTAGACCAATTACCTCATGATTCAAAATGGCTAAAAAGTATGCCGCGTCTTTTCCTTGAATCGATTCTAATACGTTAAGTGCCATCGCATGTAACGAATGATCTGGCCACAATACAAGGGCCAATTGGGCTACATCCAATACATCTTTTACATTTCCTCGTCTAACCTCCACTAAATTCCCTCCCCGTCTATTATCATAAATCTTATAAAAGCAATCTCTATTCAATCAACACGACTTCCCTTCATTTTTACACTAATTAACTGATGGGCCCCTTTTATTAAAGCGCATACAGTTTCATTAACTCTCATTATAACATATGCAAAAAAGTGCTTACAAATAATCTTACTTACTTATTTAAAATATGGTATAATGTCTTCGAGAAGGAGGGGATTTTAGACTATGTACTGCTTCAAACCAAAAGCTGACTACTCACGACTAGACTTTATGCTTTACTACTGTGGAACAAGTCAAGTAGAAAAACATCAGTCTTGGGGACCGGGGATTCGTGACTACTATAGTTTATATTATGTAACGGAGGGGTCTGGCTACTTAACTATTGATGGACAAGATTATACGCTAGTGGAGGAAACGTGTTTTTTAGTTCCGCCCGGTGCAATCGTTAACTATAAACCAGACCTACTACTTTGTGAGTTTTAATGGTGAACACGTCCCAGAATATTTAGAGCGAATTGGTTTATCGGAGAAAACACCTATTTTAAACTGTCAAAATAGCAAACAAATCGAAACGTGCTTTGATTATATTTTAGAATCTGCTAAACATCCAAAAAGCGCAGATTTACAAGCAATCAGTGGATTTTACTCTCTACTTGGGGCACTTTGTGACCACAGCTTGCCACAACCGCCTAAAGTTAAAGCATCTAATCGACAATCGGATTATATTCGTCAAGCCATCGAATATATTGAAACCAATTATTCACGACCGATTACGATCGAAGAGATTTCAAATCATATCGGAATCAATCGCAAATATTTAACAAAATTATTTAATGAAAGAATGGATAACTCTCCTAAAAATTATCTCATTCATTATCGAATAGACAAGGCCTGTCAACTTCTTAAACAATCAACGCTTAGCATCAAAGAGATTTCACATTCAGTCGGGTATACGGATGCACTTGTCTTTTCTAAAATATTCAAAAAAGTAACGGGAACATGCCCCCGAAAGTATCGTAATACCCACAACGCAACTTAAAGATGCCCTATTGGGCATCCTTTTTTTGTGATAATCAACGGAAAATAAGCGTATGATAAAAAAAGCAAATAGATATAACTTTTTAGGATAACGTTGCTAGACTTACGATTCAATGAATCTATTTCAGCACCTATAACGCCTTTTTTACATCCTACATACATTTATAATTTGGAGGAAAAAAAGAATGATTTTTTACTTATTTATTAGCCTAATACTCATTGGTATGGGTGCCCATTATAGTGGTCGTTTATTTGAACGAATTAAACTACCTTCATTAATTGGAATGATGCTACTCGGAATGGTAATTGGCCCCTCTTTCTTAAATATTGTTCCTAATGTGACTCTTCAACTTTCACCAACCTTAAAAGATATTGCACTCGTTACCGTCTTATTTATCGGTGGACTTGGGATAAGCTTAAAACAAATGAAACAAATTGGACGCCCTGCTATTTTACTAAGTACCATTCCCGCTACTCTTGAGGGATTCACGATCGCCCTTTTAGCGATGCCCCTGCTTCATTTTAATTTTATTCAGGGGGCTATTTTAGGTTTTATTATTGCAGCTGTTAGTCCAGCCGTCCTTATTCCCTCTATGATTGATTTAATTGATCGTCGAATCGGACAAGATAAGGCCATTCCTCAAATGCTTTTAGTCGGGGCAAGTGCGGATGATACCATAGCCATTACTTTATTTACTACTTTTTTAGGAATTTATACCCAAGGAGGACGTACCCCATCAATTGGATTACAAATTTTAATGATTCCAATTTCCATCATCTTTAGTCTCTTTATTGGATACCTTCTTTATCTTCTTACCAAGCCCCTTCTAAAACATACGACTTCCATTTATATAAAAACTTTGATTTGTTTTGGAATTTGTTTAATTTTACGTTTCATCGAAAAAAAGTTTCACCTTGAATTATTTAATTCACTTTTAACAGTTATGATTTACGGATTTTGGATTCGAAATTTCATCGTTGATAACGCCCCTTCTATTTTAGCGCTCATGAATTCAATCTGGAAAGTTGGGAAACTCTACTTATTCGCCTTTGTAGGGATGGCTATTAATCCAAATCTCGTCGGGCAATTTTTCTTAATTGGTTGCGCCCTTTTAATTGTTTCATTAACCCTTCGCTCGATTGGGGTTTTAATTGCCCTAATTGGAACAAACCTCTCCTATAAAGAAAGATTATTTTGTGTGATTGCCTATCTTCCAAAGGCAACTGTTCAATCAGCAAAGGCCGCCATTCCGTTAGAAATGGGGGTTGCCGGCGGAGAAATTATGCAAGCAATCGCTATTTTAAGTGTGCTAATTACAGCTCCAATTGGTGCCATTGGAATTAAACTAACAAGTGATAAGTTTTTGCAAAAGGAAACAAAAGAAGCCGGGTCCCATTAGGACCCGGCTCTCTTTTATTTTATTAGGCATTTGATGATGATTGACGAATTTCATTTAATTTATCTTCAATCATCTTTAATACTTTTTTCTTATCATCTTCATTATTAACGTAGTCAACCTCATCAATATTAATGACTAGCACCTCACTTGCTTGATAATGCTGCTCAATCCATTGATCGTATCCCTTCCAAAGTTCGTAATAATAAGAAACAAGTCCTTCATCTAATTCATATTCACGTCCACGTTTTTTAATACGGTCAATAATAGTTTCGAAACTTCCTGATAAATAAATCATTAAGTCCGGTGCCTTTTTAGGCATCCCCTCTAACTCTTCCATCATATTATTCAAAAGTGATTCGTATAAACTGAATTCTAAGTCAGAAATACGTCCTAAATCTTTATTTACCTTTGCAAAATACCAATCTTCATATATACTTCGATCTAATACATTATTATCCTCAACTAACGCTTGCTTAATGCTTTTAAAGCGAGTGTTTAAAAACCATAATTGTAGTAAAAAAGGATATCGTTTGGTTTGAATCTCTTCATCAGATGCTGTATAAAATAAAGGTAAAATCGGATTATCATCCACACTCTCATAAAAAACTTCCGAATTGAAATGTTTAGCCACCAATTCTGCTAAACTTGTTTTTCCTGCACCAATCATCGCTCCAATTGTAATCAACATTATTCACCCATACCTTTCATACTGTCCTTTAAAATGATAAAACTTTTAAAATGATGTTTTAAAAAGTTTGAACGTTGTCAATAATAGCACAAATATCGACGAAAATCACACATAATACTTAGCCAAATTCATCCATATTTTTCATTCCACATGAGATGTGGATAAACGCTAAAGAATAAGTCCTATGCCTTCCTCTATTCCTTCTCCCTATCCTAATTATTTAATACACTTATCCACAAATAAAAAATATTTTAAAAAAGTTTCCTCCTGTCGACATCTTCACCTGATTTCTCTTGATACAATAAAATTATTCACGTTGAAGGAGGAGCCTTTTCATGGAACGAACATTATATGGATTAAGAGTGATTAGTGTGTTAGGATTTTTCATTCAAGCATTTCTTTTAGTTCTTAACTTAATTCTAGGTCTATTTTTTAAATCGTTAGATCGAATTCTCTTATACTCCTGGAAACTATTCTTTATTGTTGCGATGCTTGCCTTAGTTGCAGCACTGGCTGGTTACTTTTTAAACAAACCCAATAGCAGTCTTTAAATCAAAAAATAGCCCAAGTCATGAGCCTGGGCTATTTTTAGTTTGAATAAATTCCTTTGATGGTTTCCTGTGCTAAAATATGGCCCTCCATCTGTTGATAGAGTTCATTATAGTAAAAGCCAGGTTTTAAATCTAGCATTTTGTCTAGGGCATACACATGAAGTTCGTAAAGGTGTGGAGCATCCGGTGGTGCCATTCCTCCATAGTAGGAACAAGCCTGTGCTGGGGTATTTCCCCCCTGATCACTGATCCAACTATTCACACCTTGAACGAAATCTGTTGCAGTTTGACTCTCATTCTCTTCAATCACCGTTCGCACAATATTAGCAGCTGTCCAATGAATCCACGAGAATCCTGATACCGGAAAGGCATCTTTATCTTCTAACACCAGTGCATAAGACACTGTCCCCTGAGGGGCATCTTTAATCGTAAGGGGTAAAGAATAGGTCGGCATTTCATACTCGTTCATTTCGCCACGGCATCCATATTGATCCATAATCACACCGTTTACAATACCCGAACTTGTCACTTTCATGTCATCACCTCCAACTTTAACTCCCTTTATTATACAACGTTTAGGTGATATTTAATCCTGTAATAGAACGTTTTAACCAAACTTCTTTTTTAATTTTGGAAGATCCTCAGGATCAATCCACTCTTCGGCGTATCCGCACTCACAGCAAACATATCTCGGTACTTTGACATAAGAAAAAATCGTAGCGCCAATTGCTATATTATTCCCCGTTCCGTAAGGGCCGGCAGTCCCCTCTACGCGAATCATCTCTGTACTCTCACATTTTGGACATCTCTTTGACACTTTCATTTTAATCCCCCTAAATTTATAGCTTTCGGATAATTCCTATACTCTTCAACTTATTCACTTAAATCAGGAATATTTCATTTGTTTAATTAACATTGTTATCCTTCTTATCAACACGATATGGCATAATAATCATGTAATTTTTACCATATCGTGTTGATAAGTTCAAGACCTGAGGAAAATTTAGATGTTCAAACTTTAGATTACTGTAAACTTTTATCAATTAAATGACCATCAAACATTTGTGGAGGGATAGGTTATGACCAATGAGTTCGTGGGAAATATGATCATTTGTTGTTTATTATCTTTAATCATTGGAGGAATTGGATTTTTACAATATAAATCTAATATTCTTTTTAATGTGAACTATTCTTCAAATCAAAAAATTTGTAAAATTATAGGATTACATGTTATCTTTGCTGCAGTCGTTATATTCGTTAGCCCCTTTATTTTAGAAGTACTCCAAGATACGCATTATCTATTAAAAAAAGCAATTCCAGTGACGTTGATGTTGATTATTATATTAGACATGTTTATCCGCATCAGAAAGTTGGAATCCTAACATATGGCGTAAGAATCCATTAATCGTTATCTATCGTGTGGTAAGACTTGATTACTAGCTAGCGTTCTAGGGCGCTAGCTTTTACTTTGTTGAAGTCTCTATCGTTGCCACTTCTGCCCATTTTTTTAAGACGTGTTTACTGTAGTAGCTACTTCCTAAAAGGGCACCCTATTTCTTGTCCACTTCATTTATCCATCACAACATCATCAGTATACAGCTTCCGTTTAAGCTCTCCTTAGGGATATACGCAAGAGCCCATGACCCTCTATTTCGGACGCTCACCCGGTTGTTTGATTCACCGTAAACCTAATCACCTTCTCTTCTAAACTAATAGCTTGAACGATTCTACGATAAAAAAAGGGGGGGATGTTGCACACACTTTACGTACTCAACAGACTGAATTCTTCCAAAAAAGGGACGGTTTAAAAGCCGTCCCTTTAATCATTTAAAATCCATACTTTTTCATACACTTGTCCATATTCAATATAGCACGTAAATCCATTCCGATCGTGTAAAAATAATTTATCCGTCATGGAATCTTTCTTTAATTCACCTGAAAGATAGACCATTTCATCATAACATTCAATTTGAAGCTTTTGCCCAAGCTTAACTGAGTTTAAAAACTTCTTTGTAAAATAATCATAAATGTGCAACTCGTCCTGACCTAACTTAAATAAAATATCCTTAAACATCAATCGTTACACCCCCACCGCTTCTTAGATTTTTCTTATCTTTACTATATCATAGCGCCAAAAATAAATTAAGTAATATGCTAATAAATATCCTTGAACACAGAAATACTAAATCTTAGTCTTTTAAAATCACCACTTATCTTTATCAAACTTCGCCGCCTTAAGAATTTATTAAGAATTTCTTTATAATTTGGATGGCTGTTTCTTAATATTTACACGCTATACTTGATTCAAGAACGCAGATGAGCATTTTAAAGGAGGTTTCTTATGTTAGAGATGAAAAATGTAACGAAACGTTATGGGAAAAAAGTTGTTCTCGATGATGTTTCCATTCAATTTCAAAAAGGAGCAATTACTTGTTTACTTGGACTCAACGGGGTGGGGAAAAGTACGACAATGAAATCAATCATGAAACTCGTCCCTATTAATAAGGGAGAAATTTTAATTGATCAAACCCCCATTACGTCACAAAATATTAACCAATTAGCCTATGTTCCTGATATTCCAATTCATGATTTAGGATGGACCATTCCTAAAAACTTAGAATTTGCCCAAGTCTTTTATGAAGGATTCGATATTGAAAAAGCGTGGCGAATGATTAAATTTTTTAAGGTACCTACTGATAAAAAACTAAAGGAACTTTCAAAGGGAAATTTAGCTCGCTTTAACATTATTATTGGATTATGCCAAAACACCCCTTATCTATTATTAGATGAGCCATTTAGTGGAATTGACGTCTTTACCCGTCAAACATTTATCAATTTACTTAAATCAGAGTTTTTAGAAAAAGATCAAACCGTCATCTTAACAACTCATGAAATTGATGAAGTTCAAGACATTGCCGATCATATCGTTCTCCTTGAAGACGGAAAAGTATTTGCAACGTTCTCAAAAGATGAGGCTGAAAAAGAAGGATTGACGATTGTTGAAAAAATGAAATCTTTATATAGCGGGGTATAATTATGAAATTTTTAACACTAATTGAAATTGAGATAAAGAAGCTGCTTCCATGGATGTTAACCTTATTTATCACACTAAGTGCCGTATCGACCGGCCTATTTTATAAACTCATTAATAAAACTTATCAAAAAGAAATTCTCCCACAAATTATGGAGAGCTCTTTAGAAACCTATGTCAAAGAAAATGGTCGTGTCAGTCTAACACTATTATTTGATTCAACACCCGTTCCCCTTCTCTTTTTATTAAGTGCCATTCTATTAGTTTGTTTTGCCTTTTATCTTTGGTATAAAGAATGGTTTGGTGCATCAAAACGAATCTATATGTTACTGACACTTAAAGGAAGTCGTCTGAAAATCTTCTTCTCTAAATTACTCGTCACCGTCTTCTCGGTTTTTTGCTTTTATGGATTAATTCTATTCATTTTATGGATTTTAAGTTTTGTCATGACGCTTGTCTTCCCTAAAGAGTTAATTGCTCCCCAACCGGTAACGAGTTTATTGCATTACTCTAACTCAATTGGTCTTGTTTTACCACTTTCTATGGGAGATTTTATTTATAAACTAGGATTCATTATTTTAATGTTTAGTCTGATCTCTTTCTTCGTCTTGTGCGATCGTTCAAAAAAAGTGATTGGAATTATTTGTGGCGGTGCCTTTTTATTGGCTAATATCGCTCTCTTCCTCTACACTAAAACACTATACTTATATATGGATGAACGTTTAATCGTCGATTACGGATTTGTGTTTGTTATGAGTGCACTGACGATGGGCTTATGTACATGGTTAATCAATAAGAAAGTTTCAATTTAGGTGAGGTGAGAGAAATGAAGTTATATCATATGATTGGATTAGGTACGGCTGGCCTATTATCACTAACGGCCCTTGGATTTATGGCACCTAAGAGTGAGGTTCCAGAAAACGTTGAGTATAAAATTGAAACATTATCGGGCGATGCGAATCTTCTAGCCGATTTACAATTCGAAGCCATTGCGAAAACGGGGCCCAACCAATACTCAAAGGTTGTCTTAACCCATGATGGCGCACAACTGACAAAAACAAAGTATGACCCTTTAAGAGGTGCTGGTGAACAGGTTTTAAATAACCGCGATTTATTTCGTCATTTAGGATGGGCAACAAAACTTGAAACAACAGATTATATTGTGCTTGCAGACTTTAACTCGTCTTATCTTTATACGAATGAAGAGCCTCTTTTAAGACTTCGCTCAAAAGAATTGAGTACAGGCGAAGTGCTTAAAAAAGATATTATCTTAAAAGAGTTAAATTACGGAGAAAGTACATTAGATGAATATTTAACTGAATATCAGGGAGACTATTATTACATCACAAGAATTTATAGTCAGTTAGCAGATAAAAATAATAAACTTTTAATCTATCAATTAAATCCTCAAACATTAGAATTAACACTTAAATTCGAAGAGGAATTTTCAGCAACTAACTACCCTGCCATTTTTGTAGAAGGCGGTAAGATGTATGAGGTAGATTTATCACTTGGACAATTAAAAGTACGCAACTTAAAAACGAATGAATCGACGGTTTATTCATTATCTTATAAAGATGAAAATGCCTCTATCAATGAGCTTGTTCCATTAAATAACGATTACTTCTTCAATCTAGCAGATATATTAGTTAAAGGTATGGTCAATGAGGAATCGAAATCGATTGAGCTGGTCGAAATGGTTCAACCTAAATTTCTTGCGACATTAAATGAAAAGTATGATTTAAGTTATATAAAATCGATGGTTTCCCACGATGATCTCCTTTATGTCACATACGTCGGACGTAAAAACACATCAAGTGCAGAGTTTATTGCCATCATCAATCCAAAAACAAATGAAGTAGTTTACGAAGGAAAACTAGATACCTCTTTAACGCAAGGATTAACAGAGGATTACGAACTTCATTTTACAGATAATGATTCCAAATAATTAAAATTAATAGAAGGAGGATGGCACGTTTATGATTGCCGATTTCAAAAAAACAATCATTAATGTTCTGAAGGAAATCAAATTATCAAACATCGGGTTTTTACTTTTAATTATTCTATTCCTTATTGTCGCCCTGCCGTCGCTAACCCCTAAACTTTTCTCTTCACTTCTTAAATTTATCTTCCCTTTCCTCCTTCTCTCCCCATTGCTTTTCTTTCTTTTAAAATAAACAAAAGCATTCTAATGAAAAACGTCCCCTTAGGGCGTCGTTCAATTAGAATGCTTTTTCTGTTTCCTTTTAACCTACTTCTGCATTTCTCACCTGTCGTTGCAACGTATAAGCTCGCATGAAGCATAGGAACGCTAAAACAAAATTAACACCTGGGAATAGGATTGAAATCCGAATAAATACCGCTAATATAACCCCAATTAACAACCAAAGATTTCGTTTTGCTTTTAACCCCATTCTTTTTCCCCCCCTTTTAATCACCCAATGAAACAAAGGGATGGTATTAGTTTTTTATGAAATATGAAAAAATTTCCTATTTTTATCTCGCTATAAAAAATTATAACTTTTTTTTCTTAATTAATAAATAGTTTATATTACATTGTAAAAACTATAAATGGTTAGAGATTAATCTTCTAACCAAAGTTCCTCCTTTTATCTGATTTTACGCTCCTATTTTAAAGCCCACGCCAACTGATCATTGACGTGGGCTTTTCGCGTTCAAAAATAATGATCCTCCCTTTAAACTAGCGAGATGCATCAACCAAAAACTCAATGAGTACCTGTTGATAAAATATAGCAACGTGAACAAAGGAATCTATCCTCTTTTAAAATAATGACTCCTAACCCTCTTCACTCTATCGGTCTTCGCTAAAAACCACTCCTTAAGGAGTGGTTTTTAGTAACTTCAATACATTAAAAGAATACATGGCCATTAAACAGGTTAACGAGTTTGCTCATCTTTGCTTTTCGATTTAAGGTGATCTTTATAAACCGCTGCCTTCGTAAGCGTACTTCCTCGTTTTAAATTTAATTCATTAAGACTATGTAACTGAGCAGGTGCTAATTTCATAACACGCGCCTCCTTTAATATTAAGTTACAGTCTTAATATTCCAAACTGTTCCAACCTTTATGCGTTATTTGTTTAAGATATTTAAAATGGTGACTAATCGATTCACCATTTCTTGATCAACGACTTGGAAACTTGCAAGGGCGCGAATAGGCATCTCTTGGATCATCCCTATATCTAATTGATAATCTTCTTTCATCGTCTCAATTAATTCCGTTATCATTTGACTCAACTTCGGGTTTTTAATAAGTTCATTAAACGTTGTATTCGTCGTTATTCCTGTTGGTAACTTTGTTTTCCCTTTTACTTTAATGGTTCCCCTAAGAACAATATCTCTCGATGATTTAGCTAAAAGGATTCCATACTCCCCCGTCTCTACATACCAATCATGAAGCGTCGGATGATAATATGAAAAATCACGTTTAGTTAACGTAAAAGTCACCGTCTGCGTCTGTTTAGGACTTAATGCAACTTTCTTAAACTGACGTAACTCCTTCACTGGACGAATTGTATCACCAGTGGGATTTTCAACATAGAGTTGGACAACCTCTTTACCAAAATAATTTCCTGTATTCGTTACATTCACCTGAACCACCAACGGCTCATCCTCAGCTATTTGTCCCCGACTGAGCTTTAATTGATCATACTGAAAAGTCGTGTAACTACATCCATGACCAAACGGAAATAAAACATCCATCTTTCTTGCATCATAATAACGATACCCCACAAACAGACGCTCATTATAATACACGCGATGGTCAACCACTTTTGTGGATAAGTAAGCTGGATGATCCTCTAAACGAAGAGGAAACGTTTCCGCTAACTTCCCTGATGGATTCGCCCGACCAAATAATAAATCCACCGTCGCTTCCCCAACAGCCTCGCCAGATAAATACATCTCTAAAATGGCGTTTACTTCATTCACCCACGGCATCTCCACAGGTGCTCCATTATGAAGAACAACAACCGTATTTTTCTGAACCTTCGCAACCTCCTGAATCAGTTTATTTTGAACAGCAGGTAACTTCATATGGGGACGATCATAAAATTCCGTTTCAAAGGATTCTGGCAACCCTGCAAAAATAACAGCAACGTCACACGATTTTGCCAACTCAATCGCCTGATGTAATAAACGCTCATTAAGCGGGTGGTCCTCGAGTAAAAACCCTTGAGCAAACGACACATCCGTTATCCCCTTCACCGCTTCTAATGCCGTATCTATCTGATAAGGGTGAATATGCGAACTCCCCCCACCTTGATACCGCGGCGCCTTGGCAAACTCCCCAATAAACGCAAGTCGATTTCCCGATTCTTTAAGTGGCAATACCCCCTGGTTCTTTAATAAGACCGCGCTCTCTACCGCAATTTCTTTCGCCAGTTGATGGTGTTGATCTTTACTAACTACAACCTGCTTATTATTCTCATAAGACTTAAAAACCTTTTTTAATAGGCGCTTCACACTCTGATCTAAAACTTCTTCATCTATTTCGTTATGTTTTACTGCCTTTAATAAAACATCGTCATTCATTCCATGATGACCCGGCATCTGTAAATCCATCCCCGCCTTTAAAGCAGAAACCCGGTCATTCACGGCACCCCAATCGCTGACTATAAATCCATCAAATCCCCATTTATCTCTTAGAAGATTCGTTAGTAGCGAGTAAGACTCGCCAACATACTCCCCATTTAAACGATTATACGAAGACATCACACTCCAAGGCTTTGCCTCTTTTATTGCCTTCTCAAATCCAGGAAAATAAATTTCATGCAACGTCCGCTCATCAACTTCTGAGCTCGCCGTCATCCGATAACTTTCTTGATTATTGCAAGCGAAGTGTTTGAGACACGCTCCAACCCCTTTTTGCTGTAAACCTAAAATATACGCGGTTGCCAACTCACCTGTTAAATGAGGATCCTCTGAAAAATATTCAAAGTTTCTTCCTCCTAACGGCGAACGTTTAATATTAATGGCAGGACCGAGTAAAAGACCTACCTTTTCAGCTTGGCACTCCTCCCCAAGCGCTTGCCCTAATCTTTTCAATAACTGGACATCAAACGAACAGGCTGTCGTGGCAGCCGTTGGAAAACAGATGGCTTCTTCGCTATCATTCATCTCTAAAAAATGAGCATCCCCGGGTTGCTTCCTTAGCCCATGAGGACCATCACACATCATCAGACTCGGAATATTAACATGAGGAATTGATTTAGTATGCCAAAAATCTTCTCCCGAGCAGAGTGCTACTTTTTCCTCTAACGACAACTGACTAACTAACGTATCGAGTGATTGCATTCTCTCTCCTCCTCTCTTTTACCCAGTATATTCACAGGGTTTAAAAGTTATTTATACCAATAAAATAAAGTTTTCTTACACTTTTTAGGACGTAATAATGATATACTAAGGTTAAGCGTTTATTGGAGGGGATTTTAATGCATACAACGGACACGCGATCACACGAGTATCAGGAGGAGAAGGTCGAATCAGAAACACGAATGATGCGCACACTGTTTGATTCTATGACTCACCTAATGGGGGCCTCAATTAAAAAGGGGTTAGATACTTTACGAAAAGATAATCGTTCGTTGCTGACGGGATTACTTGTTGTCAGTGCACTATCGTGCCTTTTTACTGGAACGATTGCCTACTATACGCTGAAACAACCACAACCGTCTCGCGAAGAAATTATCGCAAATTACATGAATGGAAACCCTTATTACTTTGATTCTCAAATTCCGGGGGACCTTCCAACTGAAATTGAAGAGTTTTTAGAAGAATGGTTTTTCGACTTTACGAATCCTTCTACTTCTCCTGAACAACCTTTTCAAGAATTTTAATTCAATACGATAACCATAAAAGCGAACCCTTCACACGGTTCGCTTTTATACAGTGCATCGCTTAGCGCTAACAATGCGCACCTCTTGTTTTTCTTAAGGAACTTCTCAAAATTTAAACAATAGGAACCCTTTTTTTCCCTGATGTCTAGACTCATCGTTAAAGTCATGACATAATTTTAACGATATCGCCTAAAGGAGTGAAGTTATGAAACGAATTCAAATTAAAGATACGACCTTATCCTTATGTCCAATTGGCTTTGGAACCGCAAATGCCGGAATTGCTTGGGATAATGAAGAGGCCTTTAAAATGCTAGATTTATATGTGGAACTAGGTGGAAATGTCATCGATACTGCCCGTATTTATAGCGATTGGGTTGCTGGGGAAATTGGCCGTTCTGAACGTGTCATCGGTGATTGGTTAAAACATCGAGGACATCATGAGGATTTAGTTATCATTTCAAAGGGAGGTCATCCCCCACTAAACGAAATGAACACGAGCAGACTCAGTAAAGAAGAGATGACCTACGACTTAAATAAAAGTTTAGAGGCCCTCGGAATTGACTGCTTGGACATTTATTTTTACCACCGTGATGATCTAAATCGTCCTGTTGCCGAACTCATCGAAACGATGCAGGACTTTGTTCGTGCCGGAAAAATAAAATATTACGGTTGTTCAAACTGGACAACTGCGCGAATAAAAGAGGCCATGGACTATTGTAAAGAAAAAGGGTACCGCGGATTCGTTGCTAATCAAGCACTTTATAATGTAGCTTCTAACACGATGGCACCTTATCCCGATGAAACAATGGTGACGATGGATGAGGAAATGCTAGCCTTCCACAAGGAATCCAACGTGTTAGCTATGCCTTATTTTAGTTTATGTAGCGGATTCTTTACAAAGCTTAACAATGGCGTTGATGTGAGTCAAAGCCCATACTATACAGAAGAGAATCTTCGTCTTGCTCATCACTTAAATCATTTAGCAACAAAGTATGACGCAACGCTATCACAAATCATCATGGGTTATTTAACGACGCAAACACTGCCAATGTGTGCATTGGCCGGCGCAAGTCGCCCTGAGCAGTTAATGGATTTTATGAAAACTCTCGATTTGCCTATCGATGCCAAAGATTACTATTAAACTTTTCTAGGGCAAGCAATTTTAAACTAGGGAGGATTCCATGGACGATTTAACTGGTAAAATAAGTTTATTTTTGAAGATTCGAAAGGTGATGGTCTATTCTAGCCTTTTACTCGGTTTATTTCTAATTATTTTCTTAAAGGCACACTTGGGTTTAGCCACGCTGTTGCTTCTGATTAATGGATTCTCTCTTTGTTATGATCTTTTGACGGATAGGAAAAAGGAGCGGTTAATTAAAACCTGTCATCGCTTGCGTGAGACTAGTGGTCGCTCTAAGGCTTACCTCTTCTTAGGAATTACCCTACTCTTCGTCCTATTCATTAAACTTATCTTTCCTATTATTCTGATCATCTACACTTAACTTTTTAACACTATTTATCATTAGAGGTATGATTTTAATATTTTAGGACAATATAATAAACGGCTATCTATAGTCTTATATGCTAAGTAATTCTAACTTTTAGCCTTCTTTCTACTTCCTAAACAAAAAGAAAGCCACGATGGATTCCCCTTCGTGGCTTTCGTCATTTATAAATAAATTACCATAAGTACCGAAATAACAATATTTAAAATCAACACCAAGTGATCGGTTAAATACCCAATCATAAAATAACTCGCTTTTTCTTTTCCGGCAATTAACTGTTCTAAGGCAAAATCACCAATTAAGTGAAACATCGATAATAAAAAACAGGCCATTGTCACCCCAGGACGTTGATAAATAAAGGCCCCAATCACAGGATGGAAGACCAATGCCATTCCCATTAATCGAACAATCCGATTAATCAGTGCGCTAACATCTACAACAATCCCCGCTTCCTGATACGTCTCCGTCGCTACCTGAACAATATCAGTATTTAATTCCGCAATCCCCGATTTTACTCCCTCTACATATCTTTTATATGAGATTAATCGCTCACGTCTAATAATCGATCGAATACTCCTAATTGTTAGAAAAATAAAACTAAATAAAACAGCCGCCTTTACAATAAACATAGCTTTCCTACTTTCTCCCCAAGTGGTCAAATTTCGACATTACCTCTCTATCATAAAAAAATAATCCGAGATAATCAAGTCTAACGAACGAGATTCTTAATATTTCTTCTCTCCCTCCTTATATCTTATGATAAAGTCCTTAAATCATTAAAAAATTTAAGATAAAAACGATGACAATCCTGCCATCGCTTCAAAATAGACCTAAGGGGAAAAAGAATGAGACGATTACCTAAACCTTATCCATCCCCATTAGCTTAACCGATTTCCCCTTGATATTCCACAAACTTATAGAGAAGATAAGCGGGCAATCCATATTTAAACCCCGCTTTTACAATAGCGCCGGATAGCTTCAATATAAGGAGTAAAAATATAATTAAACACGTTAAGGTTAACATCATAACCTTCCTCCTACCCATTAATATAAGGACTTTTAGCAATACCGAAAAGACTCCCGCCCAACGTTAAAAGCTATTTTTTTATCAAACCCATTTACATATAAACAAAACCACCCTTCATCCTTTATAGACCTAATTCCAACACCCATCAGATGATGATACAACTAGACCTGTTAACCCTGTCAAAAAAGTATCGGTTCTGTTATCACTGGCCCCATCTTTGATTCTCGGCATCTTCCAAGTAAGCCATTGAATACAGGGCGTGTTATCACATATGCCATCCGTTGTGCATGGTATATAGACTTATATAGTTTATGTTCATGAATAAAAAATGGTCTTTACTTTTGGTATTTTTTTAAAAATTGTTCGTTCCATTTAGCGTGTTGTCTAATATATGGCGTAATGTCTTTTCCCTTTAAAAGGGCAATCAACATCGGGGAAAGAGTTACTAATGTATCCCGATAACCCATTTGAATCTTTTCTGTAATTGATGCCTGATTAAAGTTTAGAGTTCCTGATCCATTGATTAATTCTAATGAGTTAGAGGGATAAATCTCAATCAAGCGGGCATGTGGATAAAGTCGTCGGTCGACTTTATCCGTATAAGTTAAGTGGACTACAATAATTAAATCTAAATCATGATTTTTTAACGGGGCAATGGGGACATTATCCGCATTAGCCCGACTGTATCGAGGATTATTAATCCCCCCATCAGCATACTGCTTTCCTTTAAACGTGATTGATGGAAAAATATACGGAACCGCACATGAGCCGAGTGTAATATCAATGACCTCTTCTTCACTATACTCGTTTAATTTAAAATATTCTGGATAACCATCTGTCACGTTATATGCGCAACAATAAACCTCTATCTTCGTTTGATTTAGTGTCCCAACGTCTACAAACTCCTGAATGTAATCACGGATACCTTTTTGCGAGATTAATCCTAACTCACTTAACTCAAGACCGGAAGCTTTAGTGAAATCACCGGTATGCGTTGTAAATCGTTTAATCAGGTCACTCAGATAACTAAGTTTAATGGAGTCCGATTTAGTAACGATTTTCGAATACGAGAGTGATCGCCAGCTACGTTCGATCAAATCCTTATCTTTCATGCATAAGCAAAGGGCATTCAATGTACCAATTGAAACGCCGGATACGACATCGATATTATTAATTAAGTCTAGATCCCACAATGCGCGTATGACTCCTGCTTGGTAGGCCCCTTTAGCCCCTCCACCTGCTAATACTAAACCAACTTTCAAGTTAAATAGCTTTCGTCCACGAAATATCATCGTATCCCTCCTAGTTCACATCCATAGATGATGAAAAAAGTCTAACGAGCAGCTAGACTTTTCTTTCCTTTATAATAAACATACTTAATATATCCACAAATAGCGAATAAGCTCATAATAATAATGATGCTAATAATCATAAATAGTTGCTCAGGTAACGCTAAGATAACAGGATCTGTTCGATAATCAAACATCCAATAATTATTATTAAAAAAGAGTTTATGAAACACAGTGAATGTTCCCGAAAAATTGATAGTAATAAAGAAGATTAAAATTCCAAACGTTAAGAAGGTTAAATTAGCCCCTCGATTAAACGTCGATAAAATACATTTATCCTTATGATGATGTCGTGTGACAAGAAATACCCCAAATGCTAGAATAAATAACAGAACAATCACGTATAACACAAGAAAGATATGCTTAACTTCCGCAAAGTGTATCATTCCCGCCTCACTCATTGAAAAATCCGGTAACTGTAACATCCCACGTGAAGGGCTTTGTAAATAGGAAATCATACTTTTATAATTGAGCATTAGTTTTTCCTCTGATAACCCAGTTATCGTTGTTAATTGGTACCGATTAATCACATATCGATAAATTGGAGTACAATTTAGTACAATTAATACCACCGTTGAAACGAGCGCTAAAAAAAACCAAATGGCGCCTACTCCCTCTACAACGACTTCTTTAATTGACTTACGCTTTAACATCTCTTAACTCTCCCTTTAAATAATATTATTTCATCATACAAAATAGCTTCTTTAAATAAGGTAAATGACTTTCACCCCTGATGAAACGGATTCAGTTGTTTGATTAGGATGATAGAAGAACGGTCTAATTAGACAATAAACTATTCAAAGCTTTATTCAACGCCACATCGACCTCTTGTTGCCATTATCTTACCACCATTACGGGGCTAAGTCTATAGACTGATTCAAACGAATACTCCTCCTCCATCCTGGCGTTTGATACCACATTCTATTCACTCTGTCCTAAAATTATGCCCCATTTTTTATAAAATAAAACAACAAATTCTCTCCCCAACAGTCACTAAGCTGAAGGGGCCACTGTCAATTAATGATGATAAGTAATCTCCTCTAAAAACTTCTAAAACAACTGAAATGTGATAGAATAGTACTATTACGAAAATTTTTAAAGGGAGTGATAAAGTTTGAATTTCAATCAGGTTGAAGAAAAAACAGAGACAGATATCTGTAAAAAACGCGTACATGCGATTAGTCAAGAAATTGAAAGCTATATCGGTCATGGTCCACTTGAAGTCATGGAATTCGGATGTCAAACAGGTCTAATCTCCTTAAATCTACAACACAAAATCGCATCAGGACTCATGGTGGATAGCTCAAAACAAGACATAGAAGTCTTCGAGAACACACTTAAAGCACATCATATTAGTCATATTAAAACATTTACGGGAGATATTCTAACGTCTAACTTCGATCAAACCTTTGACGTTATTTACGCCGCCATGGTGATGAGTCCTATCAAAGACGTCCAACCTATCATCAATAAGTTAGCGAGTTATTTAAAAAAACATGGAAAACTCATTATTGTCGATTTACTTCGTGATAACGGAGCCTTTTACTCTGAAGAACCAAATTTTGAAGGACATCATGGATTTAAAATTAATGAAATGGTGACTCATTTAACAGATGCCGGACTAAAAGACGTTCTCGGACGTAAGTTTTATTCGGGATACAAGCCATTAAAACATAAAAACCATCCTTATAGCCTATTTAGTATCGTTGGGGTAAAATAAATCAAAAAAAAGATGACCACCTAAGTCATCTTTTTTTATTATGTTGTTGTTGACACTTAGTAATAAAAGCTAAGATTGCCTCTTCTAATTGTGTCCCCTCATCATTTCGATAGTAGAAATGCCCCGATTCGCATAATTCAAGCAGTTCGTAATCATGTCCTCTCAATTTATTCTTTAAAATTTTTGTGGTTTTACCGCGGACAAATTCGTCCTGTTGACAGTGAATAAAAAGCAAAGGTTGTCTCACCGAAGGAAGCTCTCTTTTCGTTTCGTACATTAAATGAAATAAATCCAAATACCTTGGAATCCAATGAAGATAATCGCCCCACGATCCCTTCGAAATACTCCATGCCCGATAACTGGCCAAAACGTAATCATCCTCTTGACTATATCGCCCGGTTAAAACCTTTAATGAACAAATAAACCCTTTTAAATTGACCTTTACTGCTAAAGGGGTTGCTAAACAAACGACACCAATAATCGAGGGATGCTTACGACAAGCAAGTAATGAAAGCAAAGTCCCCATTGAATGTCCGACCAAAATAATTTGTGGATATCTTTTTGAAATCGCCTCAATTTGACAATCGACATAACGGACCCATTGACGACGATGACTTTTCGCAAACTGTCTCGCACTTCCTCCATGACCTGGGAGTAAAAGACCAAATGAGGAAACCCCTAAGTCTAAAATTTTCTCAGATAATCCATGAAATTGATACGGACCTTCTAAAATTCCGTGGATAAAAATAACGGCCGTTTTAGCGCCTGCAATTTCACATGAAAATGGTTGATGCGCAACTTCCTTTTTTAAATTCATAATATCATTCCCTATCTTATAGTACTCTTATTCTTACAATATTTCTCAATTTTTATTCGAGCGTTTAACACTTTTAATGAGAATAAGTGCCTCCTATTTAGGACAAGCTATAGATAAACAAAAATTTATCCGTTAGATGAAGACTCCTAATTTTCTTACCCAACATAAATGACAACTAATAATGAGGAATATTTCATGAAAAAACAACGACTTTCTTTGCTATTCATACTCGGTTTTCTTTACCTTATCCTTTTTAATTTTGGGCGCCCTCCTGTCCATGCGGCAGATGAAAAGCAGATTTTTTTAAACAAGACGGCTGCGGATTGTCCCTATAAACTCATTCATCATAAACAGGAATTGCTAGTTCCATTCGAATGGTTCATAAAAAATATGGGCGGCACTAACTACTCCTATCACCCAGAAACAAAAACCATTTCTGTTACTGTTGATAATTATCTCAAACAACAAGAATACTTATCCTACCTCAATGGATTGGCCAATGCCTCTTTAGATTACCCTCTTGCAAGTCGACTTCAAGGATTCACCCTATCGCCCTACCCTATTTCTAATGACAGTCCCGCTATTCTTAATCAGACGCCCCTTTACCTTGAAATCCATTCCGGTTCCTTTGCGATTACGTTTACCCTTTACGATTACCAACTGGGCACAGAACAACTGTATGTGGGTGCTAACTGGTTAAACACTTTATTTCTCGCAACCATTGATGAAACAAAATCGGAAGTTCACATTACTTATCCAACCCGTGACATGTTAGACGAAAAAATCACTCATTTCCAACGCGTCCTCTCCCCTTTGACTAAAGAAGAAGCACTTGCTTTGTGGATTCACGGGCTTCAATATCGTAACGGGGGACTTCAATACGTCGCACTTTCTAAACCATTAAGATCTAAGGTCCTATCCTATATTCAAACAAATGGATTCGTAACAGGGGGATCATCTCCATCATTAGAAACAGCCCACGTCGTCTCTGCTACGATGCCTTCTGATGATGAAGTCATCTATACGGTTGAATTTCAGGAACGCCTCGTTTCTAACGAATATGCCCCTCATCCATTAACGCAAATCATTACTATAAAAAAAGAAATCGTTGATTCAAAGGAATTTTGGTTTATCCAAAAAGTTGAAGGGCGTTTAGACTACTATACTATTCTCAATTAGGAAAAAGGGATTGCCAGCTGGTAATCCCTTTACTCATTAAAGAAACGTTCATATAAATTAATCGCATCAGAGATGTTGGTTTGTTCAGTTCTTGGACCTCCTGGTGCCCCCGCAGTAACTAAAATATACTCAGACTCACCATCTGACGCTAAACTCGCAAGACAAAGGCCCGCCTCTTCTGTATATCCCGTCTTCCCACCTAAAAATTGACCGCCCCTAAAGGTCACATCATTTAATTTAGCGAACATTCGACTCGCCATGAATAGACCTGAAGGGTGATTGGTTGTGGATGGCATTTCATACTGAATAGCGGTAAAAATCTGTTTAAATCGTTCATTCGAAAGCGCGTCATTTAATAAAATGGCGAGATCCTTCGCTGTTGTATAATGTCCTTTGTCATGAAGTCCTGTCACGTTTTCAAAATGGGTCTGATTCATTCCAAGTTCTCGTGCTTTTTGATTCATCAATGCAACAAAATTATCCACAGAACCCGAAATATTCTGTGCTAAACTTTCTGCCGCCTCTGCCCCTGATGAAAGCATGGTTCCGTACAGTAAATCGATCGCACGAACAGTCTCTCCTGGGAAAAATCCAGCAAGCGCCGCCCCCGACTCATATAAATTTGTAAAATCAGAAATAACAGTCATCTCTTCCTCTTCTAATTGCTCAATGGCCACTAACACAGTCATGATCTTAGTTAAAGATGCCGGATACATCTTTTGGTTTGCTTTTCGTTGGTATAAGACACGTCCGGTTTCTCGGTTCACAAGCAAAGCATATCGACTCTGAATATTCCATGAAGAATCGTCCACGGGTTGATAGTCATTAAGATCAAAAACAGGTTGTTGATTTGAGTGTCGTTGGAGAGATAAACTCTCTTGTGGATCAAATATTCCTTGTCCAAAATGAAATAGTAATCCCATTAAAGTGATTAAAACAATCCCTCTTAAAAAAATTTTTGCTCGTTTCATTTTTTCACGCCCTCTCATAAATGATGTATTTGAAAACAGAGATACGGGTTTCCATCCATTGAATCAACCCATTCTGTTATCTCCTCATTCTCTACTCCGGTCCAACCCTTATTTCCGGATACCTTTATTTAACCATCATTGATGAGAAAGTTGTTTAACGGCGTCTTTCAAAAACCTTACGAATTTCTTACGATCGCATCTACCTTTCGTGATTAACAAATCAAGAAGCGTGAAAAAATATCACAACTTGCGATAATCTTTTTCAACACACATGCCTAATAACAGGCATAAAAAAAGACACCAACTCATGTCGTGCCCCTTTCATCCATCAACTAGTATAAACATCTATCTTTCGCCTATGTTAAGATCAGCTTAATCACCTCTTTAACATCCCTTAACACACATAACCCTGACCCAAAACATTAAAGGCTCATTAATATTTTTCACTCCTTTGACTCCTTTATCTAATATCCGCTTTCCTAAGTCGTCTCACTTAATAACTTTCACTTAACTTCTTCTGAGTAATACCTCTAATTCCCTTAAACTCCCAATCTTTAAGGATTAAATAATGTCCCAATATTCTATATTCAACATGAAGATACGACAACAGATAAGATAGATTAAAAAATAAATCACCAAAAATAACTTTTTCATTATCTTGAAAAGCTTTTTTCCCCACAAGAGTATCATCACCAAGATGAGGAAGTAATTTAAATGAACCTACTACAACAATAATGAATAACATTAAAACTATTAAAATCTCCCTAACTTTTTTTACTTATCCCTCTTAAAATTCTTCGAACAAAATAATACATAAAATAAAATAATAGAAATAATAATGATATCGACTAAACTTCTCTTCACTCTCATTTCCTCAAAACAAAAGTCATAAAACCCCATCCTTTGTATAGGAATCGCATAAAGAAAGCATATAAAAAGAACGACTAAAATAAAGTAATCTTTATCTGTTTTTATTTTACTTATTTTTATGAAGAAAAAAAGTTTATCGTCTTCCTTTTGTTTCATTTCCTTCCTCCTATCTTTTGATATTTTAGGATCCACTTAACCCCTTATTTTTTCACAAGGTATAAAATAACCTCTCTTATTTAATTTTAAAACATATTTTTTTATTTAATGTCCCAGGCTCGTTGATTCAGTTTGACATGGTAGTTTAGATTTAGTTTTGTTGAAAAAGATTTAATCGCCTGAAAGACTTTCTTAGAGAAATAGAATTTTTCAAAAGATTCTTTATTAAAGTCTGGTTGTGTGATGAAATGGACATAGAGTGCCCCATTAATAATGGATACATCGATACTATCGATGTATTGGATTTCATTTAATCCATCAATCTGATAACCTGCTGGAGCAAGACGTTGGTTTGTAATATCAAGTTTATCTGCAAGAATGAGAACAAGTGTCATGAGATTATTACATTCAAAACCATTACTATGTTCTTTAATCGCATCAAGAATAAGTTTTTCATGTCTTAAATTTAAACGGTGATGCTTAAAATAATTTTTAGCATATTCGTAACTCCGTTGAGCGTGATCTGCTTTCCCATCTAGACTACCAATGTCATGTAAGAGAGCCGCTACTTTAACTTCTTCAATGAAAAATTCATCTTGATTTAAATGACGAAGTAATTGTTCCGTTAAATTCGCTACATTTTTAACATGTGTAAGATTATGATATGCCCAACCTCCGGTCTCTACTTCCATTTTTTCTATTTCATGATAAATCGCTACAATTTCTGAATCATTTAAAATTTGCTCTACCATTTTAAGTCCCCTTTATCAATAAAATTTTTTCTTCATCCCATCATGAACCATTATTTTAATGTCCTCGGTGCTACCTTCAATGAAGTCATCAAAATCTGAAAGATTTACTTTATCTTTTAATTTAGAATTAACCTTATATTTAATCACATTTTCATGATGATTTACGATGCTCACCGTTTCAACGGCCGACAAAAGTTCTTCTTCAGCAAATACCATAAATAGAATTAAAATCATCAACCTTTTTTTCATTTAGTTCCCTTTTAATATCCTAATATTACCACACCCTATCTATGCGTTCTATCATTATTTACATATAAGGTGTAAAAAACCTTTTTTTATTAAATTTCTTCCTTATTAAAGGATTTTTATCGATAAAAAACAAAAATCGACTAACTATCTTGTAGAAAAATGTATATTTTTGATTGATGAAATGCATAAACCATGTTATAAATAAATGGCAATGAGTGAGGACAATTGTCAATTTATAACTAAAGGAGTTTTACAACATGAAAAAATCATTAATAACTTTATGTGCTATTGCGGTTATCGCACTAACAGCAATGGTTGGATGCTCAAATTCATCAGCAAAGGATGTGCAGCCGTTAGGGATTATCGGAGCAATGGAGGAAGAAGTAGAAATAATTAAATCAAAAATGAATGTTCAAGAGACTGTTGAAATCGCCAATATGACGTTTTATCGTGGAACAATTGATGGGAAAGAAATCGTATTAGTGCGTTCAGGAGTTGGTAAAGTCAATATGGCTGCTTGTACACAACTTTTAATCGATCAATTTAATGTGGAGGCCCTAATTAATTCTGGTGTTGCCGGAACACTAAATCCTGAATTAAATCAAGGTGATATCGTTCTATCAACTGCAGCAGTACAACATGATTTTGATACAACAGCGGTTGGTGGAAAATTAGGTGAAATTGATCGTTTAGGGATCGACTTTTTCCCAGCAAGTCAAGAACTCTTAGCAACTGCAAAGAAAGCGGCCAGCACTCTAACTGACATTTCAGTCGTAGAAGGAGACGTCGCATCAGGTGACCAATTCGTTGCTGGTGGTGAAACAGCACAGAAAATTAAAGATCATTTCGGTGAAGTTTCGGCCGTAGAAATGGAAGGTGCAGCAATGGCACAGGTTGCCTACTTAAACGAAATTCCCTACCTCATCATTCGTTCAATTTCTGATAAAGCTGACGGTGGGGCCGACTTATCCTATGAAGAATTTTTACCTTTAGCAGCGAAAAACTCAAGTGAGTTTGTCTTAAAACTCATCGAACTTTACTAATCCAACTCCCCTCTTCTAAATACAGAAGAGGGATTTTTTATTTAATCCCTCCCACTCCATGCCCCCTTCACTTTATAAAATTTCCAAATTGTGATAGACTATTATTCGTAAGCAGATAGGTAGGGGTACTTTATGAATAACACAGTTAAAAAAACACTAATTGTTTTAGTAACAATTTTAGGGGTATTCTTTGTTCTTTTTCTTGGGGTCGTTTTACTTTATAACCTTTTATTCCTTCCATAATAATATTAAGTTGTATTAGACAAAAATATTAATCATAGACAGATAGATGTTGATAGCTAAAATGGACGCGTAAATACGCGTTCATTTATATAAAAAAGAGATGTACATTTTAGTACACCTCCCTTTGAGCGATTTTAATGATTAATTTATTAACTTAATGACATTGAAAAAAGTTCTACATTTTTTCTTATACTACAAGATAGACTAGAGATATGTGCACATATCCCTAGTCTATCTTTCATTTAAATAATGTTCATAACTTATTTCTTTTACTATTGTTGGATCAAAACTTATGATGTCGTATACTGCAACATTAGTATCAAAAGGTGGGTTATGAGCTCCAGTAAATGTTTCAAATTCTATCGTTACTCTATACAAATAGGGTTCGGGATAATATCCACGTTCAATGTTTATGATTCTATAATCCCAAGATGTTCTTTTATTCTCTCCATAAACATTGTTTACTGATTTTTCAATGGATTTGTAAAGAATTCTTTCTACCATTAATTGATATTCTGATATTTGTTCTTCATAAGATAAGGAATTAAATGAAGTTGAATTATCATTTGCAAAAATATTACTTGGAAATTTATTATGTATTTTTAAATCAATAAGTATGGTTAAAAATAACATTAAAATTATTGTAATTCCATATTTTTTTTGACATAGTTTAACCCCGTTTTGATTAGATTTTAAGATGTTATTATTTATTTTTAGTATAGGTTACTATAAATCCTTATAAAGCTATTATCTCATCTAGGACATCTATTTATACCGATAACTCGAATGTAAGGCCTATAAAAAATGAAGATTTTGTTCTGGTAGGGTCATTCATCATTATGAATAGCAATAAAAATTTCATTGGGGATAAGTGATTTCTCTAATGGAATTCCTTATATTTTTTTAGGGAGAGATTTATACGATTTTATAATAGGAAAATAATAATAATAATATATATCTGTCATGAAAGGAATCTTATGAATCAGCATTTAATCAAATTAATGCAGAAAATGTTTTTGGTTTAAAAGATGGCGAATTTGTTAATCAAGTGCGGGCTCTAGTTTAATAGTAGCCCTCACTTTCTTTATTAAAATCCTGGAACTTTAATTCCCCATAAAAATTAATAACTAAGTGCTTAATACCCATACTAAAAACCCCCTCTTGCTATCCACACGTAACAAGAAGGGGTTTCTTTATTTAGAATAAGGAAGCTTAATAGTGAAGATCGTTCCCGCTTCACTACTTTCGACTTCAATAGTTCCTTTATGAGCAACGACAATTTCTTTAGCAATGGCTAATCCAAGTCCCGATCCCCCAGTTTGGGAGGTTCTTGAAGTATCTAAACGATAAAATTTTTCAAAGATCGTTTCTAGTTTGTGTTTAGGAATCGTCTTTCCTTGATTCTTAAAGGTCAATGTAACTTCCGCTACCGTTTTAAAAATATGAAGTTCAATGATCGATTGGGGATAACTATAAGCAACGGCATTTTTCAATAGGTTATTAAACACCCGCACTAACTTATCCACATCTCCATAAAATTCAACTTCTTCTTCATACATAAGATTAATCTTTAAGTTCTTTTCTAGCAAAAGAGGATAAAACTCATCCACTAATTGTTCCATCATAAAGGTTAAATTAAATGTCTCTTTTTCAAGGACGACTTCGTGAATATTAAAGCGAGTAATCTCGAAAAATTCATTAATTAATGTTTCCAAACGATAAGATTTATCTAAACAAATCCCCGTATACTTCTGCCTAAAGGTGCTCGGTAATTCTTGAGATTCCTCAAGTAAACTCAAATATCCAATAATAGAAGTTAACGGAGTCTTAATATCATGAGCCAAATACATGACCAAATCATTTTTACGCTGTTCACTCTCTCGGGCCACTCGTTCGCGATGTTTAAGAACGCGCTTCACCTCGTTTAACTCAGTTGCCATAAACTCGAGACCATCACTCATGACAATCGGCTCATCTGATTCATCTAATAATTTGTGCACCGCTTGGGCCATTTCTTGGTAATAGCGCGTTAACCTCATCCCCATCACATAAAGAGCCCCGCCAAGTAACAATAAAAAAGCTCCACCTAAAATCATCGGCTTATTGTAGACAAAGATTTTAAGATAAATCTGACGTGCCGCATAATAATCTAGCCCCATCCAATTTTGAAGCCACGTCACAAATCCTTCAGCAAACCATGATTCCAAGACACCATCCACAAATAAATGTAAAAATATCGCGCCCAAAATGACACTCATCACAATGAGACCAATCGCCTCTAAAAGCAACTTCCGTTTTAACTTTTTAAAATTATCCTTCAATTTTATAACCTACTCCCCATACCGTCTTAATCAGCTTAGGTTTCCCGGGTGGCTCATGCAACTTCTCACGAAGGCGCCGTATATGGACCATCACCGTATTATTCTCGTTTTTAAAATACTTATCCTTCCAAACCGCCTGAAACAACTGCTCCGAACTTACCACGCATCCACGGTTCTGACATAAATACCATAAAATCGAAAATTCTGTTGGGGTAAGAGAAATAGGCTGATTATTCAAAAAACATTGATGAGTTTGATAATTGATCGATAATCCCGCAATATCAATCACCTCTTCATTTTTTAAGACAGTGATTTCATGATACTGAGTCAGACGTCTCATCTGAGCTTTCACGCGTGCCACAATTTCTAATGGATTAAAAGGCTTCGTCACATAATCATCCGCTCCTAGTGTTAATCCCGTTATCTTATCCATATCTTCGTTTCGCGCCGTTAACATAATAATCGGAAACTTATAATGTTCGCGAATTTTTGAGCAAATCGTAAATCCATCCATATCAGGTAACATTAAATCTAAGATTGCCAAATCATAGGTGTTCTCTTGGAGTGAGTCCAATGCATCTTTCCCATTAGGAAATAAAAAACACGAGAATCCTTCATTTCTTAAATAAAGCGCCAACAACTCCAAAATTTCTGGTTCGTCATCCACAATTAAAATTCGTTTATTCATTCCATTCTACTCCATTATCATTAAATTCTACCTTTATTATATACCAATTTAATTAGTTTGAACTAAAAAAGGAAGATTCTATCTTCCTTCTTCCTCTATTTCGCAATCAAGTACTGGGCACCACTTTGTAAATCTTCAATCAAAACTTCCTCTGACTCCTCATCATTTAAAAAATAATCATAGGCAGTTAAGGCATCTAATACATGATATTGTGGCGTATATGAATTTCCATTGGCATGGGTCGTTACAAGCGCATATTCGTTCTCCCCATCTGTTGCATAACTTGCAAGACAAAGGGCCGCTTCATGTGTATAACCTGTTTTCCCACCAAGAACCTGACCGCCCTCGAAGTTTGGATCTCCCATGCGATCAAACATTCGGCTCGTAAAAATTAATGGTTCCCCATTACTACCCGCGACGCTTGCTTGGTACGATGGTGCTGAAAAAATTTCACGAAACTCATCATTTGATAAGGCTACTTTTTCTAAAATCGCTAAATCCCATGGCGTGGAGTAATGATTATCATCATGAAGACCAACGACATTCGTAAAATGAGTATCTTTCATGCCTAAACGTTGGGCCTTCTCGTTCATCAGTTCAACAAACCCTTCCTCCGAACCTGCCACAACTTTAGCTAACATCTGTGCCGCATCGGCCCCTGAGGGTAGCATGACACCGTATAATAAATCATCATAACTTACCGATTGTCCATTATAAAAGCCAGCAATGGCTGCCCCCTCATCGGCTAATATTGCAAAATCAACGTCCATCACAATATCAACATCCATTCGATGTTCCAGTCCCACAAGAACCGTCATCATTTTCGTCAATGAAGCTGGATACGTTCGTTCATGTGCCCGTTTTTCATAAATAACCTCATTCGTTGTTAAATTAACAAGCAGTGCATAATCGCTCCTTAAAGGAACATCAACATCTGTCTCCATTAAGGCATGACGATCATTAAACCCGAATCCATACTTGATAATATCTACTACCTCTTGCCGATTCGTTTGATAAAAATCTTTATACGTCAAATGAAACTCCATTTGCTCTTTATCTATCGCTAACGCATGGAATCCCCCACTTAACGCTAATCCTAATACTAGAACTCCCGATGTTATCTTTCCTAATTTCCACATAAAAAAATCAACTCCTCTTATATGTCTATTAAACCATATAATCGAAATTGATTCCTTATAATTTTTTTGACATCATTTTCCTTAATTAGTGATAGTCGAACAAGTTTTACTCGATTCACTCCAATTTTTGTTCCATCACTTCATCCTATCTGTTGAAGTCGGTTCCGTTTGATGTAATCCCGACGGATACGTCTTTTTACTGTTGATGTTTTTCCTGCAACTTTTTAAAGAAGCGGTAAATACTTTCTAAAGCTAGAACTAAATCTTCGCGAAACTCTAAATCTTTTAAAGCAGCATTCACTAACTCTTCATGAAAAGCCTCATGGATTTCAAACACCTGTTGACCTTTCTCTGTTAAATCGAGTAGAACAACACGACGATCATTCACATCACGCTTACGTGTGACATATCCTTTTTCCACTAATCGATTCACTGAAGTCGTTAATGTACCCATCGTAATCATCAATCGCTTAGACACGGTTCCCATGGTCGGCGGTTCACATTTACGAATCGCTTCAATGACATGAATCTCGGTCATCGTCACATCGACTGCATCATGCTCTGTTAAATTTCGCTCTTCTAAAATCAAAATTTGGTTAAAGACGTCAGTTAACAAATCATTGACCACTTTTCTCGAACGATCCATTAGCCTCACCTCCTTATATCTTTCTCTTTAAAAAACACAATCGCTTACATTATTTAATCTCTACCCTTAGAGTGAGCGAATTTATCTAAATTATAACTTTTATCTTCTTGTTTAAAAAACTAGGAGAATGACTCAAATCACGCTCCTAGTTTGGAATCAAATTATTGATGACTTTCAATATAATCAACGATGTTTTTAACGCTTTTCATTGTTTTTGCATCGTCTTCAGCGATTTCTAAATCATACTCTTCTTCTAAAGCCATGATTAATTCTACAGCATCTAATGAGTCAGCCCCTAAATCTTCTAATGTTGATTCAATTGTTACTGATGCCTCTTCTACACCTAATTCATCTACAATAATTTCTTTCACGCGATTAAATACCATTTTTACTTCCTCCTTCATCTAACTTATAATATTATTATAATTAGTTTGAACTACAAAGTAAATAGTTTTTTACGCTTTTTCAACTGTGTATTTTGATTTTAATCCTTGAGTGAAGTTTGAATACATCTCATTTTGTTTTTTAGACATTAAATATTGCTCGATTTGTCCTTTTACGTCTGTAAATGGAACCTCATCTTTTTTATCTAATAATTTAATTAAATGGTATCCAAATTGTGTTTTCACAATTCCTGAAACCTCTCCGATGTTTAAAGCAAATGCTGCTTGTTCAAATTCAGGAACCATTTGTCCACGTCCAAAATCACCTAAGTCTCCTCCACGTGCTCCTGATGGACATTTAGAGTTGGCACTTGCTAACTCGTGGAAATCTGCTCCCCCTTCGATAGCTGCTAATAATTCTTTAGCTTGTGCTTCTTCCTCAACTAAAATGTGAGCTGCACGAACCATTTCTTCTTTAAATTGCTCTTTATTTTCATTATAGTAAGCTTCACATTCAGCATCTGTTACCGTAATTGTTTTAAACATTTGTCCAATGCTGTGTTGGAAAACAAACTCACGGTATAATTTTTGGAATTCCTCTGTTTGTGTTAAACCAGATTCAATCGCATCTTCAACGACTAACTGACGAGCAATTAATTCATCTAATAAATCTTGCTTTTGTTCTTCTGATGTAATGTTAATATGTTGTTGAGTACGTAACGCATCAACTGTTTCATTTAACATCTCCTCAGTAATCGCATAATCTTTAACTTTTGCTAATACTTTTGACATAGTCTGTAACATCCTTTCAGGTTTCTTTTATAAACCTATTGTATTATTTATTCCTATTTAAGTAAACCTATATCCCAGATTATTCATGAAACCTTTATCATTATACCTATTTTTTTGTATTAAAAGACCACGTATTCTTCTTGATCATTGGTGTACTCCCTTAAATACCCCTCATAAATTAACTCAACGTCCTCAATCATTGAAAAATCATAAGGTCTCATCATTCGTCCCGAATGAGATTCACGAATAATATTCACTTGCATTAATAAATGAGCGACGAACTCGGAGCAAACAAAGTGATAGCGACGATTGAGTGGAATCCCCATCCATATAAAAGGTAATCCTAAAAAATTATAGCGGTATTGCTCGGGATTTTTTAAAAATGGATCTAATGCTAATAAGAGTTGCTCATACTGCTTTGGGGTTAATGGTAATTTGTACACCTGACATCGTGTTTGTGTTTTTATCTTGAACATTCCCTCATCTGGATTCTCTTCAATAAATCCAGCAATCCATGGACAATAAATATTTCTTCGGGCGAAGCTGTACATCGCATTTAATTCCCGATCTAACGAAATCGAGACATGATTGTAAGGATGCCGTGTAGCTACCTTTAATGCCCGGGAAAAAAGAGTCCCTGTTTGGGAAATAACAATATAAATTTCTGGCAATTCATAACTCATCCTACGTTCCTCTTTTTCTCTTGTTATCTCATCTCTCTTACTATATATAGACATTTACCAACAAAAAAGTCTTGTTTTTTAAAAATCTATCGTTTATCTAGTTATTCATTCAAAAAAAAATAAAAAAGAGAAAATATTATTTCATCAAAATTCTCTCTTTTTTCGTTATTTATCTTAAGTACTAAATAAGACAGTCCCCGATGGGAAACCAATTAATTAAAAAAATTAAATTATTCCAATTCAAACGCACTCCGAATCTAACCCCTACCGTTTAATTAATAGGCGGATATTTAACTGTTTTGTTGGTTACTCCTATTTCCACATTTTCACTGTCATAAACAAAGCATCGCATACTATCTTTTAATTCTTTTTCACCTGGAAAATATATATATTCATATCGATAATCTGGGTCATCTGCATATACTATAGATATTGTGTATCCACCTATTTTGTAATCTTTAAGAATTTCTTTAGATTGTATAACTGCACTCGATGTTCCTTGGATAATCATATATTCTTCTAAATTTTTTTCTGCAAAATATTTTTGAACAGGATAAAAATATATTGCATATGAAAAGAATGCAATTGAGATAAGTAACAATATTTTAAACTTCATAACTCTCCCCCCTCCTTCTACAAATTCACCATATAATACCATAGAAACATCAACACTATTTTAAAACAGAGCCTTTATTTCAAATTAATATTAAAATCTTTAAAGTGTCCTAACGTATAAATCGCAACAATGAACGCATAGATCCCATTTCCAATGAAAGGTTGAGTCTGTGCTTGAAAACAACCTATTCATTTATTCCCTATCGGTTGCTTCCGATCCATGACCTCATCTCCTTTAATGGATTATTATAGATTGATTCATTTATTTTTTTATATTTTTTATAATAAGTTTGATTGATAATAAGATACACAGTATAGCCCCTATGAAGGAAATCAAATGTGTGATGTAAAATATGCAATCCCCTAGATAACTACCGAACATTATTAAATTTCCTAAAAAACCATTCCGTAGGTCATCCGAAATTCCTAAAGCATATACGTGAGAAAATCCTAGAGCGTCTTGAAATGGCGAGCTCCTTATTAAAACCAGCACAAAACATCCTATGATAGAATAAATCAACGACATATTTTCTTTATCCAATTCTTTCACCCCTTTTTAACAAACTATAACATAATTATTCAGAATCATCCATTATTGTATATTCCTTTCCATAAACGAAGACGACTCTCATTCTAACTACTAAGCTGCTATCACGAAATGTTTTTTTAACACTAAGGGCTCCTACAAGTCATAGCTATTCAACAGGTTATGCCAATGAAACGACTTACTACGCAAGCACCTCTATTCAATTTCCATATACTTATTCACTCTATTACAATTTATCTCACGGATCTATCTCCCCTATTAATGATGAAGAGATAGAGCCCTTTTGCTTCTTCAAACCTTTAAATAACTAACTCATCTCTAATGATCGAGAATGCGTTGTCCGATAATGGTTCAATCACTATTCAATAAGGGCTCTAGAATCTATTTTTATCGGCAAAACAAAAAGGCTACTTCTAAACGTAGCCTTTTTTGTTTTATTTCGCTTCTGGTTCAATCATGGTTAGAGCCAATCGCTTACGTTGTAAGTCAACAGATTCTACCCAGACTTTAACAATGTCACCTACTGAAACAAGTTGCATCGGATGTTTTAAAAATTGTTTGCACATTTTTGATAAGTGGACAAGTCCGTCCTCTTTAACCCCACAGTCAACAAAGACACCAAAGTCAACGACATTACGTACTGTTCCTTGAAGCTCCATTCCTGGTTTTAAATCTTCAAGCTTTAAGACGTCTGAACGTAAAAGTGGGGCCTCTATATCATCACGCGGATCGCGATTTGGGGCAACAAATGCATCTAAAATATCATTCAATGTATGCTCTCCGACACCGAGCTCATCGACTAAAACAGAACGATTCGCTTTCTCTACTGCCGACTTTAGCGCCTCCGTCCCTAAGTCATCTTTTGTAAATCCTAATGTCTTTAATACTTGTTCCGCTATTTTATAGCTTTCCGGGTGAATCCCCGTTTTATCTAACGGATTTACACCATCCACGATACGCAAGAACCCAATGGCCTGCTCATAAGTTTTCGCCCCTAAACGAGAAACTTTCTTTAATTCCTCACGCTTTGTAAACTTTCCAACTTCATCGCGGTGTTTAACAATATTATTGGCAATCGTTGTTGAAAGTCCCGCTACATATTTAAGTAACGCTGGAGAAGCTGTATTGACGTTAACCCCTACCTGATTCACCGTCGTCTCAACCACGAAGTTTAAAGAATCATTCAATTTAGATTGTGTCACATCATGTTGATACTGACCAACACCAATCGATTTCGGATCAATCTTTACAAGCTCTGCCAACGGATCTTGAAGACGTCTTGCAATCGAAACCGCCGAGCGTTCCTCAACCTGTAAATCTGGAAACTCCTTACGGGCCAATTCTGACGCCGAGTACACAGATGCCCCCGCCTCATTCGTAATAATATAATAAATAGGATGCTTAATCTCTTTTAAAACATCGGCAATAAAACTTTCCGTTTCACGAGAAGCCGTTCCATTTCCGATAGAAACAATCTCCACTTGATATTTATTAATTTTATCAATGACTTTCGCACGAGCCTTTTGCACAAGAGCAGGATCTGCTTTCGAACCTTTAGATTTTTCATGTGGATAAATCACATCGATATCTAAAACTTTCCCTGTTTCATCCACCACAGCTAACTTACATCCCGTACGATAAGCCGGGTCAACACCTAAAACAACCTTTCCTTTCATCGGTGGTTGCAATAATAACTGGCGAACATTTTCAGAAAAGATATGAATGGCTTGATTTTCAGCCACTTCTTTTAAACCAGCACGAATCTCACGTTCAATTGATGGCTTAATTAAACGTTTATACGCATCTTCAATTGCTAAACGAACTTGTTTCGTTGCTTCTGTAACCTCGCGTATTGGAATTAATTCTTTGACCAAATAACGATGTACACCTTCTGCATCATCTAAAATAGAAATACGTAAAATCTTTTCAGATTCCCCTCGATTCATCGCAAGTACGCGGTGTGGCACTACGCGTAAAACAGGTTCACTATACTCATAGTATTGCTCATATACTTTACGCTCATCTAAAGTGGCATCACGAACCTTTGATTGAATTTGACCCTTTTTCGTCATATACTCACGAATCCATTTTCGGTAATCCGCATGATCTGCAATCATTTCTGCAATAATATCTCGCGCTCCTTGTAAAGCCTCGTCAACGCTCGTCACTTCTTCATTTAAATATTTCGCTGCTTCCGTTTGTAACTCACCTTCTGGATAAGTTAATAAATACTTCGCCAACGGCTCTAATCCTTTCGCCTTCGCCTGTGTGGCGCGTGTTTTTTTCTTTTCTTTAAACGGACGATATAAATCCTCAATCTCTGTTAGCTTTTCAGCCTTTAAAATATCCTGTTTTAAGGCTTCTGTTAACATCCCTTTTTCATCAATTAAACGAATAACATCTTCTTTACGTTGTTGTAAGTTAACACCATACTCATACGTCTTAGAAATTTCACGAATCTGTTCTTCATCAAGTGCCCCCGTTACTTCTTTACGATAACGTGCGATAAACGGAACAGTTGAACCTTCTTCTAATAATTTAAGAACCGCGTTAATCTGGTTTGTTGTAATATTTAACTGCTTTGCAATTTGTTTATATAATTTTTGCATAAATTGTTGTTCCATTTAACTTGTGCCCCTCCTCTATCTTTACTCCAAAAAAAGATTGCTCGATTTTCTATCAATAACGTAAAATATTGTATCACAAAACTTAAAATAAAGAAGTAATCCCTCATTTTTTGCTAAAATTCTACATAATCCCTTAACCCTCCCTCTAAAATCTAATAATCCTTATTGTCTCCTTTATTTTTATTCAAAAATCACATTCCATTTCCCCGATTTCCCTTTATAATTACGGAATAATCTCGCAACAAACGTTATAAAAAACGTTAGTTTTTACCAAACTAAAAGAAATGACATCGTTTTAAAGGGGAATGCTTATGACAGATATTAAATACGGTTTAACTCAAGAAGAGGTTCAAAAACGTCGCTCACTTGGGCAAGATAATCATCTTATTGAATACAAAACAAAATCAGTTAAACAAATCCTGATTGATAACTTGTGCACATTTTTTAATATGATTAACTTTATTTTAGGGCTCTTTATTTTAACCACAGGTTCTTACAAAAATCTTTTATTTTTGGGCGTTATTGTGTGCAATATTATTATTGGGATTGCAGTCGAACTTCGGGCAAAACGATCCCTCGATAAAATTAATCTCATTACCCGTACAAAAGTTTTCGTGCAACGAGAAGGAAAAAAACAAGAATGTTATCCAGAGGACCTCGTTTTAGGTGATATTCTCTATCTCACTACCGGAAATCAAATCGTTGTGGATGGACAGGTCGTCGATGGACACCTTGAAGTAAATGAAGCCTTACTAACGGGTGAGAGTGATACAGTCATAAAGAACGTTGGAGATACAGTCTATTCCGGTAGCTACGTGGTGGCCTCAAGCGCCCTTATTGAAGTCACTGCCGTTGCGGAACAAACCTATGCTAATCAATTGGGAAAAGAAGCAAAGGAATATAAAAAACATCCTTCGCAACTCAGAGAAACACTAAATCTTATTTTAAAGACAGTGAGCCTGTTCATTATTCCCGTTGGACTCTTGATGCTAGGTAAATCCCTCGTTTTCAATCATCTCCCATGGAATGATGCCATTTTAAAAACGGCTGCTGCCCTTATCGGAATGATTCCCGAGGGTCTATTCCTCCTCTGTAGTATTTCCCTTACCGTCGGGGTCATTAAACTCATTAATAAGAAAACACTCGTTCAAGAAATGTTTTGCATTGAGTCAATGGCCCGAATTGATACACTTTGCCTTGATAAAACAGGAACGATTACCCAAGGAAAAATGCAAGTCCATGAAGTTAAATGGTATGTGGATCAAAAGATTTCGAGTCGGATCGGAAACTTGCTCCACGAGTTAAACGAGACTAACTTTACAGCGCAGGCCCTTAAAGCCTACTTCACAGAAAATGATCAAGCAACACCGAGTGAACTTTATTACTTTACTTCTGCTAATAAATATAGCGGTGCAAAGTACAGTGATGGCGTGTACCGAATTGGATCTTATCCACATATAGTCGAGCATCCGGATGAACAAATAACGAAGGAGATTGAAGCCCTAGCAAGTTGTGGATATCGTGTCCTAACTGTTGTTAAAACCGTTAATGACCATCATGAAGTCCTTGCACTCATTACTCTCATTGATCCCATTCGTGAAAATGCCCCTCAAATTTTCGATTATTTCTTAAACCAAGGGGTTGATTTAAAGGTAATTTCGGGGGATCACCCTCAAACGGTCGCACATATTGCTAAACAAGCAGGATTAAAAAATGCTGATCGTTTTGTGGATATGTCACAATACCCAGACGATCACTTAGACGGTTTAGTCAATGAGTATACCGTATTCGGTCGTGTCAGTCCTAAACAAAAAAAATCACTGATTCAGGCCTTGAAAAAACAAGGACATTTCGTCGCTATGATGGGAGATGGAATTAACGATGTTCCAGCAATGAAAGAAAGCAACTGCAGTATTACAGTGAATAATGGGAGTGAAATCACTAAAAGTATTGCCGACATTCTACTCCTTAACTCCGATTTTTCCTCACTTCCCGCTGCGTTGCTTGAAGGACGTCGGGTCATCAATAATATTCAACGAGTTTCAACGCTCTTTTTAACCAAAACAGTTTATTCGATTTTAATTGCCTTTATCGTTTTACTTACCCCGCTTAGATATCCCTTTGTCCCGATCCAAATGACGCTAATTAATCTCTTTACAATCGGACTCCCAGGATTCTTCTTAGCGATTGAACCCAGTCGAGAAAGAATTAAAGGAAACTTTTTAACTGAGGTTTCAAAAATAGCCATTCCAGCGGGATTTTCCGTTATCGGATGTCTGTTAATTGGACTTATGATTCCAAGTCTTCATCGAAATCACGCTTTGTTTGATACGTACTGTTTTTGTATCGCAATGGTTAGCGGTCTTTGGGTTCTCATCAGAAGTTGTCTTCCCATTAACCTAAAAAAAATAGCCATTCTCTTCATTAGTATCACCGGTATTACCCTTTCAGTTCTTAAATTTTCAAACCTATTTATGTTAAGTCATGTGACGCCTATTCAACTTATTCAATGGGTACTTCTAATCGTCCCACTTTATGCTCTCCTTTTCTTTGTTTTAAAACATATGTTTCATCAAATATTATCTAAACTAAATATCCAGTCAAATTAATTCTCGCCCCTCTTGTCTTCTATCTGATGAGTTGCTATAATGCAAACAGATAGCATATACAAGGGGGGCTTTTCGTGAAAAAGGCAATTATTTTTGACATGGATGGTTTAATGATTGATAGTGAAAGAGTAACTTATGAAGAATACACGAAGACAATGAAAAAATTTAATTATCCTTTTGATAAAAGCTTTTATCTCCGTTGTCTTGGAAAAAATAGAACAACGATTTGTCAGCTATTCACCCAACAATACGGCGAAGAATTTCCGATGCAAGAAATTTGGGAAGATGTCCATCTCTCGCTAGACGATCGTTTGACGACATCTACTCCATTAAAAAATGGAATTGTTGAATTACTAACTTATTTAAAAGACCATCATTATAAAACAATCGTAGCAACAAGTAGTTCAAAAGAACGTGCAGAAAAAATATTAGCTGCGGCACGTTTAAGAAACTACTTTGACGATATCATTTGTGGTGATGAAGTAACCTGTGGAAAACCCCATCCTGAAATATTTTTAACCGCTTGTCAAAAGCTTGGGGTTACTCCTGATGAAGCGTTAGTATTAGAAGATAGTGAGGCAGGAATAACTGCGGCCCATTGTGGTGGAATTGATGTCATCTGTATTCCGGATATGAAATATCCAGAAGAAGAATTTGCAAACAAAACCTTAAAGATATTAACTAGCCTTCACGACGTTATCACTCACCTTCAATAGAAAAAAAGATGTTATCCAATCCGGATAACATCTTTTTTTAGTGATTATTTAAACATACTCTTATATATTATTAAACGAACGATAGAACGAATATTTAATAGATTACCTCCATAGTTTACTAAATAAAGTTATATAATTTATGTAGAAATATAATGATTATTGTAGAAATTCAATACTGCTCTAGGCTTCAATAAGTAACGAGTCTGAGATTAAAGCAAAACCTTAACTCTTTTTTATATCTAACGTCGTTCGCCTAAAAAACGAAAAACTACCATTCACTATGAGGCATTCAGTCTTATCCACAATTAAATCAATCCTAATTCTTTACACGCATAATAAATTCCATCTTCACTCACTGGTTTGGTTACATAATCTGCATGTTTTTTCAGTTCCTCATGCGCATTCCCCATCGCAACACCACATCCAACGGCTTGCAACATTTCAATATCATTTAATCCATCGCCGAAAGCAATCGCTTGTTCAGGGCCTAATCCTAGCTTTTCTAAAATAGCTAAAATAGCTGTAGCCTTTGATCCCGTACGAGGAAGTAAATCAACCCCTTTAGGTTGCCATCTTACGACGCGAACTTCTTCTAGTGGATAAAAAATATGCTCATTTTCTACAGTTACCCCTGCTACCATTTGATAAATCTTATCGTTAGTTGATTTCATTCCTGTTTCAATTAAAGGCTCTGGTAAATTCATATTCTTTAAAGCTTCGAGCAAAAATTCTTGATGTTCCCCCGATAAAATATAATGCGTCTTAGGCATCCATAATAACGGGACATTATTTTGACTCGCAATCTCAACAATACGGTCAAGCAACTCTTTCTTATACGGAGCCTCATACATAACCTGATTATGCATCACCGCATACTGTCCATTTGTACAAATATAACTATCAATTGAAAGTCCCTCTAATAAGGATTCAATCATAAATGGGGATCTCCCCGTCGCAATAAAAGGGGTGATTCCCTTTTCCTTTAATAAACGAAGTGCCTCAATCGTTGATTGTGGGACAAGCTCCATATCAGACGATTGATTTTGCTTTGAATGATTATCCACGATTGTTCCATCCACATCAAAAAACGCTACCTTAATATTCATCTTTAAAATCCCTCCTATGTGTCAATATTCATAGAATACTACAAAAACACGCCCAAATCCAACAAAATAAAAAAAGGAACGCCCTCTTCTTAAAAAAATATCGCTTATGAGATTCATGAAAAAAACTATTCTATGTATGAACTCCTCCCTGTTTACTTATACTGAAGTATAAAGGAGGAAACATATATGCCAGTAGAATCAATTAATACCCCACTACAAGCCTTTACTTACATCGGTAGCAATCTTATTATCTTACTTGCCGTCGTATCAATTTTAACGTTTCTCTTCTTAAAAGGATATGACTTTATCATGAAAAATAATTCATCTAGATAAAAAGGTCGACGTTTAATTAACCATTAATTAAACGTCGACCTTATATTTTGCGTAGTAGTTTCCATCACTATTTTTTTTTACCTTCTTTATTAAATGAAATATTAACACGCCATTCTGTTAACCCAATGACTAGCCCCCCAATAATAATGAGTTCGATTACGTTAATAACAATTAATTCCCAGATGGCCAATGTTCGAAAATAAGAATTTAAAATAACACCAAAAATCAGTAATAATCCTCCGAATACAAGTAATACTTTTGCCGCAAATTTATTAGATACTTGCCACGTCTCAACGGTTTGCTTAACGGTTAATACACGATAGCCAATTTTTTGATGTGGTAAATCAGATTCTAAATAAGTAATTAATCCTAAGAACATAAATACAAGTGGTGCGATAAATATGCTAAACTCTTTCATCCAAATTCCCTCCTTATAATTGTAATATATTCTATATTATAGTATATTTGGGCGAAACTATAAAGTGAACAAAAAAAGAGCGACAAATTTGTCGTCTTTTTGCAATATTAAATTAAAAGCGTTATTTGACCAGAAGTTGCTCGCTATTTCTTCGATAAAGAATGGTTAATAAGACGGTACTCACAATATAAGACATTATAATATAAGGTGTATTATAAACAATCGAAAAGACCCATGGATTCTCCCCCGTGACAGGTGCAAAAAATACTGCCCCTGAAATAACGTGACAAATCAATCGAAGAAATGAACCTAAACCTGTTGCACACCAAATATAAACCATCTGTTTAATCCCTGTTGTCCCATTTACTTTATTTGCAAATACCCCAGCAAATCCAAGGGCAGCATAAGGTAATGGGTAATCAAATAACACCTGGATAGGATGCATAATATATGCCCCCGTTAACAATTGTAATAACCCCATGATAAACCCACCCATCACTCCGGCAAGCCATCCATAACGGAAAGCAATGATTGCAATAGGGATTAAAGAAATAGAAATAGATCCTCCTTGTGGCCATAACCACCCCATAAAAAGATTTGATGCGTAATCAAGGATAAATGCCAAAGCAATTAAGATACTGATTTCCACACTCTTTTTGGTTTTTGAATTTCTCATAAAAAAATCCTCCCTTTCATTAGGAGGCTTTACGGCATCATTAAAAGTATAAGAATATCCCATTTATTAAAAATAAAAAATTCGTCTACTTCCCTCCGCTAGTCCTAACTAGTTCAGGTTCAAAGGGTTATGCATCATGCACTCTCAGCCGTAAGGCACCCCTAGTATTTCGTTTCCTTTTTTATTCTATCATACGACTCAATAATTAGCAAATATTTCAAGATTCAATATTCTTTAAAATACGTTGATGGGCAGTTACTAATGGATAGTCCGTCATTTGTTGTTCACTTATCCACAAGTAGTCATTTTCAGCGATGACTTCTTCGTATCCAGTTTGAATTGAAATAAAATAGCTTTCCATTTCCCAAATCCGATGTGAAAAAACGTGATTAAATGTTCCGATAAATTGAACCGATTCAACCTTTTTACAAATTGGGGATAACTTTTCTACTAAAAATTCCTTCTCCCCTAGGTACTCAAAATTTAGGAATTCATAAAAATTAGCGAGCAATCCAGTATTAGGACGTTTACTAACTAAATACTCTCCATGTTGATTCTTTACAACGGCTACAACTAATTTCATTTTAGTTTGGGAAGTTGCTTTTGTTTTTACGGGTAATAAATCATCAACCCCCTGATGATAAGCCTGACAATAAAACTGAACTGGACACTGTAAACACTTTGGAGATTTAGGTGTACAAATCGTTGCCCCTAATTCCATTAATCCCTGATTAAATGCACTTGGATCTTCATGTGAAATTACGCGTGATACAACAGCCTCAAAAGTTTTTCTCGTTTTCGCCTTTGCGATATCCTCGTAAATACAACATACTCGACTCATTACACGAAAAACATTTCCATCGACAGCTGGTACCGGAATATCAAAGGCAATACTACTCACTGCCCCCGCTGTGTAGGGTCCAACTCCCTTCAATTTTAAAATTTCCTCATGCGTTTTTGGAAATCCACCCATTTCTTCAATCATTCGTGCACTTTCACGTAAGTTACGAGCCCGAGAATAATAACCTAAACCTTCCCATGCCTTAAGCAATGTTTGATCGTCTGCCATTGCTAACCCTTTAGTCGTTGGGAATAGTTTCATAAAACGTTCATAGTACGGGATGACTGTTGCCACTTGCGTTTGTTGTAACATAATTTCAGAAACTAAAATTCGATAAGGATCTTGATTTATTCGCCAAGGTAAATCGCGTTTTACCGAATGGTACCACTGAATTAAATCACGTTGAAATCCGTCTATATCTAAATGTTCGATGTATTGTTCTATCAATCATTTCACCTACTTTTTTAATCATTTATTCTACTACTGATTTCTGTTCGTATTCATCCCCCTAAACCCAACAAAGTAACGGAGATCTATTGAAATAAAAAAAGCACCTGCAGGACTTTAGGTACAGTTCGGTGCTTTTTTATAAACTCGCTGAAACTATCATCGTAAACCCAGGTATAGTTTCATCTTAATTAGCATTATACTCTGCTCTTTATGAAAATACTAGTGGTATTATCCACCACTCTATTCTTTCTAAATGAAATACGATACTCCTTTAAATATTATTCTTATACTTAACTAAAGAATACTTCTACGTCCCATATTCCATGATTATTTTGATAATACCACAGCATCCTTCTCATCAAGTTCAGTTAAATACACCTGGACAGCTTCAGAATGAGAAGTCGGTATATTCTTCCCTACATAATCCGCGCGAATTGGAAGTTCTCGATGACCTCGATCGATAAGAGTAGCTAATTGTATATTTTTAGGACGTCCATATTCTAGAACCGCTTCTAATGCCGCACGAACCGTACGACCTGTGTATAACACATCGTCTACTAAAATAACCGTTTTACCGTTAAGCATCATTGGAACCGTACTCTGATTCACAATAACCTCTTTCATTTCGCGTGTAATATCATCACGATACTTTGTAATATCTAATTCCCCTAAAGGAACTGTTACACCTTCAAATACCTCGATTAAACGTACTAGACGCTCAGCTAAATAAGCCCCACGCGTTCTAATTCCAATAATGACAATATCATTTAAATCATCATTTTTCTCTAAAATTTCATGTGCAATTCGCTTTAAAGAACGCATAATCGTATCATGGTCAAACAATACCTTATTCATCTTATTAAACCCACCTTTCGTACAAAGAAGTTCACTGTCTTTAGAATATCATAAAATATAGCGTTTTTAAATATTAAACGACCGATAAAGGGGAAGCTGAATATATTTTATCCACTAATTAAACTAATTATCCACAACCTGTCCCCACCCCAATGAGGAGGCACTAAAACAGGTTGAAGACTTTCTATTTAATAAAACAGACTTAGCTACTTTTCGATGCGAGGGACACCCGATGAACAATCACGTTCATCCTTTTCCATCATCAAAAACTTACTACAACCTACAAAATCGAATCAAGCTATCATTATTTTTTAAACCTGCAACTACCTCTCTAATGATGTAGCTTAGGTGTTTTACAACGTTAAACGATTCAAAGAATTCATCCGATTCTTTACCTAACAAAAGAACTGACGATGAGAACCACATTAAAAAGATGAATGCCGTTCCCTATATGAATTTATTTCTAGTTAAACTTTCAACACTTCATGCAATGATACTCTATCCAACTGTCCTCTAGATAGCAAAAGAGAAATCCAGTAAGTAACTCCTACAGTCAGCACTCCAATTACAAATTGGGTCAATGTAAAGTCCGTCGGAATAGCCATTGGAAGCTCAGAAGCTATTTGGGTCATAATGTAATCTATCCCCACCCTAGTAAGCGGGACACTGACGAAATAGGCGAGCATCACAAATGGAAAATAAATGGTTAAAACGAGTTTAGAAACTTCCTTTCTACTGTATCCCATCACCTTTAAAATTGAAATTTGTCGTTGATTTTCCTCAATGATAAAGGTCGTAATTAATACCATCATCAGACTTCCTAAAATAACCGTCACAACAACCATTACTAATAGTGAAATACGAATCATTTCCATGCCTACTTTAATATTTCTTGTTAAGTCATCAATAGAAAAAATATAGGAAATATTCTTATCATTTAACGGTCTCTCAGAACTCCATTTCCCGTTATATAGATTCGAATTCAAACCTAGGTCAGTCGCTAATTTCTCTAGGGAGGTATACATCATTGGCCCATTATAATGATCCACAACCTCAACAATCGGATATGTTAATTCCATTCCCTTCACTTCAAAGGATAAACGATCTCCTATTTGAAGCGCATAAGCCCGGGCAATAAATTCATTAATGATTAATCCATGTTGCGCCATCGCGGTAATTTCCTCCCCTTGACTATTGTAAAGAGGACTTACTTTATTTTCGGGTATGATTCCATATAAATAAAATGGGGTCGTCTTTTCTCCAATCACCGGGTGGGTCGTATACTGTAAAAACGGAGATTCCGTGTCAGCTAAAGAGGCATCGATAAGCCGATTATACTTAATCTGATAACTATACTTGGCCCCCTTAAATGCTTTATCCACAATACTTTCAAAGGAATGAAAAACAATCGAGGAAAAGACTAAAAAGATGCTTGCCACCACAACGACGCTAAATAGAGAAGTAATTTTTCCGATATTACGAAAAGCTAACGAATATTTAAACCGTGTTTCGAATTTAAATGGCTTTAATATTCGCATAACCATCCTTGAACCTCTCGACACCTTTAAATGACTACTTTCCCTCATTAACGTCAAAGGATCATCTTTCAATAAAAGAAGTAAGATAATCAAACTCGAAACCCCAACTACGATCAATGGTAAAATAATTCCCCCGATGATTAATTTTGACGTCAAGTAAAATCCTACAAAGGGAACCACATAGTTTGTCATATAGGTATTAGCCAAATGAATAGACAGACCAATTCCTAAAAAGAATCCAATTAAACTTCCAAACACTGTGGATAACAATGGATACCCCAAGTAACTAAGTGCAATCTCATAGCGACGATATCCCATCGCCTTTAAGATGCCAATCTGAACTCGTTCTGAGTTAATCCGTTTTTTCATGACCAATAAAATAACGAAAACAGACATGGCTAATAAAAGAACGGTAAATGTCATTGATAATAATTGATTACTATTTAGATGAATGTCTACCGCATTAATCCTAACATTTTGGTCTCTACTCATGGCATAGGAAACCCCATCAGCATTTGAAATTTTAGAAACAGCCTCCTCTAGGTCTCCGATTTCCTGATTAAAATAGCCACTATATAAAACCCATTGCTTCTCATCAAATTGTTGATACGCGGCTTCCGTGACAATGGCTACCGTCTCACGTGTAGGCTCGTATAGGGGACTATCATAATTAAAGATTGGGTAAATATAATCCGGTACAGCTATGAACGCTGTTATCGTAAATGATCGTTGATTTAAGGTTAATGTATCTCCTATATTCAACTGATTTCCATCGGCAAATGTTTTAAACACAGCAATTTCATTTTCCTTAGCCGGCAGTTTTCCCTCTAATAAATAGGTCAAATTTACTGAGTCCGTGGGATTTATAACTCGGTATCTAAACGTGTTTCCGTCTACATCATTTACCACATCCCGGTAAAAACGACCTTCTAACGTGACATCAAACTCCTCTGCTAATGACTCAATTTGCAGATTATAATAATCAATCAAACTATAGTTCTGTAATGTTTTCTTTTGTGAAGATAATTGATTTAGAAAAACAGAGGTATCCTCACGTTTACTACGGTTTAGTTTGTTTAAATCCTCTTTACTCGGAGCAGATAAAACCACAAAAAAGTCTTCCTGTCGTGTTTGATGCGTATAATCATTTAAAAAATAGGTGACAGAATCAATAGAGCCTTGCAAACAAACATAAATAAATGAAGCCATTGCAATGAAAGTTACAATCGATAAAAATTGGAAAGGTTTCAGACGAATAAACCTCATACTATTTTTAGATAACATTAGGCCCAACTCACTTCGCTTGCACGTACTTTATGAGGATTTTGCATCACTTCAACAACCATTCCTGATTTCATCTTGATGACTTTATCCGCCATTTGTGCAATACCTAAATTATGGGTAATTAAAATAATCGTCGTCTGAAACTCTTCATTAACTCGCTGTAATACTTCTAGGACTAACTTTCCGGTTTCCTCATCTAACGCCCCGGTTGGCTCATCACAAAATAAAATCGATGGATTTTTAGCAATAGCTCTTGCAATTGCTACCCGTTGCTGCTGACCCCCGGATAACTGATACGGAAAATGATGTAACATTTCATCAAGCATTACCTCTTTTAATACCTTTTGCACGTCCAGTGGACAACGACTTAATCTCGCACCTACCTCTACGTTTTCAAATACCGTCATATTAGGCATTAGATGATACTGTTGAAAAATAAAACCTAATTCTTTACGACGAAAATTAGTGAGCTGCGATGATTTCATTTTCGTAATCTCACTCCCATTAACAATGATTTTTCCATCGCTCACTTGATCCAATCCACCACTTACATGAAGCAGCGTCGACTTTCCAGAACCCGATGGACCTAATACGACAACGAATTCCCCTTTTTTTACTTCTAAATTTACGTCTTTTAACGCCGTCGTTGTAACTTCACCTAATTGATATTCCTTACAAACATTTTGAAGAGAAATCAACATCTTCCCACCTACTTCCAACCATATTTTATCTTCATTATTAACAAAATAAGTGATTTTAAACTTCCATTGTTCAAAAAAGTGGTAAAGTTGTTTTTTATATCCAAAATCTTTAAATTCCTATCTAAAAGACCATAAAAGATATAGGTATCTAAAGTCGGTTTATGCTAAAATGAAAAGGATAAAAAAATGAGGTGTTAAATAATGTCAGTTATACTTAGTACGTTAAATTCAAAATATATTCATACCAATTTGGCTATCCGCTATCTTAAAGCTAATGCAAAAGATTTTGATATTACGCTAAAAGAATATACGTTAAAAGATTCTCTCGATAACATACTTAATAATCTATTATCGATGCGTCCTAAAATTATTGGTTTTAGTGTTTATATCTGGAACGTTGAAAAAACGTTACAACTCATCAACCTTCTTAAAGAAAAAGATCCAACCTTAACAATCATTATGGGAGGACCCGAGGTTTCTTACGATTTTGATGTTTGGTTTTCTCGCAGCTCTGTGGATTATATTATCTATGGGGAAGGAGAATTATCGTTTAAAGAGCTAATGGAATATTTACATGGGAGACGTGACCTTGCGGATGTTCGTGGCATCGTCTATCGTAACTTATTAACGAAGGAGCTTGTTCAAAATCCTCCCGCTCCTATTCTCGACCCTAAAGAAATTCAGTCACCTTTTTATTTTGAAGAGGATATCCCTTTGCTTCCAACACGAATCCAATATATCGAAACCTCTCGCGGATGCCCATATTCTTGTCAATACTGTCTTGCATCTGTGGATAATAAAGTTCGTTACTTCGATATCGAAAAAGTAAAAGACGAAATCCGTTATTTAATGAGTCACGGAGCCAAAACATTTAAGTTTTTAGATCGAACCTTTAATATAAACAAAAAATACGCACTCGACGTATTTAACTTCATTATTGAAGAACACGTAGAAGGAACACAGTTCCAATTTGAAATTACCGCGGATATTATGCCAACCGAACTGATTGACTACTTAAATGAACATGCTCCTGCCGGTCTATTTAGATTCGAAATCGGAATTCAGTCTACCTATGACTTAACAAATAAACTCGTGAAGCGCCGCCAAAACTTTGATAAACTCACAACAAATATTCTACGAATTAAAGAAGGTGGAAAAATCATTTTACACCTTGATTTAATTGCAGGTCTTCCAGAAGAACCTTACGATCGATTTGAACAATCATTTAACGACGTATTCGCACTCCGTCCTGAAGAACTACAACTTGGATTCCTAAAACTACTACGCGGAACCGGATTACGTAAACAAGCCGATGAATTTGGATATGAGTACGACCAATTCGCACCTTACCAAATGAAACGTAACAACACCTTATCAGAAACAGATGTTCACAACATCCACTTGGCTGAGGAGATTCTAGAACGTTACTGGAATGCCCATCGCTTAGACCATACAATGAAGTACTTAGTAGATGGACCATTCGCCGCTTCGCCTTTTGCTTTTATGCAAGATTTCGGTGCCTTTTGGGAATCCCGCTACCCTTGGATAAACTATCAATTAAGTGACTTATACACAAGGCTATACGACTATTTAATCGCGACTGATTTTCCTCATTTAAAAACTGTTCTTTCTTATATGAAAGTCGACTACCTCACTCAAAGTAAAATCAAACCAAAAATTTGGTGGGAAGACCGACTCCATAAACAGGAACGTCGTCAAATCGTTAATCATTTAGCTGAACACTCACCAACTATGATGACCCTACTTAATACCCACCAAATTACATTACCTGATATCTTTAAATATGCTGTGGTCGAACCTATTTACTTAAATGACCAATTAATTCCAGTCAATGATCTACACTATCTCATTGTCGTTTACACGCCTAATAAACCAACAAGTTACTATATTATTAAAAATGTTTAATAGGCCGTCATCTTAAGTTGTGGATTATTGAAATCCTATCTGCAGATAACACTATGCATCTCCTACTCATGGAATCAATTATCATCATTGCCATATAATAACGTTTTTATTGGATTGCGTCATAAATTTTACACTTTTTTTGTTGCTATTAATGATATAATCAAATTCAAATCACTAGCATTATGCTATGTTTATCAACTATTAAAAGGAGTGCCATCATGTTCATTTTTCAAAAGATTCGGGGACTGCTTCATTCTACCCCGACACGTTTAATTGCCGGCTATTACTTTCTATTCACGGTCGGATTTGCTATTTTGCTTTGGTTACCTTTCAGCTTGCAAGAGGGAGCATCTCTTTCCTTTCTTGACGCTCTCTTTGTATCAACGAGCGGATTAAGTAATACCGGTTTATCACCGATTTCAACAGTTGAAACTTTTAGTCTTCCAGGAATCTTAATTTTAGCACTCAACCTCCAAATTGGTGGATTGGGATTAATGATGATTTCCACAGCCATCTGGTTATTAGCAGGACATAAAATCTCTACTCGAGAACGTGCCCTCATTATGACAGATCAAAACCAAATTAATCTAAGTGGTGTTGTTAAATTGGTTAAATCCGTCTTAATCTCCTTTCTAGTGATTGAGCTTATCTTCATGCTTATTCTAGGACACTATTATTATTTTGCAGGCTATTATCCTGTCTATTGGATTGCGATGCTTCAGGGATTTTTTACAACCGTCTCTGCCATCACCAATTCTGGATTCGATATTACAGGGGCGTCATTGATTCCTTTTCAACATGACTATTTCGTCCAAACGCTTCATATGATGCTCATGTTTTTTGGAGCCATGGGATTCCCGGTAATTTTAGATATTCAAAAATACGTCCACTGCAAACGAACGAATCAACGTTTCAAATTCTCCATCTATACAAAATTAACGATGGTAACAACGCTTATCCTGTGGATTGTTGGGATTATTGGATTCTATCTCTTTGAATACAATCACTTTCTTACAGATAGAGGATTAATTGAAGGATTCTATTTTGCAACATTTAACTCATTAAGTACACGTAATGCAGGTTTTGCAACCGTAGATATGAATGCCTTCTCTCCCGCTACATTAACGATGTTCTGTGGACTTATGTTCATTGGTTCTTCACCTAATTCATCAGGAGGCGGAATTCGTACAACAACATTTGCCATCATGGTGCTGGCTATCCTCTCCTTTGCACGTGGAAGACAGTATGTGAATATTTACGGAAGAGAAATTGAAACTCAAACGGTCTATAAATCTTTTATGATTTATATTGTCGCTACCTTAATTGTTTGTCTGTCGACACTTCTTATTTGTATGAGTGATTCGTTCTCATTAATGGAAATTTTCTTTGAAGTTTGCTCAGCTTTTGGAACAACCGGATTATCTATGGGAATAACGGGGGCCCTAACTTCATTTGCTAAGATTGTTCTCATTGCAACGATGTTTATTGGCCGCATCGGTATTATTACCTTCCTACTCATCTTCAGAGCAAATGCTCACCCAGCAAAAGTTCGTTATCCAAAAGCAGACATTATTATTGGATAATTTATGAATTTGAATATTTTTATACAATGAAAACATTTTTATATGGTAAATTAAAGGTAGTCCATTTTTTAAACGAGACTACCTTTTTTTATGGCTACTTATCTCATCAAAAGATTATTAAATATCTAAGAAAAATCTTATTCCTTGTAAAATCTTTTACTCATATGACATAATGATGTTTTATTTAGAATGTTATATGAGAGTTGAAAAAAAGCCTTAAAAACATTATGATATTATTATATGATACCGTTTTAAATAGAATTGGAGGAATCATCTGTGATACTTGATCGTTCAAAGGATTCTAAACCTTTATATTTACAAATTAAAGATGTCCTAAAACACAAGATTATAACCAATGAATATCCTGTTGGAAGTACTATTCCTTCCGAAAATGAATTAGAAGATATGTTTGATGTCAGCCGCATGACTATTCGACAGGCGGTCAACGAATTAGTAAACGAGGGCCTTCTAAAAAAGGAGCGTGGGCGCGGAAAAGGAACTATTGTTCTTTCAAATGCTATTGCTGATAAGTTATCCACAGTAAAAAGTTTTACACAAAAAATGTCGGAACAAGGATTACTCCTTAAAAATAAACAAATAAATATCTCTTTAGTAACTCCTGATGAAACAATTAAATCCGCTCTAAACCTTTCTACAAATGAAAAAGTTTTACGATTAAACCGCATTCGTATGGTTAACAACGATATTATCATGTACTCTATCTCTTATTTACCTGAATCACTAAACCTTCCATTTGATGCAGAACAATATGGTTCTTTATACGATTTATTAGCGACAAAAAATATACACATTACCCATGCTGAAGAATACATTGAAGCCATGTTAGCAAATGAGGTCATTGCTGATGCCTTAGAAATTTCTACAAACGATGCCGTATTAAAAAGAACTAGAATCAGTAAAGACCAACACAATCAAAGCATCGAGTATACGACAACTTATTATCGATCAGACAAATATAAATACGTTGTAGAACTGACGATCTAAAACTAAAATGTGTATAAAAAAAGAGACGCAAACGTCTCTTTTTTTAAATTCCCTTTTCAATAATATCTAGCAGGGCATCCGGCCCCTTTTCTAACAACTCTTCAAGGCATCCGCCACGTTCACAATAAGAGATAACAGCAAACATTCCGGATATTGAGGCATATTTATCCCAAAATGACCCGGTGTTCGCGTTCCTAAAAGCCTCATGTGTTAATGCCTCTTCCTGTGTCAAATAATAACGTAATTTTTGATAAACTGAATTTCGGCGGTTATTCATTTTATCTGTATGCCAATCTACCGACAATACATCCTCCTCATAAGATAGAAAATGGGCAATTCCTTCATCAAAAACGAGTTGTTTTAAAACCTCTATTTTAGGAACCTTCTTAGAATAGGGATACTTTTGACTCACAAGCACATGGGAAAGCTCATGCGTTAAAAAATCAGCGGCTATAAAGTCAAGTTCTTCCAAACTATCTGCATAAGTACATAACCTTACCAAATCCAAAATAATACATCTCATTCCCACCTTATCTTCCCTCACAACGGCATCGTATGGTTGAGGTAAACCGACAATCAGGTAAATCGCAGTAGTATCCGGAATTTGAAGATTACTAAATATTTTATGCCATAGTCTCTCATTTAACGGTTTAAAATTATACAATCTATTTTTAATTGTCTCATATAAATGGACTAGTAATTCCCTATTAACATTTTTAGGTTCTTCGAAAGTGAATTGTCCAGGGACAATAGCCTGGTAAATCCAATGGTCCTTTACGGCATTCAAATTCCCATACTCTAAAAATGAATCTATAATTTCCGTTTTAATAATCATTCAGGTTTCCCCCTTCCCTCCTATTTTACCATAATTTAATAACTAACTGTGTCCTTCACCTAAACATCTACAAAATTTATCCATTTTAAATTTATTTAGACTTAATATTTTTAAAAGGGGAGCCTTGAGGCTCCCCTTTTAATTTTCTTTATTCACGTTGACGCATATTGCCGTCACACTGAGTACCGATAACAAAATAATAGCAGTTAATTCAAACCAATTTTTTTCATAATCTAATCTTAGATAATCTACTTTTACGGTAGAATCATAATGACCATTACAAACAACCCAAAATTGAAGATTCACCTGATTATCTAAATCACCTTCCGGTAAAGCCTTCTCTAATACCTCACTGATATTATAACTAAAGGTTCCTGTCTTATCCGTTGGATATTGTAAATAATAGCCTCGATTCTCACCTTCAATATAAACGAGTAATGACCATAATTCGTCTACCTCATCCACCTTAATTTTAAATCTTGGATGTTTACTTAAATCCACCTCAAAATAGTGAGTTTGCATGCCTCCATTCCCGTCTGGATTTAAATTTCGAATAACTGCCTGACCTTTATAGTAATTTAGTCGTGCTAACGCATTAAACCGCGATTGCCAATGCGTAATCTTTTCTGTTCGAAATGAGGTTTTCCATTTGCTCTCCTCAATCGTTTGAATTCCTTCATTAAATATCTGTACCTGTTTTAATGTGACCGTTGAATTCTCATCCGGTAGAACAACTAATTGCACCTCATGTTTTCCAAGTAAATTAAATTTGCCCGGATTTAATCGATGAAGTACATAATTCATATTAGATATGATATGACCCGCATCCGTACTATCCTTTAATAAATAAAATTCATGTCCACTTTCAACATCTCTTAAGAGTACTGACCAAGACCCACTAAATGCTGCTACCTCTAAATCAAGAAGTGGAACCTGGCTAAAATCAATCGCAAAAGGTTGACTTACGATTCTTCCTTGAATTAAGGCATCCTTATCTTCATTGGTAAGTGAAATATCCCTCTCAGAATCATACTCCCATTTGGTAATATCGATTGCCTGATTATTTAAAATATACGGCTGATCGTCTTTTTGGATAAATACGCGTGCATAGGAATAATCCTTTAATCCTCCTTTAGCAGTAACCTCAACCTCCAACAAGTGATATCCATTCTCCAACTTTGTAGCCTCTAATTCGTATGGTTTAGTATAATTAACATTTTGGAAAATAGGCTCCCCGTCTAGTGAAAGTTTAATATTTGAAACGGCTGCCTCATCTGTCGTTTGAATATCAATATTAATCGGGTATTTATCATCAATAACTCCATAACGCGGTATATCTAAAATATTTACCGCCAATGGAACATCGGCACTTACCCCGTGCTCTACCTTCCGATCGATACTATACTGATTTTCTCCCTCCTCTATTGGAATCTCTAATATCATCACCGCCTCATTGCCTTTAATTTCAATATCTGTTTTTCCTTTAATATTCTCTTTAAGAAATTGATGACTCACGACATCATATAAACTTACGCATCCCGTTGTCTGAGGCTCGTACTCAACTACCTTCTGATCTTCATGAGGATTAAATAATAAGTATAAGGGACGTTCTTTAGCCTCTTCTACATAATAATCATTTTGATTAATATCCACTTTTAAAATTCCCTCAACGTTTGTTGGTTCAATCATAGTGGCTAGTAATCCCAAATAAGTCCCACTCAAAATAGAGTGCCGTTGTCTTGCATCCCCATCCTTTTCGACCCTTTCTAGAGGAACGATATTAGCATTATCTGATGAATCCTCATCATAAAATAAATTCAAATTATTTGTCACATTCAAAAGGTATCGGCCCACTTCAATCGCATAACGTTGGTCATATTTTAACATCGGTACTAGTGCGGTTGCCCCGATAATACTTTGAAATGACGCTGGACTACCACCATATTGAGTACGCTCACCTATTAATCCGGTGGCATAATCATCGTTGAAAATACCATATTCCCGACGATAGTCACTCTCGGTAAAGAAAAACTCCATATACTTCGCTGTATTAAAGTGATAATCACCCGTTGAATTTAGACGGGCGGACAGATAGGGCAAATATAAATATAATAATTCATATCCTGGATTCCGATCAAAATCGTCCATATATTCCATACATAAATTTGCCGCCTTCATATACTTACGATCCCCAAACTTTTCAAAAGCATAATACTGAAGAAGTGCAACCCCTGCTGCTGCATCAGGTTCAATCCACTTTCCATTATCAAATGGGATCCTATTTTTGAAATCATAGCCTGTGTATCCAAAATCGACGATTCCATCACTTCCTCCCAAATCCATGACTACTTCATACCACGTATCCGCAATATTTTGTAACATCGCATCGGAATCAACGGTTGGAGAATAACGATCCATTAACATAAAATAAACGATTGAGGGATAAAGTTGTTGCCAAAAACTCATTTCTTTACTATTACCCTCTTGATAATTTAAAAAGGTTCCCTCTCCATTTTCAATATTATAATAAGACTCTAGAGACTCCATTAATTTGCTTATCTCTTCCTCATTTAGGATATTTAAATCCAACGCTTCTGTGGATAAAAGAGCCCCAATTAGGGTTAATGCTTGAGACGGCGCTTCCATTCCTTCATCGAGATATGTTTTAATCCCAAGCGCGGCACGACCCGTATTTTTTTCTTCCTGATTAAATATTATATCCGCTGTATTCGTCTTAAACAAAAAGTTATTAAACTCTACCGCCCTTTGGCGCCAATCAATATAGCGATAATGATCAGGTAAATACGGAATATCCTGAGTCGCCTGAATCGTTTTAGAGATTAACTCTGATTTTTCTTCCTCTGCCTTAACCAAAATAGGTTGAAAAACCAATGTCGTCATACAACAGATAAACAATAGTCCATATAACCAAAAACGTTGTATCTTCATCCTGACCACCTCAAAATGTTAAATTATCTCTATTAGTATTCTCGAATAAAGTTGTACTATGTAAAATTTGGACGAAAGGATAAAACAAAAAGAGTTATAACAAATGTTATAACTCTTTTTCATTCATCATTAAACACTAAAAGTAATCGTATAAATATCTAACTCATTCAACCAATTTATCAAATAATTTTTTATTTTACTATCCTGCAATATTCTATTTTAAAGGAATTAAGAAAAGTTATCTCCTTGTTCACAATTATTAATTAAGTAATTCCCTGTATTTCTCTACAAATGTCTTGGCAACCCTATAAACCGATTCATATCCCCCTAATTTAATATTTTCAGTTAAAGAACTACCAATCGCAATTCCCCAGGCCCCACTTTGATACCATAACTGCATATTTTCTAATGAAACACCACCAGATGGCATCAACCTAACATCAGGTAACGGTCCACGAACATCTCTGATAAAATCCGGGCCTAAAATACCGCCCGGAAATAGTTTTACAACCTCAATTCCATGGTCTAAGGCATTACAAATTTCTGTTATAGTTGCACAGCCCGGAAAATATGGAACCTTATGTTCTTGACAAAACTCAGCTATTTTTAATGAAAAGTGAGGACTTACAATAAACTCCGCTCCCGAATTAATCGCCAGTTTTGCATTCTCCACCGTCATCACTGTTCCAGCTCCTACAAAGACATCCCTATCCTTTATAAGAGAACGTAAGCCACTAATGGCTACTTGAGCATTTGGCGTTGTAAATGTAATCTCAATATTTTTTATTCCCCCCATAATAGCCGCCTTTGAAATTTCAATAGCGTCCGTTTCACTGGCCCCACGTATAACAGCAAATAAATAATTACTATGTAAATGATCAATTATATTCACAGCCATTCCTCCACTCCTTGCTGACATTCCTTAATATTTATATCTCAAGATCATTTCTACTATCACTTTTAAACCATTTTGTTATAACTAGATAAAACATCATAAATCTATCATAACATTACACAATTAACTTTACAAATTCAAATTTAGTATTTATGTTCCTAATATAAAATACTAGTTATGAAGCAACAATATTTCTTTCATTTTAACATGTTTTTGAAATTTTATCCTTATAATTTATAATAGTTTCATCTTTAAATCTTTATCTAGCACCCCACATATTTTATCTACAAAATAAAAAAAACATCCCGAAGGATGTTGATTGGCTATTTGGAGCGGGTGAAGAGAATCGAACTCTCACAGTCAGCTTGGAAGGCTGAAGTTCTACCATTAAACTACACCCGCATTTTTTTTATGGCCTAGCGACGTCCTACTCTCGCACTTGCGTACTACCCTCGGCGCTAAGGAGCTTAACTTCTGTGTTCGGTATGGGAACAGGTGTGCCCTCCTTGCCCTTATCACTAGACCTTCTGTCAGATCTTATCAATCTCACAAAACTAGATATCTTCTGCTTACTTCTTCTTGTCCGGCAACTCTCGCATCACAGTGGTAAAGTTCAATAACTGTTCATCACCTTCGTGATTCCTCAGTTCTTTTCACTTTCTGCCTGTGATAACCGCTCGTTTTTGCCTTTCCTATTTAGTTAAGTCCTCGATCGATTAGTATCAGTCCGCTTCATCTGTCACCAAACTTCCACTCCTGACCTATCTACCTCGTCGTCTTCAAGGGATCTTACTTCTTTCGAATGGGAAATCTCATCTTGAGGGGGGCTTCACGCTTAGATGCTTTCAGCGTTTATCCCTTCCACACGTAGCTACCCAGCTATGCTCCTGGCAGAACAACTGGTACACCAGCGGTGTGTCCATCCCGGTCCTCTCGTACTAAGGACAGCTCCTCTCAAATTTCCTACGCCCACGACGGATAGGGACCGAACTGTCTCACGACGTTCTGAACCCAGCTCGCGTACCGCTTTAATGGGCGAACAGCCCAACCCTTGGGACCGACTACAGCCCCAGGATGCGATGAGCCGACATCGAGGTGCCAAACCTCCCCGTCGATGTGAACTCTTGGGGGAGATCAGCCTGTTATCCCCGGGGTAGCTTTTATCCGTTGAGCGACGGCCCTTCCATTCGGTACCGCCGGATCACTAAGCCCGACTTTCGTCCCTGCTCGACTTGTTGGTCTCGCAGTCAAGCTCCCTTCTGCCTTTACACTCTTCGAATGATTTCCAACCATTCTGAGGGAACCTTTGGGCGCCTCCGTTACTCTTTGGGAGGCGACCGCCCCAGTCAAACTGCCCACCTGACACTGTCCCCTGACCAGCTCATGGCCACGGGTTAGAACCCCAGTAACACAAGGGTAGTATCCCAACAGCGACTCCTCCAAGACTGGCGTCCTGGTCTCTTCGTCTCCTACCTATCCTGTACATGTGTCACCAGTGCTCAATATCAAGCTACAGTAAAGCTCCACGGGGTCTTTCCGTCCTGTCGCGGGTAACCTGCATCTTCACAGGTACTATGATTTCACCGAGTCTCTTGTTGAGACAGCGCCCAGATCGTTACGCCTTTCGTGCGGGTCGGAACTTACCCGACAAGGAATTTCGCTACCTTAGGACCGTTATAGTTACGGCCGCCGTTTACTGGGGCTTCAATTCAAAGCTTCGCTTGCGCTAACCTCTCCTCTTAACCTTCCAGCACCGGGCAGGCGTCAGCCCCTATACATCACCTTGCGGTTTAGCAGAGACCTGTGTTTTTGATAAACAGTCGCCTGGGCCTTTTCACTGCGGCTTGCTTTCACAAGCACCCCTTCTCCCGAAGTTACGGGGTCATTTTGCCGAGTTCCTTAACAAGAGTTCTCTCGCTCATCTTAGGATTCTCTCCTCGCCTACCTGTGTCGGTTATCGGTACGGGCACCTAATAAATTATCCCTAGAAGCTTTTCTTGGAAGCGTGACATCAGCTGACTTCACCCTTTCGGGCTTTCGGCATCACAGCTCAATGTTTCGCCATGCGGATTTGCCTACATGACCACCTCACTGCTTACACGTGAATCCATTCACACGCTCAACTTAGCCTTCTCCGTCACTCCTTCAGTTTATTAAGTGGTACAGGAATCTCTACCTGTTGTCCATCGGCTACGCCTTTCGGCCTCACCTTAGGTCCCGACTTACCCAGGGCGGACGAGCCTTCCCCTGGAAACCTTAGGCTTTCGATGGATAGGATTCTCACCTATCTTTCGCTACTCACACCGGCATTCTCACTTCTAACCGCTCCACAGCTCCTTCCGGTACTGCTTCTCCGCTGTTAGAACGCTCTCCTACCACTGACACTTCGTGTCAATCCGCAGCTTCGGCGGTCCGTTTAGCCCCGGTACATTTTCGGCGCAGAGTCACTCGACTAGTGAGCTATTACGCACTCTTTAAAGGATGGCTGCTTCTAAGCCAACCTCCTAGTTGTCTGTGCATCTCCACATCCTTTTCCACTTAACGGACACTTGGGGGCCTTAGCTGGCGGTCTGGGCTCTTTCCCTTTTGACCATGGACCTTATCACCCACAGTCTGACTCCCGATCATATCTATCTGGCATTCGGAGTTTGATTGAGATCAGTACCCCGAGGTGGGGCCATCACCCATTCAGTGCTCTACCTCCAGTAGACTCTTATCGAGGCTAGCCCTAAAGCTATTTCGGAGAGAACCAGCTATATCCGTGTTCGATTGGAATTTCACCCCTAGCCACAAGTCATCCAAGCACTTTTCAACGTGCCCTGGTTCGGCCCTCCAGTCAGTGTTACCTGACCTTCAGCCTGCTCATGGCTAGCTCACACGGTTTCGGGTCTACAACATCGTACTCCTCGCCCTATTCAGACTCGCTTTCGCTTCGGCTCCGTCTCTTCAACTTAACCTTGCACGATATCGTAACTCGCCGGTTCATTCTACAAAAGGCACGCCATCACCCTTTAACGGGCTCTGACTAGTTGTAGGCACACGGTTTCAGGTTCTCTTTCACTCCCCTTCCGGGGTTCTTTTCACCTTTCCCTCACGGTACTGGTTCACTATCGGTCACTAGGTAGTATTTAGCCTTACGAGATGGTCCTCGTTGCTTCCGACGGGATTTCTCGTGTCCCGCCGTACTCAGGATCCCTTCCCTGCTTCACACAATTTCACCTACGGGACTCTCACCCCCTCCGGTTGGCCTTCCCAGACCATTCGGCTATCATGTTCAGTCATTTCTGAAGGTCCTTCTACCCCGGATTACTCCGGTTTGGGCTCCTCCCTGTTCGCTCGCCGCTACTTGGGGAATCGATGTTTCTTTCTTTTCCTCCAGGTACTTAGATGTTTCAGTTCCCTGGGTCTGTCTCCTCTATGGCTATTGATTCACCATACGGTGCTAGCGTATGACCACTAGCGGGTTTCCCCATTCGGATATCCCCGGCTCTTTGCTTACTTACAGCTCCCCGAGGCGTTTCGCCGTTTGTCGCGTCCTTCTTCGACTCCTAGTGCCTAGGCATCCTCCGTGCGCCCTTTATTACTTAACTTTTCTTCTTCAGAAGATATCTAGTTTTCAAAGATCAATTCTAGGAAAATCGAAATTCTCCCAAAACTAAACAGAACGTCTCTTTCTCCATAGAAAGGAGGTGATCCATCCCCACCTTCCGGTAGGGATACCTTGTTACGACTTCACCCCAATCATCTACCCCACCTTAGGCAGCTCCCTCCTTGCGGTTAGGCCACTGACTTCGGGTGTTGTAAACTCTCGTGGTGTGACGGGCGGTGTGTACAAGACCCGGGAACGTATTCACCGCGACATTCTGATTCGCGATTACTAGCGATTCCAACTTCATGTAGGCGAGTTGCAGCCTACAATCCGAACTGAGATTGGCTTTATGAGGTTTGCTCCACGTCACCGCTTCGCTTCTCTTTGTACCAACCATTGTAGCACGTGTGTAGCCCAGGTCATAAGGGGCATGATGATTTGACGTCATCCCCACCTTCCTCCAGTTTGTCACTGGCAGTCTCGTTAGAGTCCCCATCTCACTGCTGGCAACTAACGACAGGGGTTGCGCTCGTTGCGGGACTTAACCCAACATCTCACGACACGAGCTGACGACAACCATGCACCACCTGTATCCATTGTCCCCGAAGGAAACCCTCTATCTCTAGAGGCGTCAATGGTATGTCAAGACCTGGTAAGGTTCTTCGCGTTGCTTCGAATTAAACCACATGCTCCACCGCTTGTGCGGGTCCCCGTCAATTCCTTTGAGTTTCAGTCTTGCGACCGTACTCCCCAGGCGGAGTGCTTAATGCGTTAACTTCAGCACTGAGGTTCGACCCCCAACACTTAGCACTCATCGTTTACGGCGTGGACTACCAGGGTATCTAATCCTGTTTGCTCCCCACGCTTTCGCGCCTCAGTGTCAGTTGCAGACCAGGAAGCCGCCTTCGCCACTGGTGTTCCTCCATATCTCTACGCATTTCACCGCTACACATGGAATTCCACTTCCCTCTTCTGCACTCAAGTCAACCAGTTTCCAATGACCCTCCACGGTTAAGCCGTGGGCTTTCACATCAGACTTAATTAACCACCTGCGCGCTCTTTACGCCCAATAATTCCGGATAACGCTTGCCACCTACGTATTACCGCGGCTGCTGGCACGTAGTTAGCCGTGGCTTTCTCATAAGGTACCGTCAATTGATAGTCATTTCCTCCTATCACCTTTCTTCCCTTATAACAGAATTTTACAACCCGAAGGCCTTCTTCATTCACGCGGCGTTGCTCGGTCAGGCTTTCGCCCATTGCCGAAGATTCCCTACTGCTGCCTCCCGTAGGAGTCTGGGCCGTGTCTCAGTCCCAGTGTGGCCGTTCACCCTCTCAGGTCGGCTACGCATCGTCGCCTTGGTAGGCCTTTACCCCACCAACTAGCTAATGCGCCGCAGGCTCATCCATCAGTGATGCCAGGAGCATCTTTAAACTTTCGTCCTATCCGGTATTAGCGATCGTTTCCAATCGTTGTCCCCGTCTGATGGGCAGATCACCTACGTGTTACTCACCCGTTCGCCGCTTCCCACCGAAGTGGTTCGCTCGACTTGCATGTATTAGGCACGCCGCCAGCGTTCATCCTGAGCCAGGATCAAACTCTCCATAATTGTTTGTTTCCTTAGCTTGCGAAATTTCTTTCGCTCATGATTCTTGACGTTCTGTTTAGTTTTCAAAGAACTTCTCTCGCCTTTTGGCGACTTCTTTATCTTACCACATTCGACTTTTTCTGTCAAATGTTTTTTATCTTTTTTTTGTAAGATTTATTGTCTACCTCTCTTGGCGACTTTTCTAGTTTATCATGTTCAACAACTTCTGTCAAACACTTTTTAACTTTTTTTGTTTTCTTTTCCATCGCCCTTTTGGCGACTCATTTATAATACCATTCTAGAATCTTATTGTCAATTAAATTTTATCAAATTTCTTATTTTATTAAAAAATCTTGATCTAGCAATCATACTAGATCAAGATTTTTTTAACGATTGAGCCGTTATATTAGAATTCTAATAATCCTAAGAATGATTCTACATCTAATGATGCTCCACCAACTAATGCCCCATCGATTTCTGGTTGAGCCATTAATCCTGCTACTGTGCTAGGTTTAACAGATCCTCCATATTGAATACGAATTGCATCTGCAGCTTCTTGTCCATGCTCACGTGCAACAACTGAACGGATATATCCGATTGTTTCATTTGCTTGTTCATTTGTAGCAGTTAATCCTGTTCCGATAGCCCAAATTGGCTCATATGCGATAACTGTTTCTTTAACTTGTTCTAAAGATAATCCAGCTAAAGCGCGTTTAATTTGCGCGTCTACAACTTGGTTAGTTGTTCCGTTTTCGCGTTCTTCTAATGACTCTCCACAGCATACGATTGGAATTAATCCATTAGCAAATGCTGCATGAGTTTTTTTGTTTACTGTTTCGTCCGTTTCATTAAACATCTCACGACGTTCACTGTGACCTAAAATTACATAAGTAACCCCTAAGTCTTTTAACATTCCTGGAGCGATTTCTCCTGTAAATGCTCCATTTGCTTCAAAGTGCATGTTTTGAGCACCAATACGTAAGTTTTCTCCTTGATGTTCTACTAATGAACGTAAGTATAATGCTGGTGCACAGATTGCTGTTTCAACTTTATCTGAACTAGGCACTTTATTAGCAACCGCTTTTACGAATTCTACAGCCTCGTCATAATTTTTGTTCATTTTCCAGTTTCCTGCGATAATTGGTTTTCTCATGAAACTCACCTCAGTTAAATATTTTTTTTCGTAATTTAGTGTGTGTAAGTGTGCGTTTTAAAAAAGGAATTCACAAAAAGGCGAATTCCTTTGAGTTTTAGTTAAAAATTATTTGCATCCACATCCGCAGCATTTATCGCTTAATGAAGCTACACCTGGTAATTCTTTTCCTTCTAAATATTCTAAAGAAGCTCCTCCACCAGTTGAGATGTGAGAGAATTTATCAGCATATCCTAATTGCATTGCTGCTGCAGCTGAATCTCCTCCACCAATGATTGTAATTGCATTCTCTAAATTAGCGATTGCTTCACAAACACCGATTGTTCCTTTTGCGAAGTTAGACATTTCGAATACACCCATAGGTCCATTCCATACTACTGTTTTAGCATCTTTTAAAACGTTAGAGAATAATTCTACAGTAGCTGGCCCTACGTCTAATCCCATTTCGTCATCAGCTAATTCATCAACTGAAACAATGCGGAATTCAGTATCGTTAGAGAATTCTTTAGCCGCAACAGTATCGATAGGAAGGATTAACTTATCTCCACCTTTTTCTAATAATGCTTTAGCTAAGTCTAATTTATCTTCTTCACATAAAGATTTTCCGATGTTTTTACCTTGTGCTTTAAGGAATGTAAACATCATTCCTCCACCAACTAATACTTTATCTGCTTTATCTAATAAGTTTTCAATAACTCCGATTTTATCTGAAACTTTTGCTCCACCTAAGATTGCTACCATTGGACGTTGTGGTGCATCAACAGCTCCACCAATGAATTCGATTTCTTTTTCTAATAAGAATCCAGCTACTGCTTCTAAGTTAGCAGAGATTCCCACGTTTGAAGCATGTGCACGGTGAGCCGTACCGAATGCGTCATTTACAAATACATCTCCTAATGAAGCCCAGTATTTTCCTAATTCAGGATCGTTCTTAGATTCTTTTTTACCATCTAAATCTTCGAAACGAGTGTTTTCAAACATTAAGACTTCTCCATCTTTTAATTCTGCAATTGCTGCTTCTAATTCAGCCCCACGTGTTTCAGGGATAAATTTAACGTCTTTTCCTAATAACTCAGCTAAACGCTCAGCTGCAGGACGTAAAGACTTAGATGCTTTATCTTCCTCTGACTTAACTTTTCCTAAGTGAGAGAATAAAATCGCGCGTCCACCATTTTCTAAAATATATTTAATTGTAGGTAAAGCGGCTACGATACGATTATCGTTTGTAATTTTTCCGTCCTTCATTGGTACGTTAAAGTCTACACGTACAAGGACTTTTTTTCCGTTTAACTCAACATCTTTAACAGTTTTTTTGTTCATGTGATGAGTCCTCCTTAGATTATTTTTCACAAATATTATTTTAACGCTTTTTAACATATAATTCAAACATTACCTTTTATTAAAGCGCTTTTATATGATAGTAAAGCCAATATAATGCCTCGGCAACGGTACGCTGTCTTATTTTTTCACGGTTTCCATTAAAAATGTATGATTTTAAGAAAATTTGACCGCAAACATCGATAGCCATATAAACTAACCCGACTGGCTTTAATTCACTACCACCACCTGGACCAGCTATCCCTGTTATACTCACCGTCACATCTGCTCCACTTATCTCCCTTAAATTTACCGCCATATCATGAGCAATCTCTTCCGAAACTGCCCCATATTCCATTAATCGGTCAACATTAATATCTAGACGTTTTAACTTAGATTCATAACTATAGGAAACAATTCCTTCTAAAAATACAGTCGAAATACCTTCAACGTTAATTAGGGTAGATGAGAGCAAACCCCCACTACAACTTTCAGCCGTTGCTAAAGTTAAACCTTTTTCCTTTAACAAACGCACGATTTCGTTTGGAAGATCCGTACTTTGATTTCCAATGTAGTAATCCTTCATAATAGTCCTAAACTCTTCGTCAAAGGCCTCTAATTCCGTTCTATAACGTTCTAATGTAGTAACAATATAGTCTACCTTATCTACCGCACAATAGGGGGCAATATTCAAGTGAGGGTATTGTTTATATAGGTGTATAATTTTACCCTCTGCAACCGATTCTCCAATTCCGCATAGCCTATAACTATTAGTTATTTTTCGTTCTTCGATTTGGCTAACTAAATAAGGGCGAACACTATCATTAAAAATTAATTCTAGTTCTGATGGTGGACCTGGAAGTAAAAAGATAGTTTGAAGATCTTTTTGCAAAAATAAAGCTGGGGCTGTTCCGTTATTATTAGGAAGTACCAATCCACCCGCAAATTTATATGCTTGACGGACATTATTCTCAGGAATATCTTGATGACTTCTTTTAAAATAGTCACAAATTCCCTGATAGATATCCTCATCATATACTAATTCAACCTCAAAATACTTCGCCACACCATCACGCGTTAAATCGTCCACAGTAGGTCCAAGACCTCCTATGGTAATCACTAAATCTGCATAAGTATATGCTATCTCTAGTCCTCTAACAATTTCCTCTATTTGATCTGGTACTACTTGTTGATGAGTGACCTTTCCGCCCATGCCTTCCACTTCACGCGCAATAAACATACTATTGGTATTAAGGGTCTTTCCACAGAGAACCTCATTACCTACTGCTAAAATTGCAACCTTCACCCTTTTTCACCTCTTGTTTAAAAGGTTCTATAATATTTAGTGTTGCTGATTAAGCAGCACTTTTTTCATAGGATAAAAAAAAAGAGACTTCAAGTCTCAATCCTGTTACAATGTTATCGACTAAAACAATATTGAAAGGATAAGATTTAATGTCTCACTCATATTTTACTAGAAAACTTTTAAATATTAAAGATAAAAATATTACATTTTCAGAAGATTATCTTGAGGAAGTGAAGTTGAACGGAATTACTAGCTTTATCTTTAAAGGTATTCTTACGTATCAACCGACTCATTGTCAAAAATGCGGAACCCTATTTGATTCAAAATTTAAGAAGCATGGATTTAAAACCTCTCGAATTGTCATTCCAAAAGTCTCTCTTCACGATACCTACTTAGACCTAAAAAAACAGCGTTATTATTGTGGGCATTGCCAGTCTACTTTTACACTAAGTACTTCAATTGTTGAAAAGAACTGTTACATTTCTTATCATACGAAACACGCCATTGCTTTAGAGGCCCAAAATAAAATTTCTGAATGTGATATCGCACGTCGCCATCAGGTCTCTCATTCAACCGTCAATCGAATCATCCATAGCTTTTATGAATCTCAAACCTTAAACCTTAATTATTTACCTGAAAATCTCTGTTTTGATGAATTTAAATCCGTTAAGTCTGCTGAGGGGCATATGTCTTTTATTTTTTGCGATGCTGACTCAAAACAAATCATCGATATCGTTGAAGATCGTCGTTTAAACTCCCTTCAAGCTTATTTTAAACGATACACAAAGGAAGCACGTCATCGAGTAAAAAATATTGTGATTGATATGTACGCTCCTTACATCAGCCTCATTAAGGATCTTTTTCCTCATGCCCAAATTATCATTGATAAATTTCATCTCGTTCAACATCTCTCTCGTGCACTGAACAAAACTCGAATCCGATTCATGAAAAAGTTCAAAAAGCATGGTCGTAAATTCAAACGTTATTGGCGCTTATTTTTAAAATCTCACGCTTTACTTAATACCACCACTTATCGATCAGTTTACTGCTTTAAACAACCCATGCGTGAAATTGATATCTTAAACTTTCTACTTGATTTATCTCCTGAATTAAAAGCAACCTATGATTTATATCAAGAGTTACTTTTCGCTCTTCAGACAAAAAACTTAAAACGATTTAATCATTTACTCGAAACGGAACATCCGCTTGTTTCTCCTGAGTTTCAAACGGCTTTCCAAACCTTTAAAACTTATCAATCCTATATTAAAAATACACTCTCAACTCATTACACAAATGGTCCCATCGAAGGAATTAATAATAAAATTAAGGTCATTAAGCGTATTGCCTTTGGATATCGTAGTTTCTATCACTTTAAATCTCGTATTCTCATGGTTCAAAATCTAACAAAGCCTAAAACGAAAATCCTAGCAGCATAGCTACTAGGATTTCGATTTGAATTTTCGTTGTAACAGGTTACAAATTAATCAGCAACACTATTTGACAAAGAACCGTTTAAAATGACCTACTCTCTATCTTTTTATGCGAATTCATAGATGAAAATGAAAAAAGCTATCTCATATTGAGATAGCTTTGTAAATTATTCGCTTAATTTAAATTATTTAATTAAAGAAGCGAAGTATCCTAAAGTACGGATTAATTGGTTAGTGTAAGACATTTCGTTGTCATACCAAGCAGCAACTTTAACTAATTGCTCACCGTTAACTTCCATTACTTTAGTTTGTGTTGCATCAAATAATGATCCGTAAGAAATTCCGATTACGTCAGCAGAAACGATTTCATCTTCAGTATATCCGAATGATTCGTTAGCAGCAGCTTTCATTGCTTCATTGATTTCAGCAGCAGTTACTTTAGTGTTTAAAGTACATACTAATTCAGTTAATGAACCAGTGATTACAGGAACACGTTGAGCTCCACCATCTAATTTTCCTTGTAATTCAGGGATTACTAAACCGATTGCTTTAGCAGCTCCAGTTGAGTTAGGAACGATTGATGCAGCAGCTGCACGTCCACGACGTAAGTCACCTTTTCCGTGAGGAGCATCTAATGTATTTTGATCGTTAGTGTATGCATGGATTGTAGTCATGAATCCTTTTTGTACACCGTATTTGTCGTTTAATACTTTAGCCATTGGAGCTAAACAGTTAGTTGTACAAGAAGCTCCTGAGATAACTGTTTCAGATCCGTCTAAGATATTTTGGTTTACGTTGTAAACAACAGTTTTGATATCTCCAGTTGCTGGTGCTGAGATAACAACTTTTTTAGCTCCTGCTTTTAAGTGTAATCCAGCTTTTTCTTGTGAAGTGAAGAATCCAGTACATTCTAATACTACATCTACACCTAATTCTCCCCAAGGTAATGCTTCTGGGTTACGCTCAGCAGTAACTTTGATTTCTTTACCGTTAACAACGAAAGCTCCGTCTTTAACTTCGATTTCTCCGTTGAAACGTCCTTGAGCTGAATCGTATTTGAATAAGTGAGCTAATGTTTTAGCATCAGTTAAGTCATTGATTGCAACTACTTCGAAGTCGTTGTTTTCGATCATTAAACGTAAAGCTAAGCGTCCGATACGCCCGAATCCATTAATCGCTACTTTAATTGCCATGTAAAGATTCCTCCTAAGATATTATCAAATTGGTTACTTTTCACATCATACGTTCAAAGAACACATAATATATTGTGAAAAATTACTACGTTTTTTATTCTAACAATTTGTACCATAATAATCAAGTTATAAAGTTATGTAAGCGTTTATAATAAATTATTAAAGTTTTTATTAATAAAAATGAATATCTCGCCTTCCATCACATTAGAATAGAGTATGGCCATCACAATACTATGATTTTTCGTATGGTTGTGGTAGAATGTGCTATATAAAACTTTCAAGAAAAAGAGGGGTGCCTTATGAGTAGTTATTTAGTACCGACAGTCATTGAACAAACAGCCCACGGTGAACGTGCGTACGACATTTATTCTCGTCTATTAAAAGACCGTATCATCATGCTGAGTGGTGAAATTAACGATTATACCGCAAATATCGTGGTTGCACAACTTTTATTTTTAGCTGCTGAAGACCCAAATAAAGATATTAACCTTTATATTAATAGTCCTGGTGGATCTGTAACAGCTGGTTTTGCTATTTTTGACACAATGAATTACATTAAATGCGACGTTTCAACAATTTGTGTCGGAATGGCAGCATCAATGGGGGCCTTCTTACTTTCAGCTGGTACAAAAGGTAAACGTTATGCATTACCAAATAGTGAAGTAATGATTCACCAACCACTTGGTGGTGCACAAGGGCAAGCGACAGAAATTGCAATTGCTGCAAAACATATCTTAAAAACTCGTGATAAATTGAATCACATTTTATCTGAACGTTCAGGTCAACCACTTGAAAAAATTGAACAGGATACAGAACGCGATAACTTCATGTCTGCTGAAGAAGCTGTTGCTTACGGATTAATCGACCAAGTAGTCACACGTCCTGTCGATATTTCAGAGAATAAATAAAAAAAGTAGAGATCTTCATCTCTACTTTTTTTATGAAAAATATCATCATCATTATTAAAGGAGAGCCAATACTGGCTCTCCTTTAATAATATTTTAGGCCTTTACTCCTTTTGCTCCCTTTGTTCCCCCCGCTTGTAATGAAAGAACATTAGATTCAAATGAGAAAGTTAAATTTTCACGTTCACGTTGACGCTTCAATGCTAACTCCACTAAACTTGTCATTAACTCCGTAAAATTACGGTCTGTTTTTTCCCATAAGTAGAAAGATAACGATCCCGGAATTGTATTAATTTCATTAACATAAACCTCATTGTTTTCAGCGTTAATTAAGAAATCAATACGAGCAACCCCTGCGCTTCCTAACACGCGGAAAGTTTGTACTGCAAGATCCTGAACATACTTCGTTCCTTCCTCTGTTAAACGGGCCGGAATAATGCGGTTTGTACTAGCCATTCCTTGAGATTTAGTTCCAGAAGTTTTAGCTCCCTTAGAACCTCCCCCGCCTTCATACTTATCACGGAAACTTAAGAATTCATCTGATCCCATCACCTCTTCTAGAACCGAAGGCTTAGCAGATGAGAAATCTCCAATAACTGAACAGTTAACCTCTACTAATTGTGTTACCATTTCCTCAACAATAAATTTTTTGTCAAAACCAATAGCTTCTGTAATTCCCTCTTCAAGTGATGCACGATCAGTAGCCTTAGAAATTCCCACACTTGATCCTAAGCTTGCTGGTTTAATCATTACCGGGTAATTTAATTTCTCCTCAATCGTGTCTAGACAAGATTCCTGATCAGCGAACCAGTCAGATGAATAGTACCAGACATATTTAGTAATCGGTAATCCTGAGTCACGCAAAATATTCTTCATAAACACTTTATCTTGCCCAACAGCGGCCGCGGCAACCTCGCATCCTGAATACGGAATTCCATTTAACTCGAAAAATCCTTGTAACGCTCCATCTTCACCATTTGTACCATGAATAACTGGAATAGCAACATCAATTGTATTTACCACGTTATTCCCAAATTTTTTTGCTGGATAACGTTCCATTTGAATTTTTCCATTATTAGGAACGATAACAACACGCTGACATTTTTTTAATAAGCCTTCAAGATTCTTATATTCCTTTACATCAAATAACGCATCTCCTGTGTACCATTCACACTTCTTTGATAAATATACTGGTACAACATCGTATTTAGTTTTATCAATGGCATGCATTGCCTGGTTAGCAGAAATAATCGAAATTTCGTGCTCTACCGACTCACCGCCGAAAAACACACCAACTTTTAACTTCATGAGGAAGCCCCCTTTATTTAAGTTTAGTATCTCTTTTAAGTATACTCTATATGAACGTAAAAACATACGTCTATTTTATCAAGAAATAACATTCAGAAGAACTATTTTTTCAAAAAATCATTCAAAATATGTTTCCAATTTTTCCTTATATACATGATATGCCTTTTGAATCTCTTCTATTGAATTCTTACGAGATAAACTTGGAAGATTAGAAACCTCAAACCAGCCTATATCCTCCGTTTCATGATTACACTTCGCCTCACCTGCGACAACATTCCCCAGGAAATAAAGACAATACACATCATATAATGACTTTTTAATATAATGTCTTCTATCAAATACCGCAAGTAACTTTGTACACTCTATAACATAACCAGACTCTTCATAAGTTTCTTTAATCGCCGTTTCCTTTGGCGTACAGTCTATGTCACACCATCCACCAGGTAACGACCAAAGACCACTGTCTTTTTCCTTTACAAGCAAAAGCTTATTATCTCTTACGACAAGGGTACGTACGGCTGGTTGTGGTGTTGGATAAATAAAATCTTTATACAACTCACATTCGTCATCTGGAAGAGAGGTATACTCTTTTAACATTCTTATACTAATCTTTCTTAACTCTTCATAATTATCGATAGCATATGGATCCGTCGAAAAAGATAGCCCGATTTGTGCAATAGACTGAACCTTTTTTATAAACTCTAACACCTGATTTTCCATCCCGCTTCCCTACCTTCTTCAAAAACTAAATAGTCCTACTCTGCAAATAGTTCAGGCAGGTCATTCTCAATTAAAACAAATGCCCCTGGTTCAACTACCTCATACATTACTTTAAAAGCTTCTGTTAAATTTTCCGCTACCGTAATATTCTCTTTAGGGAATCCAACTTCTGCTAGCCCTTCTTGAATTGGTTCTGTCTGCTTTTTACCAACAAGAATAACATAATCACAAGTATCCTTCATGTACGTTCCAAAGGCCTTATTCAACTCATATTGAGCAGATCCTAAATCAACCATACCTGGGGTTAACACAATGCGCTTCCCACTCATTTGACCTAGAACCTCAAGTGCCATTTTAGATCCTACTGGATTTGAATTGAAGGCATCATCAATAATAGTAAAGTTTCCATTACGGCGCAATTCTAATCGATGGGTCACAGGTTTCATTTTGCGAACGGCAATTTTCATCTTTTCAACCGGAATTCCGAGTTCATTTCCTAAAGCTATACTTGCAACGATATTATAAATATTATGAAGACCTAATAATTTCGTTTGAAATTCATGAACACTTCCATCTCGAAAAACAACATTAAAAGTCGTTCCCTTTTCACTAACGACAATATCTTTTGCACGATAGTCTGCCTTCTGATTAATCCCATAAGTATATACGGTACAAACACCTTTAAATTTATTTTCATAATAATCACGAATATTTTCATCATCTATATTGATAAAACCAATTCCATCTGCAGGTAAGAACTCAATTAATTCAAATTTTGTTTGTTTAACATGATCAATCGTCTTGAAAGTTTCTAAATGTTGCGGCCCTACAGAAGTTAAAATTCCATACTTAGGGTATGCGATATTACATAACTCATTAATCTCGCCAACTTTGTAAGCTCCCATCTCTGCAATAAACTTACTATGAATGGGTTTTAAATAATTACGAATGGTAATTGTAATTCCCATCGGTGTATTATAACTCTCTGGCGTCATTAACGTATTAAACTGTTCGGATAAAATGGCATTTAAAGCATGCTTCGTACTTGTTTTCCCATAACTTCCTGTAACCCCTACTACATCTAATGATTGAGAATTTTTAATAATTCGACGGGCATCATTGATAAATCCTAAACGAATACTATTCTCCATCGGCTTATTAAGCCAATTGGCTACTAGCATAAGAAAATACGCAAATAAATTAAATATTAATAACCAACCAATGACTTGTACCCCTACTAATTCAATATGAGATTCTAACAACGCTAAACCTAATCCAGAGAATAATAACATTACTACAACACCAGTAGCAATAATTCGCCAAACGCGAGCTGTAATTTTTAATGGCTTTTTAGATTCCTTAGAAACCCCGCTACTAATTTTAATCATTCCCACTCCTAAGAGACTAATAATTAAGGCTCCCCAAGTCAAAGCCACCTCTGATATACCCGTTGAGAGGCTCGTTAGAACCATCAGTCCCCAATAAATCACTACTAAAACACTAAGTGGTAATGGAAAAGCAACTAAACGATGGCCTGCAATCCATGTCGTAAAACGGTCATTCATATAATGACATTGTTGAAGCATTTGAAGGGCATGCGCCATTCGTTTCCATAATGTAAAAACCAATGTAAAACCTATAGCCAAAAGTAATAATGATGTAATAATCATCATTTTATTCACCTCTCTCTTTCTCTAAAAATACATCCATGACACGTAAAAATTGACCAAGACAATCCAAGTATGAATAGTGACCCGCTCCGTTAAAAACAACTAATCCTGCCCCGGGAATTTTTCGCTCCATTATTTTAGCATCGCTTAGAGGTGTCGCATCATCTAACTCCCCCCACACGAGTAATGTCTCAGCTTCAATCGAAGGCATAAGATGTTGCAAATCTTCGTTTACAACCTTACTCATAATTTGTCGCATCATCGGGGTCGAGTTTTTATAATCTGATGAACCTGCATTCTCCATCATTTTTTCTTTATATGCTCGTAGACCAGGTAATCCTAAAACTTTTTTACCTAATTTATATGTGTATACTCGGGTATAATAATCTAATCCACGTTTAGGTTTAACCCCAGCACTATCGATTAAAACCAGTTTGTTTAAATCATTTTTGCGCCCAGCATAAATAATAGCAACTCGTCCCCCAAAAGAATGTCCAAAAATAGTCGGATGAACAATCCCCAACTTTTCAACAAATTTTTCTACCATATCCGCATAATCATAAATTGACCATACCGTTTTCGGTTCATCACTTTGACCAAATCCCGGAAAATCTAAACTATATACCTGAAAATTATTTTTTAAATAATCGAACACAGGTTTAAACGCCGCAACACTTTGCCCCCAACCGTGTAATAGTAAAATCGGATGCCCTTGTCCTTCCACCTCATAATAAACCTTCACATCATCTATCTTAATGAACACAATTCATCACTCCTCACCTATATTCTTTATTATTATATGATAATCGTCCATAAAATTTAAGGGCATATCCGAAAAAAACTAAGAATTACATGCTTTAATAAACGTTCCCCCCTCGTTTAAATCTTACTTTTCTTGTAATCCTCAAAAAAAGTCCAATGACTGCAGAAATGAAACCTACTTTTAGTATATACACTAACGAAAAAAATTGTCTCAAATTAATTCGAGACAATTTTTAAACGACGACTATATCGATAAGAAAACGTCGATAAGATAATCAAGATAGTTATCCCCGATAAAACACACCCGATTATAACCCCTGGTGAAGAATAGATCAATTCCACTTCATAAGTGCCACCTTCTAACAATCCTATTCCTATAAATCCGTTATTAACCTCATACAAGGGAATTTGTTTACCATTTGCATAAGCTTTCCATCCTTTATTATATGGGATCGTATACGTTATTAATTTAGGCTCACTTATCACGTAATCATGCATGATTCTATTTTGACTATATCGTACATTCTCTACACCTAGTTGTTGACGAATAGCAGCGGCATCAAAATATTGAATTTCCCCTGGATTCTTTTCTATATCATTAATATCCAGTCGTTCTAAGTGATAACGATTAGCAAACTCCTCATCATCTAAAATAATCGCTTTTAAAAACACGTAATGTTGTTGTGCTCGGCTTAACTGATTAAAATCAGATTTAAGCATATAAAATGGACTACTTGTTCCCACCGGCAAGAAATAATTGTTTTTAAATATCGTAATCCCCTCAATCCGATCATAATATTCATAACCTGGAAGTTGCGTCTCATAATCAGGGGTAAAGTAATACTTGGCGGACAGAGCGGTTGTTAACATATAGTCCGTCGGAGAGATAGATAAACTTTCCTCAACTTTTCTATCTAACATCCATGAAACATCTTGGGAAGACACAATTAAATAAGGATTAGCGATTGAAAAGCCATTATAATTTTGATATAGCGGTTCATTATACTGCACTTCATAGCTATTAATAATTCGATAAAAATCAGAGTCCATTGTTTGAAGATAGTCTGCCACTGCGTAGGTTTTATTCCCAATCGAATCATTATCCTTTATATAATGACTCGCAAAATAGGATTTATCCATATCCGTGGCAAAGTAAATATAGGCCACCGAAACACACTCTACAGTTAAAATAAGGATAGTCAAATGAAGCCCTACCTTTAAATCTCTTTTAAATAAATTTATCATAATAAACGTATAGGCGTTAATCAACAATATCATGGCTAGACCCAACATAAAATATGGGGATAACAACATAAACCCTCTCCCTATCTCAGATAGAAAGGGACTTAAACTCTCTTCCCCACCTAAGCGGACTTCAAAAATAAGAATAACTGCTAAAAGGCTGATCAACCCGACTTTTAGAACCGAAGAGGTCTTTCTTAATAATCGAGTATCTAACTGCAGTGGATGATTAAAAGAATAAGCCACTAATAATGAATTAAATAAAATCAATAAAATTGAGAGAACATTGGTATTTAAAGGCGCCAAAGAAGTTATATTAACTAGCTCCAATGACTGGGTAACAAACACGATAAACAAAGTCACACTATAAGAAAAAAGTACTATTCTTCTTACCTCTTTTCGCATCCCCTTTATTGCTTGAGGCAACATTAACATAACGATTACTGACTGGTACAACGCTACAATACTTACATCCACCGAAAAAATATTTAACGATTCAGTAAAACGATCATTGAGCGGAGGAAATAACCCTTTAATACAAAATAACAATAAAGATGAGAGCGTCATTCCCTCCTGCAACTCAATGGATACGGCATTTAACGCGAGAAAAAGAGGTAAAATTACAATCATATTCCCCCCTATAATTAAACCAAATGCCTGAAGAAGGTGCCTTGTCCGATCCCTAATATCTGTCTTACTCATATACAAGCGGATGATAATATATCCGATTAAAAAACCTAAAAAAAGAAGTGTAAATGTAAAATGGGAAATTAACAATAGCGAAAAGAACGCAACAAAATATCTTTTTTTCCCGAGTCTAATTAACTTTTCCACTCCATATAGGACTAATGGGACAAAAAACAATAATTCTATGGTCACAAATTCAGTCAAATTACTCAAATACCATCCATTAAATAAATATAAAATGCATGCAATTATAATCGTATAGGGTTTAAACCAGCCTGTCTCCTTCATGTAAAAGAATAATGCCCCTGCGGACAAAATGGTTTTTAAAAATAATAGAGGAAAATAAAGTTTAGGTAGCATCGTACTCTGAAAAAATAAGGTAATTAAAAAAAAGGGATTAAAAATAGAATATACATTTTGTGCCCCTAAAAAATTTCCACCTAAAAAGAAATTAGAAGACCACATCGGAATTTCTGATCGGGATAATAAGACATGGGCGTTCGTATAAATAGATAAATAATTTTCAACATATTGCCCCCCTATAATATCCATAGGCCCCCCAGTAAAAACAAGACCAACAAATATAACTAAAAAAATAATTGTAATGAACTGCACTATTTTTCTTAAACCTATAGTACCTTTAAACACACTATCACACCTAACCATAAAGACTACTACCATTTTACCATAAAATTATTTAATAATTACCAAAAAATAGACATTAAATTAGGACACTTTACGCGCATCAACCGCGAATATTTGATATACTAAAAACGGTGATAAAAATGGAAAGATATAATATTATAACGGAAAAGTTTCCTAGAGAAATTGTTCTTCTAAAAAGTAAGCCTTGTTCATATGGTAAATGTGCCTTTTGTGATTACATCGATGATAATTCCACTAATGTGGCTAAAATCAACCAAGTAAATCAAGAAGTATTAGCCAATGTTAAAGGTATTTATAATACGTTAGAAGTAATCAATTCTGGAAATATATTCGATTTACCTAAAGATTCTTTGGCGCTAGTAAAAGAAACAGTAGAGATTCATCAATTTGATAAGTTATTTGCAGAGGCCCACTGGATATTTCGTAATCATCTAACGAAAATGCGAAATCGGCTCGATGTAGATATAATGTTTAAAACTGGGGTCGAAACATTTGATTACGATTTTCGCGAAAAAGTTCTAAAAAAAGGGGCCCCTTTTCAAAGTGTTGATGAGTTAAAGCAATATTTTGATTCCCCTTGTATCATGGTAGGTGTTAAAGGTCAAACAAAAGATATGATAAAACGAGATATAGACATCGTCCTTAATCAATTTAATCATGCAACAGTAAATGTCTACTGTGAAAATACAACGGCCATCAAACCTGATCCTCAATTAAAGGAATGGTTTTACAACGAGTACAAATGGCTCGATGATATCAAACATCTCGAAATCTTATGGAACAATACCGATTTTGGAGTTGGCGACTAAAAAAAGACAAGAATCATCTTGATTCATGTCTTTTTTTATAGACGATGAACTACTTTTTAAAAATTATTTTTTTCTAACAAACGAATAAGGATAGCTTAATATTCCTTGATATAACGTTATCCACAATAACAACGTATGTATAGTTTAATGTATAGTCAAATGATTTTGATCCTCATTTTCCTCTATAATATTACTTTTTATTTTCGTCTGTACAGTTGAATGTATATCTAAAATAACCTAATTAAACTTTCCTCTTTTCCCCAATAAAAAAACCGGTTCATAGACCGGTTTATAAATCAAGTGGATTAACCTTTTTTAATAAATAGACAAACGGAGTATCTGAAATACTTAAAATAACTTTAAATAAGTAGGTAACGATAAAAATTTCAATCGAATCCCCCACTGTCCATAAACCAAAGGCCACTACAATTGCCGTAAATAATAATGTATCGATAAATTGACTGATTAACGTACTCCCATTATTACGTAACCATAACCATTTATCTTCTGGAAACTTTGCCTTAATAATATGAAAAATAAACACATCCACATTTTGTGAAACAATAAATGAACTCAGCCCTGCAATTGTGAATACGGGTAATGCTAAAGAAAATAATCCCTCCATATGCGGTTGAGCCCAATCAGAAGCATCCGGAGCAAACCATAGAGAAAACTGGGTCACCACTAAAAAAGATAATTGCATAAAAAAGCCGATAAATACGGCCGTCATCGCTGCCTTTTTTCCATACTTTTCACTCAGTAAATCGGTCGCTAAAAAGATTCCACTAAACATTGTATTACCTAGTGTTGCCGTAATTCCAAAAATGGTAATTGTCTTCGCGACTTGAATATTAGCCGCAATTACACTCATTGCAATGTATGCGTACAATCCCTTCCGCCCAAAGAGTTTATAGCTTAAAACCACTAAGCTAAAATTTACGATAATAAACATTAGAGCAATTAATTCATTTGTCATACTAATCTCCCTTACCTTATAAATTATAACAACAAAAAAACTCCTAAACAAACAGGAGCAGATATAAGATCACAGCAAAATAAACGTACATCAACCTGTAACGTTTACTAGATTAGACCTCCTATTTTTGATAACGCTGGATTCTGCCAACAGCATGAGGATTTTATTCTTGTTATGTTTCATATTATAACACGAAAAATATTAAAACTGTAGTATCCTCTTCATCCTCGACTCTAATTTTTACTTTTTTAGGGTCATTTGCTAATATATTTCCGTTATTGGGTACCCTATTATTAATAATATACTTAAAGCATTAGAAAGAAGGTTATTATGAGGGATCAAACATTTTCAAATTTAAATGGACATTATATTAACTTCCAACAATTAACCCAAAAATTAAAAGAAATTGCCCATGAAAAGGGCATGACACAAAGTGAATTAGCCGAAGGGATTACCCCCCGAGAACATTTAAATAAAATACTCAATGGAAAGCGAAATCCGAGTTTAATTCTCCTTTATCAATTATGTAACAAATTAAACGTTGATATTCGCTTACTAATTGAACAGGGCTATTACGTTAATTACGAACAAACATCTAACTATATCCATCGTATGAAACAATGTATTACGCAAGGAAATTTTGATAGGTTAGAAGAGCTGGTTAATTTTTGTTCAACGATCGATGATTTTAAAAATGGGATTGCCAAACAATTTCTCACTTATCAAAAGGGAATCATCCAATTAAAAAAGTACCATAACCCTTCCCAGGCGCTCGAATATATAGAAGAGTCTCTATCCACAGCATTTCAAAAAGGATACGAGGGAAGTAGTTCATCCCATTTTCTAACGTTAGAAGAAAAAAATATAAACATTGATAAAGCCATTTGCCTTTTCCAATTAGGGGATACGGAACAAGCTATTAATATTTTAGTATCAATTATAAACAACAGGCTTGCCATCTATGAAAATACCGAAACCTATCATTTATTACGAGCACACTTCTATCTCGCAAAGTTTTATTTAGAAACTCAGCAAATTAATTTTTGCCTCGAGGTAGCTAAAAAAGGAATTGATTTGGCGCATTGCAAGTTTGTTTATATCTATGTAGGTGATTTACACGCTCTTACTTCCCTAGCCTTTCATGCACTACAAAATGATAAGGAAGCCAATTTTCACTATAATAAAGCACAAGACTTCTATCGTCTTCTCGGAAGTTCACAACCTTTTAAATCCCCTAAAAGGGATTTTATATCCCCCATCAAAAAAGATCCGTCTCCAAAATAATTATGGTGATTCACCCCATTCTCCTCCTCCTTCAATCGAAGAGAAGAAAAAGTATACTAAAATAAAGACCTCCCACTATAAACGGAATCAATATAAACTCGAAAATCAAGCACCAATTCACACCCGTGATAGAATTAACTCTATACTTCACCTTGCTTATTTTTACAATACCTATAAAAAATTGTTTAGTAAGAACACTTTAAACTGTACCCTACTAAACAATCAATGGAAAATTATTATATTACGTTTAAATGTCGCTACCTTATAGATAGAGACTTTTCTAAAAAGAATACGAAAAATTCATTTCTAGCCCACTTTTAAAATCATGCCCCCTCTGATGCAGAAGACACTCTATCTCTAGTATAATTATCTGAAGAAACAACATGTAACTTTCTAATTGAAGAGAAGAAAACAATTCCTGTAATAATAGAAGCCAATCCATCAGCAACCGGACCTGATAACCAAACCCCCATCAATCCAAAGTTACCAATATGAGGAAAAATAAGCAAGCAAGGAATTAATAAAATAACTTGGCGTAATAAACTTAAAAACATAGAAATTCTTGCCTGACCAATGGATTGAAAATAATTAGAGCTAATAACTTGGAACCCAAGAACAGGAAACATAAATAAAAATATCTTTGTACCCTCAATGGCCATTCCTAACAACTCTTGATCATTACTAAAGATTCTAATCAACATCTGAGGAGCAAACTGGATTAATAACCAGCCAAACGTCACAATAACCGTTGCAATGATGACAGGAATTTTAACTGCATCTTTAACACGATTATACTTTTTAGCTCCATAATTATACCCAATAATCGGTTGTGATCCCTGATTTAAACCGAATAATGGCATCATAAAAATCATAGATATACTATTTACAATAGTCATAGCCCCAATCGCTAAATCACCACCGTACTGCTTTAAAGCATTATTTGCTAATATTAAAACAATACTTTGAGCAATTTGCATAGAAAAAGGGCTCATTCCAATTGAAAAAATACTCATTACAGTAGACCATTCTAATTTCATACTTTCACGTGAAATCTTAATAGTACTTTTTCCCTTAGTAAAATAATAAAGAATCCACATGGTGGAAGCAATTTGAGAAATAATAGTGGCTAAAGCGGCCCCACGCACCCCCATTCCAAGTCCAAAAATAAAAATAGGATCTAATAAAATATTAGTTCCAGCCCCTATTAACATCGAAAACATAGCCAGTTTAGGATTGCCATCACTACGAATTGAATGATTTAATCCAAAGCTAAGCATATTAAAAATAGTACCTATAAAAATAATTTGCATGTATTGAGCAGCATATTCCTCAGTTTCAGTACTTGCCCCAAACATTTTAAGAATCGGGGACATAAAAAATAATCCTAAAACAGTAATGAAAATACTGATCAGTAGAATTAATGTGAAGGCATTTCCCAAATGTTTTTCGGCTTCTAGGCGTTTATGTTCTCCTAACTTTAAAGAAATACGCGCACTTGCTCCAAGACCTACAAGCATCCCAAAAGCTAATATGATTGTCATAATAGGCATCGTAATTCCGACACCGGTTAAAGCCAATCCTCCGACATTCGGTATATTTCCAATAAACATTCGATCAACAATATTATATAAGACGTTCACCATCATCCCTATAATGGCAGGAACCGAGAATTGGAAAAGCAACTTAGTTACTTTCTCTTCCCCTAGCATTTGTTGTTTATTCACTTAATAATTCCTCCTCTACTATAAAATTATGCATATTAAAAGCACCTGATCGTATTTAACGAATCAAGATAATTCTACTACCAATACCTATACTATCATTAATAATTTTCAGATACAATATCTCTTAAAAAAAGGTGTGAGACATTGCTCACACCTTTCCGACATTACTACTAAATCTATTATTCCACAGTAACTGATTTTGCTAAATTACGTGGTTTATCAATATCAAAATCACGTTGTAATGCTGCATAATAAGAAATTAATTGCGTTGGAACAACCGTTACTAATGGCGTTAATAATGGATGCACATCATCGATGACAATTTGGTCTGTTTCAGAGCTTAATGAACGTAAGGAAATAATAACTGTATTTGCCCCACGCGCTTTAACCTCCTTAACATTTGAACGCGTATTTAAATTAACTGCCTCTTGAGAGATAATTGCAATGACTGGTGTTCCCTTTTCAATTAAAGCAATAGTTCCGTGTTTTAATTCTCCAGCCGCAAACCCTTCCGTTTGGATATATGAAATCTCTTTTAATTTTAAAGCTGCTTCTAATGCGACATAATAATCCACATGTCGCCCAATATAGAAACAATTTCGTTGTGTTAAATATTCTTTCGCGATTTCTTCATATTGTTCCTTGTGATCTGTAATACTTTCCATCACATTAGCTACAATCGCTAATTCACGAGATAAATCTAAATCTGACTTTCCAGCCACTTTAGCAGCTAAAACCGCCTGGACTGCTACCTGGGCTGTGTAAGCCTTTGTTGAAGCAACTGCGATTTCAGGCCCTGCATGCAATAATAATGTATGATCAGCCTCACGTGATAACGTTGATCCCGGTACATTTGTAATAGTTAGAGATGGATATCCTAATTGTTTAATCTTAACTAATACGGCACGACTATCTGCAGTTTCACCTGATTGAGAAATAAAGATAAATAATGGATTCTTACTTATAACAGGTGTATTATAAACAAACTCAGATGAAATATGCACCTCTGTTGGGATACCAGCTAACTGTTCAAATAATTGTTTTCCAACAAAACCAGCATGCATACTTGTCCCTGCAGCAATAATATATAAACGATCAGCAGATTGTACCGCATCTACAATCTTTTGATCCATTTTAATTTGACCATCTTCAAAGTATTGCTCTACAATTCGTCGGATAACATAAGGTTGTTCATCAATTTCTTTTAACATGTAATGAGGGTATGTCCCCTTTTCAATATCTGAAGCATCTAATTCAGCAGTAAATGGTGAACGTTTAACAGGAACTCCTAACAGATTATAGATAGTAACTCCCTCACGAGTTAATTTAATAAATTCCTCATCTTCAATTTCAACAAATTGATTCGTACATTGAAGCATTGCCATGGCATCAGATCCAATCATGTTAAATCCTTCACCTAATCCAATTAACATTGGAGACTTATTTTTAGCTGCATATAAAACATCTGGATTCTCTGCATCAATGACTCCTAATGCATAAGAACCATGTAATAGGCTCATAACGTGACGAATTGCTAATTCTACATCCTCTTTCTCTAAAACAAAGTGTTCAATTAGAGCGGCAATCACTTCAGTATCTGTATCAGAAATAAATTTATAGTTTGGTAAAAATTCTTGACGTAATTCTAGTTCATTTTCAATAACCCCATTATGGACAATCGTAAAACGTCCTGTACTTGATTGATGAGGATGTGAATTACGTTGATTAGGGGCACCGTGAGTTGCCCAACGTGTATGCCCAATTCCTACAGTAGATAAAACAGTTTCATCTACAACCGTACGTAAATGTGCAATACGGCCTTTATCTTTAAAAATATGTACACCATTCTCATTCACAACTGCGATTCCCGCAGAGTCATACCCTCGGTATTCTAACTTCTCTAAACCATTTAACAGAATATCTTTAACATCCTGTGTACCAATATATCCTACAATTCCACACATATTTATAACAACTCCTTCTTTTTTTAATAGATACAAAAATAGAGTCGCTTTCTTAATTACCTTTTCTTCAATTTTGTCGTAAGGGTTACCCCTTAGTTTTGTTTGAAGACCACGACTGAGGTATACAGCCGGAAGGCATCCGCCGAATAATCGATTAACCTTCACCTCGTCAGCTAATGAAATATATTCAAGAGCTCTGGCGCTTTATGAATAGACAAAACTTATCTACCCCAAATCCTCCTTCCCCATAGAAAGCAACATCTCAATTATATCATATGCGACAAAAAAAAGTATGTTATTTTAGTCCCAAACAAAATAATTCTTTTCAGAAAAAAGCCGTCTCTAATTGAAGGCACGTAGATTTATTTAGAGATATAAAAAATTACCCATCCTACTATTAGAATTTTTACAGGAATGTAGCATTTAACAACGTCTTAAACATGTAAAAAGGGAGACACAAGTCTCCCTTTTTATCCTTATTTCAATTCACGTTCTACAACATTTAAGATTCGCTCTACATATGACTCACATAACTCCTGGGTTTTAGCTTCAACCATTACCCTAACTAACGGTTCTGTTCCAGAAGGACGAACTAACACTCGTCCCTCACCAGACATTTCGGCCTCAACTTCAGCTATTACCTTTAAGATGGCTTCATTTGTCATCATCGCATTTTTATCCTCAACACGAAGATTTTTTAATAATTGCGGATACTTTGGCATTGCCTTAGCTAAATCTGCTAAACTCTTTTCCTTTTCTGCAACAATTTTAGCAAGTTGAACAGCACTTAACATTCCATCTCCCGTTGTTCCATAGTCTAGAAAAATTAAATGTCCTGATTGTTCACCACCAAAGTTATAATCGTTCTTTAACATTTCCTCTAAAACATAGCGGTCACCCACTTTGGTCTGAACACTATGTAGCCCATTCTCTTCAATAGCATGATAGAATCCCAAATTACTCATTACTGTTGAGACGACAGTACCTTTTTTCAATAACCCATTCTCATTTAAATACTGACCGACAATAAACATAATATGATCTCCATCAATGATAGCTCCCGTATGATCAACTGCAATTAATCGATCACAATCGCCATCAAACGCAAAACCTAAGTCTGCCTCGTGCTTAACAACTTCTTTTGCTAACGCCTCTGGATGTGTTGATCCACAATTATGATTAATGTTAATTCCATCCGGATTTGAAGAAACCGTTACAATATCTGCATCTAAATCTGCAAATAATTGGGGTGCTAATGCAGAGCTAGCGCCATTCGCACAGTCTAATACAATTTTTAATCCTGTTAATTTTTGACCTACAGTCCCTTTAATAAAGTTAACATATTTTTGAGATCCCATTTGAAAATCTTCAATACGCCCAATCTCACCAGCTATAGGTCGAGGTAATTCATCAGCTAAATCAATTAAATTCTCAATTTCTTCTTCCTCTGAATCACTTAATTTATAACCACTATGACTAAAAATTTTAATTCCATTATCCTGTACCGGATTATGAGACGCAGAAATCATTATCCCCGCATCTACATCTAAACTCTTTGTTAAATAGGCAACCCCAGGAGTAGTAATAACCCCTAGCGTAAGAACATCTGCACCAGATGAAACTAATCCGGCAATTAATGCACTTTCTAATAACTCACCTGAAATTCGTGTATCACGGCCAATTAATACCTTTGGGCGAGTATTCTTAGACTTTAAATGGTTCCCTAAAATTCTTCCTAATTTCAATGTAAACTCTGGAGTTAATTCAGTATTAGCAATTCCTCTAATTCCATCTGTACCAAAATATTTTCCCATTTATCATAACCTCACTTTTATTCTGTAATAATAATATTTATCTTTGCCCTACTTGGATCAATGATTACGTTATCAACTGTCTCTATTGTAACCGGAATTTGATATTCACCTGGCGTATATCCGTTTAAATCAATAAAAACCTTAATATCTTCATTAGAGAGCAAATCTAAACGTGTTTTAGCTCCGCTTAATGTTAAATCAACCATAGCATCATCTAGAGATTTGGCCTTTACTTTATAGCGAGAGTCCAAATTTTTAAATTCAATCGGAACATCCTCTAGAATCTTCTTCTTTGTTTCTTCAAATTTCACTTTCACCTTTACAGTATCAGTATCCATTTTATGTACATTTTCTGGTTTTTCGAGCTTTACTATAATCTCATTATTCTCATCTAACTGATATAAATCAACCTGAGCTATCAGTTCAGTATACACATCGATTACATCAGATTCACCATACAATTTAACTTTTGATGGTTCTATACTAATGGATTCTATGCTATAACCCTCTGGAGGATTTCCTGTAATAACCTCCTTAATAGGAATAACCTTACTTGGAGTGGTCACTTGTGTTGAAACCATTACCCTTTCTGGCCTAATCTCAACATCAAGCTTATTACCAAGTCTATCGTAAGCATAAACCGGAGCCTCGTAATCAGAAAGTTTAGAAAGATCCGAAACATCCACTATAGCCTTAACACTAGCTATTTGATCTACAACAATTTGAGGACCCTTTATTTTCACGGTATCGACAGCCACTTGAGGATCACCTAATACATACATCTCATCAATTTGATCTAAATTTACAAAGTCTGCCCTTATCGGCTTATCCGTTTCTATTAAGGACATGATAGTAACAACAATCGTACTAGGATCTAACTTAACGTCCAGGTCATTGCTGAGTTTACTATATTCTAAATTAACCTTATGGGTTCCTGGAGGTAGATTCCTTAAATCGGCATAAACCTCAAAGTTAGATTTTGCTTTAGCAATATCAACTTTTCCTCGATCACCAATTAGTGTAACATCTACAGTAGCAGGTAATCCATCAACTACCATTCTGTCTTGGTCATAATACTGACTCAGTGGATAATTATTAATATCCGCAGAGTACCGCTCCTTAGCATTGGGAACATACCTTATATTTATAGCAAATACGATCGCTACTACTAACGCTAGTAACTTAATTAATCTTTCATTACGAAGTAAGCTTTCGTATATATGGTCCAATTTTTGAAACCTTAACACACTTAATAACATTCCCGGATTAGTCAAAACTCTTCCCAATGTTTTGGAAAAGTCTATAACTTTATGTATAAATTTTTCTGTCCCGTATGCTTGATTAGTTTCCTCATGTTCGCGCTGTTCCTGCATATTCTCTTTTTTCATAAAACACCACCTTTATAGATTACAATCGCTGGATTAACTAACCTAAATACTTCTCTAAATCGGCCTTAAATGTATCTATACGATCGTAAACCTTTAGCTCCCCCTTGTACGCAATCGAGTATCTTCCAGTTTCTTCAGATACAACCAAGGTTAAACTATCAGAAATTTCACTAATTCCGATAGCTGCCCGATGCCTTGTTCCAAATGCCTTATTAATATCCTCTCTTCTCGTCGAGGGAAGATAGGCACCAGCACAATAAAGTTTTCCATCTCTAATCATAACGGCACCATCATGAAGTGGGGTGGTGGGTACAAAGATAGTCGTCAACAACTCCTGAGAGATTTCACCATCAATGATTGTAGACGGTGTTATAAATTCATCTAATTTTACGCCTCTCTCAATAACAATTAATGCCCCAATACGTCGCTTTGCTAGAAACTCTACTGAATTGGCTAGTATACTATGTATATCATTTACGGCAAGGCTATTCTTTTCCCGATTCATCGTGCTATTACGTCCAATTTGCTCTAAACCACTACGAATTTCTGGTTGAAAAATAATAATGACAGCAAGTAATCCCCAATCAATAATATTACCGATTAATGCACTTAGAGTATATAAATCAAATATTTGACTAATAATATCAATCAAATATATGAGCATAACTCCCTTAAGGATTTGAACAGCACGAACATTTGATTTAATCAATTTTAATATGTAGTATATAATCAACCATACGAAATAGACATCTAAACATACTAATAACAGTTCAAAAAATGTAAAGTTTTCTACCGTATTAATCAAATCAGAGCCTCCTTTTTTCTACTAGTTTTATTATAACACAATTCAATCAAATATAAATAAACCTCTAGTCTTTTATAGATAATATTCCAGTATATGCTTATAAAACGATATTTTATCTACCATCTGTTCTACTAAGCAATACTCTAATGTATTAGAATAATCATTCTAAATTTACTAAAAATATATTTTTTATTAATTATCCGTTGGCGAAGAAAATATTTAAAACTACTATATGAATGCTAACATAAATGTGGTTCTTCCTGACTTTTGGTGATAAAACGCTTTACCTGATATAATGAAAAGACATCGTAGAGAGGTATATCATCATGAATCTTAATGTCTTTTTCCCTGAAAATCTTATGATTCAATCCATTGAAAATAATGAGCATATAATCTTGATTTGTTTAAAATCTGAATCAAAATTTAACCACTGTCCCTTATGTGGGATGAAAAGTCACCAGGTACACAGTACGTATCTTAGAAAACCATTAGATGCGTCTATCCTTAATAAACCTGTTCAATTAAGGATACAAGCTAAAAAGTTTTTTTGTTTAAATCCTAACTGTAAACGTCAAATTTTTACTGAAAGATTTACTGGCTTTTTAAATGCCTATCGGCGTTTAACCATTCGTCTTGAAGAGGTTTTTCTTCAATTATCATTATCGATGAGTGCGGAAGCTTTATCACGCTTTCTTTTTAAACTTGGATATAAACGAAGTGGAGATGCACTATTAGATTTATTACGACGTATCGATTCTACTGAAAAAGATATAAAAAATCAGTCATTAACCCATATTGGGGTTGATGACTTTTCTTTTCGTCGAGGGGTCGACTTTGGAACGGTTATTTGTGATTTAGAAACGCATCGTCCGGTTGAAATTCTGGCCTCTCGTTCGACTCAAGCGTTTAAAGAATGGTTGGAAAAACATCCCTCAGTTGAATTAGTGACACGTGATCGTGCAACAACTTATACTAAAGCCATTCATTTAACGAATCCTAACATTATTCAGGTTGCCGACAAGTGGCACTTTCTTAAAAACCTATTAACGGTTGTTAAAGAAACCATTAGTTCTCGTTTTCCTAAAGGATGGTTTATCATGCCTGAATCTTCAATCACTAAAAAAACAGATCCAGCGACAGATATAACGATTACTAACGTGAACTCAATATCCAGTCATGAATCATTATCTGAAAAGGAACAAGCAAAATGGGCACTCATTTTGGAGATTCAAAAGGTCTACCAACAAGTAGGCTCTATTCGTCAAACAGCCAGACAACTTAAGTTAAGTCGGACAACCGTAGCGAAGTATATTCAGTTATCTGAACCTCCCAAGCAAATACGAAAGCCCCGTGTTAATCAATTTGTCCCCTATTTAAATCAAATCACACAATGGTGTCAGGAGGGAAAAACTGCTCGTTGGATTCATGAACAACTCATCCACCAAGGGTTTAAAGGAGGAGCTTCTTCAACTCGTCGAAAAGTTCAAGAAATTAAAGCAAATCTCCCCGTAAAAACAAGTGAGAAGGCAACAGAAAAAATATCAAAAAAATCTAGTAAATTATTGAAAGCAACGAAGTTTCAACTCACCTCATTCATTTGGCGAAAACCAACGTCTTTAACTCAACCAGAATTAAATTTATTAAATGAACTCTTTCAAGCTCATGCAGACTTAAGTGAACTATATACAGCCATCCAAGTATTTAGAGATTTGGTCACGATGGGGCAAGTATTCAAATTATCTCAATGGCTAGAACGTTACGCTACTCATGAGATTAAATTACTGCGTGAGTTTTGTCTTCGAATGAAACGTGATGAGCAATCGATCAGTAACGCATTAGTTTATCCATACACTAATGCGATTTGTGAAGGGAATGTCAACCGAATTAAAATGATTAAACGCCAAATGTATGGACGAGCAAGTTTTGAACTTCTACGTATTAAAGTGCTCTATTCCTAGAAAGGGCTTTTCACCAAAATAGCGGAAGAATCACTTTTTTATTGACATTTATACTACTAGATCCTATTCTTTTGATTGAATAAAATAATTGAGTTAATTTTATTATTTATAAGATACATTTTCATATATTTTAAATAAATATTATATTAACTACCGTTAAATGGATACAAATGCTTATCTCACCAAATGTATAACACATTTTCTATACTATATATCCTGATTATTAGAATTCAACGATATAGTAAAATATGTCTAAGATTAAATTTAAAATCCTAGCGATATAAGCACTAGGATTTTAAATTTAATTTTTTCATACTAACAATTCAAATTCATCTTCAGGATTATAGCATAAAAAAAACCATAGAAGATAAAGTCCTCTATGGTTCTAAAAATTATACTAACTCGATAACTACCATTTCAGCTGCATCCCCACGACGAGGTCCAACTTTTAAAATACGAGTGTATCCACCGTTACGCTCAGCATAGCGAGGTGCGATATCAGAGAATAATTTTTGTACAGCTGTTGCTCCAGTTTCATCGTTTGCAACTTCAGAGCGTACATATGCAGCTGCTTGACGACGAGCATGTAAGTCTCCGCGTTTACCTAAAGTAATTAATTTTTCAACTACTGAACGTAATTCCTTTGCACGAGCTTCAGTTGTAACAATGCGTTCGTTAATGATTAAATCTGTTGATAAATCACGTAACATTGCTTTACGTTGATGACTAAGACGTCCTAATTTTCTATAAGCCACTTAAAATTCCTCCTTCCATATGAAAATGGAATTATAACATTATTTATTTAGTGCAACCTAGGCTTAATCCTAATTCGTCAAGTTTGTCCTTAACTTCTTTTAATGATTTTTTACCTAAATTACGAACCTTCATCATATCTTCTTCAGAATGACGAGCTAACTCTTCAACCGTATTGATTCCAGCACGACGTAAACAGTTATATGATCTAACTGATAAATCTAACTCTTCGATTGGCATTTCTAATACTTTATTTTTTTCTTCATCTTCTCGTTCAACAATAAATGCTGCAAGTTGTCCAGCTTCATTTAAATTAACTAAAATGCTGAAGTGTTCAACTAAAATTTTAGATGCCAAAGAAATTGCTTCTTGAGGATTCACGCTACCGTTAGTCCATACCTCTAAAGTTAATTTATCATATGATGCATCTTGTCCTACACGTGTTTTTTCTACATCGTATGAAACGCGTGTTACTGGAGTATAAATAGAATCAATTGCAATTTCACCAGTGCTTTCTAAAAGTTTTTTATTATCATCCGCACCTACATAACCATTTCCACGACGAGCTTTCATAGTCATTCTTAAACGACCAGTAGCTGATAATGTAGCAATATGTAAATCTGGATTAATAATTTCTACTTCTTCGTCACACTCAATGTCAGCGGCAGTTACTGCGCCTTCTCTTGCAACATCAATACGAAGTTCTTTAACTTCCTCTGAATCAATAGATAAAATTAAATTTTTTAAATTTAAAATAATTTGCGTTACATCTTCAACAACACCATCAATAGAGGTAAATTCGTGTTGAACTCCTTCTATAGAAATAGATGTTACCGCAGCTCCAGGAAGTGATGATAGTAATACTCGACGTAAGGAATTCCCTAACGTAGTACCATATCCACGTTTTAGAGGCTCAATAACAAATTTCCCATAGAATTCATCTTTGATGTATTCTTCAATTTCAATTCTTGGTTTTTCGATTTCTAACATCGATTTCCCTCCTCAGGATCGCTTAATAGTAGGGTACTACTTTCAAATAACTTCCTGATTAACCACGTGGGTGTTTTGGTGGACGGCATCCGTTATGAGGAACCGGAGTAACGTCTTTAATAGCTGTTACATCTAATCCTGCAGCTTGTAAAGCACGGATAGCTGCTTCACGACCAGGACCAGGACCTTTAACAGATACGTCTACACTTTTCATTCCATGATCCATTGCAGCTTTTGCAGCAGCTTCTGATGCCATTTGAGCAGCGAATGGAGTTGATTTACGAGATCCTTTAAATCCTAATGCACCTGCACTTGACCATGAGATTGCATTACCATGAGGATCAGTAATCGTAACAATTGTATTATTGAAAGTCGAGTGGATATGTGCTACACCTGTAGCAATATTCTTTTTAACACGACGTTTACGACTAACTTGTTTACGTGCCATATGATGACCCTCCTAACTATTTTTTCTTATTAGCAACTGTTTTACGTGGACCTTTACGAGTACGGGCATTATTTTTAGTATTTTGTCCGCGTACTGGTAAACTTCTACGATGGCGGATACCACGGAATGAAGCAATTTCCATTAAACGTTTAATATTTAATGAAACTTCACGACGTAAGTCTCCTTCTACTTTTAATTTATCTACTTCAACACGGATACGGTTTAACTCGTCTTCAGTTAAATCGCGTACACGTGTATCTTCTGATACACCAGCAGCAGCTAAGATTTGTTGAGCTGTTGGTTTACCAATTCCATAGATATATGTTAATGAAATTACAACGCGTTTATCGCGAGGAATATCTACACCAGCAATACGTGCCATACATTGCACCTCCTAAAGCTTATCCTTGTTTTTGTTTATGTTTTGGATTTTCACAAATTACCATTACTTTTCCTTTACGGCGAATAACTTTACATTTATCGCAGATAGGTTTAACAGATGGTCTTACTTTCATGAATTAAAACCTCCTCATTTTTCAGTATATCGGAGTCTATTTGTGACGATATGTAATGCGCCCACGTGTTAAGTCATAAGGAGATAATTCTACTGTTACTTTATCACCTGGTAAAATACGAATGAAATTCATACGGATTTTACCAGAAACGTGAGCAATTAATTGATGACCATTTTCTAATTCTACTTTAAACATAGCGTTTGGCAAATTATCGATAACGGTAGCTTCTACTTCAATAACGTCTTGCTTAGCCATTGATTATGCCTCCTTACCTTTATAACTTAGTTAATATTTCATATCCATTCTCTGTAACGACAATGGTATGTTCAAAATGAGCACAGAGTGACTTATCACGAGTGACTACAGTCCAATTATCAGGTAGAGTACGAACATATCTCTCCCCGTAGTTAACCATAGGCTCTATTGCTAAAGTCATGCCCTTTTTTAATCTTGGTCCTCGTCCAGGAGGTCCATAGTGTGGAATCGAAGGATCTTCATGTAGATCTTGGCCGACACCATGTCCAGCATACTCGCGAACAATCGAGAAATTATTTGATTCCACATATTCTTGTATAGCATGTGAAATATCAGATAAACGATTCCCCGCTTTAGCATATTCTAGACCGACAAATAATGATTTTTTTGTTACATCAAGTAAGCGTTGAGCCTCAGTTGAAATATTTCCTACAGGATAAGTCCATGCTGAGTCTCCATGATAACCATGATACTTGGCACCAATATCAATAGAGATAATATCTCCGTCCTTTAATATACGGTTTCCAGGAATACCATGAACCAATTCATCATTTACTGATGCACAAATACTTGCAGGGAACCCGTGATAACCTTTAAAAGAAGGTATTGCGCCATGACTACGAATTACATCCTCAACAATTTTATCTAATTGTTTAGTTGTTACACCAGGTTTAATATGCTTTTGAACCTCTTGATGAGCTAAAGCTACAATACGCCCGGCTTCTCGCATAATATCAATTTCGCGTGGAGTTTTACAAATAATCATTACTTATTGCCTCCAAGCACCTCACGGATTTCTTCAAATACAAGATCAATTGATTGTTGACCATTAATATTAACAAGATTTCCTGCTAAAGAGTAATAATCTAATAAAGGCTTAGTTTGACTAACATAAACATTTAAGCGATTACCAACCGTTTCTTCATTATCATCTTTACGTTGATATAATTCTCCACCACATTTATCGCAGACATCTGCATTTTTAGGTGGATTGAAGATCATGTGATATGTTGCCCCACATGAACGACAAATACGACGTCCTGTTAAGCGCTCTTTAAGAATGTCCAAATCAACATCAATATTAATTACATAATCAATCTTCGAATCAAGAGAAGTCAGTATTTCATCTAAGGCTTTTGCCTGATCTACTGTTCTCGGAAAACCATCTAATAGGAATCCCGACTTGCAATCTGATTCAGACAAACGATCCTTTACAATACCAATTGTAACATGGTCAGGTACTAATGCACCTTGATCCATGTAACGCTTAGCTTCCATACCTAATTCAGTTTGGTCTTTTATCGCCTTCCTAAACATATCACCAGTTGAAATATGTGGAATTTGATAATTTTCAACAATTTTTTCTGCCTGAGTACCTTTTCCAGCACCCGGAGGCCCCATAAATACGATTTTCATCATATCACCTCAATTATTTGATGAATCCTTTATATTTTTGATCCATTGTTTTTGTTTGGATTTGCTTAGCAGTTTCGATTGCAACACCAACTACAATTAATAAGCTTGTACCACCAATTTCAACACTACTTGGTAAATCAGTGATTGCCCCAAAAATAATTGGTAATCCTGCAATAACCACTAAATAAATAGCTCCAATAAAAGTGATACGAGATAAAATTTTTGATAAATATTCTTCAGTATCAACACCAGGTCTTACACCAGGAATGTATGATCCTTGCTTTTTTAAATTCTCTGCTACTTTTTCTGGACTTACTTGTACGAAAGCGTAAAAGTAAGTAAAAGCAACAATTAGTACAATATATAAAATAAATCCAATTGGTTGCTGGTAATTAAAGATAGCTTTAATTACATTCGCAACGCCTGATTCAGGCAAGAAATTAACCACAGTTAATGGTAAGCTCACAAGTGAAGCTGCAAAGATTACCGGTATTACTCCTGCTGAATTTAATTTCAACGGAATAAATGAATCTTTGCGTCCCGATAACTGAGCTGAATTATGTCTATTTGCATATTGAATTGGTAATTTTCTAGTTGCGCTCTGTAAATAAATAACAGCAATAATAGTCAGAGATAACAATGCTAGCACCGAGATAAATGCTAACACGTTAGAAACTGTTATATTTACCAAGTACTTTGTGTATAAATCGTTTAGCATATATGGAACTCGAGATAAAATACCAGCTACGATAATCATTGATGTACCATTACCAATCCCTTTACTAGTAATTTGGTCAGCAAGAAAAATCATAACAGCTGTCCCCGCAGTCATAGTTAATGCAATATATAGATAAGTAAGAATTGAATGACTTTCAAGTAATACTCCACCATATCCTAAGTCAAAACCAATTGACATCGCAATGGCTTGAACAAATGCAAGAACTAAAGTAACATAACGGGTTAGTTGATTTAATTTACGCTTCCCTGTTTCACCCTCTTTTGCCCATTCAGACAAAATCGGAACTACATCCATTTGAAGCAACTGGATTACAATTGATGCGGTAATGTAAGGGGAGATTGACATTGCAAACAATGAAAATCTTTTTAAAGCCCCTCCGCTTAACGTATCAAAGAATCCAAGCATCGGAGTTTGTGTTGCCTCAAGAACCGATGTATTAATTGTTGGCACAGGAATATAAGATCCAATACGATATACGATAAAAATCAATAAGGTAAATAAGATTCTTTTGCGTAAATCATCATTCTTCCATATTTTACTGAAAGTAGTCATTATAGCACCTCGATTGATCCACCTTGAGCCACAATTTGTTCTTCTGCTGTTTTTGAGAATTTAGCTGCTTTTACAGTTAATTTCTTATCTAGTTGTCCGTTTCCTAAAACCTTAAGCCCTGAGTGTAATTTTTTAATTACTCCAGTTTCTAATAAAAGTTCTGCAGTAACAACTGTACCTTCTTCGAATCTATTTAATTGATCTAAATTAACGATGGCGTATTCTTTACGGTTAATGTTAGTAAACCCGCGTTTTGGTAAACGACGGAATAAAGGAGTTTGTCCACCTTCGAATCCTAAGCGAACTCCACCACCTGAACGAGCGTTTTGTCCTTTGTGTCCTTTACCGGCAGTTTTACCTTGACCTGAACCGTGTCCACGACCGATACGTTTTCTATCTTTACGAGACCCTTCAGTATACGTTAACTCATGTAATTTCACCGAAAGCCACCTCCTCTTTAATTATTTCTCTACTACAGTCAATAAATGAGATACTTTATTAATCATTCCGCGAATAGCTACATTATCAGTCTTAACAACTGTTTGGTTTAATTTTTTTAAACCTAATGCTTTAACTGTTGCACGTTGAGATTCATTTTGACCGATTACACTACGTGTTAAAGTAATGTGTAATTCTTTAGCCATTGGAGTTCCCTCCTTATCCTAAGATTTCTTCAACAGTTTTCCCGCGTAATTCAGCTACACGTTCAACTGTTTTTAAATTTTCTAAACCATTAATTGTTGCACGTACCATGTTAATTGGTGTGTTTGATCCTAAAGATTTTGATAAGATATCTTGTACACCAGCTAATTCTAATACCGCACGAACAGGTCCACCTGCGATAACTCCTGTACCGGCAGAAGCAGGTTTTAATAATACGTTACCTGATCCGAATTCCCCAATGATTTGATGTGGAATTGTAGTTCCAACTGTAGGTACATAAATTAAGTTCTTTTTAGCACTTTCTACTGCCTTTTTGATTGCTTCTGGTACCTCTTGAGCTTTACCAGTACCGAAACCAACGTGACCATTTTTGTCACCGACAACAACTAATGCAGCAAAACGGAAACGACGTCCACCTTTTACTACCTTCGTTACACGATTAATAGTAACTACACGTTCTTCAAGTGTTAAGTTACTAGGGTCAATGATTTGACGCATCTTTGTCCCTCCTTCTTTAATTAGAATTTTAATCCATTTTCACGAGCTGCTTCTGCTAATGCTGCAACACGTCCGTGATAGATATATCCTCCACGGTCGAAAACAACTGATGAAATATTTTTTTCTAAAGCGCGCTTAGCAATTGAAGCACCTACTGCTTTAGCTGCTTCAACGTTACCTGTAGAAGCGATGTTTAAATCTTTATCTAAAGTTGATGCACTAACTAATGTAGTACCAGTTACATCATCAATTATTTGCGCATAAATGTGTTTGCTAGAGCGGAAAACATTTAAGCGTGGGCGCTCTGCAGTTCCTGTAACTTTAGCACGTACACGGTAATGTCTTTGTTTACGTAACTCATTACGTGATACTTTCTTAATCATTCAGGCCACCCCTTTCAATTATTTTTTAGCTTTTTTACCTTCTTTACGACGAACATGTTCACCTTTGTAACGGATTCCTTTTCCTTTGTATGGTTCAGGAGCACGTACAGCGCGAATGTTAGCAGCGAATTCTCCAACTACTTGTTTGTCGATCCCTTTTACTACAACAGTAGTATTGTTAGGTACTTCAATAGTTACACCAGCTGGTGCTTCCATTTCTACAGGATGAGAGTATCCAGCATTTAAAACAAGTTTTTCTCCTTGTTTTTGTGCACGATATCCAACCCCGATAATTTCTAATTCACGAGTGAATCCTTCTGAAACACCAACAACCATGTTATTTAATAAAGCACGTGTTGTTCCGTGTAACATTTTATTTTCTTTATTGTCATTTGGACGAACTACAGTTACTTCGTTTCCTTCAACTGTAATTTGCATATTTGAATTAAATGTACGAGAAAGTTCCCCTTTAGGTCCCTTCACAGTAACTAAATTATTTTCAGCAACAATCACTTCAACACCAGAAGGTAATGCTACTGGTTTATTACCAATACGAGACATTTATGTGACACCTCCTGTCTTTATTTATTACCAAACGTAAGCTAATACTTCTCCACCAATTTGTTGTTGACGAGCTTCTTTATCAGCCATAATTCCTTTAGATGTAGATAAGATAGCGATACCTAATCCGTTTAATACTTTAGGAACTTCGTTATTTTTTACATAAACACGTAACCCTGGTTTAGAGATACGTTTTAAACCTGTAATAACACGCTCGTTGTTTTTACCGTATTTTAAAGCAACACGTAAAACACCTTGTTTGTTATCTTCAATATATTCTACATCGCGAATAAAACCTTCACGCTTTAATAATTCTAATACTTCACGTTTCATCTTTGAAGCTGGCATTTCAACCACTTCATGACGCATTTGGTTTGCGTTACGAATACGTGTTAACATATCTGCAATAGGATCTGTCATTACCATTTATTTTTCCTCCTTCCCGTTTAAAGAGAATTAAGTTTATTACCAGCTTGCTTTTTTTACACCTGGGATTTGTCCTTTATATGCTAATTCACGGAAGCAAATACGGCATAATTTAAATTTGCGTAAGACAGAGTGTGGACGACCACAACGTTCGCAACGTGTATATTCACGAACCGCGAATTTTTGTTTACGCTGTTGTTTAATAATCATAGATTTTTTAGCCATGAGTGACGCCTCCTTTCATTAATTATTTTTGAAATGGCATCCCTAATTGAGTTAACAACTCACGAGCTTCTTCATCTGTGTTGGCAGTTGTAACTACAACGATATCCATTCCTCGAACTTTATTTACTTTATCGAAGTCGATTTCTGGGAAAATTAATTGTTCTTTAACACCTAATGTATAGTTTCCACGTCCATCGAATGATTTTTTAGAAACACCACGGAAATCACGTACACGTGGTAAAGAAACTGATACTAACTTGTCTAAGAAATCATACATACGCTCTCCACGTAATGTAACTTTACATCCGATTGGCATTCCTTCACGAAGACGGAAACCAGCGATAGATTTCTTAGCGCGTGTAATAACTGGTTTTTGTCCAGTAATTAAAGCTAATTCAGCTACAGCCTCATCTAAAACTTTAGAGTTGCTAACAGCATCTCCAATCCCCATGTTGATAACGATTTTATCAATAGTAGGAATTTGCATTACAGATTTATATCCGAATTTTTCAACCATTTGGTTTTTTACTTCATTTTCGTATTTTTGACGTAAACGATTCATGCAGGTTTACCTCCCTTCGTTGTTAAACTTTATTATAATACTTCACCTGATTTTTTAGCGAAGCGTACTTTTTTACCGTCAACGAATTTATATCCTACGCGTGTTGGTTTTCCGCTTTTTGGATCTACAATCATAACGTTAGATGCATGGATCGGTGCCTCAAATTCAACGATTCCACCATCTGGATTCATTTGTGAAGGACGTACATGCTTTTTAACAACATTTACACCTTCAACAACAACTTTATTTTTAGATGGGTGTGCTGCAAGAACAACCCCTTCTTTTCCTTTATCTTTACCTGAAATGATAACTACTTTATCTCCAGTTTTAATTTGCATATCGTGCACCTCCTAATCTTAAGGATTAAGTGTTAATTAAAGTACTTCTGGAGCTAATGAAACAATACGCATAAAATCTTTATCGCGTAATTCACGAGCTACTGGTCCGAAGATACGAGTACCACGTGGAGATTTATCGTCTTTAATAATAACTGCTGCATTTTCATCAAATTTAATATATGATCCATCAGCACGACGAGCTCCAGTTTTCGTACGGACGATTACTGCTTTAACAACATCACCTTTTTTTACAACTCCACCTGGTGCTGCTGACTTAACTGTAGCAACAATAACATCACCGATGTTTCCAGTTTTTTTGTGAGAACCACCTAAAATTTTAATTGCTAATAATTCTTTAGCTCCTGAGTTATCAGCAACTCTTAAACGTGTTTCTTGTTGAATCATGATTGGACCTCCTTTCAAGACTCCAGTATTTCATAGAATAAATTAAATAATAACTGCTTTTTCAACAATTTCAACTAAACGGAATTTTTTTGTTTTTGACATAGGACGGCATTCTTCAATGCGAACTAAATCTCCAACTTTTGCATCATTTAACTCATCGTGAGCTGCATATTTTTTTGAATATTTAACTCGTTTACCGTATAGAGGATGTACTTTATAAGATTCGATAAGTACTGTAATTGTTTTATCTGTTTTATCTGAAACTACACGTCCAGTAAAGGTTTTTTTAGTACGTTCCATAACTGAACCTCCTCTCAAGCTCATTATTTATTATTTTCGCGTTCGCTAATGATCGTTTTCATTCGTGCAATTCCTTTACGTACTTCACGAATACGACCTGTATTTTCTAATTGTCCTGTAGCTAATTGGAAACGAAGGTTGAATAACTCATCTTTTAATTCGTTAATTTTAGCTTCGATTTCTGTAGTGGTTAAATTACGGATTTCATTAGCTTTCATTACTATCACCACCGTCTACACGTTTTACAAACTTAGTTTGAACTGGTAATTTGTGAGAAGCAAGACGTAAAGCTTCACGTGCGATTTCCTCAGATACTCCACCAATTTCAAACATTACTTTTCCTGGTTTTACTACTGCAACCCATCCGTCTGGAGCCCCTTTACCAGATCCCATGCGGACTTCTAAAGGTTTTGCAGTTTTAGCTTGATGAGGGAAAATTTTAATCCAAACACGTCCGCTACGTTTCATATAACGAGTCATAGCAATACGTGCTGCTTCGATTTGGCGGTTAGTGATCCATGCACCAGTTGTTGCCTGTAAACCATATTCACCAAATACTACAGTTGTTCCACCTTTTGCACGTCCTTCATAAGACAAGCGGTGAGGGCGACGATATTTTGTACGTTTAGGTACTAACATATTATTTACCCTCCTTTGTTACTTGACGATTTTTTGTAGGTAATACTTCACCTTTATAGATCCATACTTTAACACCTAATTTACCGTAAGTTGTATCTGCTTCAGCAGTTGCATAATCAATATCAGCACGTAATGTATGTAAAGGTACATTTCCTTCGCTATACCCTTCAGCACGAGCCATATCTGCTCCACCTAAGCGTCCTGATACTTGTGTTTTAATCCCTTTAGCACCGAATTTAATTGCACGTTGGATTGCAACTTTTTGAACACGACGGAAAGAAGCACGATTTTCTAATTGTTCTGCAATTGAATTTGCAACTAATTGCGCATCAACTTCAGGACGTTTAATTTCAACAATACGGATGAAAACACGTTTACCTGTCATTTTCTCTAATTGAGCAACAGCTGCATCTTTTTCTGATCCACCACGACCAATTACCATACCTGGTTTAGCCGTATGAATAATAATATTAACACGGTTTTTTGCACGTTCAATTTCAACGCGTGATACCGAAGCTCTTTTGAATTTGTTATTAATGTAATCACGGATTTTTAAGTCTTCGTGTAATAAAGTAGCGAAGTCTTTGTCGTTTGCGTACCAACGAGCATCCCAATCACGAATTACACCAACACGTAAACCAATTGGACTAACTTTTTGACCCACTTCGTATCCCTCCTTTAATTATTTTTTCTCAGCAACCACGATTGTGATGTGAGATGTTCTTTTGTTAATTTGTGATGCACGACCTTGTGCACGTGGACGGAATCGTTTTAATGTTGTACCTTCATTCACATATGCTTCCTTAACATATAATGAATTAATATCTAAGTTTAAATTGTGTTCAGCATTTGCGATAGCTGATTTTAAAACTTTCTCTACAATAGGAGATGCCGCTTTAGGAGTATGTTTTAAAATTGCATATGCTTCGCCAACTTGTTTTCCTCGAATTAAATCAATCACTAAGCGTGCTTTACGAGGAGCAATGCGAACTGTTCTAGCCATAGCTTTAGCTTCCATAGCCATGTCCTCCTCTCAATATTAACGTCTAGTTTTTTTATCTTCTTTAACATGTCCTTTATAAGTACGAGTTGGTGCGAATTCACCTAATTTGTGTCCTACCATATCTTCAGTAACATATACTGGAACATGCTTACGTCCGTCATATACAGCGATTGTGTGCCCTACAAATTGAGGGAAAATTGTTGAACGACGTGACCAAGTTTGAATAATTTTTTTGTCGCCACTTTCGTTAGCAGCTACGACTTTCTTCATTAAATGATCGTCACAGAAAGGTCCCTTTTTTAAACTACGTCCCATTCTTAATTTCCTCCTTTCGAACATTTAAGATTAGCATATATTTTTATTATTTGTTGCGTCCGCGAACAATTAATTTAGTTGATGCTTTTTTCTTGTTGCGAGTTTTTAAACCTAAAGCTGGTTTACCCCAAGGTGTAACTGGAGATTTACGTCCGATTGGCGTACGCCCTTCCCCACCACCATGTGGATGGTCATTTGGATTCATTACAGAACCACGAACAGTTGGACGAGTACCTAACCAACGTGTACGTCCTGCTTTACCGATGTTAACTAATTCGTGATCCGCATTACCTACTTCACCGATTGTAGCACGGCAAGTACCTAATACTTTACGAACTTCACCAGAAGCTAAACGAACTAATACATAACGTTCTTCACGTCCTAAAATTTGTGCAGATGTTCCTGCAGAACGAACTAATTGTCCACCTTTACCTGGTTTTAATTCAATGTTATGAATTAATGTACCAACAGGGATGTTCATAATTGGTAACGCATTACCAACTTTAATATCGGCATTAGCACCTGATTCAATTTGCATTCCTACTTTTAATCCTTTAGGAGCAATAATGTAACGTTTTTCCCCATCAACATAATTGATTAATGCAATATTTGCTGAGCGGTTTGGATCGTATTCAATTGTAGCAACACGTCCTGGAATACCGTCTTTTGTACGTTTGAAATCGATGATACGGTATTTACGTTTATGTCCACCACCATGATGACGTACTGTGATTTTACCATGATTATTGCGTCCTGCTTTTTTACTTAAAGGAGCTAATAATGATTTCTCTGGTTGATTAGTCGTAATTTCGTCAAAAGTTAAAACAGACATATTACGACGACCATTTGTGGTAGGTTTATACTTTTTAATAGCCATCTTGTTCCCTCCTTTTGCGACTTATTAATTAAACTTCAAACTTTTCAATTGTTTGTCCTTCAGCTAATGTTACAATAGCTTTTTTCATTGAAGGTTTAAATCCTTCGTAACGTCCAACACGACGTTTTTTAGGACGAACGTTAATAATGTTAACTTTTTCAACTTTTACATTGAATAAAGTTTCACATGCTTTTTTAACTTCAATTTTATTAGCTTTTTTATCAACTTCGAAAGTAAACTTACCTTCATTCATTAAATCGTATGATTTTTCAGTGATAATTGGGCGCTTAATAATATCTCTAGCATCTTTCATTATGCAAGCACCTCCTCAATCTTTTTAACTGCATCTTGAGTAATAACTAACTTAGTTGCATCTAAAAGATCTAATACATTTAATTGATCTACAGTTAAGAATTTAACACCAGGAATGTTACGAGTTGATAATTCAACTGATGAATTTTCTTCAGCTGTAACAACTAATGCTTTAGATGTAATATTTAAAGACCCTAAAACAGAAATCATTTCTTTCGTTTTTGGTGCAGCGAATGCTAATGCATCTAAAACTACAATTTCATTTTCAACAACTTTTGTTGATAATGCAGATTTTAATGCTAAACGACGAACTTTTTTGTTTAATTTGTATGCGTAACTACGTGGAACTGGTCCAAATACAATTCCTCCACCACGCCATTGAGGGGCACGAATAGATCCTTGACGAGCACGTCCAGTACCTTTTTGTTTCCAAGGTTTGCGTCCACCACCGCGTACCTCAGTACGTGTTTTTGTTTTATGCGTTCCTTGACGCATTGATGCACGTTGCATAATTACAGCATCAAACATTGCTTGTTTATGTGGCTCAATACCGAAAATCGTTTCATTTAACGTGATTTCCCCAACTTGAGCACCTTGTTGGTTATATAATGCTACTTGTGGCATTATGAATCCTCCTTTCCTACTGTACTAAACTATTTTGCTTTAACAGCAGAACGAACCATCACTAATGATTTTTTAGCTCCTGGTACATTTCCTTTAATTAATAAAACGTTACGTTCCGTATCAACTTTAACTACTTCTAAGTTTTGAACAGTTACGATGTTTCCACCAGTTTGTCCAGGTAATTTTTTACCTTTTAAAACACGGTTAGCAGCAATTGATCCCATTGAACCAGGACGACGATGGTAACGAGAACCGTGAGCCATTGGACCACGAGATTGACCATGACGTTTAATAACCCCTTGGAATCCTTTACCTTTAGTCTTACCTGTTACGTCAACAACTTCTCCTTCAGCAAAAGTGTCAACTTTGATCTCTTGACCAACTTGATATTCCGCTACATTTACATTACGGAATTCACGAACGAAGCGCTTAGGCGCTGTTTCAGCTTTAGCAACATGTCCCATTTCTGGTTTATTTGCTAATTTTTCGCGTTTATCTTCAAAACCAACCTGAACAGCTTCATATCCGTCAGTTTCATTTGTTTTAACTTGTAAAACAACATTAGGTGTTGCTTGCACAACTGTTACCGGAATTAATTTTCCTTCTTCAGTGAAAATTTGAGTCATACCAATTTTTCTACCTAAGATTCCTTTGGCCATGAGTTACACCTCCTATTTTTCATATATTATAATTTAATTTCAATGTCTACACCAGATGGTAAATCTAAACGCATTAATGAATCCACTGTTTGAGCAGTTGGTTCAACAATGTCAATCAGACGTTTGTGAGTGCGCATTTCAAATTGCTCACGAGAATCTTTATATTTATGTACCGCACGTAAAATCGTGTAAACTTGCTTTTCAGTTGGTAGTGGGATTGGTCCAGCTACTTTAGCACCTGTTTTTTTAGCACTTTCTACGATTTTTTCTGCAGATTGATCTAAAATTCTGTGATCATAAGCTTTTAAACGAATTCTGATTTTTTGTTTTGCCATTTTATTTCCTCCCTTCGCCTATTTTAGGAATAGACTAGCTCCATGAAAATTACCTGTCACAATGCCATGGCAAATCGGCCGGGTGTGTCAGCAACCTTTCATCTCAACGCTTAAGTCAACATATCTATTATACATGAAAAAAATAAAGAAAGCAAATGTTTTTTATATTTTTTTGTTTATTAATGTATAATTGACTATCAACTTATCTCTTCACTGTTTTCGGACTAATTTACATTTATAAATTTAACATATCTTTAACCCATAATCAAATATTTATGACAAGTAAATATTGTATTTTGAATCAGAGTTTGGTGTATTTTTTAAAAAATCACTTTATCTATGTAATACTTTATTCTAATTATTCATTGTCTAAATTACTTATAAAGATTCTATCCAACTATTAAAAATTTTAGCGCTCTTCTATGATACACTTTATTTTTTTGCATCAGGGAGATGGGAATACAACAATACAAAGATATCATTATCAACCATTTTTAGAAAGTTCCTCTAATATGACCTTCGTATAAGAAACAGTTTTTATTTTACAACTAATCTTTCTTAATATTAATGAACGCTACTAAAAATCTAATAAATCTATCTATTAGTATTAAATAAGTTATTCAACGCGCCCCTGCTACTCATAGTCTCCAATTTATATATTTTTTTATGTATCAACCCTTAATAATTTTATTTTAAAATTATTAATTTATTATTCCCTAAATATAATACGTTTAGATTATTGAATATATATGTTATATGAATAATATAATTTAAGCAAACTGCAAATAGATATGGGAATGCTCTCTTTGTATCTTTTCTCTTTAGTATGCTAATTTTTATTTTATAATTCGATCATTAGTAATCCTAGCTTATCTTTTCCCAACCTAATCTAATTTAAAAACTAATCTCCATCAAACCATAAGGTAATTAAGAGTAGTTTTATAGATACATCATATCTCAATTTACCGTAAAAGCATAATTCCATATGAAGTATCCGCATCCAAAATAAATTCAATACTCCTTGCTTCCATTGGAATAGGTCCAATCTAAAAGATAATAACTTTATAGTTAAAGTTACCTGCACATTCTTATACTAACTTTTTCGAAAAATAAAAGGTTCTATAATATTTGGTGTGGGTGATGCCCACACCTCTTTTATTGGAATTAAAAAATAAGTACAAAAAAAGAGACATAACGTCCCAAATTCTATACAATGTAATCGACCAAAAAAACACGAAAGGATTGGGTTTATGTCTCACACTAATTGTATCTCAACTTTACTTGATTTAAAAGATAAAAATATTACTTTTTCAAAAAATTGTATCCAAGAAACTCAGATTAAGAATGTTCGTTCTAAACTTATTTTGGGAACTCTTTCTTTTCAACCGACTCGTTGCTACCACTGTGGTCATTCTTTTGACTCAAATATCATTAAACACGGCTTCAAAACTTCACGTATTAAGCTAGTCAAAATTTCCGGATTTGATGCTTATCTAGACTTAAAAAAACAACGTTATAAATGCCGTCATTGCGACCGAACATTTACCCTAGAAACATCTCTTGTTAACCCTAATTGTTTTATTTCCACTCCCGTAAAACAAGCCATCTTTTTAGAAGCTAGTCATAAGAAATCCGAAACAGATATTGCACGTGAGCTTAACGTTTCTCATTCAACCGTTAACCGCGTCATTCATTCTTCCTATGAAGAACAGCCGCTTCCCTTTAATTCTCTCCCAAAAGTTCTTTGTTTTGACGAGTTTAAGTCGGTTAAATCGGCCGAGGGAGCAATGTCCTTCATTTTTTGTGATGCGTCCAATGGAAAGCTAATTGATATCGTTGAAGACCGTCGCTTAAGTACACTAAGGACTTATTTTATGCGATTTTCTAAAGCAGCTCGTGAAGGTGTAACCCACGTCGTCATTGACATGTACGCCCCTTATATGACACTCATTAAAGAGGTATTCCCTAAGGCTAAGATTGTTTTAGATAAATTTCATATCGTTCAACTAGTCTCTCGTGCTCTTAATAAAACACGCATTCGTTTCATGAATCAAAATAAAGAGTTTTATAATAAATTCAAATATTATTGGCGACTTCTCTTAAAAGCCCAAGAAGATCTTAATGCCACTCATTACTTCTATTCCAACTGCTTCAAAAAGATGATCTCTCAACAAGAAATTATTGACTTTTTATTAGCCCTAGACCCTGAACTAAAGGAGACTTATGATTTCTACCAAACTGTCCAACAGGCTATTAAACTTCGTAACCTTGAAATATTTCATCATGCCATTCAACACCCCTCTGACCTGCTTTCACACGAAATGAAAACAGCTTTAAAAACACTCACTCATTATCAAGATTATGTCAAAAATACTATCGAAACTCCTTATACAAATGGAGTACTCGAAGGAATTAACAATAACATTAAAGTCATTAAACGTATTGCCTTCGGATACCGTAGTTTCTACCATTTCAAAGCAAGAATTTTGATTATTCGTAAGCACGTAATAATAACACGGATACAAAAATAGCTACCAATCCTGTAAACTAAAAGTACAGAGTTGGTAGCTTTTATCTTATATTGTTACTGACAAATCTCTTGGACTGTTTTCGCCCATGGCAAAAAGTCCACCAATACGCCTGGATTTCGTATGAAGTCCGTATTAGGTAGTTTTTGAAAAAGATAAGTGAGATATTTGGATGGATTTAGACTGTTTGCCTTGGCTGTCTCCAGGATTGTGTATGCCATCGCATTAGCAGTCGCACCCTTCATACTGGTTGAAAAAAGGTAGTTTTTACGACCAATCGCGATGGGGCGAATCGCTTGTTCAGCTAGATTATTCGAGGCTTCAAGATTTCCATCATCTAAAAAGCGCAAAAGCTCTACCTTTTGATTGAGGGCATACATCACCGCTGTTTGAAGTTTTCCTTTCATCACATAGAAGGATTCGAGCCACTTGAAAAATTCTTCGATGACTGGTTTGATGATCAGTTGGCGCTGTTTTTGACGTTGCTCAGGAGATAAATCTTTAATCGTCTTTTCAAAACGAAAGATTTGATCGCAGTATTCGACTGCCTTTTTTGCCTTACCGTTATTTCCAGGTATCTCAAAAAACTTTCTTCTGACATGAGCCCAACATCCAACTAATTTCACGTTGGGAATATTTTTATAGCCGGAGTACCCATCACAGTGAAGATAACCTTTAAATCCTTCTAAGATAGTGGTTGCCACCGCGCGTTCACGTGTTAGATCAGCGTGGTAATAAGCTACAGGATGTTGGGCATTTTTGATGGTTCTAAATAACCAAATCCTTGATTGAGAGGTGGCAGGTTTTCCATCCGCTCGATTTAAAATTTGATACGGTGTTTCATCTGCGTGTAAAACGGTCTGTTGAACTAGTTCATCTCTCAATCGCTCATAAATCGGAAGTAACCAATCATAAGAGGTAGTGATTATCCAATTTGAGAGCGTCTTATCACTCACACTTAATCCATAGCGTGCCCATTCTGATACTTGTCGATAACAAGGAATACTTAAGACGTATTTTTGATGAAAAACTTCAGCTAACATACTCGCTCCGGCAAAGCTTCTTTGAATCGGAGCTTTTGGAGTTTCGGCACAACGAATCGGTTTAGCTTCGATCGATGCATCATGACAATCACATGCATACGCGTAGCTAATGTATCGCTTTTTATATAATCGGGCTGGAACGAAACAAACTTCGTCACGAATGATCTTTTTTCCTATCTGTTTCATTTCGTTTCCACAATTTGTACATAAGCAGTCTTCTCCATGTAATTGACAATGGATTTCCTCAATTGGTAAGTCCTTGATTAATTCTGCCTTCCTTCCCTTTTGTTTTTTACGTCGATAGGTTATTTCTTCGACGGTTTGGTCTTCAGTTGTCTCTGTCTCTTCAAAAAATTATCTGGATTAAATAATGAAATTTGGCCGTCGGCTACTTTAGTCTTTTCACTCGAAGATCCAAATAGCTTTTTATTTAGGTACTGAATTTGTTCAGTTAGTTGGCGAACTTGTTCCAGAAGTGCCTTATTTTGTTCCATTAATTGTTGTTCAAGTTCTGTCATCAAATTCACCTGCTTTCAAAAAGGTTTCGTGTTAAGATTAGTATACCTAATCTTACAACTTATGAAAATAGAAATAAGAGATTTTTGTCGAAAATCCCTTATTTCTATTAGTATAAACATCCTGTTTTAGCAGGTTTAATGGCTTTGGGTTGTTGAATGGATAACCCCTCTAATAACCAACGGAGTTCTTGGGCCGTTAATTTCTTAACTTCATCTTGATCTTTAGGCCATTGTAAATTTCCATTTTCAATTCGTTTGTACAATAACATAAATCCCTCACGATCCCAGTACAAAGCTTTATATCGATCCTTTTTTCTTCCACAAAACAAGAAGATAGCATCATTAAATAAATCTAAGTTGTATTTATCCGAGACGACACTAGCTAAACCGTCAATCCCACAACGCATATCAGTATGGCCACAAACGATAAAGATATTTTGAACCGTAGTAAAATCAACGAGCATACTTAGACATCTCCGCTAGAACAGTATGTAAGATATATTTGTTCACACCATTGTAAAACGTGACTTCAGCATCCTTAATTTTAAAGTGACAAACAGGTGTATTTTTATTAGTCTCAGATACTGAATGAGACTTTAAATTAGAGTCACTCAATGCGACTGGAACTATAATAGGATTTTCTTTCATAAAAAATAGACCTCCTTTACTTTGATAGCTACAGTATAGCTCAAAGTTGAAGGTCATAATAGACATGTTTATATTACGTGCTTACGATTATTCATAAATACACTTTTGAACAAAAAAAGAAGAGGAACCAAGCCGTCTAAAGAATGGCCTAATTCCTCTTGATTACATGTATAGATTTTATTCACCCACACGATTTGACAAAGAGCCAAATAAAAAAAGTCCTAGAGGTTTTAACCTCTAGGACAGAAGATTCAAAGGATAGATATTAATTATTCAATGATATCTACAACTGAACCTGCACCTACTGTACGTCCACCTTCACGGATAGAGAACTTAGTTCCTTTTTCAACAGCGATTGGCGCGATTAATTCTACAGTCATAGCCACGTTATCACCTGGCATTACCATTTCTACACCTTCTGGTAATTGGATAACTCCAGTTACGTCAGTTGTACGGAAGTAGAATTGAGGACGGTAGTTTCCGAAGAATGGAGTATGACGTCCACCTTCTTCTTTAGATAATACGTAAACCTCTGAAGTAAATTTTGTATGAGGTTTAACTGATCCTGGTTTAGCTAATACTTGACCACGTTGAATTTCTTCACGAGAAATACCACGTAATAAAGCTCCGATGTTATCTCCAGCTTCTGCTTGATCTAATAATTTACGGAACATTTCAACACCTGTTACAGTAGTTGATTTAGTTTCATGGTAACCGATGATTTCAACAACGTCACCAACTTTAACAACACCACGTTCAACACGTCCTGTTGCAACAGTACCACGTCCAGTGATTGAGAATACGTCCTCAACTGGCATTAAGAATGGTAAATCAGTTTGACGAGCTGGAGTTGGGATGTACTCATCTACAGCAGCCATTAATTCGTTGATTTTAGCTTCCCATTCAGGTTGTCCTTGTAAAGCTAATAATGCAGATCCGTGGATTACTGGAACTTCATCACCTGGGAAATCGTACTCAGATAATAAGTCACGAACTTCCATTTCAACTAATTCTAATAATTCTTCGTCGTCTACCATGTCACATTTGTTTAAGAAAACAACTAAGCGAGGTACACCAACTTGGCGAGATAATAAGATATGCTCACGAGTTTGAGGCATTGGTCCATCAGCAGCAGATACTACTAAGATACCACCGTCCATTTGTGCAGCACCAGTGATCATATTTTTAACGTAGTCAGCATGTCCTGGGCAGTCAACGTGTGCGTAGTGACGGTTGTCAGTTTCATACTCAACGTGTGCAGTTGAGATAGTGATTCCACGTTCACGCTCTTCTGGAGCACCATCGATTTGGTCGTATGCGCGAGCTTCTGCTTTACCTGCTTTAGATAATACAGTTGTGATAGCAGCTGTTAATGTAGTTTTTCCGTGGTCAACGTGACCGATTGTACCGATGTTAACATGCGGTTTAGTACGTTCGAATTTAGCTTTTGCCATGCTAATATCCTCCTCTAAGTTACATTTTTGTATTTAACATTTTTATTTTACAATACCACTAATAAGAATGCAAGTACATTCTTATTAGTAGTGTATATATGAACACATCAATTAACAGGGATTATCCGCGATGTTTCTTGATGACTTCATCAGCAATTGATTTTGGAACTTGTTCGTAGTGGTCCATTTCCATTGAATAGTTTCCGCGTCCTTGTGTATTTGAACGTAAAGCAGTAGCATATCCAAACATTTCTGATAATGGAACATAAGCACGAATAACTTGTGCGTTACCACGAGCTTCCATTCCATCTAAACGTCCACGGCGAGAAGTAATATCACCCATTACATCCCCTAAGTATTCATCTGGAATAACAACTTCTACTTTCATAACTGGTTCTAAAAGAACTGGTTTACATTTGTCGTAAGCATTTTTTAATGCCATAGAAGCTGCGATTTTGTATGCCATTTCACTTGAATCGACATCATGGTAAGATCCATCAAATAAAGTAGCCTTAACGTCAACAACAGGGAATCCTGATAATTGTCCGTTTTGTAATGCATCTTTTAAACCTGCATCTACAGATCCAATATATTCACGTGGTACAACCCCACCTACTACTGCATCTACGAATTCGTATCCAGCACCAGCTTCTTGTGGTTCAAATTTGATCCATACGTGACCATATTGTCCGCGTCCACCTGACTGACGTACGAACTTACCTTCAACGTCAGCAGCTTGAGTAAATGTTTCACGGTAAGCAACCTGTGGTGCACCAATATTAGCCTCAACCTTGAATTCACGGCGCATACGGTCAACGATAATATCTAAGTGTAACTCACCCATACCAGAGATAATAGTTTCACCTGTTTCTTCATCAGTATGCGTACGGAATGTTGGATCTTCCTCAGCTAATTTTTGTAATGCAATACCCATTTTATCTTGGTCAGCTTTTGATTTTGGCTCAACTGATAACGAGATAACTGGCTCTGGGAATACCATTGACTCTAAAATTACCTCGTGATCTGGATCACATAAAGTATCTCCAGTTGTAGTATCTTTTAATCCTACTGCTGCAGCAATATCTCCAGCATAAACTTCTGAGATTTCTTGACGGCTGTTAGCGTGCATTTGTAATAAACGTCCAACACGTTCACGTTTACCCTTAGTCGAGTTTAATACATATGTACCTGATTGAATTGTACCAGAATACACGCGGAAGAATGTTAACTTACCTACGAATGGGTCAGTCATAACTTTGAATGCTAATGCAGCAAATGGCTCGTCGTCTGATGCATGACGTTCAACTTCTGTTCCATCTTCTAATGTTCCTTTGATTGCAGGAATATCAGTAGGAGCTGGTAAATAGTCAATAACAGCATCTAACATTAACTGAACACCTTTATTTTTGAAGGCAGATCCACATAATACTGGGAATAATTCAACATTAATTGTTGCACGACGAATTGCCGCCTTTAATTCCTCAATAGAAATTTCTTCACCTTCTAAATATTTCATCATTAACTCTTCATCTAAGTTTGATACTGCTTCAATTAATTGGTCACGATACATTTCAGCATCTTCTAAATGAGCTGCATCGATTTCTCCAACTTGAATATCAGTACCTAAATCGTTTGTATACATATATTGTTTCATTTCAACTAAATCGATAATACCTTCGAAATCATCTTCAGCACCGATTGGTAATTGAATTGGAAGTGCGTTAGCCCCTAAACGATCATGTAATGTTTTTACAGAATATAAGAAGTCTGCACCTGTTTTATCCATTTTATTAACAAATACGATACGTGGAACACCGTATGTAGTAGCCTGACGCCAAACTGTTTCAGTTTGAGGCTCTACACCTGATTGTGCATCTAATACAGCAACCGCACCATCTAATACACGTAATGAACGTTCAACTTCAACCGTGAAGTCTACGTGTCCTGGAGTATCAATGATATTTACGCGGTGACCATTCCAAGCAGCTGTTGTTGCAGCTGAAGTAATCGTAATCCCACGCTCTTGTTCTTGAGCCATCCAGTCCATTTGAGAAGCACCATCGTGAGTTTCTCCGATTTTGTGAATACGTCCAGTGTAGTATAAGATACGTTCTGTAGTAGTCGTTTTACCAGCATCGATGTGAGCCATGATACCGATATTACGAGTATGATTTAAAGAGAATTCTCTTGCCATGTTTCGTTACTCCTCTCATAGTAAAATACTAAACTTTTAGGATTACTAGAAATCCAGTAATCCTATAGTTATTTAAAATATTACCAACGGTAATGAGCAAATGCTTTGTTTGCTTCAGCCATTTTGTGAGTATCCTCACGTTTTTTCACTGATGCACCAGTATTATTAGCTGCATCGATAATTTCGTTAGCTAAACGTTGTTCCATAGTTTTTTCTCCACGTGAGCGAGAATATTGAACTAACCAACGTAATCCTAAAGTAATACGGCGTTCAGGACGAACCTCAACTGGTACTTGATAGTTAGCCCCACCAATACGACGAGCTTTTACCTCTAATACAGGCATAATGTTTTCGATTGCTTCTTCGAATACTTCCATTGGCTCGCGTCCAGTTTTTTCAGCGATAAGATCAAATGCGTTATATAAAATTGTTTGTGCAGTACCTTTTTTACCATCTTGCATGATATTGTTAATTAAACGAGATACTAATTTAGAGTTATAAATTGGATCTGGCAAAACATCACGTTTTGCTACATGTCCTTTACGTGGCATAATTTAGCCTCCCTTCCATATTTATCGAAAAAGTTAAATTACTTTTTAGCTGCTTTTGGTTTTTTTGTTCCGTATTTAGAACGACCTTGCATACGTCCATCAACACCTGTAGCATCTAATGTACCACGAACGATATGATAACGTACCCCTGGTAAGTCTTTTACACGTCCACCGCGAATTAATACAACGCTGTGCTCTTGTAATTTATGTCCAATACCAGGAATGTATGCTGTTACTTCTAAACCGTTTGTTAAACGAACACGGGCATATTTACGTAAAGCCGAGTTTGGTTTTTTAGGCGTCATTGTAGCAACACGAGTACATACCCCACGTTTTTGCGGAGAATATAAGTTAGTTTGTTCTTTCTTTAAACTATTGTATCCTACATTTAAATGACGAGATTTAGATTTTGTTTCTTTACTTTGACGTCCTTTACGAACTAATTGGTTAATAGTTGGCATATTAGTCCTCCTCTCATAAACTTAGTCCACTTATCCAGGTGGTTCATTTTTGTTAGAAAAAGTAAGCTTTGCTATTAAGCAAAACTCACTTTACGTTTTTAAAAGCCTTTATTAATCTAACATTTTTTTCGACTAATGTCAACAGAACTACGAAAAACTATGAATTTTTTTAAAAATTAGTTACTAAATATCGTTTATTCCTCATCAGTATCTAAAAAATCTGTTTCATCAAAATCAAGCTCTATATCTAATTCGTCTAAATCATCTTCTAATGAAATATCAATTTGACTTTCTGAATTAGAAATTCCTGACATTTCTAATTCGTAAGGTAATACATCATCTTCTAATTCATCCTCATTTTTATGAACAGGTAAGATATGGTCTTCGCGTAATACACCAGTACCCGCAGGAATTAATTTACCGATGATAACATTCTCTTTTAATCCGATTAATTCATCCACTTTACCTTTGATTGCCGCATCAGTAAGAACGCGTGTTGTTTCCTGGAATGAAGCAGCTGATAAGAATGATTCCGTTTCAAGAGATGCCTTTGTAATACCTAATATTGTTGGAATACCTACTGCTGGACGTTTACCACGTTGAATTGCCGCTGCATTAACGCGAGTATAGTGCGTAATATCAATTAACGATCCTGGTAAAATATCCGTATCTCCACCGTCAATAACTTTTACCTTTTTCATCATTTGATGAACCATGATCTCGATATGCTTATCAGATAGTTCTACCCCTTGCGCACGATATACATTTTGAACTTCTTTCAAAATATACGCTTGCACGGCAGCGACATCCTTAACGCGTAGTAATTCTTTCGGATCAATTGAACCTTCCGTTAACATATCTCCGGCTAAAACCTCGTCTCCTTCAGAAACAAGAGGTTGAACACCATAAGGAAGTAAATAATTACGACTTTCTAATTTATTTGTTAATGTAATCTCATAACGATTTTTAGTATTAGCCTTAATTGTAGTAATTACCCCATCAATCTCGGCAATAATAGCACGCCCTTTTGGATTTCGTGCTTCAAATAACTCCTGAATACGAGGTAAACCTTGTGTAATATCGGCTCCGGCTACCCCACCAGTATGGAATGTACGCATCGTTAACTGAGTACCTGGTTCACCGATTGATTGGGCCGCCATAATACCTACAGCTTCCCCTACCTCAACCTCTTTACCAGTTGCTAAGTTTTGACCGTAACATTTTTTACATACACCCTTCTGAGCATTACATGAATAAATTGTACGGATATCCACACCCTCTATTCCAGCATCAACTATGATTTTTCCAAGTTCATCTGAAATGTAAACATTTCTATCAGCAATTTTTTCTTTAGTTACTGGATGGTAGATTGGCTTAGCCGTATAACGTCCCACAATACGGTCAAATAAAGTTTCAACAGTTTGTCCACGTTGTTTTAATTCAGTAATATATTGTCCTTTATCCGTTCCACAGTCATCTTCACGTACAATAACATCTTGTGCAACGTCAACTAAACGACGTGTTAAGTATCCTGAGTCGGCTGTCTTTAATGCCGTATCGGCTAACCCTTTACGCGCACCATGGGTAGAGATGAAGAACTCGGTTACAGTTAAACCTTCGCGGAACGAAGACTTAATTGGTAATTCGATTGTTTTACCAGATGGGTTGGCCATTAATCCACGCATACCAGCTAACTGAGTAAAGTTTGAGGCATTACCACGGGCCCCAGAATCACTCATCATATAAATATGATTATCTGCCGGTAATTCATTCATTAATACATGTTGAATCTCGTCTTTTACTTTTGCCCAAACATCGATAACTAAACGATAACGTTCATCATCAGTTAACAATCCACGATTATAAAACTCTTGGATCTGCGCAACTTTATCGTCACCTTGTTTTAATAAATCTTTTTTCTTTGAAGATACGACTACGTCCGCCACACCAACAGAAATACCTGCAACAGTTGAATACTTGAATCCTAAATCTTTTAGTCGGTCCAACATACGTGACGTTTCTGTCGTTTTATAAATACGGAAAACTTCCGAAATAATATCACCTAAGAATTTCTTTTTAAATGGGGATACAATTTTAACGTCTGATAAATACGCCTTGATATCAGTTCCTTTCTCAACGAAATATTGAGAAGGAGTAGCCCCTTGTAAATTTTTCATTGTAGGTTCATTTAAATAAGGGAATGTTTTAGGAAGGATCCCATTAAATATTACCTTACCTAAAGTTGTGATAATGTATTTATTATTTTGATCTTCTGTGAAAGTCATATTATTTAATGCTCTTGCATTTAATGCAATACGAGAATGTAATGTAACATAACCATTTGCATAAGCCATCATAAGCTCATTAGTATCTTTATAAATATTCCCTTCACCGATGGCTCCAACTTCCTCCATCGTTAAGTAATAGTTTCCTAGTACCATATCCTGAGACGGAGTTACTACTGGTTTACCATCCTTAGGGTTTAAGATATTATTGGCAGCAAGCATGAGTAAACGTGCCTCGGCTTGAGCCTCTTGAGATAATGGAACGTGAACCGCCATTTGGTCCCCATCAAAATCGGCATTGAATGCTGTAGTAACAAGGGGATGTAAACGGATGGCACGCCCCTCAACAATTTTAGGTTCAAATGCCTGAATACCTAAACGGTGTAACGTAGGGGCACGGTTTAATAATACTGGATGTTCGCGAATAACATCTTCAACAACATCCCATAACGCATCATCCATGCGTTCAATCATCTTCTTAGCACTTTTAATGTTTTGTGCTAAATCACGTTCAACAAGCTCTTTCATTACGAACGGTTTAAATAATTCCAGGGCCATTTCTTTAGGTAAACCACATTGGTACATTTTTAAATCTGGTCCTACAACGATAACTGAACGTCCAGAGTAATCAACACGTTTACCTAATAAGTTTTGACGGAAACGTCCTTGTTTACCTTTTAACATATGTGAAAGTGATTTTAATGGGCGATTTCCAGGCCCAGTAACTGGTCGACCACGGCGTCCATTATCAATTAATGCATCCACTGACTCTTGGATCATACGCTTTTCATTATTAATAATGATATTCGGGGCACCGATTTCTAAATAACGAATTAAACGATTATTACGATTAATAACTCGACGATATAAATCATTTAAGTCAGATGTTGCGAAACGTCCTCCATCTAATTGAACCATTGGACGTAATTCAGGCGGTATTACTGGTAAAACGTCTAAAATCATCCACTCAGGACGATTTCCTGAGTTACGGAATGATTCTACTACCTCAAGACGTTTGATTACTTTCCCACGCTTTTGTCCCTGTGCAACCTTTAATTCAGAGCGTAATTCTTTTGCTAATTTATCTAAGTCTAACGATTCTAGTAGTTTCTTAATGGCCTCTGCACCCATTCCTACTTCAAATTCGTTACCCCATTTTTCATACACTTCACGGTATTCTTTTTCAGTTAAAACTTTTTGTTTTACTAAATCAGTCTTACCTGGATCAATTACAACATAATTTACAAAATAAATTACCTCTTCCAATTCACGTGGAGACATATTTAATAATAGCCCCATACGACTTGGAATTCCTTTTACATACCAAATATGAGCTACAGGAGCAGCTAGTTCGATGTGCCCCATACGTTCACGTCGAACTTTTGCTACTGTTACTTCAACACCACAGCGATCACAAACGATTCCTTCGTGGCGAATTCTTTTATATTTACCGCAAGCACACTCACAGTCCTTTTGTGGACCGAAAATACGCTCACAGAATAATCCATCTTTTTCAGGTTTCAATGTACGATAGTTAATCGTCTCAGATTTTTTAACCTCTCCATAAGACCATTTACGAATAGTATCCGAAGATGCCAAACCAATCTTCATATATTTAAACTTGTTAACATCTACCAAGGCGATTCCCTCCTTGCCGCTAATTATTCTTCAACTGTTTCTGGAACAACAATTTGATGAGTTTTTACATTTTCAAGATCGCGAATTTCAATTTCATTTTTCGCATCAGATAAGATTTTAACATCCATACCTAATGACTGTAACTCTTTCACTAATACACGGAATGATTCTGGAATACCTGGTTCAGGAACATTCTCACCGCGTACAATTGCTTCATAAGTTTTAACACGTCCTGTGATATCATCCGATTTTACTGTTAAGATTTCCTGTAATGTATAAGCTGCACCATATGCCTCTAATGCCCATACCTCCATCTCACCAAAACGTTGTCCACCGAACTGTGCTTTACCACCAAGTGGTTGTTGTGTAACTAATGAATAGGGTCCAATTGAACGAGCATGTAATTTATCATCAACCATGTGCGCTAATTTAATCATATACATTACACCGACTGAAATTCGATTATCAAATTTTTCACCTGTACGCCCATCATAAAGTACAGTTTTCGCGTCTGGATCCATGCCAGCTTCTGCGATAATTGCCTCTAAATCTTCCGTTTTAACACCATCGAATACCGGTGTAGCAACATGGATTCCTAATTTCTTAGCAGCCATACCTAAATGAATTTCTAAAATTTGTCCGATATTCATACGTGATGGTACCCCAAGTGGGTTTAACATGATATCAACTGGTGTTCCATCTGGCATATAAGGCATATCTTCTTGAGGTAAGATTTTAGAGATAACCCCTTTATTACCGTGGCGTCCGGCCATTTTATCTCCCTCAGAAATTTTACGTTTTTGAACAATATAAATACGAATAACTTCGTTTACACCTGGTGATAAATCATCACCATTTTGTCTTGAGAAATACTTAACGTCATGTACGATTCCATCTCCACCATGTGGTACGCGTAAAGATGTATCACGTACTTCACGAGCCTTCTCACCGAAAATAGCGTGTAGTAAACGTTCCTCTGCAGTCAACTCAGTTTGTCCTTTAGCTGTAACCTTACCAACTAAAATGTCGTCCTCTTTTACCTCTGCACCGATACGAATAATTCCACGATCATCTAAGTTCTTAAGTGCCTCTTCACCGACTCCAGGGATGTCACGTGTGATTTCCTCTGGACCTAACTTTGTATCGCGAGCCTCTAACTCATATTCCTCTATATGGATTGAAGTATAAACGTCGTCTTTCACTAAACGCTCACTCATGATAATGGCATCCTCATAGTTGTAACCATTCCATGTCATGAATGCTACTACTACGTTACGACCTAAAGCTAATTCTCCACTTTCCATTGAAGAACTGTCAGCTAAAACTTCTCCAGCATTAACCTTATCCCCTAAACGAACAATTGGTCGTTGGTTAAGAACCGTACTTGAATTTGAACGAACAAACTTAATTAATGGATAACGATCTAATCCACCATCAGCTTCTCTACGAATACGGATTTGTTTAGAATCTACATATTCCACCGTACCTGTATTATGAGCAACAACGGCTTGCCCTGAATCCTTTGCAGCTACATACTCCATCCCTGTCCCAACAAATGGTGCCTCTGGAATTAATAACGGGATTGCCTGACGTTGCATGTTGGCCCCCATTAATGCACGGTTGGCATCATCGTGCTCTAAGAAAGGAATACATGCTGTTGCCACAGATACAATTTGTTTTGGAGATACGTCTACAAAATCTACGCGTTCTGCAGGAACAATTAAGTTCTCACCACGATGACGCACGATTACTTTTTCTGGTAAACAATCATTTTCATCTAAATCTAAACCTGCCTGAGCGACAACATAACGATCCTCTTCATCAGCAGTTAAATAACGGATTTCTCCTGTTACTTGCATCTTAGTTGTTCCCGTTACACTATCCTCAATTGGAACCACTTTACGATATGGTGTCTCTATAAATCCGAATTCATTAACTTTTGCATATGATGATAACGAGTTAATTAATCCGATATTTGGTCCCTCTGGTGTTTCGATTGGACACATACGACCGTAGTGTGAGTAGTGAACGTCACGCACTTCCATTCCAGCACGTTCACGTGTTAACCCACCAGGCCCTAAAGCTGATAAACGGCGCTTATGCGTTAACTCAGATAATGGGTTTGTTTGATCCATGAACTGTGATAACTGAGAACTTCCGAAGAACTCCTTAATAGCCGCTGTTACCGGACGGATATTGATTAAACTCGATGGCGTAATCCCTTCACTTTCCTGAATAGACATTCTCTCTTTAACAACACGTTCCATACGAGAAAGACCAATTCGGAATTGATTTTGTAACAACTCACCAACTAAACGTAAACGGCGGTTTCCTAAATGGTCGATGTCGTCTAAATATCCTACAGAATCTAAAAGATTAAAGAAATAACTAATCGACGCAAAAATGTCCGATGTTGTAATATATTTACACTCATCTTCCACATTACCGATAATTTTTACAATTTGATCTCCTTCATTCACTCTAGGAGAATATACTTCAAACTCCTGAATGTATGTAGCTGAATCCTCCAATGGATTTACTAATTCAACTCTTTTAATATTTAAACGATCTATTTTATCCGCTAAAACTTCTTCAAAAATTCGGCGAGTAATAACTGTTCCTTCTTCTACAAGAATCTCACCTGTTTCTGAATCAAAAATATCGCTAGCTAATTTTTGATTTAACAAACGCTCTTGGGCATTTAATTTCTTATTAAATTTGTAACGTCCAACATGAGCTAAGTCATAACGTTTTGGATCGAAGAAGCGAGAGATAAACAACGTACGAGCACCATCGATTGTTGCATGCTCACCTTGACGAAGTTTTTGGAAGATTTCTAATAAAGCTTCATCAGAATTCACTGTTTGATCTTTTTCTAATGTGTTTAAAATGTATTGATTCTCACCAAACATTTCAATAATTTGCTCTTTCGTTGAAAGCCCTAATGCACGTAATAAAACAGTGATTGGAATTTTACGTGTTCTATCTACACGAACATAGACGATGTCTTTTGCATCTAACTCATACTCTAACCATGCACCACGGTTTGGAATAACTTGAGCTGCATATTTTTCTTTACCACTTTTTTTATCAATCTCTTTATTATAATAAACACCTGACGAACGAACTAATTGTGATACGATTACACGCTCAGAACCGTTAATTACAAATGTCCCTGTTGGAGTCATTAATGGGAAATCACCCATGTATACTTCACTTTCTTTAACTTCCTTAATCGCGTGTGTTTCTTCATCTTTAATATGCAGACGAACCTTAACACGTAAAGGGGCAGCATAATTAGCATCGCGTTCTTTCGCTTCCAAAACAGAATATTTTGGTTCTCCTAAACTGTAACCAACAAATTCAAGTGCTAAATTTCCATTATTGTCCTCAATTGGTGAAATATCTTTAAACATTTCACGAATACCTTCATCAAGGAACCACTGATAAGAAGCAGTTTGAATTTCAATTAAGTTAGGGAGTTCGAGTGCAACATTAATTCTTGAGTAATTACGACGTTGTCTCTTTTTACCATATTGAACAATTTTCCCTGCCACGCGTTTCACCTCTTTGTTTATTTATGTTAACTTTTATTGTTTTTTTCCTCAATACCTAATTTTTTTCGACTTAACTCACATTAAATACAAGCAGTATTAGGCATTTTACAATAATATCATTTTTTTTCAATACTGTCAAGATTTTATAGACCTTAAAATAAAATATCCTTTATCTTTAGAAATAACCTCACAATTACCATAAACCTCTTCCATTTTCTTTTTAGCCGATGGGGCCCCTTGTTTTTTTTGAATAACCACCCACAACTCTCCACCATCCACTAAATGATGTTGAGCCTCTTCTAAAATTCCATGAACAACTTTCTTACCAGCTCGAATAGGTGGATTGGATAAGATGGCCGCAAACTTCCCCTTTACCCCTTCATAACAATAACTTTCGTAAATAGAAACATTTAAAATGTTATTATTTTTAGCATTTCTTTTAGCTAACTCTAACGCTCGGTGGTTAACATCTACCATATGAATATTTCGATTCTCATAACTCTTAGCTAAACTCAAACCGATAGGTCCGTAACCACAACCAACATCTAAAATATCCCCCTCTACTTCAGGAACAGTAAAACTTTCTATTAATAATCTTGACCCAAAGTCAACCTCCTTCTTAGAAAAGACTCCAACGTCCGTAGTAAATCTAAAATCATAGCCTCTTAGCCTATAATTAAAGCTCTTCTCATCTGAGTGAGCATCGACATTGTTAGTATAATAATGCATGATCACAACCCCTTTTGATTTTACCTAAAAATTAGAGAATATGAACATTTTTACACGTTCTATTATTGCCATAATAAAGTAAATTATTACATTTTTTATGTATTAAATAAAAACCTGAGCGATACTACTCACTCAGGTTTTTAAATTTATTTTTTTATAGCTTCTTAAAAGTTAATTATTTAACTTCTACAGATGCTCCAGCTTCTTCTAATTTAGCTTTTAATTCTTCAGCTTCTTCTGGAGAAACTTTTTCTTTGATTTTAGCAGGAGTTCCATCTACTAATTCTTTAGCTTCTTTTAATCCTAAACCAGTGATTTCACGAACTACTTTGATAACACCGATTTTTTTAGCTCCAGCGCTTGTTAAGATTACATCTACTTCAGATGGTCCAGCAGCAGCTTCAGCTCCACCAACAACAGCTACAGGAGCAGCAGCAGTTACACCAAACTCTTCTTCGATAGCTTTAACTAAATCATTTAATTCTAAAACTGACATTTCTTTGATTGCTTCAATCATTTCAGCAGCAGTTAATTTTGCCATTATATTTTCCTCCTTCAAAATAGGGCTATACCCTTATAGGTTTTTTTATTTTAAAAATTACTCAGCAGCTTCTTCAGTTACAGGTGCTTCAACACCAGCTTCTTTTTGTTCAGAAACAGCTTTAACAACACAAGCCATATTGCGCATTGGAGCTTGTAATACAGAAAGTAACATAGATAATAAACCTTCGCGGTTTGGTAACTTAGCTAATTCCATAACTTGCTCTAATGAAGCAACACTTCCTTCGATTAAACCAGCTTTTAATTCTAATGCTTGGTGTTCTTTTGAGAAGTTGTATAATACGCGTGCAGGCGCAACAACGTCTCCTTTAGAATAAGCAACAGCCGTTGGACCAACGAATGCTTCACCTAAACCTTCGAATCCTGCTTCAGTCACAGCACGACGTGAAATGTTGTTTTTTAATACTTTAAACTCAACACCTTCAGCACGTAATTGTTGACGTAATTCAGTTACTTCAGCAACAGTTAATCCGCGGTAATCAACAACAACTAAAGAAGCTGATTCTTTGAATTGTGTTGCATATTCAGCAACTAATTGAGATTTCATTTCGATTGCAGTAGCGCTCATCATTCACACCTCCTATATTCGTTATTAGTCCGTAGAAAAACCCTTATATCCATTAAGTTGTGGACAGAAGGGTATAACTAAGGCATGAAAATAAATAGTATATATATCCAAAACCTCGGTAGGACATTAAGCCCAAGGCCCCTACTGTCTACGGTAATTCTATTCAATTATCAAAAAGAAAAAATTATTTTTCTAATGATTCAGATGCAACTTTGATACCAGGACCCATTGTTGAAGAAACAGCAATGTTTTTCACATAAGTTCCTTTAGCTGCAGATGGTTTAGCTTTTAAGATAGTACCAAAAATAGCTTTGAAGTTTTCGATTAACTTTTGGTTATCGAATGATACTTTTCCAATTGGAACATGAACATTACCAGCTTTATCAACACGGTATTCAACTTTACCAGCTTTGATTTCATTAACTGCTTTTGTTACGTCCATTGTAACTGTACCAGTTTTAGGGTTTGGCATTAAACCACGTGGACCTAACACGCGTCCTAATTTACCAACTTCAGCCATCATATCTGGAGTAGCTACTACTACATCAAAATCCATCCAACCTTGTTGAATTTTATTGATCATATCGCTATCTCCTACGAAGTCTGCTCCAGCCGCTTCAGCTTCTTTAGCTTTTTCACCTTTAGCGAAAACTAAAACTGAGCGATCTTTACCAGTTCCGTGAGGTAATACCATAGCTCCACGAATTTGTTGATCCGCTTTACGTGGGTCAACTCCTAAACGGAAAGCTACATCTACAGTTGCGTCAAATTTAGCAACATTAGTTTTTTTAACTAACTCAACAGCTTCTTCTACAGAGTATAAAGTAGTAGAATCAACTAATTTTTTGGCTTCGATGAATTTTTTACCTTTTTTAGCCATCTCAAATACCTCCTAAATTGTGGTTAACGGAATCTCCTCCCACAGATTTAGGTTGTAATCTACAACCTAAAACGGTAGATTAGTCTTCTACAACGATTCCCATTTGTCTTGCAGAACCTTCAATAATACGCATTGCAGCTTCTACTGTATTCGCGTTTAAGTCTGGCATTTTTTGCTCAGCGATTGCACGAATTTGATCTTTAGTTAAAGTAGCAACTTTCTCTTTATGAGGTAAAGCTGATCCACTTTGAATTCCAGCCGCTTTTTTTAATAAGTCTGATGCTGGTGGAGTTTTTGTAACGAATGTAAATGAACGATCTTCATAAACTGTGATTACTACTGGGATAATACTTCCCATTTGTTCACGTGTACGTTCATTGAATTCTTGACAGAATCCTTGAATGTTCGCACCGGCTTGTCCTAATGCTGGACCTACTGGTGGAGCTGGATTTGCTTTTCCTGCAGGAATTTGTAATTTAATAATACTTTTTACTGCTTTTGCCACGCGACACACCTCCTCTAAGTCCGTGATGTGGTTATTTGGGTGTTTCACCCTCCCACTTGATATGAATCTCATATCGACTACGCTAGTTTATCACCTTTTTTTATTTTTCGCAAGGATTTTTTTTATTCGACTTCACAAATTTGTCCGAAATCCAATTCTACTGGCGTTTCACGTCCAAATAAATCCACTAATACACTTACCTTACCATGTTCTTTGTCGATTGTTTCAATTTTTCCAACTTGCCCTGAGAAAGGACCCGCTGCAACTAATACTTGTTGACCTACTTCAATATCAACTGAAACTTCCACGCTTGTAATTCCCATCTTTTTAAGAATCGGTGTGATTTCTTCAGTTGGAAGTGGCACTGGACGTGTTCCCTTACCACTTGATCCTAAGAATCCCGTAACACCTGGTGTATTACGTACCATGTACCAAGAATCATCAGTATCGATCATTTCAACAAGAACGTATCCAGGAAAAGTTTTCTTTAATTTTTCTTTACGGACACCATCTTTAATTTTAACTTCTTTTTCTTCCGGAATTAATACTCGAAAGATTTTTTCTTGCATATTCATTGTTTCAATACGCTTTAACAAATTGGTCATTACCTTATTTTCATAACCAGCATACGTTTGAACAACATACCAACGTTTTTCCACTAATATGACCTCCTATCCAAGTAACCCGATTACTTGGGAAATCACTAAGTCAACAGCGAAGAAGAAAACTGATAACACAATAACGAAACACATTACTTGTACTGTGTAAGTTTTCATCTCCTTCTCTGTCGGCCAAGTTATCTTCTTTAATTCAGCAGACACACCTTTAAAAAAACCTTTTACCTGACTCATCCTGTGGCCCCCTATACCAACTTTATTTAGTTTCCTTGTGCATTGTATGTTTCCCACAACGCTTGCAGAATTTTTTAACTACAAGACGTTCATTGTGTGTTTGTTTATTTTTTACGGTTGAATAGTTGCGACTTAAACATTCATCACAAGCTAAAATTATTTTTGTGCGCATGATTTAACCTCACAATTTCTTATTTCGTAACTCTATTTACTCTATCAAAAACATCTTCTATTGTCAATAAAACTAACAATATTGCCCAGTAGATGAACTATTTTTATTTAATGCCTTTAATTTCATTTTACAACGTTGTAAAGCATTATCTACTTTTTTAGGAGGCACACTTAACATTTGTGCTATCTCAATATAAGTATTATCTAACAAATAATATTTCAAACACATTTTTTCAAAATCGGATAAAAATCCTTCTTTTTTAAAGGCGTACTCCATAAATAATTTTTCATCTAAGTTAAAATACCCTCGATCTAAATAGGATGCCTGTGACTCCGCTACAACACAAACTTCTGTTGTGCTATAATCCGTCAATAAATCCAGACCGGCGCTTCTTTTAACCCGACGATACTCTGTTATAATCGCATTTCTTACACATGTCATTGAATAAGAATAAAAACTAAACTCTGCCTCTTGGTCATAGGTGTAAATAGACTGGATGAAGGCTAATTGCCCTTCTTGAAAAAAATCTTCAGGATCTATACCGATTCCACGATAAGAATAGGCTATTTTTTTTATTAACAGTGAGTATTTCTTGATGAGTGTATCCAAAGCAACTTTATCTTGTTCTCGAACTAAACGTACCAATTCATAATCACTACACTTAACCTTCACCATATCCCTCCTAGGACACTATTTTATCGGATTTCTCTTATTATAAATTTCATACATCAGTAATGCAGCAGCGACCGACGCATTTAACGAGGTAACATGACCTCTCATCGGTAAATAGACTTTAAAATCACAAGCTTCACGAACCAGACGACTAATTCCCTTTCCTTCGCTACCTATTACAAGACCTAAAGGTAATTGCGCATCTAACGTTCGATAGTCTTGTGCTTCGTTAGCATCTGTTCCAGCTATCCAAAGCCCCGCTTCCTTTAACTGATTAATTGCAACTGTTAAATTCGAAACACACGCAACTGGAACATGTTCAATAGCACCCGTTGATAATTTAGCTACCGTACTCGTCAACCCAACAGCTCGGTCTTTACGAATAATGATTCCATCGACCCCTGCCGCATCAGCAGTTCGAAGAATCGCACCTAAATTATGCGGATCCTCCAGGCCGTCTAAAATAATAATAAAAGCCGGTTCGTCCTTATTAGTCGCCCTTTGGATCAAGTCTGCTAATGGAAGATATCCATAAGGTTCTACGATGGCTAAAACACCTTGATGATTTCCCTTAACATCGTACTTATCCTTTACAACTTGTTCAAATTTTTGTTTAGGAAGCACGCGGCACGTAATATTTCTCTCGGCCAATAAATCCATTAATTTCACATCGTTTTTAGACACCGCATCCGCGACGACAACTTCAAATATTTTACGATTTGAAGATAAAACCTCGTTTACTGTATTCTTTCCGTAAACGACTTCGCGTCCACTATCTTTTTTATTCATTGGCTTCGCCTCTTTTTTATTCATGCGTTTAGGGTTTTGATCATTCTTTTTCCCTTTATGATACTTGCTCATTATTTCGTCACCTCACCCTTAGATTCAATACTATAGGAAATAATCTCGTCTAATCGTTGCATCTGATTAGTTAAATATAAATATCCAATCAACGCTTCAAAAGCTGTTGAGTGTGTATAAGTTAAAACATCCGTGTTTTTAGGAACTGATCGACTCTTTGTATTCCGTCCCTTTTTTACAACCTCTACTTCTTTCTCATTCAATAAATTATTTTCTATTAAGTAGGTTAACGTTGCTGCCTGAGCATGCGCAGAAACATACTTTACCGCTAATTGATGCAGACGTTTAGGTTTATTAATTCCCATTCGGCACAACGTCTCTCGAATTCTTAAATCATAGTACGAATCCCCTACAAAGGCCAACATTGTACTATTCATTTGCTTTACTTCCATTGTCTCACACGCCTTTTCTAATCTCGTCATTATTATACACTAAATTTTCCCGCTTTAACGAAAAAGCATTTTTTTACCCTCACTTTCTTAGATTCAATGCTTTTCAGCGAAAAAAGTCATTTTTCGACCCTGTTTTCTATCCCAATCACGCCCTTATTTTCTTAAGCCACATAAAAAAGATTCCACCTTTTCAAATGGAACCTTTTTTATCATAACGTATTTTAAATGACATTTAAAGCCTGTAATCTTTCTCTTAATGCGTCAGCCTGCGTAAAGTCTTTCGCCTTTCTAGCAGCTTCCCAAGACTTGAACAAGTCTCTTTCTTCAGAGGTTAGACGCTTTTTCTTCAAATCAAAACCAAAAATATACGTCATATTTTGAAGAGTCATCAGCGCATATTTATAGGCTCCTTCGCTAACCTTCGCACGCATCATCTTATTCACTTCTTTAACCACTCCATATAAACTTGTAATAGCATTTGATGTATTGAAGTCATCCTCTAACGCGTCCGTAAATTGTTGCATTAACGCCGCTATTGCGTCGACTTTTTCCTCTTTCACATCTAGCGCCTCCGCCACATCAAGTTTCAGATGCAACTGATTAAACGTTGTTTTAATTTTTTGCCACTCTTTCATCGCTAACTGGATATTTTCCTCTGTGTAGTTGATCGGTTGACGATAGTGAACCGACAACATAAATAGGCGAAACGCATTAGCATCAATTTTCTCAATTAAATCTTTAACATTAATCACATTTCCTAAAGATTTACTCATTTTCTCGTTATTAAGACCTAAACGTCCTACGTGCATCCAATAATTCGCTATACTGTGACCATGCATACATAATGACTGCGCAATTTCATTTTCGTGGTGAGGGAATTGAAGATCTGTTCCGCCTCCATGAATATCAATCTTACCTTTAAATTCTTTCTGAATCATAACGACACATTCTGTATGCCATCCTGGGCGACCTGCTCCCCACGGTGAATCCCAAGTAATTCCCTTATCTGTTTTTTTCCATAAAACAAAGTCTAAAGGATTTTCCTTTTTAGAGTCTTCTGCAATACGTGCACCAACTTCTAATTCTTCTATCCTTTTACCTGATAATTGTCCATACTCCCGAACCTTATCGATACGGAAATAAACGTCACCCTCTACTGCGTACGCATACCCTCGCTCAACTAACGCATGAATAAAATCAATCATTTCTTCCATATTTTCCGTGACTTTAGGCATTTTATTAAACGGTAAGGCATTCAAAAGTTGATTACACTCTAAAAAGTATTCTAAATACTTTTTCGCAATTTCTGCCTCTGTTACCTCTTCTTCAATCGCACGATTAATAATCTTATCATCCACATCTGTCACATTAGAGACATAATCTACTTCGTATCCTAGATAATTAAAGTAGCGGTGAACAAGGTCAAAAAATAAAACTGGACGTGCATTTCCGATGTGAACATAATTATAAACAGTTGGTCCACAAATATACATCTTGACCTTATTTTCTTCAATCGGCTTAAATTCCTCTTTCTGACGCGTATACGTATTATAAATTAACATTACAGGTCCCAACTCCTATCTTCCGAAACGATATCTTCATTTTAATATATTTCACCAAACTTTGCTAGTTTGTATACTCAATCTCATAATTTGCCTCTAATAATTTTTCAATGACGCGTTTTTTATGTTCTTCATCAATCGTCTCAATAACAACCGATACTTCTAATTGATACATCGATAATCCTTCCTTATGACGATTTTGATGAATAACCAACACATTTCCGAATTCTTTCGCTATAGTATCTAAAAAGAGACTTAGCTCTCCTGCCCGGTGATTTAATAAAACTTTAATTTCTGTTCGACGGCCGGTTGTAATCATCGCATGATTAATAATACTTTCAATTAAATTAATATCTATATTTCCCCCTGAGAGAACGGCCCCTACCTTTTTACCTCTAACATCTAGATGACCGGATAATAACGCCGCAACTGGAACGGCACCAGCGCCTTCGCACACTAGGTTACAATTTTCAAGAAGAAATAAAAATGCTTGAGAAATTTCTGTTTCAGTCACTGTCACGATTTCGTCTACATAGCGGCAAATAAGGGGAAACGTCAAATCTCCCGGTCTACCAACTGCGATGCCATCAGCAATGGTTCGATGAATATTAACTTTTTCTATCTTTCCTAATCGAACCGATTCATACATAGAAGGTGCATTTTCTGTTTGTACCCCGATCACACGAATTTTGGGATTAATCGTTTTTACCGCTAATGCTATCCCTGCCGCGATCCCCCCTCCACCGATAGGAACTAACACCACATCTAAATCCGGTTGTTCCTTTAACATCTCTAGACCAATCGTCCCCTGACCTGCAATGACATACGGATCATTGAACGGATGAACAAAGGTTGCGCCAGTCGCCTCTTTAATTTCTAATGCTTTTTGGTAGGCCTCGTCATAAACATCCCCCTCTAACACCACTTCTGCCCCATATTTACGCGTCGCCGAAATTTTTGCGAAAGGTGCATTCTTAGGCATCACGACGGTGGACTTAAGACCTAATTTGCTTGCACTAATGGCCACCCCCTGCGCGTGATTTCCAGCACTTGAAGCTACAACACCACTTTTTTTCTCATCCTCTGTTAAATGAACCATTTTATTATAAGCCCCTCGAATTTTAAACGATCCCGATTGTTGTAGGTTTTCAAGCTTTAAATAGATTTCCCCCTTTGTCAATCCACTCAACGTTTCTGCATAACAAAAATCAGTTTCTTTAATGATTCCCTTTAACTCTCTAGCCGCCTCAATGACCATTTGAAAGGTTACATTTTCCATTTCAAATTCCTCCAATAAATCAATTATTATTCCCCTTTATTTTCGCACTTCTAGCTTATCTTATTCTTTTGCCTATTAATTTGCCCCCAATAAACCACACTATTTATAGGACTATGTTATTATAAAATGATGGGAGATATTCTCATCACTCTTGTCTTAAAAAGGAGGAATTTTAATGAACATTATTTCAACAAACGCTGCACCCCAAGCTATCGGACCTTATTCACAAGCTATCGAGGTCAACAACACCCTCTATATTTCTGGACAAATACCTCTTGATCCTCAAACGATGGAAGTTATTGCCGATGATGTTGCTACGCAAACGCACCAATGTTTAAAGAATATTGACGCCATTTTAACAAAAGCGGGGTACTCGCTTCATAATGTAGTGAAATGTGGGATTTTTTTAACCGATATGAACGATTTTTCAATTGTCAATGAAGTATATGGCCAATACTTTCACTCACATAAACCTACCCGTTCATGTGTGCAGGTTGCTAAACTTCCTCGAGAAGTTAAAATTGAAATCGAGGCCATTGCCGTTAGAAATTAAACGGTTCTCTCCCGACGATTAACCTTCTTCAACAACAAGGTTAATCGTCTTTTACTTTACATTGAGAAAAAACTCAACACGCGTATTAGAACATGCCCTCCCTTTCAAACAAAGTTACCTTCTTTCTTTAACCCCTGTTGAAATAAAAGCAAAAAAAGTCCCTTGTGGATAACTTTTTTTCGTTTAACTGAAAGATTCTTAAATCATTTTCATTATTCCTTTTCATCGCTACATAATTCATTCCTAGGCGTCCATTCTAATAAAAAGGTTGAATTCGGAGGTTTACATCCATGTCAAATAAATTGAAATTTCAGAAGTATCTCGTGCTAATGGCCTGCTTTCTGATTATGTCGGTCTCGTTTAGTATCGTTAATAATATTACTTCACTCTTTCTTGACCCCGTGACGAAACATCTAGGTTTATCAATTTCCTCATTTTCTTTAATTTTCACGATTGGGGCTGTGACAACAGCACTAATGTCCCCCATAACGGGACATCTAGTTTCAAAAGTACCATTAAAGTTATTAATGGCCATTGGATCTATTTTAGCCGGTGGAGGATTTTTTTGTTACGCCCTCGCCAAAACGATCTGGATGTTTTATCTGATTGCTATTATTGTTGGAATCGGAATCTCGTGTCTAACGACTATTCCAATCGCCACTGCACTAACTTCTTGGTTTGAGGATCGAAAAGGATTTGCCTTAGGTATTGCGATGGCGGGTGCGGGAACTGGCTCTTTTGTTTGGATGCAGGTTGTCTCGCGGATGTTAAATCATCTGACCTATCAAACAACGTATGCCCTTTTAGGCGGAATTATCTTAATTGTTTGCCTGCCCCTCTCTCTATTAGTCATGGCGTTGCCACCTGATGCAACCATTGAGTCGAAGAAAAAAGAAAAATTATCATTCAACGATATCCATTGGAGCACTCAATTGATTCTATTTTCTTTGGGGCTTTTTCTTCTAGGAATGAGTGTTTCGGGAACAAAGATGCATATTCAACCGTATTTAACAAGTCTTCACCATCCCCTAAGCTTTAATGCTAATGTAGGTTCTACGCAAGCTATCTTCGCCCTCATCGGGAGCTTAGTTGGCGGAATCGTTTTCGATAAACTCGGATTAAGAACATCAATCGCCTCCTTTGTTTCCATGGCGCTTATCGGTTATCTTTGCCTCATTTTTGGATTTTACCCCTCACTTCTATTCATCTTTGCCGCCCTGTTTGGACTATGTTTGTGTCTTCCCTCACTCCTTCCCTCTTATGGAACAAGTGCCTTATTCGGAAAAGATCATTACTCCATGCATCTCGGCTTTATTAATATGATTTTTACACTAGGAAGTGCCTTAGGTCCTGTTATCTCTGGTTTTATCGCCGATCATTTAACTTATCGTTTGGTGTGGGTCATTTACTTTATCATCACTACTCTCTACTTAATCCTTTTCCTTCTCGCCTTTAAAAAGAAAAAACCTCAGAATTAAATTCTGGTTCTATAATATTTGGTGTGGGTGATGCCCACACCTCTTTTATTGGAATTAAAAAATAAGTACAAAAAAAGAGACATAACGTCCCAAATTCTATACAATGTAATCGACCAAAAAAACACGAAAGGATTGGGTTTATGTCTCACACTAATTGTATCTCAACTTTACTTGATTTAAAAGATAAAAATATTACTTTTTCAAAAAATTGTATCCAAGAAACTCAGATTAAGAATGTTCGTTCTAAACTTATTTTGGGAACTCTTTCTTTTCAACCGACTCATTGCTACCACTGTGGTCATTCTTTTGACTCAAATATCATTAAACACGGCTTCAAAACTTCACGTATTAAGCTAGTCAAAATTTCCGGATTTGATGCTTATCTAGACTTAAAAAAACAACGTTATAAATGCCGTCATTGTGACCGAACATTTACCCTAGAAACATCTCTTGTTAACCCTAATTGTTTTATTTCCACTCCCGTAAAACAAGCCATCTTTTTAGAAGCTAGTCATAAGAAATCCGAAACAGATATTGCACGTGAGCTTAACGTTTCTCATTCAACCGTTAACCGCGTCATTCATTCTTCCTATGAAGAACAGCCGCTTCCCTTTAATTCTCTCCCAAAAGTTCTTTGTTTTGACGAGTTTAAGTCGGTTAAATCGGCCGAGGGTCACCTGCCATGCGAAGCATGTATCCTCCATTGGTAGGGAACGGAGCAATGTCCTTCATTTTTTGTGATGCGTCCAATGGAAAGCTAATTAATATCGTTGAAGACCGTCGCTTAAGTACTCTAAAGGACTATTTTATGCGGTTTTCTAAGGAAACTCGTGAAGGTGTAACCCACATCGTCATTGACATGTACGCCCCTTATATGACACTCATTAAAGAGGTATTCCCTAAGGCTAAGATTGTTTTAGATAAATTTCATATCGTTCAACTAGTCTCTCGTGCCCTTAATAAAACCCGCATTCGTTTCATGAATCAAAATAAAGAGTTTTATAATAAATTCAAACATTATTGTCGACTTCTCCTTAAAGCGCAAGAAGATCTTAACGCTACAAAATTCTTCTATTCCAATTGTTTTAAAAAGATGGTTTCTCAACAAGAAATTGTCGACTTTTTACTAGACTTATCTCCTGAACTAAAGGAGACTTATGATTTCTACCAAACTGTCCAACAGGCTATTAAACTTCGTAACCTTGAAATATTTCATCATGCCATTCAACACCCCTCTGACCTGCTTTCACTCGAAATGAAAACAGCTTTAAAAACACTCACTCATTATCAAGACTATGTAAAAAATACAATTAAAACTCCTTATACCAATGGAGTACTCGAAGGAATTAACAATAACATCAAAGTCATTAAACGTATTGCTTTCGGATATCGGAGTTTCTATCACTGGGTCACCTGCCATGCGGAGCATGTTTCCTCCACTGGTAGGGTAGTCAAAGCAAGAATTTTGATTATCCATAAATACACTTTTGAACAAAAAAAGAAGAGGAATCAAGCCGTCTAAAAGATGGCCTAATTCCTCCCGATTATATGTATAGATTTTATTTACCCACACGATTTGACAAAGAGCCTAAATTCTGAGGTTTTTTTCTTAAATAAATTTTTCAATACGTGAAACGACAGTTTCTTTTCCAAGTAAAGCTAACGCTTTTGGTAAATCTGGTCCATGCATTTGACCTGTTGTCGCAATTCGACAAGGCATAAACAACATTTTTCCTTTTGCTCCACTTGCTTTCCCAGCAGCTTTAACAGAAGCTTGGATCCCTTCTGCTGTAAAGTCCTCTAAAGATTCTAATTGATCTTTGAAAGCCTTTAATGTTGCTGAAATACCTTCTTGATTAATGAATGCTTGTGCTTCTTCATCTAATGTTAATTCTTCTGAGAAAAATTCATCGTATAAATCAACGATTTCTGCACCATATGATAAACGGTCATGGAATAACGAAACTAATTCTACCGCCCATTGGTGTGTACGCCCTTCTAAGATTCCCGCTTCTACTAAGTGAGGCATACAAAGTTCAAGTAATTCTTCAGCGTCTAACACTTTAATATAGCGATTATTAATGTAAGCTAATTTAGCTTTATCAAACGTTGAAGGTGATTTAGATAAACGATTTTCATCGAATAATTCCACTAATTGTTCATGTGATAAAATTTCTTCTTCAATTCCTGGAGACCATCCTAATAAGGCGATAAAGTTAAATAAGGCTTCTGGTAAATATCCCATGTTCGCATATTGTTCGATAAATTGCACCGTATCTTTGTCACGTTTCGATAACTTTTTCCCGTGTTCGTTTACAATTAACGTCATATGTGCAAATGTTGGGACATCCCATCCAAACGCACGATAAATCATCATTTGTTTTGGCGTATTTGTAATGTGTTCTTCTCCACGGAAAACGTGAGTAATTTTCATTAAGTGATCGTCCACTACAACCGCAAAGTTATACGTTGGAATTCCATTACTCTTCATGATGACCCAATCACCAAAATCTGATGAGTTAAATGTAATTTCTCCACGAACGATGTCATTGAATGTATAAACTTCATTTTCTGGAACTTTAATACGAACAACATATTCCCCACGTGCTTCTAACTGTGCACGTTCCTCAGCTGTCGCATTTAAACAACGACGTGAGTAATGAATATTATCATGCCCATGAGTTGACATAGCCTCGCGTTCAGCTTCAAGTTCCTCACTTGTACAGTAGCATTTATAAGCTAATCCTTTTTCAATTAACTCGTCTACATATTTACGGTAAATATCTAAACGCTCTAATTGGCGGTAAGGCCCGTAGTCTCCACCAACATCAAATGACTCATCCCATTCAATACCTAGCCAACGTAAATAGTTCATTTGCGATTCTTCTCCGCCTTCTACATTACGCTCAACATCAGTATCCTCAATACGTAAAATAAAGTCACCACCATGGTGCTTTGCAAATAAATAATTATATAATGCTGTTCTAGCATTTCCGATATGTAAAAATCCTGTTGGACTTGGTGCATAACGAACACGAACTGTCATAATCTTGCCTCCTAATTAAAATACTACTTTATTCTTTTCATATTATATACGATTGAAACAAAATATTAAATATTTTCACCGAAAAAAGCACGAGTCCCGATTAAGAAAATTCTCTCACCACCTTCCCCCACTGATTGGAAAGACCTAAATCCCGCTAAAACGACAAAGTCTTCATAACAAAAGGAAGCTTTCTAAGAGGCTCTCCCCCCTTTTTTCTCCTGTTCGGTTGCTTGTGGATAACTTCTTTCCTCGTAACAGGAGAATCATTATTTACAATCTGGGGGGATATACCCTATTATTTTAAATTTAAAATTTTTATCTCATTATCTTATGGAATCACCCCTATTAGGAAGTCTATTACTTGATCATGTTCTATCTCTACTAAATTTGGGACATCGGAATTAGAAACATAGCCTAGACGATAAAAAGACAATAACCGGTTAAAAAAGATTCTTTTCAAATCAAATATCAGTCATGTAACTAGTCTGACTTTAAACATCAGACATACTGATGCTAACCATTAATGAGGACCCATTCAAAAAAGTAGTCACTAACCTCGATAGCCAAAATATCGCCCAACGTTAAGGGCCTAAATAGTCGTGTTTAGACAGCCTACTTCCTCATTTAATAGCGTCCCCCGTGGCATCATAAAACATTGGACAAATCCAATATTATTATAGTAAACTTTACGTGATGAGGGGGGCTGTAAGATGAGGGAGTATAGGACCATTCAGATTAAACGAATGTTTACTTATGATGGAATAAAAAAGAAGATTTTTGAAATTAATATGAATTCGTTAGCCAAAGACGGTTGGGAACTGTTTGAAATAGATTTATTTAATCATCAATTGTATTTAAAGAAAACTCGTTCAAATATCATCTATGAATATAAATTAATTCATATCAAAAATTTATTTACCCTAAATTTTTTACCTCTACTATTAAAAAAACTCTATAAAAGAGAGGAAACATTAACTAATTTCGAAAACACGATGAATTCATTAGCTAAGGAAGGTTGGGAACTATTTAAATGCTATAAATGGGTGAGTTTATTTATTTTACGTCGTCCACTAACTAAGGAACTCTAGCGATAAAAAAAGCCAGAGTTATCTTGCAACGTCATCCATTTATTCATTTACCGACGCTCGTCTAATAAAGCATTTTCTGCAAGGCTACCCTTCCCGATTAACGGCTAGTCTCCTAAAAGGAAAAATATTTACTTTTAAATTTTTTATTTTTATAATAAATTTAACCCTATTTGGAATTAATTTCATAAAAAGTGTATAGTGGGTGGTATATTGAAAAAAAAGAGAGAAGAATATTTTTTTAAAGTTTTTAATGTTAGTAAAATTAAATATGATAAGGATTATTTTATTTTACTAACTATATTTTTAATTTCACTTTATGGAGTACCTATACAAACCATGGGATTTTATAATTTTAATATTAATGATATGAGGGTAATAAAAAGCTTAAGTATTGTTACGATTATTTCTGGCTTTTTATTATATGTATTATTTTGTCGAAAAAGTTTTGAAGGGAGAGAAAAAAATAAAAAAAGGTAAGCAGTATAACTGGGCGAGTTTATTTATTTTACGTCGTCCACTGACTAAGGAGCTCTAGCAATAAAAAAAGCCGAAGTTATCTTGCAACGTCATCCATTAATTCATTTACCGACGCTCGTCTAATAAATCATTTTCTGCAAGGTTATCCTTCCTGATTAACGGCTAGTATCCTCAGCGGATAACTGCCACTTTGTTCAAGCGACTTATATTTGTCACCTTTGATAACTACTAACGTTATTCCCATTCTAACGGGGACCCCTTAAAAGAGAGTTACAAATTCTAATAAAAAAGTGATTTTCCGTAACTGGAAAATCACTTTTTTATTTCAACTTTATTTACAAGGCATTCTTTTTAAAGAGTAGAACCACGCATTCTGACGCAATTCCTTCTTCACGACCGACAAAGCCTAACTTTTCGCCACGTGTGGCTTTAATGTTAACCTGCTCCATCGTCGCCCCTAAATCGGCGGCAATATTTGCACGCATCGCATCAATATGGGGACGCATTTTCGGACGCTCAGCATAAATCGTTGCATCTAAGTTTCCAAGCACATATCCCGCCTCATCTAACATTTCCTTAGCCCCACGCAACAAAATGCGAGAATCTACCCCTTTATATTTAGGATCTGTATCAGGAAAATGAGTTCCGATATCGCCTTTAGCTAATGCCCCGATAATAGCCTCCGTCACCGCATGGCATAAGACATCCGCATCACTATGACCGAGCAACCCTTTCGAATGCTCTATCTCTACCCCACCTAAAATTAACTTTCGCCCTTCAACCAGTTGATGAATATCCGTTGAATGTCCAATTCGAATCATACTTATCTTCCTTTCCAACTAACTAAAATCAATCTCAAATAAGTCGTCAAAATCAAGAATCCCCTGCGACTTCTCTTCAATCAAGTCAAATAACTCCCCTTCCGAAACCCCTTGCTTCAAAAACGGATTCGTATAAATACTCCCAACAAAGACCGCACTTCCCACTATTATAGCAACAACACTCGAAACTATTAAATACCTTTCAATTCCTTTTTTCCTAACCCGTTCTCTTTTTTCCCGATTCCAAACTAACCACCCAACATATCCTGAAGCAATTGCTAAATTAAAGGCCACGATGGCGGCGAAAAAGAGAGCAATCATTAATCCCAACGAGATTAGTGAGATAAAAAAGCCTCCGATCACTAAACGAAGCATCATAAGAAATGACCAGCAAGCAATAAAAAGACAAATCCCCATCACCGCAACCCCAAACAATTGTTTACCGTGATTCGTTTCCCGAGAGGGACCTTTCCAAACCTTTACCTCTTCTTCTAACTCCTCATCCACGATAAACGACTCAAGAACTTCTTTGGCTACCTGCTTTGGAGAACCAATTTCAGATAAAATATCTGATTCCTTTATCCCACAAGACACCATCTCATTTATTTGTTCCCGGTAACTTTCTAAAATGGCCTCCCGATCCTCAGGAGAAATGCGTTGTAAATCCCCGGCGAGTTCCTCTAACCACTGATTCAAAATCTCCATCTTTTAGTCTCCCTCCTCTAATAATCGTTGCACGGATTCCACCATCTGATTCCATTCCTTTAAAAGAGTCGTTAAATAGACCTCTCCCTCAACCGTCATCGAATAATATTTTCGCGTCGGTCCCTCTGACGACGCCTTATTGTACGTCTGCAAATACCCTTCCTTTGTTAAACGACGAAGAAGTGGATAAATCGTACTTTCAGTCACTTCAATATATAAAGAAACTTGTTGTACCATCTCATACCCGTATAAATCACGACGCTTAATTAATCGTAAAACACATAATTCTAAAACACCTTTTTTATATTGTGCATTCATATCTTTCCTTCTATAACAATCCTGTTACATTAAACCTCCCTCTTCACGACGCTGCCACCCGTTGAAAACTCGACCTTAGTCTATTTTGTACTCGCCCGAAGCACTTGGCCATCTACTGCACTAATCTCATATTCGTACTCTATCCCATTCGCTATAACATTTACTTCATAAATGGGAGTTCCGTCGTCAGTATCTAAAGAAATTTCCGTTACAACTCCGCCTTGAACCTGGGCACTCGCCATTGACTTCGCCTGTTCGACATCAATTGTTAACGCCTGTTGATTAGGGGCAATCACCTGATTAATTAATTCTTTTTCTTGATGAATGACATGACCATCTCGTGCATCAATTTCATATTCATACGTATATGTTTCATCAACCACTGTTACCTCATAACTCGCATGATGGTCTTCTTTCTCTAACTGAACGCGAACAATCGTTCCATTTCCTAACGTTTCGACAATCTCACGTACTCGTGGCTCTTCTAAGAGTGGAGCTTCCGAATGATTTTTTGTCTGGTGCTTTAAAACACTTCCGTCAATCGCACTAATTTCAACTTCGTGTTCAACCCCATCATTCACAATTTTAAATTCATAATGTGGCAACTTATCGTCATGATCATAGGAGAAATCAATAATGCTCCCGCTTCCTACTTCCTGAAGCGCTAGCTCCTTTGCCTGAGCCTCGGTCATCGTAGAGAGCGATGATTGCTCCTGATTAAGATCACCTGGTGACTTCGAACACCCCAATAAAAGGGCACCCATCACAACCATTGAACATAAAGAGACCCTGTTCATTTCTAAAACCTCCTCATTTATTGATGAAAAGAAACATCTTCTTATCTACTGTGTAAAGCATAATAGAGTATACCATTAACTACTATACATTGTCCAGTAGTGTAAAAAAAAAGTCATTTATCAAATTCTTTAATCCTTATTCCGATCATTACTAACTAACTTTCTAGAATAATGAGCTATTAATGTGCAAAACTACTTCCAATTAATTTCCAGCTATAAAATACCAGTAAAAAAAGAAAAAACATTAACTTAAATCCCTGTATAATTAAGTCTCCTACAACCAATTAACGAGGGGGAATTAAGTTAATGTTCATGGATAGTATTATATCAGATTCAAATTCAATTTTCAAATTTTTAAAACAACTTGATTTAGATTTATTCTTATCTAAACCTCAGTTTAATCATGTTAACCAGTTTCTAAACTTGATGATTCAGGAAAATTATCAGGGGAAAATCTCTGCCGTTAAACACTGTCATCGGACAAGTTTTGGACGATTTTTAACGGATAGTCCTTGGGATGAGGAGGCGATCAGTCACCAGATTCAAACCTATGTTTTATCCTGTATCTATCAGCGTTCTTATCAAACTCAACAACCTATTTACGTGATGGTTGATGATACGACTTGTGTTAAAACTAAACCTTCGTCACGGGCAACACATCCTATTCAAGGATGTAGCTGGCACTTTTCTCATCTTCATCATCAACACGTTTATGGTCATCAATTTGTCGCCTTGATGCTTCAATGTGAGGATTTAATTCTTCCTTATCAAATCATTCCCTATGAAAAAGAGAAACAGAGTAAAATCGAACTCGTTCGAAGAGCTCTGATGGAATTACCCAAACCTCCCTATAAAGGCTATGTCTTAGCGGATAGTTGGTATACGTGTGAAGCTCTCCTTCAAACGGCTAAGCAAGTCGGGTTTCATTATTTAGGAGCGATTAAAACGAATCGAATCATTCTTCCTAAAGGTTACCGTCCCAACGGAATTCAACTGAAACAATTTGCGAAAACATTATCCCTTCATGATCTCGACTTAGTGACCGTCGGATCTGAGCGTTATTATACATATCTATATAAGGGACGAATAAGAGGGGGACATGTCGTCCAAATCATTTTAAGTTGGCCCCAAACGGCTCCTTTGGAAGAAAAAGCTTTACGTTGTTTTATGAGTCATGATTTGAAAATGTCTGCCAAACAACTACTTAAACACTATACTAAACGTTGGCCTATTGAAATTTTCTTCCGAGAAGTGAAGCAAAATTTCGGAATGGGGAACTATCAAATTCGAACTTTACAAGGGATTAAACGATTGATGTTAATGATTCAATTCGTTTACCTTTATTTAAAACGAATAACGTTAAATAATCGTTGTTTGGGTGACAGTTTACGCCAGTGTCAACGAAAGCAAAAACAAGAATTAGTGAAATTAATTTATCATAAAGCTCAAAAAGGTGTGGAATTAAAAACCATTTTTGAAGAGTTGAAAATTGCATAGGGTAAGTGTATTTTCATTCCTTGGAAAATTTTTCTTAAAAATTGCACATTAATAGTAATGAGGTTAAAAAACCGTACACTCACTTAAAATTTATCGCTACCTCTAAATATCGTACCCTTTTCTCCCTCTTCTCATACGGTGAAACAAACTCTATTCCCAAGTAAAATAGATTTTCACATGGCTTGCTTACCTTCCGTAATCCTCTTCTAAAAAAGGGCGATAATTTCATCAACCATTCAGCCCTAACGTTTAAATTCGCCCTGAAACAGGCCACCAAAGATAGAAATCAAAAAAATTTATAAATCTATTCATTTTAATGAATAACTTTTACTTATTTTACCATAACAAATATGTAAGTGATAAACTTACATCCCCCCCTAAAATTTTTTCACATATTACTCTCCCAAAACTTTTATATATTTAAAAAAACGTTCATTCCCCCATGAACGTTTTTTTAGTTTTCGAATCAACAACTGAGGTCATGTCTTCCTATCTAAAATAGGACTCACCCTTTTTCAATGATTGAATACACCAACTCCACCTAATTAAAAGGGAGGTCGCCGAACGTATGATCGGTAACCTCCCTTTTAATTTGCTCCTAGAACGTTTCTTATCACGCTAAACCATCACAACGACTTGACTGAAAAATTTAATAGCCTCTCAATAACCCATACGGTAAGTTATACTTTTGTGATAATTTCTTTATTTCCCTATTTACCTTTGAATATTCAGATTTATCCTCTAATAAAACATACGCATCTAATTGAGCATAAGTTATCCTTTTTTGTAACTCTTCACCTATTTTATCACTCACTTCCTTAAAAGAAGGAACTAAAATTCTAGTATCTAAAGAATATTCAGTCCAGTCCTGCTTGATGACTTCATCATCTTCTAAAAATCCTTGGACAACCCCTGTCCATTCCTCATAAAAATATAATAAAGGAATTTCGTCACCTATGTCATAATATTCTTTAAACTCACTTCCTAAAATTAAGGGCATTTTTTTTTCAGTTAAACTATAATCCGTCTCTGTAAATTCACTCCCCTCGCTTAACGATAAATCATATAAATCCCATGCATCCTGATCCATAGAAATACAATTAATCGGCGTAATTAATAATTCTTTATTATTCACATGAACGGTTTGATTTTTTAAATCTTTCCCATATTCATATCCATTGACCAGTTGATCTGGTTTATCCCATTCTCCAATAAACTCTACAACATTAGGCAAAAATTCAATAAAAGTAAACTGCTCATTGTTTCTTAAATCTTCCTTAAATGCATTCAATCGTGGTAAAATGTCCTCTTGATTTAACAACTGTCTGAGATGTCCTTCTTCCCTAAAATCTAAATCTACTAATTGAAAATATTGTTTTTCAAAATCATTTTTTTCTTGATACATCATAAAAAGACTCACAAAAGATAATACACTGACTATCGCAAAAACTATAATAACCTTCGCCCGTTCCTTCATCCTCAATTCCTCCTAAAAAACACAACAAAGATATCATTTTATCTTGTTGTGTTTTTATTATTTAACTTATTACTTATTGCACATCCCAATATACATAAGGGCTTCCTGCATTAGGAGTCTTTCCAGTAGTTGCCCAAACTTCTCCCGTTCCCCACTCAGATTCCCTAACATACGTCGTTGTAAAAAGCCATCCTCGTTTTTCTAACGTAACAGTCGTTTTATGGTACAAATCTTTACCAGTTGTACTTTCAACAACACGAGTTGCCCCACTAGCATAGTACTGACCCGTACTATGGTCAACATAACGTGAAACACCACTACTGAGTAATTTAGCAACTCTTGATTGTGGAGCCTCTCCATTATAAATAGCAGTATCATACTCTACTAAATCTAGTCCGAACCCTGGAAGTGGCTCTTGTGGTTCAATTCGATCTAGTGTACTTGCTGAAGCAAATAAGTTACCCCCCTGAAAATACACCGAATAAAGATAATGCTAATAATCCTTTTTTAAAATCCATCATTTCTACATCTCCTTTTCTCCAAATATAAACAACTTGATTGTAACTCCCCCCCCCCGTGTCGAAAAAGCAAGAAATACGAACACCAAAAGGTTAAATTTACATTTTCTATTAAAAAATTCCTTATACATTTGATGATAGCGTTACCCAACGTTTCCAATCTTTTTAGGATGAGTTTGATTATTTCCCTAAAGAGATTCTAGTCTTCCATTCACTTCACGAGTGCACCCTTCACCTAAGGTTCGCGCCACACTTTAGATAATAACTATTCTTTACAAATCAACTAAGCTTTTTTTTACCACAATCCATACATAAAAATGAGAAGGTAATCTTTTTTCTTTTATCGTTATCACATGACTGAAAATATTTCTTGTGGATAACTTTATCCTTAACTTTCTAGATGAAGAAGTTGCTCAGCTAATACTAAATCTTCTGGCGTTGTTAATTTGATATTCGTGTATGAGCCCTTCACAATGTGCACCGGCGTATCTGTAAATTTCTCAATTAAACTCGCCTCGTCTGTTCCTAAGAAATGATGTTGTCTTGCCCCTAAATGAGCCTGCTTCAAGACCGAAGTCGGTGCTGCTTGAGGGGTTTGTACGCTATACATTTCATCACGACGAGGGGTTTCAACGACGACTCCGTCAATCACCCGCTTCATCGTGTCTTTTACGGGAACCGCAACAATCGCTGCCTTTTCCTCTTGCGCCAATGACACACATTCCGCGATCATCTGTGAGGTAACAAACGGACGGGCCCCGTCATGCACAAGCACCACCTCTTCACGAACAACTTGAAGCCCATGATAAACACTGTATTGACGTTCACTCCCACCACTCACTAATTCAATCCGATCATCGTTAATCTGTGCTTTATCTAATAATTGTTCCATCATTTGATGTTCTAACTCATTGACTACTAAAATAAGTTGTCCACAGTTTATATCTTTTAAGAATTTTTTGATGGTATGAACAACGACTGGTTGTCCTTTTAGCGAATGTAACATTTTATTATAGCCTAGTCCCATGCGACTCCCAATTCCTGCTGCTAAAATAATGACACTATACATCGACTCACTCCTCTTATGAAAGAAGCTCCCATTTAGTTGATGGGAGCTCTTTTTTTATCATAACCAATTTTTATAAAATAATCTCTTTAATTTGTTCATCTTTACGATCTAAATAATGCACGGATTGAATGCGACGAACGGTACGTGATTTCCCACGAATTAATAATGTTTCAGTCGTCGCCATTCCATCTTCACATACAATTCCATCTAATAAATCACCTTTTGTGATTCCCGTTGCAGAGAACATGACGTTATCACTTTTAGCCATATCTTCTAATTTTAAAATTTGACCAGGTTCAACTCCCATTTCTTTACAACGACGCGCTTCATCTTCACTCATACGAATGTTTTCTTCCGTTTCACCTTTTACATCTTTGCGTAAAACTAAACGTCCTTGCATATCTCCATCTAAAGCGCGAATAACAGCAGCAGATACAACACCTTCTGGCGCCCCACCAATTCCATAAACCATATCCACTTCACTAAATGGCATACACGTTAGAATAGAGGCTGCAACATCTCCGTCTGGAATTGCGAATACACGCACACCCAACTGTTGCATTTGTTTAATTTGTTCATCATGGCGTGGTTTGGCAAGTGTCATCACCGTAAATGCAGATAACGGTTTATTAACTGCTTTTGCGACACGCTTAATATTTTCTTCTAAAGATAAGTCCAGGTCAATAACACCTTTGGCTTTTGGACCGACAATTAACTTTTCCATATACATATCTGGCGCCTTTAAAAATGAACCCTTTTCTCCAACGGCAAGGGTTGTCATCGCATTGGCCTGCCCCATCGCCGTCATGCGTGTTCCTTCAATTGGATCAACAGCAATATCTACATCATCACCAAATCCTGTTCCAACTCGCTCCCCAATATATAACATTGGAGCCTCATCAATTTCACCCTCACCAATCACAATCTCACCACGAATATTAATTTCATTTAATACATGACGCATCGCAAGAACGGCAGCACCATCCGCCTCATTCTTATCTCCACGACCTAACCATTTATACCCTGCTAAAGCCGCTGCCTCTGTCGCACGGGAAAACTCAATTGCCAACTCACGTCTCATGTGTAACCCTCCTAAAAGTTAAAATTCCTCTTTCATTATATCAAAAAATGTTAAACTATGTTTTATTTTCTCATCATTCTCCCCATAAAAAAATTGCCCATTAATCGTTTGACCTTACTCCTAGCGAAAGATTCCTCTAGGGATTTCCACTTTTAAACGACGTGACCAGCCAATCATCAAAAAGTTCCCTCTTATTTCAAACACTTGACTAATAAAGGAATCATTATCTTTACATCCCCCGACTACAGGCTCTATAAAATCAACCGAATAATATATCCGTGTATAAAAAAATCACCTGTTCCCACAAGGGAAGAGGTGACTCGTTTTACGATTGGGCCCGAACTAAAGCCTCAAAACTGACATCTAACCATTCCGAATACTTTTCATCCTCTAATTTTCCCATTTCAAGGTAATGATAGGCATCGACAATGGCCTCATGGGGATTGTTTTGAGGAGTCTTGATTAAATGATTCTTTTGTTGCTCATATAAATCAATATAATGTTCCTTAATGTCTTTTCTTCGAATTGGAAATAACCACTTATTTCCTAGATAGGCAATGACAGCACCTACTACAATATAAAACAAGCGATTACCAATAACAATTGAACCTGTTGCGGTTAAAAGAGCCCCTCCTAATGCCTGGATCGTAATAAAAATCATTTTAAAATCATAACGGTTCATATACATTCCGATATAAGAAGAGAGTAAGACGATAATCATTTGTTGAGATTCCTCTTTAAAAATCGTAATCAAAGCAACAAAAATAGTCGCTCCAACGCCTGTTCCAATTAAACGTTCAATTGTTTTCTTGTGACTAGATTCAGCATCCGGTTGAACAAGTGCTGCAATTGTAAAACATAACCAACGCCCATAACTTAATCCGAATAATTGACTAATAAACAAACATACCGATAATAAAATCGATAATCTCATCGCAAACTTAAATGCATAAGATTCGCGATCTATTGGTTTAAGAAACTGCTCCCATAATGTACGTTGATCATGTGAATACTCGTCTCGCTCCGCTGTCTGTAAAACAAGTAGCACCTGTTTTAACTCTTTCACAGACGTCGCGCCTTGATCAAACATCGATACACCTGAGTAAGCATGATGCCCACCTCGATGTTCTTTAATAAACACAATTAAGTCTTCTATCGTCTCATCATCGATTAATCCAGCCTCGTAATCTTTAGCGACCTCGTCTAATAAATAATACATTTTTTCATAAGCGACCATATGAGTAACCTGTTCTACGCCTTCTTTATTAAACGATCCATTTGTTCCAAAACGCTCATAAATCGCCTTCATAAATCGTCCCATACTCGCTTTTAAAGCATGAACTTCTTCCTCGCATGAACCGGAATCTTTCGCCAACAGGCGCTCAAGACGATGAATTAATTGGTTAAGAACTTGATCCAATCGCGAATTTAAAACTTTATCGTACGTTTTATGATTAAATAACCATTGCAATCCAACGATTAAAAAGGCCCCTCCTATTAAAGCAATCAAACGACCTGGCAAATCAGTCGGTGCAGAGGGTGAAAGAAAGATCAAGAATAAATACCCTAAAATAAAGGGGAAGTGATAAGGTTTTTTATTTCCCTCAACCATCACATACGTTGCATAAAAAATAAAACCGAAATTAAGAATTAACCCCAAAATAGGATTTAATAAACTTAAATAACTAAAGATCCCCATTGCAAGTAGAAAACATAATAATCGAATCACCAAAAGGCCCAAGTTATACGTTAAATCTTTCTCACAAATACCAAGTCCGATAATTAAAACCGTAATTCCAACCATTTTGTTAGAAACACCGAATACATTTTGAAAAAAAGAAATAAACAGCAGCATAAAGATAAACATCAATGTATTTACAATGATCTTCTGCTTCATTTTCTCACCCCTCTAAAAAATTAATATTAAACACCTTACCAAAGAATGATAATTTTGTCAAATTAAATCCAGATTGCCAAAAGTCCCTCTAATCGGCTAATTCGCTTGATTGAGAAAGTGACTCACATATATTTTAACCAACTCAAAATGTATAGACAGGCGATTATCTACCTTGCATCGCCTAATCATTTGTACTAAAAACAAATACGCCTAATGTTTCTGTTTATACGTTATCTCTATCTATTAAATGAAAACGAATCTAAATGGAAAATTTTATTATTTATTGGTTGTAAATGCCTGGTGTGAGTAGTATAATTTCTCAATGTAAAACCTAAGGGGGGAATAGTAAAAATGTTATCTTATGAATTTCTATTTGACATTGCTTTAATTTTAATGAGTACAAAATTACTCGGACTCTTAACCAAACAAATTAAATTACCACAAGTGGTGGGTGCCTTATTAGCTGGTTTATTACTTGGACCTGCTTGCCTAAATATTCTACACGAGACAGACTTCATCATCCAACTCGCTGAACTAGGGGTCATTGTGTTAATGTTTACTGCTGGACTCGAAACGGATATTAATGAGCTAAAAAAATCAGGAAAAGCTTCTCTGATTATCGCTATTTTAGGAATGATTATTCCATTAGCAGGGGGATTTATACTTGCATCGATCTTTAACAAAGGGGGAATTTCTGATGCGAGCGCACTTCCTTTCTTACAAAATATCTTTATTGGGATTATTTTAACGGCAACTTCTGTTAGTATCACGGTAGAAACATTAAAAGAACTAGGAAAATTAAGCACTCGAGCTGGAAATGCGATTTTAGGTGCTGCAATCATCGATGATATTTTAGGTGTTATCGCCTTAACAGTTGTAACAAGTGCCACAGACCCAAATGTAAGCATTGCGGTTGTCTTAATAAAAATCGTCCTATTCTTTATCGTTGGGGGATTAGCAGGATTTTTATTTTCGAAATTTATGGAAACTTCAATGCGACGCAGTAAAATGGATCTCCGACGTTTTGTTATCCTATCTTTCGTTTTCTGTTTAATATTATCTTACTGTGCAGAACATTTCTTTGGTGTTGCAGACATTACGGGTGCGTTTATGGCAGGTTTATTTTTATCTAATGCGCCTCGTAAACACTACATCATGAATCGCTTTGAAACGACGGCTTACATGTTATTATCCCCTATCTTTTTTGCAAGTATCGGGATTAAAGTTGTGATCCCAGAAATGACACCGGCCCTCATCACGTTCTCAATCGCCTTAGTCATCATCGCTATTTTAACAAAAGTCCTAGGATGTGCACTGGGTGCTAAGATGTGTAAATACTCTACAACAGAGGCTATCCAAATTGGAACAGGAATGGTCTCACGAGGAGAAGTGGCTCTAATTGTAGCTAGTAAAGGTGCCTCACTTGGACTCATGGGATCCATATTCTTTGGCCCTATCGTTATTATGGTTGTTATCACAACCGTCATTACCCCAATTTTATTAAAAATTGTATTTTCTAATAAAGAACAGGAAACAAACTGTGTGCCTGTCTATAAAAAAACAACGGCTTAATCACCAATGAAAAAAACAACGTTTAATCGGCGATAACATTTAATCATAAAAAAGTAATCTGAATGAAAGATTACTTTTTTTGTGCAAACGATAAAATGGATAATTAAACGCCCCCTGATCCTAGTAAAACTATCACCAAAGGAAAACTATTTTTTAGTCGCGTTCATACCACTCGTCTGTGGCATTCCTCCCCTCTCTTTCTTCCCCGTTAATAACTCTCTATCTATTGATACGAACATGAACTTCTTGTCATTAATAATAAAAGCCGTTCGTTTTTGAACACCATCCACTTGAAGTTGGCGACTCTAATTTTGTATAATTAGACAAGACACAATTGTCCCCTCATTAACACTATCATTTACAACACGAACCTGATGTTAAAACGGATGCGTTTCATTTCCTTTTTTAAACCGACACTTCTTTGTCCCCATCTCCCACACACAAACAAAAAAACCTTCGCTCGCATGGAACGAAGGTTTTCTTATCTATTTTGCATTCTCTTTAACAGCAAAAGAAAGAATCATGCCACGATTAAAATAAAGGGCATCTTCTGAAATATTATTCAATAAATCAGTTTTCATCAGATCATTTTTCACGAGCTCGTCTTCATCGCTCTCCACTTTTAAAACAATATGGAATGTATCCTCCTCGAAAGATACCTCTTCCATCTCATACCCGTTTTTTACAAGATAGCTTTCCACATTTTTTATTTGCTTATTCACTAACCATGAATAGCCCCCGATTGACACTCCCATTAAAATAAATAGACTTATGGTTACTCCCACTACTTTCTTCATTCTCATCCCCCTTTTTTGTTACTTGATTACCTATTATTACACCATCCCCTAAATAGTCAAGTTTTTGTAAAAGCGTTATAGATGTTGCTAAAAAGGAGACTTCAGTTGAAGTCTCCCCTTTTTTTTCTTATTCATCAGATGATAAGGAATATCCAAATAAATACACATCCTCTGCCTGATTAGAGTCTTCCCCCGACTCCGTGCTTTCCTTAAAAGAAAAAACATTATTAAAAGCAGTCATCCCGCTTCCAACGCTAAATCTTCGCGTCTCTTTATACGTCACTTGACAGTCCTCATTGATATTAGGAACCGTTGTTAACGTTTCATACACTAACTGGCCATTAGCATCTAATCCCTTGCGCACAATTTCTGTTGTCGCCTCATAATTCACATTCTGATAAACAAACGATTCCGTCCACTGGTTTCCAACCTCAAGAGGCGCCTTTAACACCACCTTATTTGGAATAATCGAACTCAATAAATTATCCTGCCGTAACACACTATAACGATCTTGATTTTGAACGTGTTCAATCACTTCCTCGTCACTCACCTCATACGTCAATAAAAAAGAACGACTCTCACTCTGACCATATCCATCTCGCATATTTCCTTTAAACTCGATAACAGTCGTATCTCCAGATTCAGAAATGGAACTTAATGTTTGTGTATGACCATACTCACCCTGTCCACTGAATCGCTGTAAATACCCAACCTGTGTTGGAAATAACTCAATCAATGAATCAATTCGCATCTCCTCATCTAAAACATAACGGTGCTCAATCACCTCATATGAATGGGCAACCGCCTGTTGTGGATAACTATTTGATTCCATTTTCTTCACTTGAACACGAATCATCATTCCCGGTTGGGCACCCGAAATATTCTTCACTCGAACCAACTCGTACGCCCCATCTAACCACGATTTTTCATCCATTTCTAAATCCTCAATCGTCAAATCCGAACGCTTAGACATCAAAACCTCCGATTCCCCCGTCGCTAGAACCATGCCTTCTAGACTGAATGAATCTCCCCGCTTATTCAAAAAAAGACTACCGAGCAAAACAATCGCAACAACCCCGACAATAAAAAACCCCTTCTTCATCTCTTACCACCCTTTCAAAAAATCCATCTGCTTCTCCATCTGATAGGTTCTGAACTAATCCACGTCAACTTTCTACTCCGTCATTATTACTAACATATGCCCCTCCATCCGCAAACTTTCCTCATAACATTCGCCTATTCCCTCTCTATTTCGCCACCTCCGTCTTTGTGATAACTAAGAATTTAAGATTTGTTAGCATCCAGACATATTCTTTACACAAAAAAAGACGGTGAGTTTTACCCACCGTCACCCGCTATTAAATTCATCATCGCGATTGAAGACTCCCCATCGCCTTCATCACCTGTCTCTTTCATTTATTTCCCATTCCCTCTATCCATTTAAAATTTTAAATCCTCCTTAAACATCGCCTTCAATGCTTCCGCAATCGTATCCACTCCTACAACCTCAATTCCTGATGGCACCTTCCAACCACTCATATTTTTCTTAGGAATAATGGCACGAGTAAATCCTAACTTTTTCGCCTCTTTCACGCGCTCTTCAATGCGTGAAACACGGCGGATTTCTCCCGTTAATCCAACCTCTCCCATATAAACATCACCGCTCGGTGTCATCTTATCCTTATAACTTGATACAATACTTGCGACAATCGCTAAATCCACTGCCGGTTCATCCACTTTTACCCCACCTGTGACCTTTACATACGTGTCTTGATTTTGCAGGAAAAAGCCCATGCGCTTTTCAAGAACCGCCAAAATTAAAGAGACACGATTATAATCAACCCCAGATGCCATTCGCTTCGGATTCCCAAACGACGTCGGCGTTAATAACGATTGAATCTCGACAAGAATCGGACGCGTCCCCTCAATGGATGCCATAATAGCCGTCCCTGGCAATCCCTTCGTGCGATCCTCTAAGAAAACCTCCGATGCATTCGTCACCTCATCAAGGCCCTCTTCTTTCATATCAAAAATTCCAATTTCATTCGTTGAACCAAAACGATTTTTAACGGCGCGTAAAATACGATACGTATGATGCCTTTCCCCTTCAAAATATAACACCGTATCCACCATATGTTCAAGTAAACGAGGCCCCGCAATATTCCCATCTTTCGTCACATGGCCCACAATAAAAATAGAAATCCCCCCTATCTTCGCAATCCTCATTAACTGCGCCGTACACTCGCGAACTTGTGACACACTCCCAGGGGCTGAAGTGACCTCAGGCATATGAATCGTTTGAATCGAGTCAATAATAACAAATTCCGGTTTTAACTGCTGAATTTGACGATCAATTAACGTCAAATCGGTCTCAGCATAAATGTAGAGATGATCACTTGTAACCCCTAGACGTTCGGCACGCAACTTAATTTGACGCGCAGACTCCTCTCCTGAAACATATAACACTTGAACACCTTTATGCGCCAAATCTTGAGCCGTTTGTAAAAGAAGCGTTGATTTTCCAATCCCCGGTTCTCCACCACAAAGAACTAATGAGCCTCGAACAATTCCTCCACCTAATACACGATTTAATTCGCTCATCGACGTGTGAATACGAGACTCCTCTTTCGTTTCAATCTCATGTAAACGTTGAGGCTTTGCCATACTTTCACTTGCCACAAATCCGCGGCGTTGCTCCGCCTTCGTTGGCTTCAATTCCTCCACCATCGTATTCCATTCACCACAACCGGGACATCTACCGACCCACTTTAAACTTTCCATTCCACACTGTTGACAAAAAAATGATGTTTTCGCCTTTGCTCTTGCCATACTGACCCTCCTTACAAATCGTTACCATTTCTATCTAAACCAAAAATATAGTTCACTTTTTTCAAATTGCCCAAACCATTTAAACATGGGACAGTTCCCGTCTGACCATTGTCTATCCAAATATTTTACCCAATCAACCCCTTATCCCAACTAATATCCCTCTCCCATTATCACATAAATCATGAAATTTCGCTAATCATTCATTAAAACCTTACCCTTTCATTATGATAAAAAATAAAAATCTTCAAACGCCTAACGCTAGAAGAACGTATTTTATAAATCTTTTTTCGTCAAACGCATACACTTATAACAAAGAACAATTAAATTTTGCGTCAACTCGCTCATCTAATCTAATTGTTCTCAGTTCGTAAACCTTACTTTTATTTACGATATTATTTCTATTTTACCAATTATTTAGTAAACTTATAATAGCTTTGAAAAATATAACTTTGAGGTGATGAAATGGAAGAAATCATTCAACGCGCCATCCTAGTCGGAGTCGATTTAAATAACGATAAAAACTTTGACTACAGTGTAGAAGAACTTAAAAATTTAGCTGAAGCATGCTCAGTCGAAGTGGCCGACGTTCTAACCCAGAAACTCGAACGGGTAAACTCTGCCCACTATATCGGCTCAGGGAAAGTTGAAGAGGTCGCACACCTTGTTGCGAAAAACGATGCGAACCTCGTCATTTTTAACGACGAACTCTCACCCTCTCAAATCCGTAACCTTGAACACGAACTTCAATGCAAGGTTATTGATCGAACCATTTTAATCCTCGATATTTTTGCTAGCCGTGCCAAAACACGCGAAGCCCAACTTCAAGTCGAAGTAGCCCAGCTTAAATACATGATGCCTCGTCTGATTGGACTTAATGCCTCTTTATCTCGCCAAGCAGGGGGAATCGGTTCAAAAGGACCCGGGGAGAAAAAATTAGAACTTGATCGCCGTCGCATTGAAGAACAAATTCATAAACTAAACAAAGAATTAGACGCCCTCGTTCTAGCCCGTCAAAACCAACGTAAACTACGCAAAAAAAATGCAACCCCTGTCGTGGCCCTCGTCGGTTATACCAACGCTGGTAAATCAACGACAATGAATGCCTTACTAAACGTGTCAAACGCCGAGGCAGATAAAAGTGTCTTCGAAAAAAACATGCTCTTTGCAACACTCGAAACATCGACTCGACAAATTCAACTTCCAGATAATAAACAATTTTTATTAACGGACACCGTCGGATTTGTTAGCAAACTCCCACACCAATTAGTAAAAGCTTTCCGATCAACACTTGAAGAAGTGACAGAGGCAGATTTGCTCCTTCACGTCGTTGACTTATCACATCCGGAATTCCAGGCTCAAATCGAGATTACCAATAAAGTACTTGATGAATTAGGAGTAAAAGAAACACCAATGGTTTACGTCTACAATAAAGCTGATCTTGTGGATAATGAATTTACGCCTAGTACACAAGAGGCTGTTCGAATTTCTGCTAAAAATCTAACCAACATTGATACCCTAATTAATAGTATTAAATCACACCTATTTCACCATTACGTGAAAGAAACTTTCTTGATTCCTTACGATAAAGGCAATATTATCTCTTATCTCAATGACCATGCAACCGTCTTCGAAACTGAATATTTAGATAACGGAACGCTTATTACAGTCGAATGTTCAGACCAAGATGTTGAACGCTTCCATCAATATAAAAAAAGTTCACTCCTTTAAACGGGTGAACTTTTTTTTGTGGATAACTCGATATCTCAAATAAACATTTGACTTATCCACGGATTCTATTTTATAGCTGACGAGATAAAAATCCCCTCATCCTCCTCATTTAAAATCTTTTTTAACTTTAAACGTGCCCTCGATAAACGGCTACGTACAGTTCCCATCGGAATTCCTAAGACGGCTGAAATTTCCTCATACGTTAATTCATCATAATAAAATAAGAGAATAACCTCACGATCGTGATCAGAAAGTTTTTGAAGACAGTCATCAATCGCACAATCCCTTTCCCAGCGGATAATATCAAACGGTGGCTCAACCTGCCCCATTAACCCATCATCAACAACTGATGTTTGTACTCTCTTTAGCCATCCATTTTTTAATAAATCCTTACACGTATTAATCGTAATCCGAATTAACCACGTCTTCTCGCTACTTCTATGATTAAAATTAGCATAATTTTTCATCGCCTTATAAAAGACCTCTTGCGAGACATCCTCCGCTAATTGCCAATCCTTCATATAGCAATAGGCGATTTTATATACATCCCCACTATACAAATCAATTAAACGTTCTAGTGATTCATGGGAATTCAACTTCACACATCTCCCCCTTTCCGAAAGAAGATCTTCAACGGAAGAATAAAAAAGGTGACCGCTTTGGCCACCCTTTACTATTATAATCAAGATAAGAAGTTTGAGTCAATATCACCTAAATACTCTTCGTCTTTATCTTTTGATTTCCCCATCCTTTTACCATCCATAACCACCTGAACAACAGCCGGCCCTCCATCGTTTGAAAGGGCACTAATGTCTTGTCCCACTAGCTGGTCTAACATATCTTTAAAAAATTTAAACTTATGCTCTTCATACATCGAAATAATTTGAACTAATAAATCATTTGTTAAATGAATACCCTGATCCTCTAAGCAACGACATACTTCATCAATAAATTCCGAATCTGGTTCTAAAAAAGCATCAAATCCTAAATCCATATCCTGCTTCATCGAATTTCACCTCTTCATAATAAAGATTATCCTAATGCCTCATTCCTCTATCATCTCTATTATGACCTATTTCTTACAATTAAACAACTAATTTTCCTTGATAATAACTTCCACTTACCACATCGATTCCAAAATCACTCATTAAATGTAAGCTTGATTCATTCTCAATTTCCGAACAACATAACTTAACATCCTTGCTCATACACACATTAATTAATGAGTTCATCATACTCAAATAATTTTTAGAAGACTTTAAATATTGAATAAAACAAGAACTTATCCTTAAATAATCAATACTTAAGTTACGAATCGATCCCGTTAATGCCCCGGCACCATACTCATCCAATGCAATATTCACATCATATTCGCGCAATCGTTTTACTGCCTTTTGAATAAGGTCATTTTGTTCAAATAAAATATCCTCATTAACACTAATAATGACCTGATTAGGGTCAATTTTATGTTCCTTTAAATAAGAAATAACTCGAGAAGGCATCCATTTATGCAATAAAGCTTGTCTCGAAAATTTAATAAATAGAGATAACTTAACCCCATGCTCCTCTTCATGTCTTTTCAAATAATCGCAACCGACTTCAAATAAGTACATTTCCCGTTCAATATTTAATAACTCGCGCCCAATAGTCGCATCCTCAATTGGAAGTTGCGATAAAATGCGATTTTCATCTAGCACCGTAGAGCATTCAATTCCAAACAACTCATTACTCTCGCGATGATAAAGAGGCGCATACTCAATATTAATTTCTCCTCGGTAATCAGCCATCTCAATCGCTTGATGCACTTGATCCAATAAGTTATAAGCAATCGGTTTCCCCTGGCAATAATTCATCTGATACGGTAACTTGGGATTCGAGTTCAACACCATTTGACAAAAATGCCTCTTAACCTGATTAGACGTCTCCTCAAAAGATGCTGTCGTTAAGCGTGGAATACAAAAAGTTACGAAATACGGTTGTCCTAACTTTTCATAACAGTATTCTACAAATCGATTTATTTTACGTTTTAGCTTCACTTCTCCACAAGAAACTTCAAAATAAAACCATAACCCTTCCTTCTCTACGGAAAAAGTAATTCCTTCTCCCACAAACTCCTCTTGAATAACATCAATCACTGACTTTAATAACGAAGGTTTAAAATCATTATAAAAACACGCGTCAAATTTAAAATAACCTAGTAGTGTTTTTGGGGTATAGTCATACTGATATAACATCGGTAATCGATTCCAACTCACCACACGGAATTTTCCCTTATTCGGCATCAACTGAATCCCTTTATAATAATTCCGATAACTATTATATAAGCCTTGAATTCGAGGTCTAGAACGTTGTTCCTCATAATGAATCTGCTGGTTAACCTCGCTTAATCCCACCTTTAACTTACTCATCATCCACTCATTCTTTTGAATACGAGCCGACTGAACAAATAAATGACAAACAAAAGCTAACCAACCATGTTGATTCTTATCTTTTAACTTACGCATCATATTATTCATATATCGCTCTAACTCTTCATCTTTATCGTGCACTAAATGATAGGTCAGATGATACATTAAACGATAGACATTCAATGGCAATGAAACACTAATATCTAGTAATTGAAGATCCCACTCAATCTCCTCAACACGATTCAATTGTGCTAATGCATAGGCCCCTATAACCTCTTGCATAAAACCATCTTCAGAGCGATATTCTTCTCCATAAATTTTGACGATTTCTTCAAAATCTTGAGTAGCATAGAGCTTTAACCATCGGAGTTGCTTTCTTAAATAAATCGGGACATTTTGCAACGAATATTTTTTATCTAACTTATCAATACGCTCTAGCTTTTTATACTGAACCAGAGTCATAAGAACGCGAATTAAACGCTCTAATGAATAAGACATCAGTATTAACAAGTTATGATCCTTTCCGAAAGAAGCCGCAAGCTCATAATAAAATTCCGCCTCTTTAAACATCCCTTTTGTTTCATAAATATAACCTAACTCCGCATAGATATATCCTTTTAAAATATGATTCTTTTCTAAATTTTCTAAAATACACTGACACTCAATTAAGTACATGACAGCTAAATTATTCGCTTTTTGACACGCATAATAACGCGATAGTCTAATTAATATTGGGATTAAACATTCTACATTTTGATATTCGCGGTAATCTTTTACCACCTCTTCAAGTCGAGCGTTACCCTTGACCAATTCCTCATCTAAAATCCTTCCAATTTTATCGTAATCCTCCAATAGGCAGCATGAATCAACAAAAAACTTTAACAGTGATTCCCGTGTTACCCTCTCCCCCATGTATATCTCTCCATTCTTTGTTAACCGTTTTCATCCTTAATCTAATTATACTAATGCCACTTACAAAAATAAATAAGATAATTTGCCAGATTCTCACGAATCACCAAAGCTTTAAAATTAAATACATTTTCACCTGTTCTTTTTAAACATTCCCTTTTAGTATCATCCACACTGAAAAGATCATCAGACCTCTTCGTCAGATAGACTAGACATCCTATCCTATGCCTATTCATCCAATATCATGACTCTTTCTGTAAAAAATTTAATTAAATACATATTGATCATGCGTATAAATATATCTTAATAAGTCATCGTATGTAATCACAGCCTTAATCTCTTCCTCTACCGTCCCATTTTCCGTTAATAACAGAGCATCCAATTTTTTAGGCGATGTTTGATATAATCGCCAGGCTTCATAAATGGTCATAGATGTCGGAATAAACTCATACTGAGATTTTTTTTCAAAATCAAGTAATTCGCCGACTGTCCCAGATAACTCAATATTATTATTTTGAATATGTTTTTGTAACCATTTAGCGATCGCCCTTGAAGTCACTAACCCACTAAACTGGTTACCATCATACAAAGGAAGCTTCAAAATCTCTTTTTCCCCCGAAATCTTTAATACCTCTTGAATAGAATCCTTCATATCAAATTTAATAACCTCTGCCTGAAATACCCCGACTGTGGATGGATCAACGAGTCGTTGCTCAATAAATTTGATTCGCTCCACAGCCTCATCACTAGGTGTTGCCACGAGTTGTTCAAAATTATCGGTTTGATGAACAATAATATTTCTTAACTTTCGAAATAGATGTAGTTCATCTAAGTAAAGATTGATCATAGGGTGACCCTTTGCTTTATAGATTAAATCACTAAATGGGACATTATCATCCGAGTTCGTATACTTTTTTAAATATTTATGGATATGATTAAATGACTCAATAAACTCTAAATATCCTTCTTGTTCTGCCACTGTTTACACCTCCCGAATATAAATCGGCCGATACGTTAACACACCGTCAATATTCGTACTTTCATATAATGTAATATTATTAACCATTGTTTCTTTAGAAATTTCTATTCCCCGTGATAAATCAACAGATGGAACGAGTAACTTCGCCTGACGACAAAGCGTGATATGCGGAGTATAGATAAACTCCTCAGCAGAAGTTAACCCCTTTTCAACCAAGGCGTCGTGCAAATCAATTGCAACCTGAGTTAAAGCCTCATTTGGATGTAATCCCATATAAATCACATACCGATTTTTCTTCTTAAAAAAGCCAATATGGTCAAAATATAACGTCAGCTGATTAACTTCAATGTGATTAATGACATCAATCAAGGTATTAATCGTTGACTCATCCATCATTCCTAAAAATTTAAGTGTTAAATGAAAGTTTTCTCTTCTCGTATACTTAGCCGTCTCACAATACTTCTCAACCATAAGAGCAGCATCTTGAAAATATCCCCTCAATTCCGATGAAAATCCTACACCAATAAATAATCTTCTCATGAACTGTCACCCATCTATTTATTTAGTCCTCAAACCATACACAACTACACTATAACACGCAGCATAAATTAGCCTCACTAATTTTCCTGTATTATTAGGATACACTAAATAACTGAAACTATTTGTCAGTTTTACAACCAATTTACAAATCTATAAAAAAAATAAAAAAGGGGGCCTGACTCTACTCGCCAGTGCCCCCTAAAAAACATTGTGGATAACTTAAATAATCTAACAAGATCATGATAATTCACACCCTAGTAACGACAGGATAGACCCATTACTTCCCTGCTATACATCCTATCACCTATTACAAGGATATCTAAGGAATTGATAATTATAACTTAAAGTTATCCACATCTATTAAAATTGGTTCTCCCTCTAAATGAAGATATCCATTACGCACAACAATTGATGAATGCCCCACTAAATTCTCGTAAATGCCATCCGGAATATCGACAGAAAGTTCACCGTCTTTAAGTCCAAAGTTAAAAATAGCCACTCGAGTTTTTAACTCGGTTTCATACTTCAAAATAACAGAATCTGAAATATTACCTGACATGATCGTATAAACCCCATCTCGCATCACATCATCTTTCTTGAGGCGTGCTAACTTCGCCATCAAATCGGCAATACCATCTTTATTATATGATGACCAATCCACCTTATCCACATCAAATAAACTTGGTGTATGCTTACACGCAGCCTCTTGTCCTGCATAAATCATCGTTGTTCCCTTCTGCAAATAAACAAAAGTTGTCCACATGATTAACTGTTCAACCGTCTTAACTAAAGAAGCAATCCGACGTTGGTCATGATTTTCCAAACAACGTAATTTAATATAATTCCCCGGGTAAATAACCTCCTGATCTTGAAGTCGTCTTATATATAAATCTAAAGACGATTTTCCAAGTAAATAAGATTTAAATGCCTCATAAACATCGTAGTCATAACAAATATCAAAGGCCTGATACATTTCACAATCACTATGTACAGAAAAACCGAGTGAACGAATTGTTCTAATAAAATCTTTATCCACAGTTTCTGCTAGCCATATAAAATGAGGATTAATTTTTGAAACTTCACGACGGGCTCTTAACCAAAACTCTACAGGAACAAATGACGCGACATCACATCGATAACCATCCACACCTAATTTAGCCCAGTAGGTTAAACAATCAATAAGTTCCTCCCAAAGAGATTCATGTTGACTATAGTCAAAGTCCGTAATATCCGACCAATCCCCAACACGATTAGCAAATTCTCCTTCGGCATTTTTATAAAACCATTCAGGATGATGCTGTAATAAATAAGAGTCGCGTGAGGTATGATTATACACCACATCAATCATGATCTTCATATCCCATTCATGTACAGCCTCAATTAAAGCCACAAAATCCTCTAACGTTCCGTACTCTGGATTAACCGCACGATAGTCTGAAATAGAATAAGGACATCCTAATGTTCCCTTCTTATCCTTCTTTCCTATTGGATGAATAGGTAATAAATAAACAATATCCACACCTAAAGATTTTATACGTGGTAAATCCTCAATTAACTCACGAAATGTTCCACTCTCATTATGATTTCGATTATACACCTGATAAATAATAGATTGCTTTAAAGATGAATCTGTACACGTAGCCATTTATTTTCCCCCTTTAGTATTAGGTAATTCTAATATACCCATCCGTCCTGTCATAACTTGTAAAAACACTTCCTTACCCTAAAAAAAGACGGAATTACTTTAAGAGAAAATAATCGTCTCTCCTTTCGATATCGGTATCCCTGATAAATAAAAAAAAACATCCCGAAGGATGTTGATTGGCTATTTGGAGCGGGTGAAGAGAATCGAACTCTCACAGTCAGCTTGGAAGGCTGAAGTTCTACCATTAAACTACACCCGCATTTTTTTCGGCCTAGCGACGTCCTACTCTCGCACTTGCGTACTACCCTCGGCGCTAAGGAGCTTAACTTCTGTGTTCGGTATGGGAACAGGTGTGCCCTCCTTGCCCTTATCACTAGACCTTCTGTCAGATCTTATCAATCTCACAAAACTAGATATCTTCTGCTTACTTCTTCTTGTCCGGCAACTCTCGCATCACAGTGGTAAAGTTCAATAACTGTTCATCACCTTCGTGATTCCTCAGTTCTTTTCACTTTCTGCCTGTGATAATCGCTCGTTTTTGCCTTTCCTATTTAGTTAAGTCCTCGATCGATTAGTATCAGTCCGCTTCATCTGTCACCAAACTTCCACTCCTGACCTATCTACCTCGTCGTCTTCAAGGGATCTTACTTCTTTCGAATGGGAAATCTCATCTTGAGGGGGGCTTCACGCTTAGATGCTTTCAGCGTTTATCCCTTCCACACGTAGCTACCCAGCTATGCTCCTGGCAGAACAACTGGTACACCAGCGGTGTGTCCATCCCGGTCCTCTCGTACTAAGGACAGCTCCTCTCAAATTTCCTACGCCCACGACGGATAGGGACCGAACTGTCTCACGACGTTCTGAACCCAGCTCGCGTACCGCTTTAATGGGCGAACAGCCCAACCCTTGGGACCGACTACAGCCCCAGGATGCGATGAGCCGACATCGAGGTGCCAAACCTCCCCGTCGATGTGAACTCTTGGGGGAGATCAGCCTGTTATCCCCGGGGTAGCTTTTATCCGTTGAGCGACGGCCCTTCCATTCGGTACCGCCGGATCACTAAGCCCGACTTTCGTCCCTGCTCGACTTGTTGGTCTCGCAGTCAAGCTCCCTTCTGCCTTTACACTCTTCGAATGATTTCCAACCATTCTGAGGGAACCTTTGGGCGCCTCCGTTACTCTTTGGGAGGCGACCGCCCCAGTCAAACTGCCCACCTGACACTGTCCCCTGACCAGCTCATGGCCACGGGTTAGAACCCCAGTAACACAAGGGTAGTATCCCAACAGCGACTCCTCCAAGACTGGCGTCCTGGTCTCTTCGTCTCCTACCTATCCTGTACATGTGTCACCAGTGCTCAATATCAAGCTACAGTAAAGCTCCACGGGGTCTTTCCGTCCTGTCGCGGGTAACCTGCATCTTCACAGGTACTATGATTTCACCGAGTCTCTTGTTGAGACAGCGCCCAGATCGTTACGCCTTTCGTGCGGGTCGGAACTTACCCGACAAGGAATTTCGCTACCTTAGGACCGTTATAGTTACGGCCGCCGTTTACTGGGGCTTCAATTCAAAGCTTCGCTTGCGCTAACCTCTCCTCTTAACCTTCCAGCACCGGGCAGGCGTCAGCCCCTATACATCACCTTGCGGTTTAGCAGAGACCTGTGTTTTTGATAAACAGTCGCCTGGGCCTTTTCACTGCGGCTTGCTTTCACAAGCACCCCTTCTCCCGAAGTTACGGGGTCATTTTGCCGAGTTCCTTAACAAGAGTTCTCTCGCTCATCTTAGGATTCTCTCCTCGCCTACCTGTGTCGGTTATCGGTACGGGCACCTAATAAATTATCCCTAGAAGCTTTTCTTGGAAGCGTGACATCAGCTGACTTCACCCTTTCGGGCTTTCGGCATCACAGCTCAATGTTTCGCCATGCGGATTTGCCTACATGACCACCTCACTGCTTACACGTGAATCCATTCACACGCTCAACTTAGCCTTCTCCGTCACTCCTTCAGTTTATTAAGTGGTACAGGAATCTCTACCTGTTGTCCATCGGCTACGCCTTTCGGCCTCACCTTAGGTCCCGACTTACCCAGGGCGGACGAGCCTTCCCCTGGAAACCTTAGGCTTTCGATGGATAGGATTCTCACCTATCTTTCGCTACTCACACCGGCATTCTCACTTCTAACCGCTCCACAGCTCC
>NZ_CP142738.1:2435000-2450000 GCF_037014675.1 Turicibacter sp. KK003
AGCTAAAATCTTAAGGGTACTAAAACGGAAAAAGTTCAGATTCAACAAGAAATTTTGTTTTACAGTAGCTAAAATCTTAAGGGTACTAAAACTCAGTGTAGGGAATTTCTACCCCGCAAATTGTTTTACAGTAGCTAAAATCTTAAGGGTACTAAAACTAAGACTTGTAATACTGCTCCGACTAATGGGTTTTACAGTAGCTAAAATCTTAAGGGTACTAAAACAATGATGCATACCTTTAGCTTCACTAAAACGTTTTACAGTAGCTAAAATCTTAAGGGTACTAAAACATGGTGGACGCCGAGCTTATGTCTCATCTCGTTTTACAGTAGCTAAAATCTTAAGGGTACTAAAACTTATGTTGCTATGCTTACTCATTTAGAAAGTTTTACAGTAGCTAAAATCTTAAGGGTACTAAAACTCACTTAATAGGAAACAATAAATATCTAAGTTTTACAGTAGCTAAAATCTTAAGGGTACTAAAACAAAAAAGTGGTGGGGGTCATTGATATTGGGTTTTACAGTAGCTAAAATCTTAAGGGTACTAAAACGTTGCCGTCGTTATCGACAAGTCTATGTTAGTTTTACAGTAGCTAAAATCTTAAGGGTACTAAAACTATTATGTTGGTATAAATAAATTAATAAAGTTTTACAGTAGCTAAAATCTTAAGGGTACTAAAACAGAAGAGAGAGAAAATAGGAGCAAGGATGGTTTTACAGTAGCTAAAATCTTAAGGGTACTAAAACATAGCTACCTATTTCTAATCCTACATCGTGTTTTACAGTAGCTAAAATCTTAAGGGTACTAAAACAAAAACATGAATAGCAAAAATTAAATAAAGTTTTACAGTAGCTAAAATCTTAAGGGTACTAAAACCTATTTGCGAGGGGTTAAATATCACGCTTAAGTTTTACAGTAGCTAAAATCTTAAGGGTACTAAAACACGAGGTTAAGCACCGCACCCCTTGACCAAGTTTTACAGTAGCTAAAATCTTAAGGGTACTAAAACAGATTTTGGTGTTTTAGCAAATCCAAGTTAGTTTTACAGTAGCTAAAATCTTAAGGGTACTAAAACTATATAACAGAAAACAAATTTAGGGGGAAAGGTTTTACAGTAGCTAAAATCTTAAGGGTACTAAAACCTCAAATTGATCGTCAAGGCTTTAGCACTTGATTAAATTATAACGTAGCCCTTAAAATTTATAAAGCTTTTCCCTTAAAAAATTCATTTCGAGTGGGGAGAGTTCATCAATTTCGTCAGAATGATACTGATAGAAACAAAATCCCTCATTTAATAAAATAAATACTACTAAATCCCGCTGGCGATGAACATGTCGAACTCCTTCTTTACTTAAAAGATATGGAATCACTCGTTTTAAGGTCAATAGTAACTCCTCTTCACGCCATTGGAATAAAGTAGGATAATGTCGTTCAATATACTCCAAAATACTTGTCCAATCATAGAAAGACTGGCACTCTTGATCCCCACAAATCAAAATAGCTTCTAAATCCTCCTTCTCAACTAAAAGATCGTCGGGTTCCCGCCCAATATTTACAATCATTAAGTCATAATCTTCACTTAATTGTTTCAGATTCTTTAATATACGGACAATCTCCTCAGAAGAAATTAATTGAGATAAATGTTCCAAGCAAATTAAATAACGGGTTGCCGTTCGTTCCAATAGAACGTTTAGAATCTTAAGAAATACCTCTAATAAATAATTAGTTTCCATAAATTCCGAACTATATACCCCGTAATGACTTAAATAGGCAATTAAATGTTGTTGAGTAAGTAGCGATAGCGTCATGGGTTTAATTTCAAATTCATAATCAAGTCCGTAATCTGCACATCGTCTCTGGTACTCAATAGCTACTCGCTCTAAGAGTTCATTTATTTGTGCAAGATAATCGGCAACCATGACCCCATCATTCACTTGCTCTAAAAAGGTCGCAAGTAGGGATCCCTTTCTTCCACTTAACTGGTACAACAAATCTTCACGTGAAGCAATTTTAATATAGTGATACTCACCCTTTTTAATGACTTTCTCATCGCAGTACCAAATGAGTTCTTGATTCCCCAATGACTCCGCCTCAAGTTCGTTATACCGATGACCGAGCACTGAAAATTCTAGCACCTGCTTTAAGTATACCTGAGCCTTTCGGTTACACCCGGTTAGTTGAATAAAATTCTCCCCTCTATGATCCACTCTTTCCATTAAGGGATGTTTAAACGAGTAATTTTTCATATGACGACCACCTTATTCGTTCCAATGACTGATTCTTGGTGATTTTTCACTCCGATTATCAACGCCATATCCTCAAATTGCTTTTCCGTGACCATTAATAGGCGAATATGTCCATGCTCAGGTGCTTCTTGATTAATAATCCGATAAAACTTTTTCGCGTGTTCGCGATTGGGACATGTCCTCACATAAACGGAATATTGTAACATCTCAAATCCATTCGAAATTAATAATTTACGAAATTGACGATACGCTCGCTTTTCAGTCGCCGTCTCCGTTGGTAAATCAAAAAAACATAATATTCTCATCACATCATACCTCATACTAATTCCTCAAATCCCAGCAAGCTTGGCTCCTGTAATCGTTCTAAGTTTTCATGCTCTAATACCGCAACAAAATCCATCACATACTTTTCAAGTACCACCTGTAGCGTATAATTTCCACCCTTATACTGACAACGCTTCGTCATCAATCCAATGAGCGCCTGCCGATGCTCGCTTTTAAAATAACGTTCATCTTTAAAATATTTATACACCATATAATCAACAAACGGTCGAAAAGGTTCGATTAAATCATCCACCAAATTAAAAGCATTATACTCACTTCGATGAAAAACCCCAAGCAATGGAGAGAGTCCATACCCTACCACCAATCGTGAAAGATGGGCACGAATAATCGAATACCCATAGTTTAAACATGCATTAATCGTATTGTCTTGTTGACGAGTGAAGTCTTTTCCGAACAGGGCGTTAAAATATACCTTCGCTGCATGTCCCTCACGATTCGTTCGATCATACGGTTTTACCTCTTGAACATATTGGTTCAGTCGTTCAATCGCTAAATCGTCTCGTTCAAATTCCACAAGGACCGCTAACTGATTACGAATTTTAAATGTAATCAATTGTTGCCAAATCAAATCTCTAAGTTCCTCTTTTAAAGCAATTTGACGGTGAATGAGCTTACTCGCCCGCACATGTCCCACCATCGTATTAAACATCCCACAGGGATGATGAGACTCATCGCACGTCACTAACGTAATATTATATTTACTTAAATGCGTTAACAACCTCGTCGATATCGATGTCCGTTGGCCATCGACCACAATCACCGAAAGATCCGCAAGAGGCAACGTATACTGCTTATTATTTTTATCCACGACCAAATTATCTAGTTTTAACTTTAAACACTCTCCATCCTCAATCAACACACTACGCCAACTCATACCAATACCCCCTATTTTATTTTTAAATACAAAAAAAAGCCCCCGAAGCGGGGGCTGATTTCGGCATAAAGCCTTATTTTAGTAGATCCTTAAGATTTTAGCTACTGTGCAAGCGTCCTTGCACTTTTATTATATAATAATTCACAAGGTTTAACAAGAAGATTTAAACGATAATTTTAACTTTTCTCGTTTAATAAAATACTGATACCCTAGTACATCCACCTCAATTTTATAAAAATCGTGAATTCCTTTTTTTAAGGTTTTCATTCCTAAAGCCTGTTTCTCATACTTAGACTTCTCAATTGGTTTAACCTCAATCATATTCGAATTACTCAAATTTCGTGACAAGAAACGATACTGATGCACTTGATCTTTTTCATCCGTCCATTGAAGTAAATTATTTTTATACAACGAGAAGCAGAACTCATAATTAGAATCCGTCGATTCCCCGTTAAGAATAGCTTCTAACTCTTCAACACTCAACAGAATTTTCTCCGACTTTAAAACCTGTTGATATTTTTGAAGAGATATCCCATACTCCCCACTTCCCTTTTGGTAAGACAAATCAGCATACTTTATCCCCGCGACCATATACCGATTTTCTTTCTTGTTGTAATAAATATCACTACGCCATGGATTTAATGATTGTAAAACAACCTTTCGATTTTTTTCATGTTCTTGCTTTAACTCAATATGAGTCCCTAGTTTCTTATCGAAATATTTAACACTTCTAATTTCTGGTCCATTTCCTTTTTTCGCATATTTTTGAAGCGGTCCATGCTCTTCACGATACATCGCAAATGGATTTTTCTCTTTTGAATATTGTCTTATCGCATCTTCTAGAATCGCAAAGGTTTGTGGATCATGATGGTACATTAAAAACTGTGTTTTATCTTTTTTATAACGATCCATAAAACGTTTCGCATCTGCGTCATCATAAATATTCTTAATCTTCGCCACCACATAGTGCTCTTTACTATCAGGATCTAGCACAAACTTCTTCTCACCTTTTGTTTCCTTCACTACCCCTTGGCGTGTCGAGTAAATAGTCGCATCCGCCACCTGACGATTAAACTTGCGATCTACCTTGTATGAATAACGACATTCGAGTGAAACCCGACGTAAACCGGTAAAGAACTTTTCAAATGGGGGTTGATACGCTAACTGATTATAACTATCTTCAATGATTTCCCCCGTCTCCTCATTCACCGTCACTGAATAATCATCCACACGAATATCCTCTTCCTTAAAGATGTCTTGTTTCTTCCACAGGCTGAGGTATGGAACGCATGCTACGGTTAGCGCATCAATCGCATGGTGCGAATGGCTTTCATCACGATCTTTTTTAATACCCCAATGCTTTCTTAATTGAGCCGTAAACTTTCCACGCACAACCCCAACCGTTGTATTCGGATAATTAACGGACATAAAGTCTTGTAACGTATTCAAAACAACGCGTGAAGCATAACGTGTATCTACCAGGTTACGATTAATAAACTGTCGGCGCACTTCGTACTTATTAATATCCTCCTCGAATAATAATAAATCCATTTTAGCCCGAGTCAACTTCCCTTTTCCATCATTGTACAATTTAACAATTTGGCTTTTATACTTGTCATAATTCCACTGCGAATTTTGTTTTCGTTTAAAATAACGGAATGGCGTTTGATTCCCTTTCCAACGATTTTCACTCGCATAACATAACACCTTATTATTTAAGCTATCGTCAAAGGAAATAGACTTAGGAATAATATGGTCAATATCAAACTGGTTCGGATTCATAATTAAATCCATCACTTTAATCGTTTTTCCACTATAGAGGCAACACTTTCCTTGCTCATACCATAAACGCAGCTTCGTATTTAAATCTTGATGATGACGATAAGCCTCTTCGCTAAAACCATATTCCTCTTGGGCCACTTTAATTGCGGTATCTTTGTGGGTCTTATTATCCTTTTTCGCTTGATCTAACCGTTTCTTTTCTTCCTTTTCATTAGCATCTCGTGGCATCTCAAGAACAATTTTATCTAACGCTCCATATTTTTTTAGCATCATATTGATGACCTTAATACTTTCACTAATCGAACTCCGAACAACTGGATTGTAAATCTCTTCGAGCAACATCTCTTTCTTAATATATTTCAGTCCCTTATAGAGATCCTTATTCGATTTAAACACACCCAACTCAGTGTATAACTGCATTTGATTCTTATGAGTTGACCATAGATCATCCATAATTTCATGCATCGCTTTTAACGATAAACTATGCCATTTAGAGAATAGCGTCCCATTCTTCTTTCTAAAATCGGCAATCGCATCGATAGCCTCATCACTTAATAACAGATTTAACTTCTTCACTTGCTCAACAATTTGTTTATATTCTGTACTCAACGTTAGCTGGACAGCGAGTTCATCAAAGTCAGCATCACTCCATGTGGTAATATCAACATTGACCTCTTTCATCTTATTTCTAAACTTTCGATAAGCTTCAAAAGTATGAAATTCTGGTTTATCTTTATTATCGACCCTAAATCCTTTAATATCTTCCTTAATACACCCTGTCACCTTCATGATAATCTTCATCATATTAACCGTTTTAGAAGACATGATTTGCTGATAAATACTGCGTTTTTGATCCTCTGTTAACTTTTCACCAGCAATAGACAAGTTGTTCATGTCATTGAGAAAATCAAATAACTGAGCTGTATAAGAAAATTTTGCTGCACGACGTTCATCAGGATACACTGTACACTTTCCAATTAAAATATCGAATAGGTTATCTAGTGTTTCTCCATTTTCACGATAAATTCCATAATCGGTACGTGACTTCTCATTTCCAGGTCCGACATAATAAAGGCGTTTATCTGTTAAAATTTTTATATACGATTCAACAAATTTTGTATCAATTTCCGGATAAAATTCACCTTGTTTCGAAAGAATCGCTCGCGCTTCCTTTTCATAAGCTGAGGTAGGGAAAATATTAACTAATAACTCGGGTTCACCCTCCTTAGTAAAAGTTTCAATAATCCCTCGAATTTGACCATACGTCTCATATCGAGCCATTTGAATTTGGCATGGATAGTACTCCTTCAACAACTCAACGTTATGACTTAACGAACTTCCATCCGCCTCATCTAGCTCAACATCCTCTAAATAGGAAATTCCACGATGTTTAGCCAAGTTATATAAAGCAGCGTACAACTCCTCACGACTTAGCTTCTCACTTAATCCTTTAACTCTTAAATGATACGGCGTCAGTGCCATAACATCACCACGGAAAAATCCGCTCTCTTCTAACAAATGCGCAATACGCGTTAATCGATGAACCTTCCGACGATTAAGACGTCGTGCCTGTCTTGAACCCCGACGCGTTTGATTATTCTCTGGATTAACAGAAGAAAAAAGTCGCACACCAGCTTCTAAAATAGTTCCATCCTCGATATCAATAAGCCCGTATCCAACCGAACCTATTCCTAAATCTAATCCTAATGAAAGTCCCATAGCCATCCTCCTATATCATTATTACCACAATAATATCATATAACATTTAAAAAAGCACATTTTTTCACATATTTAGAGTTTTTGTAATATAAAAAAACTAACCTAATAAAGGTTAGTCCATTAATATAAGATTAAAAAAAAACACCCCGAAGGATGTTAATTGGCTATTTGGAGCGGGTGAAGAGAATCGAACTCTCACAGTCAGCTTGGAAGGCTGAAGTTCTACCATTAAACTACACCCGCATTTAGTGTCTAGTACCGTTCGCATCTTCGAATAAAACTTATGCACACTCTCATGGCTTTCAGCCATTTCTGTGTTCGCTAAGTTTTATTCGAAGATAATCGCTCACTTGTACTTTTCTTTATTTATGGCCTAGCGACGTCCTACTCTCGCACTTGCGTACTACCCTCGGCGCTAAGGAGCTTAACTTCTGTGTTCGGTATGGGAACAGGTGTGCCCTCCTTGCCCTTATCACTAGACCTTCTGTCAGATTTCATCAATCTCACAAAACTAGATATCTTCTGCTTACTTCTTCTTGTCCGGCAACTCTCGCATCACAGTGGTAAAGTTCAATAACTGTTCATCACCTTCGTGATTCCTCAGTTCTTTTCACTTTCTGCCTGTGATAACCGCTCGTTTTTGCCTTTCCTATTTAGTTAAGTCCTCGATCGATTAGTATCAGTCCGCTTCATCTGTCACCAAACTTCCACTCCTGACCTATCTACCTCGTCGTCTTCAAGGGATCTTACTTCTTTCGAATGGGAAATCTCATCTTGAGGGGGGCTTCACGCTTAGATGCTTTCAGCGTTTATCCCTTCCACACGTAGCTACCCAGCTATGCTCCTGGCAGAACAACTGGTACACCAGCGGTGTGTCCATCCCGGTCCTCTCGTACTAAGGACAGCTCCTCTCAAATTTCCTACGCCCACGACGGATAGGGACCGAACTGTCTCACGACGTTCTGAACCCAGCTCGCGTACCGCTTTAATGGGCGAACAGCCCAACCCTTGGGACCGACTACAGCCCCAGGATGCGATGAGCCGACATCGAGGTGCCAAACCTCCCCGTCGATGTGAACTCTTGGGGGAGATCAGCCTGTTATCCCCGGGGTAGCTTTTATCCGTTGAGCGACGGCCCTTCCATTCGGTACCGCCGGATCACTAAGCCCGACTTTCGTCCCTGCTCGACTTGTTGGTCTCGCAGTCAAGCTCCCTTCTGCCTTTACACTCTTCGAATGATTTCCAACCATTCTGAGGGAACCTTTGGGCGCCTCCGTTACTCTTTGGGAGGCGACCGCCCCAGTCAAACTGCCCACCTGACACTGTCCCCTGACCAGCTCATGGCCACGGGTTAGAACCCCAGTAACACAAGGGTAGTATCCCAACAGCGACTCCTCCAAGACTGGCGTCCTGGTCTCTTCGTCTCCTACCTATCCTGTACATGTGTCACCAGTGCTCAATATCAAGCTACAGTAAAGCTCCACGGGGTCTTTCCGTCCTGTCGCGGGTAACCTGCATCTTCACAGGTACTATGATTTCACCGAGTCTCTTGTTGAGACAGCGCCCAGATCGTTACGCCTTTCGTGCGGGTCGGAACTTACCCGACAAGGAATTTCGCTACCTTAGGACCGTTATAGTTACGGCCGCCGTTTACTGGGGCTTCAATTCAAAGCTTCGCTTGCGCTAACCTCTCCTCTTAACCTTCCAGCACCGGGCAGGCGTCAGCCCCTATACATCACCTTGCGGTTTAGCAGAGACCTGTGTTTTTGATAAACAGTCGCCTGGGCCTTTTCACTGCGGCTTGCTTTCACAAGCACCCCTTCTCCCGAAGTTACGGGGTCATTTTGCCGAGTTCCTTAACAAGAGTTCTCTCGCTCATCTTAGGATTCTCTCCTCGCCTACCTGTGTCGGTTATCGGTACGGGCACCTAATAAATTATCCCTAGAAGCTTTTCTTGGAAGCGTGACATCAGCTGACTTCACCCTTTCGGGCTTTCGGCATCACAGCTCAATGTTTCGCCATGCGGATTTGCCTACATGACCACCTCACTGCTTACACGTGAATCCATTCACACGCTCAACTTAGCCTTCTCCGTCACTCCTTCAGTTTATTAAGTGGTACAGGAATCTCTACCTGTTGTCCATCGGCTACGCCTTTCGGCCTCACCTTAGGTCCCGACTTACCCAGGGCGGACGAGCCTTCCCCTGGAAACCTTAGGCTTTCGATGGATAGGATTCTCACCTATCTTTCGCTACTCACACCGGCATTCTCACTTCTAACCGCTCCACAGCTCCTTCCGGTACTGCTTCTGTGCTGTTAGAACGCTCTCCTACCACTGACACTTCGTGTCAATCCGCAGCTTCGGCGGTCCGTTTAGCCCCGGTACATTTTCGGCGCAGAGTCACTCGACTAGTGAGCTATTACGCACTCTTTAAAGGATGGCTGCTTCTAAGCCAACCTCCTAGTTGTCTGTGCATCTCCACATCCTTTTCCACTTAACGGACACTTGGGGGCCTTAGCTGGCGGTCTGGGCTCTTTCCCTTTTGACCATGGACCTTATCACCCACAGTCTGACTCCCGATCATATCTATCTGGCATTCGGAGTTTGATTGAGATCAGTACCCCGAGGTGGGGCCATCACCCATTCAGTGCTCTACCTCCAGTAGACTCTTATCGAGGCTAGCCCTAAAGCTATTTCGGAGAGAACCAGCTATATCCGTGTTCGATTGGAATTTCACCCCTAGCCACAAGTCATCCAAGCACTTTTCAACGTGCCCTGGTTCGGCCCTCCAGTCAGTGTTACCTGACCTTCAGCCTGCTCATGGCTAGCTCACACGGTTTCGGGTCTACAACATCGTACTCCTCGCCCTATTCAGACTCGCTTTCGCTTCGGCTCCGTCTCTTCAACTTAACCTTGCACGATATCGTAACTCGCCGGTTCATTCTACAAAAGGCACGCCATCACCCTTTAACGGGCTCTGACTAGTTGTAGGCACACGGTTTCAGGTTCTCTTTCACTCCCCTTCCGGGGTTCTTTTCACCTTTCCCTCACGGTACTGGTTCACTATCGGTCACTAGGTAGTATTTAGCCTTACGAGATGGTCCTCGTTGCTTCCGACGGGATTTCTCGTGTCCCGCCGTACTCAGGATCCCTTCCCTGCTTCACACAATTTCACCTACGGGACTCTCACCCCCTCCGGTTGGCCTTCCCAGACCATTCGGCTATCATGTTCAGTCATTTCTGAAGGTCCTTCTACCCCGGATTACTCCGGTTTGGGCTCCTCCCTGTTCGCTCGCCGCTACTTGGGGAATCGATGTTTCTTTCTTTTCCTCCAGGTACTTAGATGTTTCAGTTCCCTGGGTCTGTCTCCTCTATGGCTATTGATTCACCATACGGTGCTAGCGTATGACCACTAGCGGGTTTCCCCATTCGGATATCCCCGGCTCTTTGCTTACTTACAGCTCCCCGAGGCGTTTCGCCGTTTGTCGCGTCCTTCTTCGACTCCTAGTGCCTAGGCATCCTCCGTGCGCCCTTTATTACTTAACTTTTCTTCTTCAGAAGATATCTAGTTTTCAAAGATCAATTCTTTTTGGTGGAGACTAGGGGGATCGAACCCCTGACCTCCTGCGTGCAAGGCAGGCGCTCTCCCAGCTGAGCTAAGTCCCCATTCTCTTTTTATTTTTTAATGGTCGGGAAGACAGGATTCGAACCTGCGACCCCCTGGTCCCAAACCAGGTGCTCTACCAAGCTGAGCCACTTCCCGTTTTTTATGGCGCGCCCAAGAGGAGTCGAACCCCTAACCTTTTGATCCGTAGTCAAACGCTCTATCCAATTGAGCTATGGGCGCTATTTAGTTGGTGCCTAGGGCCGGAATCGAACCGGCACGGGTGTCACCACCCGCAGGATTTTAAGTCCTGTGCGTCTACCAGTTCCGCCACCCAGGCTTTTTATCTATGCTTTATGTGTTCTTTTTCAGTTAAAAAAATGGTGTCCTGCAGAGGACTCGAACCTCTGACCCTCTGATTAAAAGTCAGATGCTCTACCAACTGAGCTAGCAGGACATCATTGGCTGGGCTAGCTGGATTCGAACCAGCGCATGACGGAGTCAAAGTCCGTTGCCTTACCGCTTGGCTATAGCCCATTCTTAAGTGGTGGTGGGGGACGGATTCGAACCGCCGAACTCTCAGAGAGCGGATTTACAGTCCGCCGCGTTTAGCCACTTCGCTACCCCACCGTATTCTTTTATTATATGGTGCCGGAAGCAGGACTTGAACCCGCAACCTACTGATTACAAGTCAGTTGCTCTACCAATTGAGCTATTCCGGCTCTTTATTAAATTGGTGCCTAGGGCCGGAATCGAACCGGCACGGGTGTCACCACCCGCAGGATTTTAAGTCCTGTGCGTCTACCAGTTCCGCCACCCAGGCACATTACTATCTAATTGGAGGCGCCAATCGGATTTGAACCGATGATCAGGGAGTTGCAGTCCCACGCCTTACCACTTGGCTATGGCGCCTAATCATATAAGATATGGGGCGACTGATGGGAATCGAACCCACGAATGTCGGAGCCACAATCCGATGCGTTAACCACTTCGCCACAATCGCCATGGCAGGGGTGACAGGAATCGAACCCACACTAACGGTTTTGGAGACCGCTGTTCTACCGTTAAACTACACCCCTATTTATAATGGTGCCGGAAGCAGGACTTGAACCCGCAACCTACTGATTACAAGTCAGTTGCTCTACCAATTGAGCTATTCCGGCTCTTTATGGTGGAGGATGACGGGCTCGAACCGCCGACCCTCTGCTTGTAAGGCAGATGCTCTCCCAGCTGAGCTAATCCTCCACTTTTATTTTTAATGGTGACCCGTACGGGATTCGAACCCGTGTATGCATGCGTGAAAGGCATGTGTGTTAAACCGCTTCACCAACGGGCCATTTTTTAATGGCGCCCCAACTAGGACTCGAACCTAGGACCCCTTGATTAACAGTCAAGTGCTCTAACCAACTGAGCTATTGAGGCTTTTTATTTATGGCCTAGCGACGTCCTACTCTCGCACTTGCGTACTACCCTCGGCGCTAAGGAGCTTAACTTCTGTGTTCGGTATGGGAACAGGTGTGCCCTCCTTGCCCTTATCACTAGACCTTCTGTCAGATCTTATCAATCTCACAAAACTAGATATCTTCTGCTTACTTCCTTATTAGTTAAGTCCTCGATCGATTAGTATCAGTCCGCTTCATCTGTCACCAAACTTCCACTCCTGACCTATCTACCTCGTCGTCTTCAAGGGATCTTACTTCTTTCGAATGGGAAATCTCATCTTGAGGGGGGCTTCACGCTTAGATGCTTTCAGCGTTTATCCCTTCCACACGTAGCTACCCAGCTATGCTCCTGGCAGAACAACTGGTACACCAGCGGTGTGTCCATCCCGGTCCTCTCGTACTAAGGACAGCTCCTCTCAAATTTCCTACGCCCACGACGGATAGGGACCGAACTGTCTCACGACGTTCTGAACCCAGCTCGCGTACCGCTTTAATGGGCGAACAGCCCAACCCTTGGGACCGACTACAGCCCCAGGATGCGATGAGCCGACATCGAGGTGCCAAACCTCCCCGTCGATGTGAACTCTTGGGGGAGATCAGCCTGTTATCCCCGGGGTAGCTTTTATCCGTTGAGCGACGGCCCTTCCATTCGGTACCGCCGGATCACTAAGCCCGACTTTCGTCCCTGCTCGACTTGTTGGTCTCGCAGTCAAGCTCCCTTCTGCCTTTACACTCTTCGAATGATTTCCAACCATTCTGAGGGAACCTTTGGGCGCCTCCGTTACTCTTTGGGAGGCGACCGCCCCAGTCAAACTGCCCACCTGACACTGTCCCCTGACCAGCTCATGGCCACGGGTTAGAACCCCAGTAACACAAGGGTAGTATCCCAACAGCGACTCCTCCAAGACTGGCGTCCTGGTCTCTTCGTCTCCTACCTATCCTGTACATGTGTCACCAGTGCTCAATATCAAGCTACAGTAAAGCTCCACGGGGTCTTTCCGTCCTGTCGCGGGTAACCTGCATCTTCACAGGTACTATGATTTCACCGAGTCTCTTGTTGAGACAGCGCCCAGATCGTTACGCCTTTCGTGCGGGTCGGAACTTACCCGACAAGGAATTTCGCTACCTTAGGACCGTTATAGTTACGGCCGCCGTTTACTGGGGCTTCAATTCAAAGCTTCGCTTGCGCTAACCTCTCCTCTTAACCTTCCAGCACCGGGCAGGCGTCAGCCCCTATACATCACCTTGCGGTTTAGCAGAGACCTGTGTTTTTGATAAACAGTCGCCTGGGCCTTTTCACTGCGGCTTGCTTTCACAAGCACCCCTTCTCCCGAAGTTACGGGGTCATTTTGCCGAGTTCCTTAACAAGAGTTCTCTCGCTCATCTTAGGATTCTCTCCTCGCCTACCTGTGTCGGTTATCGGTACGGGCACCTAATAAATTATCCCTAGAAGCTTTTCTTGGAAGCGTGACATCAGCTGACTTCACCCTTTCGGGCTTTCGGCATCACAGCTCAATGTTTCGCCATGCGGATTTGCCTACATGACCACCTCACTGCTTACACGTGAATCCATTCACACGCTCAACTTAGCCTTCTCCGTCACTCCTTCAGTTTATTAAGTGGTACAGGAATCTCTACCTGTTGTCCATCGGCTACGCCTTTCGGCCTCACCTTAGGTCCCGACTTACCCAGGGCGGACGAGCCTTCCCCTGGAAACCTTAGGCTTTCGATGGATAGGATTCTCACCTATCTTTCGCTACTCACACCGGCATTCTCACTTCTAACCGCTCCACAGCTCCTTCCGGTACTGCTTCTGTGCTGTTAGAACGCTCTCCTACCACTGACACTTCGTGTCAATCCGCAGCTTCGGCGGTCCGTTTAGCCCCGGTACATTTTCGGCGCAGAGTCACTCGACTAGTGAGCTATTACGCACTCTTTAAAGGATGGCTGCTTCTAAGCCAACCTCCTAGTTGTCTGTGCATCTCCACATCCTTTTCCACTTAACGGACACTTGGGGGCCTTAGCTGGCGGTCTGGGCTCTTTCCCTTTTGACCATGGACCTTATCACCCACAGTCTGACTCCCGATCATATCTATCTGGCATTCGGAGTTTGATTGAGATCAGTACCCCGAGGTGGGGCCATCACCCATTCAGTGCTCTACCTCCAGTAGACTCTTATCGAGGCTAGCCCTAAAGCTATTTCGGAGAGAACCAGCTATATCCGTGTTCGATTGGAATTTCACCCCTAGCCACAAGTCATCCAAGCACTTTTCAACGTGCCCTGGTTCGGCCCTCCAGTCAGTGTTACCTGACCTTCAGCCTGCTCATGGCTAGCTCACACGGTTTCGGGTCTACAACATCGTACTCCTCGCCCTATTCAGACTCGCTTTCGCTTCGGCTCCGTCTCTTCAACTTAACCTTGCACGATATCGTAACTCGCCGGTTCATTCTACAAAAGGCACGCCATCACCCTTTAACGGGCTCTGACTAGTTGTAGGCACACGGTTTCAGGTTCTCTTTCACTCCCCTTCCGGGGTTCTTTTCACCTTTCCCTCACGGTACTGGTTCACTATCGGTCACTAGGTAGTATTTAGCCTTACGAGATGGTCCTCGTTGCTTCCGACGGGATTTCTCGTGTCCCGCCGTACTCAGGATCCCTTCCCTGCTTCACACAATTTCACCTACGGGACTCTCACCCCCTCCGGTTGGCCTTCCCAGACCATTCGGCTATCATGTTCAGTCATTTCTGAAGGTCCTTCTACCCCGGATTACTCCGGTTTGGGCTCCTCCCTGTTCGCTCGCCGCTACTTGGGGAATCGATGTTTCTTTCTTTTCCTCCAGGTACTTAGATGTTTCAGTTCCCTGGGTCTGTCTCCTCTATGGCTATTGATTCACCATACGGTGCTAGCGTATGACCACTAGCGGGTTTCCCCATTCGGATATCCCCGGCTCTTTGCTTACTTACAGCTCCCCGAGGCGTTTCGCC
>NZ_CP142738.1:2452500-2487500 GCF_037014675.1 Turicibacter sp. KK003
AGCAGATGAATTAGCCGAGCAACGTCGCTTAGTTTGTCATCGTCCAGAGACCAAATCTGAAGAAGTTATTCAAACCATCCAACATTATTTAAAGTTAACCTGGTCGCCTGAACAAATTTCTAATACGGTTTTAAAGGGTGTTATTTCATTCAAAACTATTTATCGTTGGATTTATGACGGAACGATTTTGTTAGGGGATTTAAGCTGTTTAAGGCAAAAGGGAAAACGCCGAAAACCACGAGAAACACGCGGACGATTTAACATTGGGACATCAATTCATCAACGTCCGAAAGAGGTAAAAAAACGTCAGGCATTTGGTCATTGGGAACTTGATACAGTTGTTTCAAGCCGTGGTAAAAGTAAAGGATGTTTAGCTACATTTATTGAACGTCAAACACGATTTTATGTCGCCGTTAAAATCGAAAATCGCTCAGCATCTGAAATGTACCGAGCGATTAGTGAGTTATATGAACATTTTCCTAAAGACACCTTTAAAACTTATACCGTTGATCGAGGAAAAGAGTTTGCTTGTTATTCCAAAGTAGAAGCAGATTTAAAGGTTCCTGTTTACTTCGCTGACGCCTATTCCTCTTGGCAAAGAGGAAGTAATGAAAATGCCAATGGTCTTCTTCGAGAATTCTTTCCGAAGAAGACGGACTTAGCACGAGTTAGTGAGAAAGAGATTGATGAAGCCCTCCTCCTCATTAATCATCGACCACGAAAATGCTTAGGTTGGAAAACTTCATTCGAGCTATTTCATGAGAAACTGTCGCATTTGTATTGACAATTCGTCAACAAAAAAAATCTCGCTCCAAAGAGCGAGATTAATAGATAATTATTTTTTACGCATTGTTGGGAATAATAGGACGTCGCGAATCGTTGGAGAGTTAGTTAGTAACATTACTAAACGATCAATTCCGATTCCAAGTCCTCCTGCAGGTGGCATTCCATATTCTAATGCTTCAATATAATCGATATCCATTTCCGAAGCTTCATCATTTCCTAATGCTTTTTCAGCAAGTTGAGCTTCGAAACGTTCTTTTTGATCAATTGGATCATTTAATTCCGTAAAAGCATTCGCATATTCACGTGCATCGATAAATAATTCGAAACGATCTGTGAATCGAGGGTCCTCTGCATTTTTCTTCGCAAGTGGAGAAACTTCTACCGGATGTCCATAAATAAATGTTGGTTGAACAATTTTCTCTTCAACAAATGTTTCAAAGAATTCATTAATAATATGACCAACTCCTGTAAAGTGAGCTGGAACCTCCACATTATGTTCTTTAGCAATAGCTTTTGCTTCTTCGAATGTCATTTCTTTAAAGAAATCAACACCTGTGATTTCCTTAATCGCATCAACCATATGCCAACGTTTCCATCCAACTGCTAAATTAATTTCATGTCCACCATATGGAACAGTCGTTGTCCCTAAAACTTCTTGCGCAATATGAGCCACCATATTTTCAGTTAAATCCATCATCGTTTCCATATCACCGTAAGCTTCATATAACTCAATCGATGTGAATTCTGGATTATGACGAACCGAAATTCCTTCATTACGGAAAATACGTCCGATTTCATATACCTTTTCTAATCCACCAACAAGTAGGCGTTTTAAGTGTAACTCAGTCGCAATACGTAAATATAAATCCATATCTAATGTATTATGATGTGTTTCAAATGGACGAGCTGCAGCCCCTCCTAATGTTGTATGTAAAATTGGTGTTTCAACTTCTAAATAACCTAACCCATCTAAATAACGGCGCATTGCAGTAATCACACGTGTACGTGTAATAAATGTTTGCTTACTTTCCTCATTCATAATTAAATCAACATAACGACGACGGTAACGTTCTTCAACATCCGTTAATCCGTGGTACTTCTCAGGTAACGGGCGTAGCGCCTTTGAAAGTGGGATGTATTCTTTAACCTTAATTGATAACTCACCAACCTTAGTTTTGAACACGACTCCGCGCACTCCAACGATATCACCTAAATCAGCCTTCGCAAAGAAACCATAAGCCTCTTCACCAACGGCGTCCTGACGCACATAAATTTGAACTTGTCCCTTAACATCTTGAATATGAGCAAACCCAGCTTTACCTTTTCCACGTTTCGTACGAATACGTCCCGCTACAGCAACTTCAATTTGCTTTTCTTCTAATTCTTCTTTAGAAAACGCATCAAACTCTTCAACTAACTCTGAAGATAAATGAGTACGGTCGAATCTTTGTCCAAATGGATCAATTCCGTGCTGACGTAAATCCTCCATTTTATCGCGTCTAACCTGTAATTGATCATTAATTTCAGTTGTCGACATCGAATCACTCCATCTATATAACTATTTTTTCATTTTTTCATTATAACACGCAAACGCATATTTTGTCTTAATTATTGACCATTTCCCACAAAAATATTCAAATCCCATAAAAAAAGTAGTATCATATCGTGATACTACTTCCTCCTCAAATAAATAACCACATTAACCTTAAAAACTAGACCCCTCAATCATCAAACACTATATGGTTATCCAATCCCCATTATAAAGCTCCATCACCAAAAAAGCAACCCCTTACAGATAACGTTTCCATTGTTGTATGCATCAAACTCTTTTTCCTCCCACAAACTAACAAACAAAAAGGAGAATTCACCATGTCACTCATCAAAGACCCCTATCTTAAACAAGTCATTCAAAACACCTTAGGCCCTGACGTGCCTCTCACACAAAGTACCCTGCAAACCATCTCCGTACTCGATGCCTCCCATCAACAAATCCAATCACTTGATGGAATTGAACATTGCCGTCATCTTCAAAAACTATATCTAGACTCCAACCTCATTACAAATCTTTCCCCACTCAAACAGCTCGTCACCGACCATCTGACCGAACTCCAACTAAATGATAATCAAATCTCTGACCTTTCACCGCTTGCCAAACTCACCTTTCCGAGGCTAACAGACCTCGGCCTTGGCTATAACAAAATCGAAAATCTTTCTCCACTTAAGCAAGCTCATCTACAAACCCTAAAAACCATTTATCTCAACAATAATAAGATCACCGACCTCTCCCCTCTACAGCATATCCCCCTTCCTAATCTCGCATCCATTTTTCTAGAATATAATCACATCACTGATTGTTCTCCCCTACTAAAAAATAATTCTTTAAATTCCCTCTCCCTTATTTTAATCGGCAACCCCATTCAAAAACTCGATCATCTCCCTAAAAACGCCGAACAACTCTCAGAACTTTACCTCGATAACACTGGAATCAAAGATCTGTCTCCCCTAAGTCATATCACCCTAAAAAATCTAACCATTCTTAGCCTAAATTATAATGACATTAGCGATGTCACTCCCATTAACCCAAAAACAATGCCTAACCTTGTCTGCCTAAACTTAGAGGAAAATAGCGTCACCGACCTCCAACCTCTACTCCCACTCTCACTCCATCACGAATCGCTCGAAAATCAACGAGTTACTTTACCTAAATTAACTTTTCAAGGGCCAACACTTACAATAATGAATCCAATCACCAATAAAAACGGCGAAAAAATCCCCCCGCTTATCCATCCAAACTACACGTATGACCCCCAAACAAACACCATCACATGGCAAAATATTTCTAACCTAGAAGGCTTCGTCTCCTTTGAATGGGAAGAAGGATCCTTTGACGGGGAAGCTATCCAGCCCTATAAAAAAGAAGTCATTGATTAATGACTTCTTTTTTTATTCTACTTTAAACCTAATTGATTTGCTGCAGCCTTCAACGTATTTCGCAATAACATCGTAATTGTCATCGGACCAACACCACCTGGAACTGGAGTTATATAACTCGCCTTCTCGGAAACTTCATCGAACAACACATCCCCAACAAGCTTCCCACTCTCTAAACGATTAATTCCAACATCAACGACAACGGCCCCTTCTTTAACCATATCAGCCGTAATAAACTGTGGTTGTCCAATAGCCACAATTAACAAGTCAGCCTGTTTTGTAAACTCACTCAATTCTTTAGTCCTTGAGTGACAGACAGTCACTGTTGCATTTTCATTCAACAACATTTGAATCAGTGGCTTACCGACAATTTGACTCCGACCAACAATCACAGCATGGCGTCCCACCATCGGAATGTCATAGGCTTTTAATAATTCAATCACTCCCGCTGGTGTGCAAGAGCGTAGTCCATTCAATCCGAGGACTAGTGCCCCAACTTGGTAAGGATGAAAACCATCTACATCTTTTTCAACAGCAATCGTTTGAATCACTTTTTCTTCATCGATATGCTTTGGTAATGGTAGTTGCACCAAGATACCATGTACCGTTTCATCTTGATTCAATTGATGAATCTGTTTTAATAACTCTGATTCACTAATTTGTTCAGGTAATTCAATCACTGTCGATTCAAACCCTACCGACTCACACGCCTTCTTCTTATTACGAACATACGTCATAGACGCCGGATCTTTTCCTACAATAATCACTACAAGATGAGGGCGAACATTTGTTTTCTCTATAAACTTTTTGGTTTCCTGGGAAATAGAAGCTCTTAAATCATTTGAAACCTTTTTCCCATCAATTAATATAGACATTATCTCGCAACCTCCCCTTAGGCATCATATAAAGGAAAGCGACTCGTTAACTGAAGAACAGATTCACGAATAGCCTCTAACTCTTTCTCATCATCAACTGAACGTAAAGCTCTTGCGATATATCCCGCTAACTCCACCATTTCAGCCTCTTTAAATCCTCTCGTTGTAATCGCTGGCGTTCCTAAACGAATACCACTCGTCACAAAAGGTTTCTCCGTATCAAATGGGATCGTATTTTTATTACACGTAATCGCCACTCGATCTAAAACGGCTTCCGCTACTTTTCCAGTTAAACCAAAACTAGATTTTACATCAACAAGAAGCAAATGATTATCTGTTCCTCCTGATACAATACGTAAACCATGTTTCGTTAATTCATCAGACAAGACCTTTGCATTTTTTACGACTTGTTTTTGATAGTCCACGAACTCATCTGACAAAGCTTCAAAAAACGAGACAGCCTTCGCACCAATTACATGCATTAATGGGCCACCTTGAATACCAGGGAACACTACTTTATCTAATTTTGTCGCAATTTCTTCATCATTTGTCAAAATCATTCCTCCACGAGGACCACGTAATGTTTTATGCGTCGTCGTCGTGACAACATGAGCAAACTCTACTGGATTAGGATGCACACCGGCTGCAACTAATCCAGCAATGTGGGCCATATCCACCATTAAATATGCTCCAACTTCGTCCGCAATTTCACGGAATTTTTTAAAATCAATAAGACGTGGATACGCCGAAGCTCCCGCTACAATTAATTGTGGTTTTACGTCTAAGGCGATTTGACGCACAACTTCATAATTAATCATTTCTGTTTTTTCATCTACACCATACTCATAAAACTCATAATCTTTTCCTGAAAAGTTAAGAGGGTGGCCATGTGTTAAATGCCCTCCATGACTTAAATTCATACCTAGCACTTTTGCACCTGGTTTTAAAATCGCACGATACGCTCCCATATTTGCCTGAGAACCTGAATGAGGTTGAACATTAACAAACTTTGCTCCAAATAGTTGTTTTGCACGTTCACGCGCAATTTCTTCAACACGATCAACGAACTCGCATCCGCCATAATATCGTTTTGATGGATATCCCTCGGCATACTTATTCGTTAAAATAGAACCTTGAACATCCATCACTTCTTGTGACACGTAATTCTCCGAAGCAATCAACTCTACATTTTCACGTTGACGCTTCAACTCTTGCGCTAAGGCATTAAAAATCGCTTGATCTTTCATCAACAAATCCCTCCTAACAACGTCCTAATTCCATTGTGCCATAAAAACACTAAATCACCAAATCATATCCCCTTTATTTCTCTTCCTACTCTATTAATAAAAAATTTCAACCCCATTTTACAAAATTAATCTGAAGTTAATCACTGAACCATCACCACTATCCGTTCTATGAAATTAGAATTTTTCTCTAAACGACTCAACTAACCTTATCATTTTATTTTTTCCAAACAAAAAAAAGTGCCTTGCCATAAGAACTATTTCCTACAACAAAGCACTTCATTCGTAGAATTCCTAACAATCAATCACTCCTAAACATCAACTCTAATATTTAGTGATGACTGACCATCACCTGAGCACTTCGTGGCTGCCCAATAACCATTCCGTAAAACTCTACAAAACTAGCTTTCCCCGCTACTCTTTTTTTATTCACTCTACACGCATGATTTAATTTTTATTTTTTTCTAACAAAAAAGTGCCTTGCCATAAGAACTATTTCCTACAACAAAGCACTTCATTCGTAGAATTCCTAACAATCAACCACTCCTAAATATCAACTCTAATATTTAGTGATGACTGACCGTTACCTGAGCACTTCGTGGCTACCCAATAACCATTCCGTAAAACTCTACAAAACTAGCTTTCCCCGCTACTCTTTTTTTATCCATCATTCACTTATTATTCTACTAAATTTATAGCAACTCCCATCAAGAACACAGCAAGCAAAAATAAAACAATCGCTTCTCCCCTATTTTTACGATAGCGATCCCATCCATTAACCATTTGCGATCCTGCTACAACTAAAAGCAAAAGCGGAACATTCCCATCGTATCCCATCCAGATAGATATCCCAATCAAAATGGTTAAACAAATCAATATAAAGTTAATCACTTTCACTAATATTCCCCTCCCACTTATTTAACCCAGTATATTCCCCAAAAATATTCTAGTCAATCAAAAAAGTACCCTGTCATAAGAACTATTTCTTACAAGAGGGTACTTGAATTGCAGAATTTCTAATAGCTAATAACCACTGAACATCAATTCTCATATTCAGCCCTTACCAACCATCACCTGAGCACTTCGTGGCTGCCCAATAACCATTCCGTAAAACTCTACAAAACTAGCTTTCCCCGCTACTTTATTTTTATTCACTCTACACGCAGGATTTAATTTTTTCTAACAAAAAAAGTGCCCTGCCATAAGAACTATTTCCTACAACAAAGCACTTCATTCGTAGAATTCCTAACAATCAACCACTCCTAAACATCAACTCTAATATTTAGTGATGACTGACCGTCACCTGAGCACTTCGTGGCCGCCCAATAACCATTCCGTAAAACTCTACACCACTACTTTTCCCATAATCGTGAGAAATATACCGTCAATCACAATAAATATATTAAAAAGTAAAATTACTACTTTATTCCGACATTTTTTTAAACTTTTTACACATATAATAAAATTCTAACATACCAAAATAGGGGAGCACACAATGGAATTTATCGATGACCTAATTCAAACCTTATTTAACATCATGGACAACTTATTTTGGTTTGCCCCGGAAGTTGGACCACGAAAAATGAAAAAATTAAATGTCTCTTTAGCGAGCATAGCGCTAATTCTTTTCTTCGTGTTTATTTGTCAACATATCGTCTAAAGAGTCTATTTAATAAAAATATAAAAAAAGAGCCGTGAGGCTCTTTTTTTCTCGACTCTTTATTTTTTATATAGTGGGCTGCCGAATCACACCACTCCATACTGATCTCATAAAAATAATATCAAGAATTCATTCATAAGTCAAATAAAATCAAATTCTAAAATTAATCGCACCTAGACTGTCAGCTTTGAGCATAAAATTGGAGGATATAGGATAAATTATCCCTTTATCTCACCTCTATTAATAATCACTCTCATTACAAACCATTTGCCAATCAAATCTAAGAAATGACCGTTGCGTTTTATCTCGCAGTAGGTTATGTTAGGACTAGATATTAAAGTAATCTTGGGGGGATTTTAAGCATGACAAATTTAAAGGGTACTAAAACTGAAGCAAACTTAATGCACGCATTCGCGGGAGAATCAATGGCTCGAAATAAATATACTTTCTACGCGGCTAAAGCACGTGAAGAAGGATATGAACAAATTGCAAACTTATTCCTAGAGACCGCTCATAATGAAATGAACCATGCTAAACTTTGGTTTAAATTCTTACATGAAGGTGAAGTTGCTGATACCCAAACAAATTTACGCGATGCTGCAGCGGGAGAACATGATGAATGGACAGACATGTATGCAACCTTTGCACAAGAAGCTCGCGAAGAAGGCTTCAAACGTATCGCTGCTCTTTTCGAAATGGTTGGTAACATTGAGAAGGAACACGAAGAGCGTTACTTAAAGTTATTACAAAACATTGAAGAAGATAAAGTCTTCGCTCAAGAAGAAGAAACATCATGGATTTGTCAAGAGTGCGGTCACATCCACTACGGTAAAAAGGCTCCTAAAAAATGTCCAGTCTGTGGATATGATCAAGCACACTTCGAAATTCGTTCAGTAAACTACTAATCATTAAAAATGTGGATAACTTTTTAAATAAAGTTATCCACATTTTCTCTTTTAGCATCATCTCTCCTACTAACTGAAAAAGAGTAGCATCGAATCTAATCGAAGCTACTCTTTTTAATAACCCATCACTAATAACTATTCTAATCCTAATCGTTCAAAGATTCCATCAACTGATTTTAAATGGTACGTATGATCAAAACAGTCATCTAAATCTGCCATTGTTAAATGACTCATCACTGTTTCATCAGACTCTAATAATTGACGGAATGATTGACGATTCTCCCAAGCTTGCATCGCTTTTGGTTGAACAAGGTCATAAGCTTGCTCACGAACAAATCCTTTTTCAATTAATTTTAACATCACGCGTTGAGAGAAAATAACTCCATGCGTTTTATTAATATTTTCTAACATATTTTCTTCATAAACCGTTAAATTATCAATTAAGTTAGTGAAACGATTTAACATGTAATCAAGTAAAATTGTTGCATCTGGCATAATGATACGTTCTGCTGATGAGTGTGAAATATCACGTTCATGCCAAAGCGCGATATTTTCGTAAGCTGTAACCATATATCCACGTAATACACGTGCACACCCTGCCATATTCTCAGAACCAATTGGATTACGTTTATGAGGCATTGCTGAAGATCCCTTTTGCCCTTTGCGGAAAAACTCCTCGGCTTCACGAACCTCTGTACGTTGTAAATGGCGAATCTCAACCCCCATTTTTTCAATTGATGCCCCAATTAAGGCAATAGCTGACATATAAGCTGCATGTCGATCACGTTGCAATGTTTGCGTTGAAATCTTCGCTGAATCAATTCCTAATTTCTCACATGTATAGTCTTGAACAAAGAATGGAATATTGGCGTGTGTTCCAACCGCACCAGAAATTTTACCACATTCAACAGCACGTGCCGCTTCTTCAAAACGCGCTTGGTTTCGTTTCATCTCCTCATACCATAACGCTAACTTTAATCCAAATGTCGTAATCTCAGCATGAACCCCATGCGTACGTCCCATTTGAACGGTATGTTTATACTTCTTCGCTTTTTCACCTAACACTTGAATAAAGCGATTTAAATCTTCACGTAAAATATCATTTGCTTGTTTTAATAAATACCCATTGGCCGTATCAACAACATCAGTCGAAGTTAATCCATAATGAACCCATTTCTTCTCCTCACCACATGTTTCACTCACCGCTCGTGTAAAAGCAACCACGTCATGACGAGTCTCTTGTTCAATTTCATAAATTCGATCAAGATCAAAAGAAGCATTCTTCCATAACTTCTCAACATCCTCCATCGGAATATGCCCTAATTGAGCCCAAGCCTCACAAGCCAAAATTTCAACCTTTAAATAGGCTTCAAACTTATTTTGTTCTGTCCAAATAGCCGCCATCTCAGGGCGCGAATAACGATTAATCATGCGTAAACTCCCACCTTATCCTATTTTACTTACCCTTCTATTTTAACTTAAATTTTCTAATCAAACAAACAAATATTTTGAAAATTACACCAGATTCCCCGATGAAAACGTACCTCTGATAAGCAAGAATTGCGTCCCAATATAAAAAAGGGCATCGCCAATCATGACTCAGCCCTTCTTCACTTCACTTGATCGCCGTTTATTAGACGGCTTAACATAAGGTAACTTTACACTCATGCAGACTCCATTCTCAACATTCAACGCTTCAATTACTCCCTGATGAGTCGTAATAATACTTTGCACAATAGACAGGCCAAGTCCTGACTGACCTTTATCACCCTTATAAAAACGATCAAAAATATACGGTAAATCAGTCTCTTTAATTTGGGGACCATCATTAAATAAACGAATTTCCACCCAGTCCTCATCAATCTTTGTCGTAATAGAAATCATCGTCTTTGCATAACGAACGGCATTAGTAATAATATTAGATAACGCGCGAATCATCTTATCATCATCTAATTTGACAAAGACAGATCGATCTAAATTCAAGCGAAGTTCTAACCCTTTGTCCGCAACAAGACCTGCCATCTTATGATAAAATCCATCTAAGAAGACATTTAAATCAACAACTTGTAATTGATATCGATCATGAGTCGCATCTTCAAGCTTAGACAAATATAAAATTGATTCTACCAACGTTCGAAGAGATTCACTTTCTTTAGAAATCACGTCCGCAGCCTCATCAATCGAGAAAATACCATCCTTTAGCCCCTCAGCATATCCTCGAATATTCATGAGCGGCGTTTTTAACTCATGAGACGTATTCTCAAAAAATGCTTTGCGTTTTCGGTCATTATTAACAATAGCCTTGGCCATGCGGACAATATCCTCATCCAATTCCTGAATCTCATCTCCCGTATAAATCGTCACCTCTGGTGCCTCTAAATTTTCCTGAAAATTACGAATCTTATTCTTTAATAAATGAATCGGTCTAGAAATATTATTTTGTACATAAACTCCAAAAAATGCCGCAATTAACATACTCACTAATGAAGTAATAAATAAAATATTTAAATTCAAGCGATTTAAATCAACAACCGTTCCTTTATCTCTTAATAAAATAATATCAAATTTCCAGTCCATCACCTCAACACTACCTGAAATCATTAAATAGTGCTTTTTGAAATAGGTACTCTCAACTCCATAAGTCTGTAAATCATCCAGGATTGCCTTATTTTCATAAAAAACAGTCTCATTATCCTGAATAATAATTAACTCCGACTCCACCAGTTGCATAATGTGATTACGAATGACAACACCTGGTTGAAAGTAACCTGTATTATAAACCATCAAATTTTCTTGAATTAAATCCATTTCCTTTTTCATACTATCTAACAATCGATATGATAAAAACTGATTAGACGTTACAGTAAACAACGTAAACGATGTGGAAATGGCAATTAAAATGGTAATAATGTAACTCCAAAATAATTTGCGATCTAATCTCATCATTCACACCTAATTATTATCATCAATTCGATAACCATAACCCCAGACTGTAGTAATTTCCACCTTAGCATTCATCGCTTTTAATTTTTTACGAAGGCGTTTTACCAAGTCGTCAATCATGCGAGATTCCCCCACATAATCGTATCCCCATATATTCTGAATCAAATTTTCACGAGTAAATGAAATATTTTTATTTTTCACCAAATAAGCTAGTAACATATATTCATTATTAGTTAACGTCATCTCCACATCATTCACCGTGCAAACACGCTTCGAGTCATCAATCTTCATATCCTTAATTTGATAAATACTCGTCTCCACCTCATTAATCACCACCGGTTCAATTCGACGAAAAATAATCTTTAATCGAACCAACAACTCACGAGGACTAAATGGCTTAGATAAATAATCATCTGCCCCTAATTCAAGCCCAATAATACGATCAACCGCCTCATCTTTTGCAGAAACAAAAATAATTGGAACCTGGCTCACCATTCGAATCTTTTTACATAAATCAAGTCCATCCATCGTCCCAGGCATCATAATATCCAAAACTAGGGCGTCTGGCTGCATCGCATTAAAAGCCTCTAATACCGTGTCCGCATTTTCAAACGTCGTCACACGATAACCTTCCTTTTCCAAATACCTTAAAATTAACTGTCTGATGTTTGCATCATCATCTATTACAAAAATATGTTTCATCTTCTTCACCTCTTATACTATTTATATTATAAAAAATCTTGCTTTTTTTAAAGCAAGATTAGCTCATTTATTTTTTATATGTTCCTAACAATTGTCGCGCCTCAGCCACTCCCTCAGCATATCCCGCGAACTTTCCATCTTTAATCTTAAGCAATGCTGGCGTCCCGGATACTTGAATCTCTTCGGCAGACTGTGGCAAACGATTATTCATAGGCGTATCATTATAAGCAACAATCTCATTGTTATCCTTTACAGAAATGACCCATCCTTCATTTGATGGATATTTTGCACTCGATTCACCCTCATTAAATACCTGTACTCCATTTTCAACCTTACCAATAACCTTCGTATACTGTTTTTTATGTGCATCCCAATCATACCAAGCACCAACATTTTGATCGGCTGCCATATCAACTACATAAATTGGGGCTCCATTATCATTATAAGCCGCCACTAACTCGGGACTAAATTGCAAACAAAGTGGACAACTTTCTTGATAAAAATAAACATAATACTCCGATTCCTTCTGACTGAATGAATCTCGATAATCAATCCTTTTTAAATCAGCCAATGAATTAACTGATGGAAATAGGAAGTTAGCCGTGACCGCAATAACAACAACTGCTACTAATCCAATTAAAATTTTCTTCATAATAACTACTCCTTTACTTCCTCTCTTATTATAACTCAAATATTAGAAAAAACTATGAAATATATGTGAAAGGTTAAAAAGATTCATCAGTTCTCCTGGAAGTGTTAAATAACCTGAAGAAATTAAAAATACTAATAACCCGCACACAATCGCAATAAAAATAATCGTCTTCGTCACAACATTAAATGCTAATTTACACAAAAAGGCAATCACTAACCCCACAAAAACCCCTTCTAATAGTCCGTATAACTCAACATATGATTTGAAGGCCTGATTAAAACAAAACAAACACCCTAAAAAAATAATATAATACCATTTCTTCATCCCATAACAACCTCCTTTTATACCACTATTTTACATCAAAGCTAAAAAAAAGCAACGCAAAATGCGTCGCTTTTTTCTTATAAAAATCCCACTTTGATACAATTAATGCCTTCTCACTCTTTAATAAAAACGAAAAATCTAAATTAAAAATTGTCCCCAATTAGAATAATTCTTTTAATAAAATAGTTTGCTCACGATCTGGTCCAACACTGAAAATAGCTACTTTAGCTCCAATTAACTCTTCAATGCGACGTAAGTAATTTTGCGCTGCAATTGGTAATTCCTCAAATGAAGTTACACCTGTAATATCCTCTTGCCAACCTGGCATCTCCTCATAAACAGGAATACAACGTTCAAATTCCTTAATTGTTGAAGGTACGTACTTAATTACCTTTCCATCCAATTCGTATGCTGTACAAATTTTTAATGTGTCAAGTCCTGATAAAACGTCTAATAAATTAACAGAGATTCCTGTTAAACCACTTACTCGACGAGTATGAGACACAACTACACTATCAAACCATCCAATACGACGAGGACGACCTGTTACAGTTCCATATTCACGTCCAATCTCACGAATACGGTTTGCAGTTTCCCCTTCAATTTCAGTTGGGAACGCTCCTTCACCAACACGTGTTGAATAAGCTTTTACAACCCCAATCACTTCCTCAATTTTCGTTGGACCTACACCTAATCCAGTTGTTACAGCCCCTGCAGAAGGATTTGATGACGTAACAAACGGATATGTCCCGTGATCAATATCTAACATAACTCCTTGTGCACCTTCAAATAATACCTTTTTACCTTCATTAAATGCCTCGTCTAATTCATATGAAGTATCCGTTACGTATGGACGAATAATCTCTGCATACTCACAATATTTAGTGTAAATTTCATCATACGAGAATGTCGTCTTTCCATACTTAGCTAAAATCTCATTCTTCGCCTCTAATTGTTCCTTCAAGCGAGTCGCAAATACTTCCTTATCCATTAATTCTCCAATACGAATTCCGATACGAGCATATTTATCTGCGTAACATGGCCCAATTCCACGTTTAGTTGTCCCAACCTTTTGATCCCCTTTTAACTCTTCCTGAAGACCATCTAACTCAATATGATATGGGAAAATAACATGGGCACGGTTAGAAATACGAATATGATCCGTACTAATTCCAGCATCATTCAAATATGCAATTTCCTCTAATAATGACTCAGGATTAATAACCATCCCATTTCCTAAAATAACCTTCTCCGAATTGAAAACTCCTGAAGGAATCAATCGTAACTTAAATTGTTGTCCATTAAATTCAATCGTATGTCCAGCGTTGTTTCCACCTTGATAACGCGCTACAATATCTGCACGTTGAGCCAAATAATCCGTAATTTTTCCTTTTCCTTCATCTCCCCATTGTGTTCCTACAACTACTACTGTTTTTACCATATCAATAACCACCTTTTTTTATAATAGAATTTAATATTTACTACAATATCTTAGAAACTTTCCTAATAAATTTATTTTATCAACCCTATGCCTCATAGCGGTCTAAGATATGACGTGCTACTAGAACACCACTCGCTCCTGCCTGCGCCAGTCCGCGAGTCACACCAGCCCCATCGCCACCTACAAATAAACCTTTTACCTTTGTTTCGAATTTATTATCAATTTCAGGACGGGCAGAGTAGAACTTTGCCTCTACACCATAAAACAACGTATGCTCAGAAGCAATACCTGGAGTCACATGGTCAAGAGCTTCCGTCATTTCAATTAATGACTTCATCGTATTATATGGAAGCACTAATCCTAAATCACCTGGGACAGCCTCCTTAAGTGTTGGTTCAACAAATCCTTCTTTTAATCGTTTAGGCGTCGTACGTCTTCCCTTCAAAATATCCCCGTACTTCTGCACAATAATCGAACCATTTGATAACTTATTTGCTAAATGAGACACCTCATGTGCAAATTCATTCGGTTGATCGAAAGGCTCCTCAAACGTATGAGAGACTAATAAAGCAAAATTAGTATTCTTACTTCCAAGTTTAGGGTCCTTATAAGCATGACCGTTCGCCAACATCGTTCCTGAATGATTTTCCACTACAACATGTCCTGATGGATTTGAACAAAATGTTCGAACTACTGTTCCAACACTCGTACGATACATAAACTTTCCTTCGTATAAATGTTCATTAATCTCTTGCATAACAATATCCGAAGTTTCAACACGTACCCCAATATCGACTTGTAAATTCTTCATTGGGATTTTTTGACCACGCATCACATCTTTTAACCAAACTGATCCATCACGCCCAGGAGCTAAGAAAACTTGATTTGCTTTCATTGTCTCTCCATTTGCAAGGACCACACCGCGAACTTCATTGTTTTCAACAATGACATCCTTAACTTCAGTTTTAAAATGATAATCCACACGATCTTTCATTTCCTCATAAATACTCTTTAATATTTCTAAATTTTGTTCCGTCCCTAAATGTCGAACTTTCGCACGTAACAATTTCAATCCTACAGCATAACCACGTTTCTCAATCTCACGAACTTTATCAGTCGTTGGATCTGTAATATCACTAGTTGCTCCGTGCTTTAAATTAATATTATCCACGTATTCTATCAAATCTTCTACTTCAGTGTTTGATAAATAATCTGTCATCCATCCACCAAACTCATGTGTAATATTAAATTTACCATCTGAATAGGCCCCTGCCCCACCAAAGCCATTCGTAATAGAACACGCCGGCATACAACCTACATGATCTTTAATCACTGGACATTTCTTTATTTTATGCTCAAGTATTGGGCATCGACGTCGGTAAATATCTAGCCCTTTATCAATCAACGCAACCTTTAAATCCTTATTCTTTAATGACAACTCATAAGCGGCAAAAATTCCTGCCGGTCCTGCACCAACAATAATCACATCATAACTATTCATCCAGCAAACACTCCTTTAAACAAGTCTGGTATATACCAACAAAAAAGCACCCTATGCGAGCATAGCGTGCTATAAAATATATAATAAACCTATTAAGTTAGTCTCCATACTTGTCAGTTTCATAATTTTCACCTTTATATTTAAAATTGAACATTAATATTATACCAAACAACTGACTATCTGTAATCCCTAAAAATAAAAAAATTAGGGTAATTAACCTAACTCAATAGGATAATCCCCTAACTATAATTGATAATTACTGGTTCTATAATATTTGGTGTGGGTGATGCCCACACCTCTTTTATTGGAATTAAAAAATAAGTACAAAAAAAGAGACATAACGTCCCAAATTCTATACAATGTAATCGACCAAAAAAACACGAAAGGATTGGGTTTATGTCTCACACTAATTGTATCTCAACTTTACTTGATTTAAAAGATAAAAATATTACTTTTTCAAAAAATTGTATCCAAGAAACTCAGATTAAGAATGTTCGTTCTAAACTTATTTTGGGAACTCTTTCTTTTCAACCGACTCGTTGCTACCACTGTGGTCATTCTTTTGACTCAAATATCATTAAACACGGCTTCAAAACTTCACGTATTAAGCTAGTCAAAATTTCCGGATTTGATGCTTATCTAGACTTAAAAAAACAACGTTATAAATGCCGTCATTGCGACCGAACATTTACCCTAGAAACATCTCTTGTTAACCCTAATTGTTTTATTTCCACTCCCGTAAAACAAGCCATCTTTTTAGAAGCTAGTCATAAGAAATCCGAAACAGATATTGCACGTGAGCTTAACGTTTCTCATTCAACCGTTAACCGCGTCATTCATTCTTCCTATGAAGAACAGCCGCTTCCCTTTAATTCTCTCCCAAAAGTTCTTTGTTTTGACGAGTTTAAGTCGGTTAAATCGGCCGAGGGAGCAATGTCCTTCATTTTTTGTGATGCGTCCAATGGAAAGCTAATTGATATCGTTGAAGACCGTCGCTTAAGTACACTAAGGACTTATTTTATGCGATTTTCTAAAGCAGCTCGTGAAGGTGTAACCCACGTCGTCATTGACATGTACGCCCCTTATATGACACTCATTAAAGAGGTATTCCCTAAGGCTAAGATTGTTTTAGATAAATTTCATATCGTTCAACTAGTCTCTCGTGCTCTTAATAAAACACGCATTCGTTTCATGAATCAAAATAAAGAGTTTTATAATAAATTCAAATATTATTGGCGACTTCTCTTAAAAGCCCAAGAAGATCTTAATGCCACTCATTACTTCTATTCCAACTGCTTCAAAAAGATGATCTCTCAACAAGAAATTATTGACTTTTTATTAGCCCTAGACCCTGAACTAAAGGAGACTTATGATTTCTACCAAACTGTCCAACAGGCTATTAAACTTCGTAACCTTGAAATATTTCATCATGCCATTCAACACCCCTCTGACCTGCTTTCACACGAAATGAAAACAGCTTTAAAAACACTCACTCATTATCAAGATTATGTCAAAAATACTATCGAAACTCCTTATACAAATGGAGTACTCGAAGGAATTAACAATAACATTAAAGTCATTAAACGTATTGCCTTCGGATACCGTAGTTTCTACCATTTCAAAGCAAGAATTTTGATTATTCATAAATACACTTTTGAACAAAAAAAGAAGAGGAACCAAGCCGTCTAAAGAATGGCCTAATTCCTCTTGATTACATGTATAGATTTTATTCACCCACACGATTTGACAAAGAGCCTAATTACTCTAATCCTTTAGAAATTGTTGCCTTAATAAATTCACGGAATAATGGTTGTGGTTTCTGCGGACGTGATAAAAATTCTGGATGAAATTGTCCTGCTACAAACCATCGATGATCCGGAATTTCAATAATTTCTACTAATCCGGTTTGCGGATTGATACCCGAAAACTCTAATCCCGCATTTTCTAAAATTGTTTTATATTGATTATTAAACTCATAACGATGACGGTGACGTTCCTTAACATTAACCGATTGGTATGCCTCGTAAGCCTTTGTTCCTTCCTTAACATAACAATCATATAATCCTAAACGCAACGTTCCACCCATTTTAATTCCTTCATATTGATCAGGTAAATAATCAAAAATTGCGTGTGGAGTATCCTCGTCAAACTCTGTTGAATTAGCCCCTTCTAACTTTGCAACATTACGAGCATATTCAATTGCTGCAATTTGCATACCCATACATATACCAAAATAAGGGATGTTATTTACACGTGCATATTGACAAGATAAAATTTTCCCTTCAACTCCACGGTTACCGAATCCTCCAGGAACTAAAATACCATCTACATCAGCAAAGATTTCATCTACAGTTTCCTCTGTTACACGTTCAGAATCAACCCATTTAATACAAACTTTCTTCCCATAGTGATATCCAGCATGTTTTAAGGCCTCAACAACCGATAAATAAGCATCCGGTAATGCAACGTATTTACCAACAAGTGCGATAGAAACCTCACCATTTAAATTACGTACCGTATCGATTAACTGCTCCCACTCAGTCATATCCGCTTCCGGAGCATCAATACCAAAATGTTTACAAACATAGTCATCTAATCCCTGTGCCTTTAAATGCATTGGAACCTCATATAAAATTTCCGCATCAATTGCCTGTACAACTGCTTCCTTAGGAACATTACAGAATGATGAAATCTTTTCCTTTACATGATCCTCTATATCCACCTCTGTACGTAAAACGATAACATCTGGTTGGATACCCAACGATAGTAACTCTTTTACGCTGTGTTGCGTAGGCTTTGTTTTAATCTCACCCGCCGCCTTTAAGTAAGGAACCAATGTATTATGAATATATAGCGTATTATGATAACCAAAATCTTTACGGGCCTGTCGAATAGCCTCTAAAAAAGGTAATGACTCAATGTCACCTACCGTTCCACCAATTTCAGTAATAATCACATCAGCATCACTGTCCTGAGCAGCGGCAATTAACTTAGACTTAATTTCATTCGTAATATGTGGAATGACCTGAACCGTAGCACCTAAATATTCCCCACGTCGCTCCTTATCAATTACATTTGAATAAACTCGACCAGTTGTAATATTAGAATTTTGTGATAAATTCTCATCAATAAAGCGTTCATAGTGTCCTAAATCTAAATCAGTTTCTGCCCCATCATCTGTTACAAAAACTTCACCATGCTGATAAGGACTCATTGTTCCAGGATCCACATTAATATAAGGGTCAAATTTCTGCATAAATACTTTAAGGCCTCTATTTTTTAGTAATCGTCCAAGAGAAGATGCCGTAATCCCCTTTCCTAAAGATGAAACAACTCCGCCTGTAACAAAAATATATTTTGTCATTTATTATTCCTCCGCTAATAGTTTTTGTCTTAGATAAAAAAATAAGCCCTCCGCAATGGAGAGCAAATTTTAGGGCTCTTAAATATATTATCAGATATATTTTAAGAATACAATAAGAAATATTTATAAACTAATATAGAAAAAGCAAGGAAAAATAATTATTCCTTGCTTTTTCTATTTATGGCCTAGCGACGTCCTACTCTCGCACTTGCGTACTACCCTCGGCGCTAAGGAGCTTAACTTCTGTGTTCGGTATGGGAACAGGTGTGCCCTCCTTGCCCTTATCACTAGACCTTCTGTCAGATTTCATCAATCTCACAAAACTAGATATCTTCTGCTTACTTCTTCTTGTCCGGCAACTCTCGCATCACAGTGGTAAAGTTCAATAACTGTTCATCACCTTCGTGATTCCTCAGTTCTTTTCACTTTCTGCCTGTGATAACCGCTCGTTTTTGCCTTTCCTATTTAGTTAAGTCCTCGATCGATTAGTATCAGTCCGCTTCATCTGTCACCAAACTTCCACTCCTGACCTATCTACCTCGTCGTCTTCAAGGGATCTTACTTCTTTCGAATGGGAAATCTCATCTTGAGGGGGGCTTCACGCTTAGATGCTTTCAGCGTTTATCCCTTCCACACGTAGCTACCCAGCTATGCTCCTGGCAGAACAACTGGTACACCAGCGGTGTGTCCATCCCGGTCCTCTCGTACTAAGGACAGCTCCTCTCAAATTTCCTACGCCCACGACGGATAGGGACCGAACTGTCTCACGACGTTCTGAACCCAGCTCGCGTACCGCTTTAATGGGCGAACAGCCCAACCCTTGGGACCGACTACAGCCCCAGGATGCGATGAGCCGACATCGAGGTGCCAAACCTCCCCGTCGATGTGAACTCTTGGGGGAGATCAGCCTGTTATCCCCGGGGTAGCTTTTATCCGTTGAGCGACGGCCCTTCCATTCGGTACCGCCGGATCACTAAGCCCGACTTTCGTCCCTGCTCGACTTGTTGGTCTCGCAGTCAAGCTCCCTTCTGCCTTTACACTCTTCGAATGATTTCCAACCATTCTGAGGGAACCTTTGGGCGCCTCCGTTACTCTTTGGGAGGCGACCGCCCCAGTCAAACTGCCCACCTGACACTGTCCCCTGACCAGCTCATGGCCACGGGTTAGAACCCCAGTAACACAAGGGTAGTATCCCAACAGCGACTCCTCCAAGACTGGCGTCCTGGTCTCTTCGTCTCCTACCTATCCTGTACATGTGTCACCAGTGCTCAATATCAAGCTACAGTAAAGCTCCACGGGGTCTTTCCGTCCTGTCGCGGGTAACCTGCATCTTCACAGGTACTATGATTTCACCGAGTCTCTTGTTGAGACAGCGCCCAGATCGTTACGCCTTTCGTGCGGGTCGGAACTTACCCGACAAGGAATTTCGCTACCTTAGGACCGTTATAGTTACGGCCGCCGTTTACTGGGGCTTCAATTCAAAGCTTCGCTTGCGCTAACCTCTCCTCTTAACCTTCCAGCACCGGGCAGGCGTCAGCCCCTATACATCACCTTGCGGTTTAGCAGAGACCTGTGTTTTTGATAAACAGTCGCCTGGGCCTTTTCACTGCGGCTTGCTTTCACAAGCACCCCTTCTCCCGAAGTTACGGGGTCATTTTGCCGAGTTCCTTAACAAGAGTTCTCTCGCTCATCTTAGGATTCTCTCCTCGCCTACCTGTGTCGGTTATCGGTACGGGCACCTAATAAATTATCCCTAGAAGCTTTTCTTGGAAGCGTGACATCAGCTGACTTCACCCTTTCGGGCTTTCGGCATCACAGCTCAATGTTTCGCCATGCGGATTTGCCTACATGACCACCTCACTGCTTACACGTGAATCCATTCACACGCTCAACTTAGCCTTCTCCGTCACTCCTTCAGTTTATTAAGTGGTACAGGAATCTCTACCTGTTGTCCATCGGCTACGCCTTTCGGCCTCACCTTAGGTCCCGACTTACCCAGGGCGGACGAGCCTTCCCCTGGAAACCTTAGGCTTTCGATGGATAGGATTCTCACCTATCTTTCGCTACTCACACCGGCATTCTCACTTCTAACCGCTCCACAGCTCCTTCCGGTACTGCTTCTGTGCTGTTAGAACGCTCTCCTACCACTGACACTTCGTGTCAATCCGCAGCTTCGGCGGTCCGTTTAGCCCCGGTACATTTTCGGCGCAGAGTCACTCGACTAGTGAGCTATTACGCACTCTTTAAAGGATGGCTGCTTCTAAGCCAACCTCCTAGTTGTCTGTGCATCTCCACATCCTTTTCCACTTAACGGACACTTGGGGGCCTTAGCTGGCGGTCTGGGCTCTTTCCCTTTTGACCATGGACCTTATCACCCACAGTCTGACTCCCGATCATATCTATCTGGCATTCGGAGTTTGATTGAGATCAGTACCCCGAGGTGGGGCCATCACCCATTCAGTGCTCTACCTCCAGTAGACTCTTATCGAGGCTAGCCCTAAAGCTATTTCGGAGAGAACCAGCTATATCCGTGTTCGATTGGAATTTCACCCCTAGCCACAAGTCATCCAAGCACTTTTCAACGTGCCCTGGTTCGGCCCTCCAGTCAGTGTTACCTGACCTTCAGCCTGCTCATGGCTAGCTCACACGGTTTCGGGTCTACAACATCGTACTCCTCGCCCTATTCAGACTCGCTTTCGCTTCGGCTCCGTCTCTTCAACTTAACCTTGCACGATATCGTAACTCGCCGGTTCATTCTACAAAAGGCACGCCATCACCCTTTAACGGGCTCTGACTAGTTGTAGGCACACGGTTTCAGGTTCTCTTTCACTCCCCTTCCGGGGTTCTTTTCACCTTTCCCTCACGGTACTGGTTCACTATCGGTCACTAGGTAGTATTTAGCCTTACGAGATGGTCCTCGTTGCTTCCGACGGGATTTCTCGTGTCCCGCCGTACTCAGGATCCCTTCCCTGCTTCACACAATTTCACCTACGGGACTCTCACCCCCTCCGGTTGGCCTTCCCAGACCATTCGGCTATCATGTTCAGTCATTTCTGAAGGTCCTTCTACCCCGGATTACTCCGGTTTGGGCTCCTCCCTGTTCGCTCGCCGCTACTTGGGGAATCGATGTTTCTTTCTTTTCCTCCAGGTACTTAGATGTTTCAGTTCCCTGGGTCTGTCTCCTCTATGGCTATTGATTCACCATACGGTGCTAGCGTATGACCACTAGCGGGTTTCCCCATTCGGATATCCCCGGCTCTTTGCTTACTTACAGCTCCCCGAGGCGTTTCGCCGTTTGTCGCGTCCTTCTTCGACTCCTAGTGCCTAGGCATCCTCCGTGCGCCCTTTATTACTTAACTTTTCTTCTTCAGAAGATATCTAGTTTTCAAAGATCAATTCTTTTTGGTGGAGACTAGGGGGATCGAACCCCTGACCTCCTGCGTGCAAGGCAGGCGCTCTCCCAGCTGAGCTAAGTCCCCATTCTCTTTTTATTTTTTAATGGTCGGGAAGACAGGATTCGAACCTGCGACCCCCTGGTCCCAAACCAGGTGCTCTACCAAGCTGAGCCACTTCCCGTTTTTTATGGCGCGCCCAAGAGGAGTCGAACCCCTAACCTTTTGATCCGTAGTCAAACGCTCTATCCAATTGAGCTATGGGCGCTATTTAGTTGGTGCCTAGGGCCGGAATCGAACCGGCACGGGTGTCACCACCCGCAGGATTTTAAGTCCTGTGCGTCTACCAGTTCCGCCACCCAGGCTTTTTATCTATGCTTTATGTGTTCTTTTTCAGTTAAAAAAATGGTGTCCTGCAGAGGACTCGAACCTCTGACCCTCTGATTAAAAGTCAGATGCTCTACCAACTGAGCTAGCAGGACATCATTGGCTGGGCTAGCTGGATTCGAACCAGCGCATGACGGAGTCAAAGTCCGTTGCCTTACCGCTTGGCTATAGCCCATTCTTAAGTGGTGGTGGGGGACGGATTCGAACCGCCGAACTCTCAGAGAGCGGATTTACAGTCCGCCGCGTTTAGCCACTTCGCTACCCCACCGTATTCTTTTATTATATGGTGCCGGAAGCAGGACTTGAACCCGCAACCTACTGATTACAAGTCAGTTGCTCTACCAATTGAGCTATTCCGGCTCTTTATGGTGGAGGATGACGGGCTCGAACCGCCGACCCTCTGCTTGTAAGGCAGATGCTCTCCCAGCTGAGCTAATCCTCCACTTTTATTTTTAATGGTGACCCGTACGGGATTCGAACCCGTGTATGCATGCGTGAAAGGCATGTGTGTTAAACCGCTTCACCAACGGGCCATTTTTTAATGGCGCCCCAACTAGGACTCGAACCTAGGACCCCTTGATTAACAGTCAAGTGCTCTAACCAACTGAGCTATTGAGGCTTTTTATTTATGGCCTAGCGACGTCCTACTCTCGCACTTGCGTACTACCCTCGGCGCTAAGGAGCTTAACTTCTGTGTTCGGTATGGGAACAGGTGTGCCCTCCTTGCCCTTATCACTAGACCTTCTGTCAGATTTCATCAATCTCACAAAACTAGATATCTTCTGCTTACTTCTTCTTGTCCGGCAACTCTCGCATCACAGTGGTAAAGTTCAATAACTGTTCATCACCTTCGTGATTCCTCAGTTCTTTTCACTTTCTGCCTGTGATAACCGCTCGTTTTTGCCTTTCCTATTTAGTTAAGTCCTCGATCGATTAGTATCAGTCCGCTTCATCTGTCACCAAACTTCCACTCCTGACCTATCTACCTCGTCGTCTTCAAGGGATCTTACTTCTTTCGAATGGGAAATCTCATCTTGAGGGGGGCTTCACGCTTAGATGCTTTCAGCGTTTATCCCTTCCACACGTAGCTACCCAGCTATGCTCCTGGCAGAACAACTGGTACACCAGCGGTGTGTCCATCCCGGTCCTCTCGTACTAAGGACAGCTCCTCTCAAATTTCCTACGCCCACGACGGATAGGGACCGAACTGTCTCACGACGTTCTGAACCCAGCTCGCGTACCGCTTTAATGGGCGAACAGCCCAACCCTTGGGACCGACTACAGCCCCAGGATGCGATGAGCCGACATCGAGGTGCCAAACCTCCCCGTCGATGTGAACTCTTGGGGGAGATCAGCCTGTTATCCCCGGGGTAGCTTTTATCCGTTGAGCGACGGCCCTTCCATTCGGTACCGCCGGATCACTAAGCCCGACTTTCGTCCCTGCTCGACTTGTTGGTCTCGCAGTCAAGCTCCCTTCTGCCTTTACACTCTTCGAATGATTTCCAACCATTCTGAGGGAACCTTTGGGCGCCTCCGTTACTCTTTGGGAGGCGACCGCCCCAGTCAAACTGCCCACCTGACACTGTCCCCTGACCAGCTCATGGCCACGGGTTAGAACCCCAGTAACACAAGGGTAGTATCCCAACAGCGACTCCTCCAAGACTGGCGTCCTGGTCTCTTCGTCTCCTACCTATCCTGTACATGTGTCACCAGTGCTCAATATCAAGCTACAGTAAAGCTCCACGGGGTCTTTCCGTCCTGTCGCGGGTAACCTGCATCTTCACAGGTACTATGATTTCACCGAGTCTCTTGTTGAGACAGCGCCCAGATCGTTACGCCTTTCGTGCGGGTCGGAACTTACCCGACAAGGAATTTCGCTACCTTAGGACCGTTATAGTTACGGCCGCCGTTTACTGGGGCTTCAATTCAAAGCTTCGCTTGCGCTAACCTCTCCTCTTAACCTTCCAGCACCGGGCAGGCGTCAGCCCCTATACATCACCTTGCGGTTTAGCAGAGACCTGTGTTTTTGATAAACAGTCGCCTGGGCCTTTTCACTGCGGCTTGCTTTCACAAGCACCCCTTCTCCCGAAGTTACGGGGTCATTTTGCCGAGTTCCTTAACAAGAGTTCTCTCGCTCATCTTAGGATTCTCTCCTCGCCTACCTGTGTCGGTTATCGGTACGGGCACCTAATAAATTATCCCTAGAAGCTTTTCTTGGAAGCGTGACATCAGCTGACTTCACCCTTTCGGGCTTTCGGCATCACAGCTCAATGTTTCGCCATGCGGATTTGCCTACATGACCACCTCACTGCTTACACGTGAATCCATTCACACGCTCAACTTAGCCTTCTCCGTCACTCCTTCAGTTTATTAAGTGGTACAGGAATCTCTACCTGTTGTCCATCGGCTACGCCTTTCGGCCTCACCTTAGGTCCCGACTTACCCAGGGCGGACGAGCCTTCCCCTGGAAACCTTAGGCTTTCGATGGATAGGATTCTCACCTATCTTTCGCTACTCACACCGGCATTCTCACTTCTAACCGCTCCACAGCTCCTTCCGGTACTGCTTCTCCGCTGTTAGAACGCTCTCCTACCACTGACACTTCGTGTCAATCCGCAGCTTCGGCGGTCCGTTTAGCCCCGGTACATTTTCGGCGCAGAGTCACTCGACTAGTGAGCTATTACGCACTCTTTAAAGGATGGCTGCTTCTAAGCCAACCTCCTAGTTGTCTGTGCATCTCCACATCCTTTTCCACTTAACGGACACTTGGGGGCCTTAGCTGGCGGTCTGGGCTCTTTCCCTTTTGACCATGGACCTTATCACCCACAGTCTGACTCCCGATCATATCTATCTGGCATTCGGAGTTTGATTGAGATCAGTACCCCGAGGTGGGGCCATCACCCATTCAGTGCTCTACCTCCAGTAGACTCTTATCGAGGCTAGCCCTAAAGCTATTTCGGAGAGAACCAGCTATATCCGTGTTCGATTGGAATTTCACCCCTAGCCACAAGTCATCCAAGCACTTTTCAACGTGCCCTGGTTCGGCCCTCCAGTCAGTGTTACCTGACCTTCAGCCTGCTCATGGCTAGCTCACACGGTTTCGGGTCTACAACATCGTACTCCTCGCCCTATTCAGACTCGCTTTCGCTTCGGCTCCGTCTCTTCAACTTAACCTTGCACGATATCGTAACTCGCCGGTTCATTCTACAAAAGGCACGCCATCACCCTTTAACGGGCTCTGACTAGTTGTAGGCACACGGTTTCAGGTTCTCTTTCACTCCCCTTCCGGGGTTCTTTTCACCTTTCCCTCACGGTACTGGTTCACTATCGGTCACTAGGTAGTATTTAGCCTTACGAGATGGTCCTCGTTGCTTCCGACGGGATTTCTCGTGTCCCGCCGTACTCAGGATCCCTTCCCTGCTTCACACAATTTCACCTACGGGACTCTCACCCCCTCCGGTTGGCCTTCCCAGACCATTCGGCTATCATGTTCAGTCATTTCTGAAGGTCCTTCTACCCCGGATTACTCCGGTTTGGGCTCCTCCCTGTTCGCTCGCCGCTACTTGGGGAATCGATGTTTCTTTCTTTTCCTCCAGGTACTTAGATGTTTCAGTTCCCTGGGTCTGTCTCCTCTATGGCTATTGATTCACCATACGGTGCTAGCGTATGACCACTAGCGGGTTTCCCCATTCGGATATCCCCGGCTCTTTGCTTACTTACAGCTCCCCGAGGCGTTTCGCCGTTTGTCGCGTCCTTCTTCGACTCCTAGTGCCTAGGCATCCTCCGTGCGCCCTTTATTACTTAACTTTTCTTCTTCAGAAGATATCTAGTTTTCAAAGATCAATTCTAGGAAAATCGAAATTCTCCCAAAACTAAACAGAACGTCTCTTTCTCCATAGAAAGGAGGTGATCCATCCCCACCTTCCGGTAGGGATACCTTGTTACGACTTCACCCCAATCATCTACCCCACCTTAGGCAGCTCCCTCCTTGCGGTTAGGCCACTGACTTCGGGTGTTGTAAACTCTCGTGGTGTGACGGGCGGTGTGTACAAGACCCGGGAACGTATTCACCGCGACATTCTGATTCGCGATTACTAGCGATTCCAACTTCATGTAGGCGAGTTGCAGCCTACAATCCGAACTGAGATTGGCTTTATGAGGTTTGCTCCACGTCACCGCTTCGCTTCTCTTTGTACCAACCATTGTAGCACGTGTGTAGCCCAGGTCATAAGGGGCATGATGATTTGACGTCATCCCCACCTTCCTCCAGTTTGTCACTGGCAGTCTCGTTAGAGTCCCCATCTCACTGCTGGCAACTAACGACAGGGGTTGCGCTCGTTGCGGGACTTAACCCAACATCTCACGACACGAGCTGACGACAACCATGCACCACCTGTATCCATTGTCCCCGAAGGAAACCCTCTATCTCTAGAGGCGTCAATGGTATGTCAAGACCTGGTAAGGTTCTTCGCGTTGCTTCGAATTAAACCACATGCTCCACCGCTTGTGCGGGTCCCCGTCAATTCCTTTGAGTTTCAGTCTTGCGACCGTACTCCCCAGGCGGAGTGCTTAATGCGTTAACTTCAGCACTGAGGTTCGACCCCCAACACTTAGCACTCATCGTTTACGGCGTGGACTACCAGGGTATCTAATCCTGTTTGCTCCCCACGCTTTCGCGCCTCAGTGTCAGTTGCAGACCAGGAAGCCGCCTTCGCCACTGGTGTTCCTCCATATCTCTACGCATTTCACCGCTACACATGGAATTCCACTTCCCTCTTCTGCACTCAAGTCAACCAGTTTCCAATGACCCTCCACGGTTAAGCCGTGGGCTTTCACATCAGACTTAATTAACCACCTGCGCGCTCTTTACGCCCAATAATTCCGGATAACGCTTGCCACCTACGTATTACCGCGGCTGCTGGCACGTAGTTAGCCGTGGCTTTCTCATAAGGTACCGTCAATTGATAGTCATTTCCTCCTATCACCTTTCTTCCCTTATAACAGAATTTTACAACCCGAAGGCCTTCTTCATTCACGCGGCGTTGCTCGGTCAGGCTTTCGCCCATTGCCGAAGATTCCCTACTGCTGCCTCCCGTAGGAGTCTGGGCCGTGTCTCAGTCCCAGTGTGGCCGTTCACCCTCTCAGGTCGGCTACGCATCGTCGCCTTGGTAGGCCTTTACCCCACCAACTAGCTAATGCGCCGCAGGCTCATCCATCAGTGATGCCAGGAGCATCTTTAAACTTTCGTCCTATCCGGTATTAGCGATCGTTTCCAATCGTTGTCCCCGTCTGATGGGCAGATCACCTACGTGTTACTCACCCGTTCGCCGCTTCCCACCGAAGTGGTTCGCTCGACTTGCATGTATTAGGCACGCCGCCAGCGTTCATCCTGAGCCAGGATCAAACTCTCCATAATTGTTTGTTTCCTTAGCTTGCGAAATTTCTTTCGCTCATGATTCTTGACGTTCTGTTTAGTTTTCAAAGAACTTCTCTCGCCTTTTGGCGACTCATTTATCTTACCATATTCGACTTTTTCTGTCAAATGTTTTTTATCTTTTTTTGTAAGATTTCTTGTCTGCCTCTCTCGGCGACTTTTCTAGTTTATCATGTTCAACCGTTTCTGTCAAACACTTTTTAACTTTTTTTATTTTCTTTTCCATCGCCTTTTTTGACGACTCATTTATAATACCATTACGATTCTATGTTGTCAAATATTTTTTTATTTTATGCCAACATAAATAATGATTTCTAATAGCCTATTATTACCTTATTGATAATTATACTACCTCCCCCCCATTAAACTTTAAAATTTTAGATAAGTTTATATTATAATTATTAATAAAAATATAACTGACATTAAACCTTTACTTATTATACATATACATGCAATTATTTATATCTGGTGCTAGTATAGTTTTATGGACACATCCTTTTATTAAGTCGTTACATTAGATTTAATAAAAGAATGCGACTTTATGAAAAAAATATAATTCTGAATTTAAATCAATGATTGTTGAACTTTATAAAACTGGTCGTACCGTCAAAAACCTTAGTCGTGAATAAGGCGTTTCAGAAGTAACAATTTACAAATGGATTAAACAATGTCTCCCATCGCTTCAGTGGATGATACTGAAATGACTCTCGAGAAATTTAAACGTATGAAGCAAGAAATTTTACGCTTACAAGAGGAAAATGAAATTTTAAAAAAGGCTATTAACAGTTTCCCTAGCAGTTGAAGAATAGATTGCCGTCGGCAATCGCCAGATGACCATTCCCCACCAAAGGAGTAGATAAATCGTGTGGGGGCCCCATTCACGAGAAAGTAACTCGATCTGAATTATGTCAATTTATTGATCAACATCAAGGGGAACATGATATTTAGCAAATTTGTGGGGTCTTAAAGTTTTCCAAGAAGCACTTATTATCAATCGAAACATCAAATCGAATCGGAAGCGTGAAAATCAAAACCTACTTTAACAAATTAAGCAGATTTATTTTGAATTTCGTCGTCGATATGGAGCGATTAAGATACACCGTCAATTGATTAAAGAGGGACACTCCATTAGCTTAAAACGCGTTCAGCGATTAATGAAATCGGTTGGATTAATCTCGATTATTCAAAAGAAATATACCCTTATAAAAAACCTAAAAAACTTGTTTTAGAGCATCATAATATTCTAGAACAGGACTTTTCGAAGACTTCAATTAATCAAAAACGTGTATCGGATATCACTTATATTCACGTTCAAAAAGAAGGTTGGTACTACTTGGCTTCAGTCACCGATTTACATTCAAAGAAAATTATTGGTTATCATTTTTCTAAGCAAATGACAACGGACGTTATTATCCAAGCTTAAAAAAATGCCTGTGCTTCGCAAAATCCAAAAGAAAAAGTTATACTTCATGCCGATTTAGGGACGCAGTATACTAGCCAAGATTTTCAAAACCTAACCTCAGAACTTAATCTCATTCAATCTTTTAGCCGTAAGGAATGTCCTTACGATAATGCTTGTATTGAATCATTTCATGCCACAAAGAATTCAGGGTTCTATTAATTATTTAACACCTGAAGAATGTGAGCAACTTGCACGACAAGTAGCTTAAAAAATTAACTTTTTGGTGTCCAAAATATTGACCTAGACCCAGCCTTTTAATCAGATAAAAATTTAAGAATATCAAAATAGGCTATATTTCCCCTCTATTTGTAACAATTAGGTATATGTCTTCTATCTTCTATGATATTTCTTTTAAAAAGGTTTTTATATTATTAGGATTTTTTTAACTTTGCTAACATAGTTTATTTAAATATTATTATATATATTTGGGTGTTTATATTGCTCTGTTAAGCCTACATACGAAATAGCTTTCCTTGATTTATCGAGTGAATTAAAACCATTAAATAATCTATTGTAAGTATTTAATTTCTCTTTCAATAAAACACTACTTAATTATTACAGATCACTATCTTACTATAATCTATCTTTTAAGTGCTTAAAATTTAAAAAGTCTATATTAGTCATACTATAAAAGGGGAGTTATTTGAATAAATAAATCAATAACAAAATTAAGAGTATTAAAGGTGTTAACCTGAAAGACTACAGATTCGATTATTTTACCCCCGCGTCATAATCTAATCGAATCTAAAAAAAATATCTTGGTTAATTAATTATATTAACTCATATAATGTAATAAATTTTTATTTTATCTCAATACTATTTAACCTAGTTAATAAGAGTACTGAAATTTTATTTATACCATAAACATTTCGTATATGACACCTTTACTTATGTTTACATTTTACGAACTTTATCTCAACCAATAAATGTGGATGAAGGATTGAAAGAATTATATAGTATTATTTGCATATTACCTTAATGTCTCCCTCAAAATATTAGACTAAAACAACGACAATTTGGAGTGTTTTTTATATGACTCGATATTGTTCAAAATTAAAGTTTTTAATGAATATTTACAAGGTTTTTAGGGCATTGATTTCGTCCTAAAAATTATCAAATTTCGAGTCGGCCCCAAACTAAAACCTGATTTAGGCTAAATAACTAATAACTAATCACAAAAAAAACGATTGATAGTCTAAAAACAAGAATCTACTGGAGAATTTAAGTTAACTGTATACAACTAAACTAAGAAAACGGATGCTTCATATAACCAAACTGCTATTCATTTTGGAAGATCAGACATAGGAACTATTGGGAATTAGAATGCAACGATTGAAAAAGTGGCGTAGAAGCACTACTTAAATCGAAAAGAAGACCTCAGCCACCTACGATAAAATTAAAATCCTCTTTCTAACCAAAACATTAATACCTGAACAAGAATTAGAAGAAATTAAATTATTAATAATTGGATATGAATACTTAAAAGTGTGTCACAGCTATGGGATTGCGCCATGAATCCAAAGAATACAATTAAAAAATTAACAACTCATTTTAAATTAATTAGTATTTTAAAGATAAACAAATTTCCTAAATCAAGCTATCATTATTGGATTAAAAAGATGGGACATGAGGATCCGGATCAAGAGCCTCGAACGAAATCCTAGCTTAAATATTTTTAAAGAAACTGATGAAATTCACGGTTACCGTTGAATTATAGATAAACTTCATCATCAAGAGCAGCAGATTAACCATAAGAAACTTTATCGTCTAATGAAAAAGCTAGAAATTAGTTGTATTAGGTTCAGCCATAAAACACGCAAATATCATTCATATAAAGGAACCGTCGAGAGCTAGTTAAGAATCGAATTAACCGTTTATTTAGTATGCCACCCTCTTATCAGAAACTGAAAACAGATGGGACTAAGTTTAAAATACAGGAAGAAAAATATAATAATCCTCCATGCGGATCAAGAATGGTAGTATCAAAGTCAGCAACGATTTAAAGCATTAAAGAGATACAATATTTTCTAAAGCGTGTCACAAAGTTGAAATTCTCTGGATAACTCACCAATGAAAAACTTCTTCGTAATCCTTAAACAAGCTATACCCTAGCAAGACATTTAAAGCCAATAAGGAATCAAAAGAAGCAGCGAAAACAATATGTATATTACTATGATACCTCTAAATAAGTTAAAAGAAAATTGGCTATTATGTGTCTCAACAAATATCAGATTCATACTAGCCAATTAGCTACATAATATGAAGTTCAACTTTTAGGATCCCCCCACATTTGTTTTTGGTTCTATAATATTCAATGTTGCTAATCAAGCAGCACTTTTTTATAGTATCGAAAAAAAAGAGCTCAAGTCTCAATTCTTTTACAATATTATCGACCAAAGCAATATTCAAAGGATAAGATTTGATGTTTTACTCATATTTTACTAGAAAACATTACTAGAAAACATTTAAATATTAAAGATAAAAATATCTTGAGGAAGTGAAGTTAATTGATTTATCTCCTGAGTTAAAATCTATATCAAGAGTTACTTTTTGCTCTTCAGACGAAAAACTTAGAACGATTTAATCATTTGCTTGAAACGCAACATTCACTTATTTCTCCTGAACTTCAAATAGCTTTCTAAAACTTTAAAACTTATCAATCTTATATCAAAGATACTCTCTCAACCCCTTACACATACGGTCCTAGCGAAGGAGTTAATAATAAAATTAAGGTCATTAAGCGTATTGCCTTTGAATATCGTGATTTCATCACTGGGTCACCTGGCGGACGTAGCAAAGCTCGTACATTACCTCCATTGCTAGGGTAATTAAATCTCGTATTCTCATGGTTCAAAATCTAACAAAGCCTAAAACAAAAATCCTAGCAGCATAGCTACTAGGATTTCCATTGGTATTTTCGTTGTAACAGGTTAAAAATTAATTAACAACACTATTTGACAAAGAATCGAAAAAAAGTCGGAAATAATTAATAAAAAAAACATCCCGAAGGATGTTGATTGGCTATTTGGAGCGGGTGAAGAGAATCGAACTCTCACAGTCAGCTTGGAAGGCTGAAGTTCTACCATTAAACTACACCCGCATTTTTTTCGGCCTAGCGACGTCCTACTCTCGCACTTGCGTACTACCCTCGGCGCTAAGGAGCTTAACTTCTGTGTTCGGTATGGGAACAGGTGTGCCCTCCTTGCCCTTATCACTAGACCTTCTGTCAGATCTTATCAATCTCACAAAACTAGATATCTTCTGCTTACTTCTTCTTGTCCGGCAACTCTCGCATCACAGTGGTAAAGTTCAATAACTGTTCATCACCTTCGTGATTCCTCAGTTCTTTTCACTTTCTGCCTGTGATAATCGCTCGTTTTTGCCTTTCCTATTTAGTTAAGTCCTCGATCGATTAGTATCAGTCCGCTTCATCTGTCACCAAACTTCCACTCCTGACCTATCTACCTCGTCGTCTTCAAGGGATCTTACTTCTTTCGAATGGGAAATCTCATCTTGAGGGGGGCTTCACGCTTAGATGCTTTCAGCGTTTATCCCTTCCACACGTAGCTACCCAGCTATGCTCCTGGCAGAACAACTGGTACACCAGCGGTGTGTCCATCCCGGTCCTCTCGTACTAAGGACAGCTCCTCTCAAATTTCCTACGCCCACGACGGATAGGGACCGAACTGTCTCACGACGTTCTGAACCCAGCTCGCGTACCGCTTTAATGGGCGAACAGCCCAACCCTTGGGACCGACTACAGCCCCAGGATGCGATGAGCCGACATCGAGGTGCCAAACCTCCCCGTCGATGTGAACTCTTGGGGGAGATCAGCCTGTTATCCCCGGGGTAGCTTTTATCCGTTGAGCGACGGCCCTTCCATTCGGTACCGCCGGATCACTAAGCCCGACTTTCGTCCCTGCTCGACTTGTTGGTCTCGCAGTCAAGCTCCCTTCTGCCTTTACACTCTTCGAATGATTTCCAACCATTCTGAGGGAACCTTTGGGCGCCTCCGTTACTCTTTGGGAGGCGACCGCCCCAGTCAAACTGCCCACCTGACACTGTCCCCTGACCAGCTCATGGCCACGGGTTAGAACCCCAGTAACACAAGGGTAGTATCCCAACAGCGACTCCTCCAAGACTGGCGTCCTGGTCTCTTCGTCTCCTACCTATCCTGTACATGTGTCACCAGTGCTCAATATCAAGCTACAGTAAAGCTCCACGGGGTCTTTCCGTCCTGTCGCGGGTAACCTGCATCTTCACAGGTACTATGATTTCACCGAGTCTCTTGTTGAGACAGCGCCCAGATCGTTACGCCTTTCGTGCGGGTCGGAACTTACCCGACAAGGAATTTCGCTACCTTAGGACCGTTATAGTTACGGCCGCCGTTTACTGGGGCTTCAATTCAAAGCTTCGCTTGCGCTAACCTCTCCTCTTAACCTTCCAGCACCGGGCAGGCGTCAGCCCCTATACATCACCTTGCGGTTTAGCAGAGACCTGTGTTTTTGATAAACAGTCGCCTGGGCCTTTTCACTGCGGCTTGCTTTCACAAGCACCCCTTCTCCCGAAGTTACGGGGTCATTTTGCCGAGTTCCTTAACAAGAGTTCTCTCGCTCATCTTAGGATTCTCTCCTCGCCTACCTGTGTCGGTTATCGGTACGGGCACCTAATAAATTATCCCTAGAAGCTTTTCTTGGAAGCGTGACATCAGCTGACTTCACCCTTTCGGGCTTTCGGCATCACAGCTCAATGTTTCGCCATGCGGATTTGCCTACATGACCACCTCACTGCTTACACGTGAATCCATTCACACGCTCAACTTAGCCTTCTCCGTCACTCCTTCAGTTTATTAAGTGGTACAGGAATCTCTACCTGTTGTCCATCGGCTACGCCTTTCGGCCTCACCTTAGGTCCCGACTTACCCAGGGCGGACGAGCCTTCCCCTGGAAACCTTAGGCTTTCGATGGATAGGATTCTCACCTATCTTTCGCTACTCA
>NZ_CP142738.1:2492500-2503176 GCF_037014675.1 Turicibacter sp. KK003
ACACTAAGTACTTCAATCGTTGAAAAGAACTATTACATTTCTTATCACACGAAACACGCCATTGCTTTAGAGGCCCAAAATAAAATTTCTGAATGTGATATTGCACGTCGCCATCAGGTCTCTCATTCAACCGTCAATCGAATCATCCATAGCTTTTATAACTCTCAAACTTTAAACCTTAATTATTTACCTGAAAATCTCTGTTTTGATGAATTTAAATCCGTTAAATCTGCTGAGGGTCATATGTCTTTTATCTTTTGCGATGCTGACTCAAAACAAATCATCGATATCGTTGAAGATCGTCGTTTAAGCTCCCTTCAAGCTTATTTTAAACGATACACAAAGGAAGCACGTCATCGAGTGAAAAATATTGTGATTGATATGTACGCTCCTTACATCAGCCTCATTAAGAATCTTTTTCCTCATGCCTAAATTATCATTGATAAATTTCATTTTGTTCAATATCTCTCTCGTGCACTGAATAAAACTCGAATTCGATTCATGAAAAAGTTCAAAAAGCATGGTCGTAAATTCAAACGTTATTAACGTTTATTTTTAAAATCTCACGCTTTACTTAATGTCACCACTTATCGATCAGTTTACTGTTTTAAACACCTTCTGAATTAAAAGCAACTTATGATTTATACCCAGAGTTACTTTTCGCTCTTCAGACGAAAAACTTAAAACGATTTAATCATTTACTCGAAACGGAACACCCACTTGTTTCTCCTGAGTTTCAAACAGCTTTCCAAACCTTTAAAACTTATCAATCCTATATTAAAAATACTCTCTCAACTCATTACACAAATGGTCCCATCGAAGGAATTAATAATAAAATTAAGGTCATTAGGCGTATTGCCTTTGGATACCGTAGTTTCTATCATTGGGTCCCCTAGTGTATGTAGCGAAGCTCGTACATTTCCTCCATTGCTAGGGTAATTAAATCTCGTATTCTCATGGTTCAAAATCTAACAAAACCTAAAACAAAAATCCTAGCAGTATAGCCACTAGGATTTCAATTTAGTCTTTCACTGCGATAGACTATCATTTCATTAACCTTTTAACATAGTGCATCAAAAAAATCTTCCAACAAACGCTACTATTAAGCATCCATTTGTTGGAAGATTTACGAGTATCTATTATTTTCCTGAGATTAATCTTTTATCGTCTTAACCTAAAAACCTTAATTTGAACAACTATTCTAATTCATCCTCTTGGTATATAGCTAGACCTTCAAACTCTTCTGGGTCCTCATCAACCTCTACTTCACTTTCATCACTGTAATCATCTTCATTATCAGCCTTATCTAAAAACTCATCAGTTTCATCTTTATCCATTTCTTCCTTGTAGACAGGTTCGGCATCATATGTATCAAACCCATCTTCAGTAATTGCTTCTACTTCCTCATCATCGAAATCGATATCATATGTATCATAGTTAGCTACTTCATATTTTTGACGTGATTTTAAATCCCATTTATCTTCACCCACAGTTACAAACTTACCGCTTAAGGTCAAATCTGAATAAAATTGTGGTAATCTTGCTTGAAACTGTTCATCAGTTAATCCCATAATTTCGCATACCTCTTTAGCGATTTTCTCGAATTTTTGAGGCTTTATTTTTCTTTGAATTAATAACTCCGCTACTTCTAACATTGACATTTCTTCATTATGTGTAGTCATTCTAAATCCTCCTCTGTATAATTTACATTCTTTCCGGCGCCGATACTCCAATTAAATTTAATGCATTTTTTATAGTTATCTCAAGAGCTTGGATCAATGCTAATTTTTCGTTTGTTTTTGCATTATCCTCTTCATTAATTACTTTTTCAGCATTATATAAGCTATGGAAGGCTGTTGCTAAATCATTTACGTAATTACAAATTAAATGAGGACGTCTTTTTGCTGCTGCATCTGCTACAACGTTAGGAAATTCCCCCATTAATTTAATAACTTCATACTCTTTTTCGTGATTAATAAATTCATAATTTTCTTTTACGTCAACGGAAAAGCCTTTTTCTTTAGCCTGTCTTAATATAGAACATGTTCTTGCATGTGCATATTGAGCATAGTAAACAGGATTTTCATTTGACTTTTTCGTAGCCAAATCTAAATCGAAATCCATTTGTGTTTCACCACTACGCATGACAAAGAAATAACGAACAGCATCTACTCCAACCTCATCAACAAGATCACGAATCGTAACAGCTTTTCCCGTTCGCTTAGACATTTTGAACTCTTCTCCGTCTTTAATTAAGCGAACCATCTGAATAATATCTACCTCTAATTTATCCGCCTCATATCCTAATGCCTGCATCGCAGCTTTTACGCGAGCAATATATCCATGATGGTCTGCTCCCCAAATATCTACTAACTTATCATTTCCTCTATTAAGTTTTTCGATATGATTTGCAATATCCGGTGTTAGGTAAGTATATGAGCCATCTGATTTTTTTAAAACTCTATCCTTGTCGTCTCCAAAATCAGTCGAACGGAACCAAATTGCCCCATCTTTTTCATAAATATATCCCTTTGATTGAAGAAGATCTATTGATTCTTTCACGAGGTTTTTATCGTAGATTGATTTCTCGCTCGTAAATAAATCAAATTCTACCCCAAACATATTTAAATCTTTTTTAATTTTATCTAACTCATAATCAAGCGATATTTGACGAATCAAATCATAATTTTCATCTAATTTTCCAACAAATTGCTCTTTATATTTTTCCGCCATCATTTGTCCTAACAAAATAATGTCCGGTCCATAATAACCATCTTCCGGCATTTTTGATTCATTCCCTAATGCCTCTAAATAACGAGCATAAGCCGAAACAACTAAATTATGAATTTGATTTCCCGCATCATTTACATAGTATTCACGAGTCACATCATATCCCGCTTTCGACAAAAGTCGGCAAAGAGAATCACCCAAGGCAGCTCCTCGAGCATGACCTAAATGTAGGTCGCCAGTCGGATTAGCTGAAACATACTCAACATTATATTTCAAACCTTTTCCGGAATTACTTTTACCGTAATCATCACCTAAATCAATGATGCCTTTAATAGACTTAGTAAATACCGTCTTTTTCAGGAAAAAATTGATAAAACCTGGGCCGGCAATTTCAATTTTTGCAACATCAGCTTTATTTGTATCAAAGTTTTTTACTATTTCTTCAGCTATAATACGTGGATTTTTCTTTGCACGTTTAGTTAACTGCATTGCAATATTAGTCGAATAATCCCCGTGTTTTGCATCTTTCGCATTTTCTAAAATAACATTGATATCTTCCTCACAAGAAACATAACCACACTTGATAACTGTTTCCTTAATTTCATTCTTTAAGTTTTCTTTCAGCGTTTGGATCATATCTAAGACATATCCTCCTTTTTAAAATAAATGCTCAGTTTATAATTTCCTACTCTTTCCTTTTGTACAGTTAAATCGTAGTCTAAATTTATCCGAAATTTATTTTCGCATTCCTCTAGATTATAACAATGAGTTTTTACCGTGCTAATAAGTTCACCGTAAGGCGTTTTTATATACCCATCTACATTTTTTTTTGTGGTGTATCTTTGATCTAATATTATCGTTCCATTGCGACGAATACGAATAGTGTTATCATCAAATTCTAATCTACACTTCGTAATATGGTCATCGTCAATATTTTTCTCTTCAAAGAATAAAAAGCCTATATTATTTTTTTTATAATATTTTCCTTGCGTCTCATACGAGGTCTCTGTTACCTCTAAACCTTGAGTTAATTTCATATGAAAATTAACCACACCCGTTATTTTACTCATAACCATTCTACCATCATCCATAATGTGTAATTTTATCTTTTAATTATAGCACAATTTATTTTATCCATTCTATATGATTATTGCAATAATTTTATAAATATATACGATGTCTTATTCTATTTAGAATTTTTTGGAATCAATTTTTTAAATTATATCTATAAAAAAAACAAAAAAAACTAGGAAAATAATTAATCTGTACCCTTTGTCAAGGACAAAGAAAAAAACCTAAGCAACTTGAAGCTGATTTCTGTATCCTACAGGAGTCAGCTTTTTTAAATTCCATTGATATCTAAAGTTGTTATGATAATCTATATATTCTTCAATTTCAATGAGTAAATCATCAAATGTCAGTTGATTGGTTATATCTGCTTCATCTTTTAGATGCCCAAAAAATGATTCTTGTGGAGCGTTATCCCAACAATTCCCCTTCCTAGACATTGATTGTTGAATTCCTAATTCCTTTAATTGATTCGAAAATTGCGGACTCGTATAATGCACGCCCTGATCGGAGTGAATAATCGTTTCCTTCGTTAATTGGACAGTCGGATTTTCTTGAAGTTGGTTCAGTGTTTGGAGAACAAAATCTATCTTTAAATGCTCACTTAATTGAAAAGCTAAAACTTCATTTGTTGCACTATCTAAGATGGTCGAGAGATAGGCAGTCTGACCCTTTCCATATTTTAAATAAGTGATATCGGTTAATAGAACTTTATAAGGTTCTAATGGCCTAAATTGACGATTAACAAGATTTGGACAGACACGATGTGCTTGTGTCGCTTTAGCGAGTTTACGATAGGGATTGCTTCGACGAACTTGACTCAATAGTCCATACTTTTTCATGATTCGATGAATAGATTTTAGGTTAAAGATAATGTTGAATTCCCCTTTAAGAACCATCGCTACTTGGCGAATTCCCTTGTTTTTTCGTCCCTTAAAACAAATGGCCTTTTGAATAACTTCTAAACGATGTTGTTCCTCCTTTAATCGCTTTAAACGAGCTTCTTCAGCACATAACGAAAAATAACGATAATAACCTGATCTTGAAACACCAAGACTATCGCATAAATGAGAAATTAAAGATTTAAATTTAGTTGATGTCTGATTCACTACTTGATGAATCATTTGAAACTTTACTTCTTTAGAGACTATTCGAGCATTTTTCTCATGAGTCTCAACTTTTTTAATAATTCGTTCTCAATCTTTAAAACTTCTAATTTAGCCTGCGTGCGTAATAATTGTTCTTCTAGCGTTAACTCTCGTTTTAGGGACCTTCCAGAATTCTTAGTACGACTATCATCCAATCCTAATGGGCCCTGGGTTTTAAAGGCTTGTTTCCAACGTTTAGCTGCAGAATTCACACGCTGCATGCCAAGCACCGTAACATTAAATCCATAGTATTCGAATATCTCTCGCGGAAACTTTCCTTTCTCGCTCATCATAATAAAGTTCTCCTTAAATTCTTTCGTATAAGTAATCCCTTTTTCAGATACTGACTTAACATATTCGTTTTGTTTGAGTTGTTCAATCTCTTGTGGTGTAAATAACTTCTTGCTCATTTAAAATCCTCCTAAAATCTAATAGTTAATATTATAACAAAAAGGCCCTAGAAGGTAGACTTTTTTTATTTGTCTACTCTCTAGGGTACATTTTATATCTATTTTTCTAGTTTTTTTATCATCAATTAGAATTCAGCATTTTTAGGGGTACGTGGAAAAGGAATTACGTCACGAATGTTTTCAACTCCAGTTAGATACATAACCATACGCTCAAAACCTAATCCAAATCCTGAATGAGTCACACCACCATAACGACGTAAGTCTAAATACCAATTTAAATCTTCTGTAGGAACACCTATTTCCTCCATACGTTTTTCTAAAATATCTAGACGCTCCTCTCGTTGGGATCCTCCTATTAGTTCTCCTACCCCTGGAACTAACAGGTCCATAGCTGCTACTGTTTTTTGATCATCATTAACTCTCATATAAAATGCTTTAATGTCCTTAGGATAGTCTGTTACAAATACCGGCGATTTAAAAACTTCATCAGTCAGGTATCTTTCGTGTTCAGTCGACAAGTCAATCCCCCATTCAACTTTATTTTCAAACTTTTTATTGGCAGTTAATAAAATATCGATTGCTTCTGTATAGGTAATTCGTTTAAATGTAGAATTAGCAACAGTTTGAACTCGATTTAGTACTCCCTTGCTAACATACTGATCAAAAAAGTTCATCTCTTCTGGGGCATTTTCTAGTACATAGTTAATAATATATTTAATCATTCCCTCTGCCATATCCATATCGTCTTTTAGGTCGGCAAACGCCATTTCTGGTTCAATCATCCAAAATTCTGATGCATGACGTTGGGTATTAGAATTTTCTGCACGGAAAGTCGGGCCAAATGTATAAACATCTCGTAAGGCAAGAGCGAATGCTTCCCCTTCAAGTTGTCCCGATACTGTTAAGTTAGTAGACTTAGCAAAAAAATCGTGTTTGAAATCTACGACTCCTTCCTCATTTCGAGGGATATTATCTAAGTCTAGTGTTGTAACTCGAAACATCTCTCCCGCTCCCTCAGCATCAGAACCTGTAATAATTGGGGTATGCACGTATACAAAGTTTTTTTCTTGAAAATAGCTATGTATTGCAAATGCAACTAATGAACGCACTCTAAAAACGGCAGAAAACAAATTAGTTCGGGGACGTAAATGAGCTACTTCTCTTAAGAATTCACGAGTATGTCTTTTAGGTTGAATTGGATAATCTTCCGGACAATCTCCTTTTAAGACTAATTTATGCGCTTTAATCTCGAAAGGTTGTTTAGCATTTGGCGTAGGTATAACTACTCCATATACAGTTACAGCTGAACCTACACGGATTTTTTGGATTTCTTTAAAATTATCTAAACTTTCCTCATATACAACCTGAATGGTTTCAAAAAATGATCCGTCATTAATCATTAAGAAGCCAAAAGATTTTTGAGCACGATTATTTCTAACCCATCCATTCAATTCAATAGACTGATGTTCAAATCGTTCTAAGTTTCTAAATAATTGTCGTGTTACAACTTTCTCCATCTAAAAATCCTCCTTAATTTTTTTAATTACTAAAAATAAAAAACAGTCCTCATCCAAAAAAGGGACGAATGACTGTTAATCCGCGGTACCACCCTAGTTTAAGAACATATAGTTCTTACACTTCATCCTTAACGCGGAATTTACGACTTAATCTACTTACAAACATTGTTTTCGGTAAGTTACTCCAAGGTGTTCTTCACTTCCAAATCCATTCTAGGCTCTCACCATCCCTAGATCGCTACAATTTCAATTAAAAGCTACTCTCCTTTTCAACGTAAATATTTAATTATTTAAATATTATACCCTTTGCTCTTATTAGTCAATATTTACTCATCGAATATTTATCCTATACTCCAAACACCTTCTTCGACAAAATAATAAAATTTTTGCAATAACGTGAATTATGTTAATTTATGTTTTATTTTGCAGAATTTAAATTTGATTATTTTCGCTAGTCCTTTTATTGTATTTTTTAAAATATTATTTTTTTATTATTTCACCTAAACTTCGATACAAAGAATCTGTTGTCATATGTCAAAAAATAATGCTTTTAGTCGCAAAATGCAATAATTAATAATATTTTGTTTAAATAATAAAATCAATAATAAACGTTGGGGATACAGTGGATAAGTGTACTAAAGTGTCGATTTAACGATGTTTTTGGATGTGAATAAATTGTAGACAAGTTGTTGATATATGTCGATTATTATCAACAACTATGTGAATAAGGTGTTTGTTTTTGTCGAATTATAGAGATTAAACACAAGTGATCTTAAATATTTAAAGTTTAAAACTCTCGGAATTCAAGCGATATAACTCATTTTCTTACAAAATAACTGTTTTTTTCTTTTTTCGATGTTATCTCGAGATAAATAACAAATTTCTACATAATTCGATAATATATTTTTTCTTTTTTTAATAATAATAAAAATAATATATGTGGATATTGGGGATAAACCCTAAATTTATTGATATTATCATATTTTAGATTGTAGATATCTTGTTAATAAACTGTTGATGTATTTAAAATTTATACACACATGCTGTGTATATTTTATCGCATAATGTTTTATATTGTCGATTACTGTTCACCCTTCTAATACTTATTTAAGTGTTTCTTTTTTCTATAGGCACACTCGTTATATATAATAAAGTGCTAATACACTTAATAGATAAGAAATAAAGTATTAAATAAAATTACATTTAAAAACATCCATAACAGGCCTTATTTCTTCATCGAACCAACCTTAAAAATAACAAATAAAAGAAAAAACGAAACTATTCTTATTCAAATAGCTTCGTTTAAAAAGTATTTTATTAAGTTTGACTTGTGTACTTATTTTAATTACATTTTGATTTATTTTCCTAAACAAAATTTACTAAATAATTCATCTAGTAATGCATCTCCAATATCTTCCCCGAGAATTTCCCCAAGAATATGCCAGGCATTTTTTATATCAATTTCAACCATATCCACAAGCATCCCTATTTTCATCGCTTCAATTGCATCTTCGAGGGAGGTAAGGGCCTGCTTTAATTTAGCGATATGACGAGCATTTGATATATAGGTCATATCCGTAGAACCTATCTCTCCTAGCTCAAACATTTCTTTAATACTATTTTCTAAAAGTTCAATACCCTCATCTAAAACCATTGAAGTTTCAATATAGTTAGGAATTTCATTACGTTCAATATTAGATTCTAAGTCTGTTTTATTCAAAATAATAATTCGTTTTTTTTCATCTGTAAGTTTTAATAACTGTCTATCTTGATCTGTTAGTGGTTCATTATTATTTAAAACGAGTAAGATTAGTTGTGCTTCACTTAATATTTTTTTCGACTTTTCTACGCCAATAGCTTCCACAATATCTGTTGTTTCCCGTATTCCAGCTGTATCAATTAAATTAAGTGTTAATCCACCAACATTTATATATCCTTCAACAGTATCCCTGGTAGTCCCAGCTATATCCGTTACAATTGCCTTTTCCTCCCGCATCAACTGATTAAGTAGACTTGATTTTCCTACGTTTGGTCGTCCAATAATTGCAGTTTTAATTCCATCTCTTAAAATTTGTCCAGTTTTAGCAGTTTCCAAAAGCTTAATCATTTTTTCCCTTATCTTCATGGAAAGAGGAAGTAGTAATTCGGAAGTCATCTCCTCTACATCATCATACTCTGGGTAATCGATATTAACCTCTATATTCGCAATAATGTTCAATATTTCCTCGCGCATTTCCTTAATTAGACGTGATATTCTACCATCTAATCCATTCAAGGCCAGAGATAATGATTGTTCACTTTTAGCATGGATGATATCCATAATAGATTCCGCTTGGGCTAAATCGATTCTCCCATTTAAAAATGCCCTTTTTGTAAACTCTCCGGGATCAGCGACTCGTGCTCCGGCAACCAATAGCAATTCAAGAATTTTATTTGTTACCAATATCCCACCGTGACAATTTATTTCAACAACATCTTCGGCAGTAAAGGTGCGTGGAGCACGCATCACTGAAATTAGCACTTCATCAACCTTTTCTCCCGTTTCGGGATTGTATATAAAACCGTAGTTAATCGTGTGACTTTGAGCTTTATGTAAATCTCGCCCATTCAATAACTTATTTGTAATGGATATGGCATCCTTACCGCTGACACGAATAATAGAGATAGCTCCCTCTCCCATGGCAGTGGCAATACCTGCGATTGTATCTTGAAACATGCAAACACCTCCGAAACTAGTATAGTTAAATAATAATTTATTTTAACATTTGGGTTAGTGAAACGTCAAAATAGACCCCATTTGAGGTCTATTTTGACGTTTTTTATATTTATGACTTTGGGATCATTCCGATCTTTTTATATAGTTGCTCTAATTGGTACTTACATTCGGCATAATCTAATTCCTTTACACCTTTTCGTGCAATAACAAAATAGTCATAATCCGGGTTTATCTCATTTAGATGTTCTATAGTAATATTTCGAACGTATCGTTTGACCTTATTGCGTTCAAAGGCTTTTCCGACCTTTTTTCCCACAGAAATAGCTAACCGGGGATTAGCTATTTCCTTGTTAATACATTTATATATAATGAAATAAGAATTTGCCCTTGAACGACCACGCTTCATTACTTTTTCTATTTCGGTACTTTTTTTAATTCGATATTTTTTTTGCATTAGCTCACCCGCTATAGTTTTTTATATAGTAAAAAGACCACTTTAAAGAGTGGTCTTATGCACATAACACTTTTCTACCCTTTTTACGGCGACGCGCTAAAACATTACGTCCTCCTGGTGTTGCCATACGAGCGCGGAAACCATGAGTTTTTGCACGTTTACGTTTGTTAGGTTGCCAAGTACGTTTCATCTATAACACCTCCTAAGAGTCTTATACCATAGCATAATTCAATATTATAGTAAATATTCAGAAGAAAGTCAAACATTACTTTTTGCATAAGCACCTATATATTGTCCAGATAATAAAAATTATATACACATGTGGATATGTTAATAAACATAGATATAGTGTTAATTTTATCTCACTTTCCACAATATAATCAACATTTCGACAATTTGTTGATTATATGACATGTGGATATGAGGATAAATAATAGAAACGTTGATAATATCAATAAAATTAGAATAGTTTATCCACCTTTTGTTGTCGAAAAGTGTAGTAATATGTATTGATTTTAATAATATCCACAAGATGTTAATAAGTTTTTATTTTTTTTTATAGTTTGTGGACTTCTTTAACATTTTGTTATGCTATAATGTTGATAGAAGAGACTCTAAGATGAGGTGTACACG